>NZ_JBVJJE010000018.1:0-148385 GCF_055585925.1 Streptomyces sp. NPDC052064
TCCCACTCGTCATCTGTCAGATCGCCCCGCCCCATGCCCACCACAACGACCCGGGCACGAGGCGGTCACATGATCGCCCGGACAGCTCCTAGGCGTTCACGTCTGGCGGACGTCCCTCAACGAAGAAGTGTGGAAGCGGGCGCTCGCCTCGGCGGGTGATCCCCGAGCGGAAGCCGGGCGGGTCCTATGCCGAGTCCCGCGAGAACGGCATGCACGCCCTCCGCCACTTCTACGCCTCGGTGCTCCTGGACGCCGGGGAGGACATCAAGGCCCTCGCCGAGTACCTCGGCCACTCGGACCCCGGCCTGACACTCCGCGTGTACGCGCATCTCATGCCGTCGAGCCAGGAGCGCACTCGTAAGGCCGTGGCCTCATCTTCGAAGCAACCAAACCGACGCGACATGGCGGTTGAGGACTCGTACGCTCCGATACGGAGAGGGGCGGGAGTGGCGATGGCAGACGAGTACGTCTCGCTGGTGTGCGACGACGTGCCCCATGACGTAGTGCTCACTGACCTCGGCGTCCGTGTGCTGGACGTCGTTCAGGTCGTTCGTCGACTGACGGGACTAAGCCTCTGGCGCAGCAAGGTCCTTGCAACACAGATCCCAGCCCTGATCCTCGTCGGCGTGCCTCAGGAAGACGCTGAGGAAGCCGTCACGGCCCTGCATGACGTGGGAGCACAAGCAGAAGCGAGGGAGCAGCCGGAGCCGGACTTCCTCAAGCGCTGAGCACGGCCCGATCAAGCAGCTGACGGCCCAGAGGCGGCCCCACCGCAGCAACAAGGCCCCTGCCAGCGGAGAAACCGCAGGTAGGGGCCTTGATCAGCTCTGCTTACTTCTTCTTCCCCTGGTTCTTGACCGCCTCGATAGCCGCCGCGGCCGCCTCCGGGTCGAGGTACGTCCCGCCCGGGTTCACCGGCTTGAAGTCGGCGTCGAGTTCGTAGGACAGCGGGATGCCCGTCGGGATGTTCAGGCCCGCGATGTCCTCGTCGGAGATGCCGTCCAGGTGCTTGACCAGGGCGCGCAGGCTGTTGCCGTGGGCGGCGACCAGGACCGTGCGGCCGGTCAGCAGGTCGGGGACGATGGCGTCGAACCAGTACGGGAGCATGCGGACGACGACGTCCTTGAGGCACTCCGTCTGCGGGCGCAGCTCCGGCGGGAGGGTCGCGTAGCGCGGGTCGGAGAACTGGGAGTACTCGGCGTCACGGTCCAGCGCCGGCGGCGGGGTGTCGTAGGAGCGGCGCCACAGCATGAACTGCTCCTCGCCGAACTCGGCGAGCGTCTGGGCCTTGTCCTTGCCCTGGAGGGCGCCGTAGTGGCGCTCGTTCAGGCGCCAGCTGCGGTGGACCGGGATCCAGAGGCGGTCGGCGGACTCCAGGGCGAGCTGCGCGGTGCGGATGGCGCGCTTCTGGAGGGACGTGTGCACGACGTCGGGGAGCAGGCCGGCGTCCTTCAGCAGCTCGCCGCCGCGCGTCGCCTCCTTCTCGCCCTTCGCGGTCAGGTTGACGTCCACCCAGCCGGTGAACAGGTTCTTCTCGTTCCACTCGCTCTCGCCGTGGCGGAGGAGGATCAGCTTGTACGGTGCGTCGGCCATGCCCCAGAGCGTAATCCACGCATTCGCCCGTTCGTGTGGCTGCCCGGCAGGCGGACGTTTGACGGGTTCTGCTAATTGAGTGGCCTCCGTCAACCGGGGTTCTGTAATTTGCGCATTCCGCATGCGCCACTTACATCCTGCGCCACTTGCACGGCGTCACTTACAGCCTTGCGCCCTGGGGGGAGCCCATGTCGTCCATGCCGTACGCCGTGCGTGCCAGACGTGCCGTCCGGGAGACCGTCTCCGGACTGCCCCGCGAGTTCTGGTGGCTGTGGACCAGCACCCTCGTCAACCGGCTCGGCGCCTTTGTCGCCACGTTCATGGCGTTGTACCTGACGCTCGACCGCGGCTACTCCGCCACGTACGCCGGTCTGGTCGCCGCCCTGCACGGCCTCGGCGGTGTGATCTCCGCGCTGGGCGGTGGCGTGATGACCGACCGGCTGGGCCGGCGGCCGACGCTGCTGATCGCGCAGGCCTCGACCGCCGTGTCCGTCGCGCTGCTGGGGTTCGTACACCACCCGGTCGCGATCGCCGGCGTCGCGTTCCTCGTCGGCATGGCGAGCAACGCGTCCCGGCCCGCCGTGCAGGCGATGATGGCGGACATCGTGCGGCCCGAGGACCGTATCCGCGCCTTCTCCCTCAACTACTGGGCCATCAACCTCGGTTTCGCCGTCTCCTCCATGGCCGCCGGATTCATCGCCGAGGTCAGCTACCTCGCCGGGTTCCTGATCGAGGCGGGGATGACGATGGTCTGCGCGATCGTCGTCTTCCTGAAGCTGCCCGAGTCCAAGCCCGCCGAGACGGTGCGGACGGCCGGGCGGGACGACTCCGTCGGGCTCGGCACGGTGCTGCGCGACGGACGCTTCATGGGCGTCGTCGGGCTGTCCTTCCTCGTCGCGCTGATCTTCCAGCAGGCGTCAGTGGGGCTGCCGGTGGCGATGGGTGAGGCCGGGTTCACCCCGGCCGAGTACGGCATGGCGATCGCCGTCAACGGCGTCCTGATCGTCGTGCTCCAGATCCCGGTCACGCGGTTCATCGAGCACCGCGACCCCCGTCGGCTGCTCGTCATCTCCTCGCTCCTCGCGGGGTACGGCTTCGGACTCACCGCCTTCGCCGGGTCGGTCGGCGTCATCGCCCTCACGGTGTGCGTGTGGACGCTGGCCGAGATCGTCAACGCCCCGACGCAGACCGGCCTGGTCGTCCGGCTGTCCCCGCTCCACGGACGCGGGCGCTACCAGGGGATGTACACCATGTCCTGGTCCGTCGCCGCCCTGGTCGCCCCGCTGATGTCCGGCTTCGTCATCGATCGGTTCGGGGCGGAGTGGCTGTGGGGGCTGTGCGCGGTGGTCGGGACGGTGGCCGGGCTGGGGTACGGGGCGTTGATGCGGCGGGTGCCGGAGGAGGAGGCTGAGTCGGCCGAGCCGACTGAGCCCGCCGAGCCGGCTGAGCCAGTTGCGGGGGCCTAGGGCAGGTCCCGGAGCGTTCCGCGTCCGGCCCTTGATCCGTTTCCGGGATGTTCCCGATGGCGGTGACCTGCTGCCGCCCGCACAGCAGCGGCAACTGCTCGACGCCGTCCCCGTCGACGGGGGCAGGGCCATGGCGGCCCGCAGGACGTCCACGGCCTGGGCCTACGGCACTTCAAGCTCGCGGAGGGCTGCTGGGCCTGTGGCCACGGCGGCATGATCCCCGGCTCCGCGACCCGCACCCTCGCTTCGGCGGACGGCCGGCGGTTCATGACCATGAACCGCAACGGCGACTGGGGTGAGCAGCGACTGGAGGACGCCGCCGTCGAATCCGAGTCCTGCCGGAGTGCCCCCTGACACCGGCCGACCGCACCGCTCCCTCACTGGACCGTCAACGGCACCGGATGGATCTCGTCCGCCTTGTGCCCCGCGCGTTCGTGGATGCGCTGGACCGCCTCGGCCGAGGGGGCCTCGGAGAGGCAGTAGACGAGGCCGGACTCCGGGTCCGCCCAGGCCCTCTCGAAGTGGACGTTCTCGTCTCCCTCTATGGCGAGGTCCGCGTTGTGGGCCTCGCGCAGTTGGTCTGCCGTGATGCCCTTCATGCTGTGGTGGACATCCATGAACTTGGCCATGACGTCGTGCCTCCTTCCCAGCACCCGGCGGTACGCCGGTACGGCGGTGCACAGGTGCCGCGTACTTCCATGGTCCGCCCGTACGGGCGCGGAGGCGACCACAACGCCGCAGGGCCCCGGAAGCGAACCACCGGGGCCCTGCTGGTCGTACGAAGGTGCCGGCTCAGCCGCACTGGCAGGGGCTGCCCGACTGGCACCCGCAGCCGCAGCCCGAGCCGCAGCCGCACGCGGCGACCAGGGGCAGGTTCCTGATCTGGGCGGGCTGCTCGGTCTCGCGCTCCTGCGTGGGATCGGGCGTGGTGCTGGGGGATTCGGCCATGGGTCCCTCCTCGAGGCTGGTGCCTGTGCCCATTGGATGCCCGTTCCACTGGGCGCATCAACGGCGCACTGAGGCGCCCACGCGCCCCAGCCGATCCCCGCCCGGCCCTTTCACGCCCTGCCAGGCCCGAAGTCAGGCGCTTTCCGACTCCGTGACCGCCTGGATCTCCGGCTGCACGTCCGTCGTCTGGAGC
This sequence comes from Streptomyces sp. NPDC052064, assembly GCF_055585925.1. Classification (NCBI taxonomy): domain Bacteria; kingdom Bacillati; phylum Actinomycetota; class Actinomycetes; order Kitasatosporales; family Streptomycetaceae; genus Streptomyces; species Streptomyces sp. NPDC052064. The sequence goes on from NZ_JBVJJE010000018.1 coordinate 4,201, forward strand.
TCGTCCGCGTGCTCACCCGTCACCAGGTACACCACCCGCTTGGCGACCGAGACCGCGTGGTCGGCGAACCGCTCGTAGTAACGGCCCAGCAGCGTGACGTCCACGGCCGTCTCGATGCCGTGCTTCCAGCGGTCGTCCATCAGGTGCTGGAAGAGGGTGCGGTGCAGCAGGTCCATCTCGTCGTCGTCCTGCTCCAGCTGGAGCGCCAGGTCGACGTCCTTGGTGATGATCACCTCGGCGGCCTTGGCCATCAGGCGCTGGGCGAGCTGGCCCATCTCCAGGATGGTGGCGTGCAGGTCGCTCGGGACCGCGTGGTTTGGGTAGCGCAGGCGCGCGAGCTTCGCCACGTGCTGCGCCAGGTCGCCCGAGCGCTCCAGGTCGGCCGACATACGCAGCGACGTGACGACGATGCGCAGGTCCGTCGCCACCGGCTGCTGCCGCGCCAGCAGGGCAATGGCCCGGGCCTCCAGGTCGTGCTGGAGCTCGTCGACCTTCTGGTCGCCCTCGATGACGTTCTCCGCCAGCTTCAGGTCGGAGTCGAGCATGGCGGTGGTGGCGCGCCCGATCGCCGAGCCGACCAGCCGGGCCATCTCCACCAGACCGTCGCCGATCGAGTCCAGTTCCTCGTGGTACGCGTCCCGCATCAGGCTTCCCTCTCGTGCGTCTGTGTCGGGGGTTCAAGGGCCGGGCCCACCGAACAACCGGTGGTACGACCGTTGTACTACCAGCGGTACGACCGTCGTATTACCAACGGTCCGAACCCCACGCTCCCACGTTCCGGCCCGTACGCGTCCGTTTCCGTCATCCCAAATGAACCAGTACTGGCTCCAAGGTGAACTCTGGGCGACGAGTGTTCCAGCTCGCAGCCCGACGGCTGTGGCCCGTGCCCGACCCATGCCTAACCTGGGTGCATGGACGTGAACGCGGCGGTCGCCGCAGCGGCTGCGATCGCCGGGGTGCTCACCGGCGTCATCGCCATGCTGGCGTTCCGCTGGAGCGAGCGCGAACAGAAGCGCCCCACCCGTAGCTCCCTGCACACGGACGCGGTGCTCCCGCCGGGCGTGGACACGGTCCTGTCGGTCCTCAGATCCTCCGCCGTCGTGCTCGACGAGGCGGACGCCGTCGTCAAGGCCAGCTCGGCGGCGTACGCCCTCGGCCTGGTCCGCGGCGGCAAGCTCGCCGTCGAGCCGATGCTCCAGATGGCCCGGGACACCCGGCGCGACGGGGAGATACGCCAGGTCGAGCTGGACCTGCCGCGGCGCGGCACCGGTCGCGGGGAGGCCCTGGCCGTCTCCGCGCGGGTCGCGCCGCTCGGCTCCCGGCTGGTGCTGCTGCTCGTGGAGGACCTCACCGAGGCCCGCCGGATCGAGGCGGTGCGGCGCGACTTCGTCGCCAACGTGAGCCATGAGCTGAAGACGCCCGTCGGCGCCCTCTCGCTGCTGTCCGAGGCCGTCATGGACGCCTCCGACGACCCCGAGGCCGTCGAGCGGTTCGCCGGGCGCATGCAGATCGAGGCCACCCGGCTCACCAGCCTGGTGCAGGAGCTCATCGACCTGTCGCGGGTGCAGAACGACGACCCGCTGGAGGACGCCGAGCCGGTCCGCGTCGACGAGCTCGTCGCCGAGGCCATCGACCGCTGCCGGCATCAGGCCGGCACCAAGCAGATCACCATGGCCTCTAATGTCTGGGCGCCCGAAGGGCCCGAGCAGGGTGGCGGGCGACGGGAGGGCGGCACCGTCGACCTGCACGTCTGGGGAAACCGCGGCCAGCTCGCCGCCGCCCTCGGCAACCTCGTCGAGAACGCGGTCAACTACTCTCCCGCCCGCACCCGAGTCGGCATAGCGGCCCGCAGGGTGAACGCGCCCGGTGGGGAACACATCGAGATCGCCGTCACCGACCAGGGCATCGGCATCTCCGACAAGGACAAGGAGCGCATCTTCGAGCGCTTCTACCGTGTCGACCCGGCCCGCTCCCGCGCCACCGGTGGTACGGGACTGGGGCTGGCCATCGTGAAACACGTGGCCGCCTCGCACGGCGGGGAAGTCACGGTGTGGAGCGCCGAAGGCCAGGGCTCCACCTTCACCCTGCGGCTGCCGGAGGCCGGTGCGGCCCGCGACCGCGCACATCAGCAGTCCGCCCGATCGGAACGCGCAGGAGGCGCGGGCCTCGACGAAGAGGCCGGGCGGTCCACCCCCACATCCCCCGAATCAACCGCGTACGAAACGCTTCCTGCCCCGGAGGTCCTTCCGTGACCCGAGTGCTCGTCGTCGAGGACGAGGAGTCCTTCTCCGACGCCCTGTCGTACATGCTCCGCAAGGAGGGCTTCGAGGTCGCCGTCGCGACCACCGGGCCCGACGGACTCGACGAGTTCGAGCGCAACGGCGCCGACCTCGTCCTCCTCGACCTGATGCTGCCCGGCCTGCCGGGCACCGAGGTCTGCCGCCAGCTGCGCGGCCGCTCCAACGTCCCCGTCATCATGGTGACCGCCAAGGACAGCGAGATCGACAAGGTCGTCGGCCTGGAGATAGGGGCCGACGACTACGTCACCAAGCCCTTCTCCTCGCGCGAGCTGGTCGCCCGTATCCGGGCCGTGCTGCGCCGCAGAGGTGAGCCGGAGGAGGTGACCCCGGCCGCGCTGGAGGCCGGTCCGGTCCGCATGGACGTCGACCGGCACGTGGTCACCGTCGGTGGCACCAAGATCGACCTGCCGCTGAAGGAGTTCGACCTGCTGGAGATGCTGCTGCGCAACGCCGGCCGCGTGCTGACCCGCATGCAGCTCATCGACCGCGTCTGGGGCGCCGACTACGTCGGTGACACCAAGACCCTCGACGTCCACGTCAAGCGCCTGCGCGCCAAGATCGAGCCGGACCCGGGCGCCCCGCGCTACCTGGTGACGGTCCGTGGCCTGGGCTACAAGTTCGAGCCGTAAGCCGGCCGAGCACGACAGCGACACGAAAGGGCGGGACCTCTCCAGGGAGAGGTCCCGCCCTTTCGCTACGGCTGTCCTACGGGGCTCAGTGCCCGGCGCCCGCACCGGCCGAGGTGCTCGCGGAGGCCGCGTCGGTCGGCGTGCCCGGCGACTCGTGGCCGCCCGGCGTCTCGCCCGCGGCGGGGCTCTCGGTGCCGGCCGGCGAACCGGAGGGGCTCCCCGACGGCGAACCGGAGGGGGACGCCGAGCCGCCCGGCGCGGCCGGGACCTCGGTCGGGCCCCACTCGGTGAAGTGGTGCTCGGCGGGGACGACGAACGCGCGCAGGCTCACGTCACCGGTCTTGCTGAAGGTGAAGGTGACCTTCTGGGCGTTGCCGTCCTGGGCGGCCTCGCGACCGCTCGGCAGCACGGCCGTGGCGTTGTCCTTGCCGCCCAGGACCAGGCTGCCGCCGGCCGGGATGCTCAGGCTGCCGCCCTTGGCGGGCTTGAGCTCGGCCTTGTCGCCGGTGCCGGGGAGGGTGATGGACTCCAGCGTCTCGGCGGTGCTGCCGGAGTTGAAGAAGGTGGCGGAGATCGCGGCCGGGCCGGTCGACTCGAGGTCGGGCTGCGTGATCACGATCGCGTTCTGGACCTTGATGTTGCCTACGCTCGTCGCCGCGTGGTCCGGCTGGATCTCGAGGGTCTGCGCGTCGTTGCCGGCACCGCACGCGGCGAGCGAGGCAACAGAGAACGCGATGGCGGCAGCGGCGAGGACGCCGCGTCGAAGGCTGCTGCTCACGGCGGCGGCAACTCCTTGACTCGAGCGGAGCGGCCGATAAAGCCGCCCTAAGTGTCTGTCAGCAGGCCTCAGGTTACCGAGCCGTTCCAGCGCGGCCGCACCCGACCCCCCGGCACCTGTGATCGCACCCGAGTCACAAGTGACGGCTGGGTCACATTGGCGGGATGCTCGTCCGGCATTCACATAAGAACCCCGGGCGGCAGCGCAAATCTTCCGTGAAGGAATGTGCGGACCACCTCGGAATTGATCACCGGAGACTCACCCGGACGCCCGGTGATCAATTCCGGATTCGACCGGAACCCGGCTCGGGCCGCCGAACGGAGCAGCGGAAGTCGATCACATGGAACCGGACATATGGGGATGTTCGGCCGCTTGGAGGAGGCTCCGGATGTGTGTAACGTACGCGTTTCGCTCGGCCTGGAGAGCCGCTCCGACCTGCGAATACCTTCTTCCACTCCCTGTCCGAAGCACGTTCCTGTTGGACTTGTCAAGCCCCGAGATATGCCCTGACCTGCGAAAACGCCATTCAGAACCCGCAGTTTCCGTGTTACTCTGGATAGCCACGGAAGGGGTACCTGTCACATGACGTTCAAGGTTGGCGACACCGTGGTCTATCCCCATCACGGGGCCGCGCTGATCGAGGCTATCGAAACTCGCCAGATCAAAGGCGTGGACAAGACCTACTTGGTGCTGAAGGTCGCCCAGGGTGACCTGACAGTGCGTGTGCCAGCGGACAATGCGGAGTTCGTCGGCGTGCGTGATGTGGTCGGTCAGGACGGGCTGGACCGGGTCTTCGAGGTGCTGCGCGCACCGTACGCCGAGGAGCCCACGAACTGGTCCCGTCGTTACAAGGCAAACCTGGAGAAGCTCGCCTCGGGCGATGTCATCAAGGTCGCGGAAGTGGTGCGTGACCTGTGGCGTCGTGAGCGTGAGCGTGGACTCTCCGCTGGTGAGAAGCGCATGCTCGCCAAGGCCCGCCAGATTCTGGTGAGCGAACTCGCTCTCGCGGAGAACACCAACGAGGACAAGGCCGAGGCCCTGCTCGACGAGGTTCTCGCCTCCTGAGGCGAAGCCTGTCGCTCAGCACTCTGCTTGGCAACCCTGCACATCGAAATGCCGCGGTGCCCGATGACGATTCTTCTGTCGCCGGGCGCTGCGGCATGTTCGTACCCGGGCACCGAATGCGCCCTCACCGCCGGATGTGTTATCACTCACGATCCGGTGCTTGGCGTGCCGGGCCCGGGCAGCCGGCTCGACCAGCGTCACGGAAGGGTCCGGTCGAGCGCGTCGCGCCCGGCACTCCTCCAGGCCATACCCACGCCAGGGCAACACACAAACCTGACAGGAACCGATGTCTGACGATTCGCGTCCTTCGCCGCCGGCCGCCCCTTCGGCAGCCCGTACGGCGGCCGTGATCCCGGCCGCCGGCCGTGGTGTACGGCTCGGCCCGGGTGCCCCCAAGGCGCTCCGCGCGCTGGGCGGCACCCCCATGCTCATCCACGCGGTCCGCGCGATGGCCGCCTCCCGCGCCGTCTCGCTGGTCGTCGTCGTGGCCCCGCCCGACGGTGCCGCCGAGGTCAAGTCGCTGCTCGACGCGCACGCGCTGCCCGAGCGGACCGACTTCCTCGTCGTACCGGGCGGGCAGAGCCGGCAGGAGTCCGTGAAGCTCGGCCTGGACGCGCTGCCGCCCGGCCACGACATCGTGCTGGTGCACGACGCGGCCCGGCCGCTGGTGCCGGTGGACACGGTCGACGCCGTGATCGAGGCCGTACGCGAGGGCGCCCCGGCCGTGGTCCCGGCGCTTCCGCTCGCCGACACCGTCAAGCAGGTCGAGCCCGCCGGGACGCCGGGCGATCCGGAGCCGGTCGTCGCGACGCCGGAGCGCGCGCGGCTGCGGGCGGTGCAGACGCCGCAGGGCTTCGACCGGGCGACGCTGGTACGGGCGCACGAGACGGCCACCGGGGACGTCACCGACGACGCCGGCATGGTCGAGCAGCTCGGCCTCACGGTTGTGGCGGTGCCCGGCCACGAGGAGGCGTTCAAGGTCACCCGGCCCCTGGACCTGGTGCTCGCGGAGGCGGTCCTGGCCCGCAGGAGGCTCAACGATGGCTTCTGACGAGATGCCCGTGATGCCGCTGCCCCAGGTCGGCATCGGCACCGACATCCACGCCTTCGAGGAGGGCCGCGAGCTGTGGTGCGCCGGCCTGAAGTGGGAGGGCGAGGGCCCGGGCCTGGCGGGCCACTCGGACGCGGACGTCGTCGCACACGCCGCGTGCAACGCGCTGTTCTCGGCGGCCGGCCTCGGCGACCTCGGCCGGCACTTCGGCACGGGCCGCCCCGAGTGGTCGGGCGCGTCCGGCGTCACGCTGCTGACGGAGGCGGCCCGGATCGTCCGCGAGGCGGGCTTCCGCATCGGCAACATCGCCGTACAGGTCGTGGGCCCGAGGCCGAAGATCGGCAAACGGCGGGACGAGGCGCAGAAGCTCCTGTCGGAGGCGGCGGGAGCACCGGTGTCGGTGTCGGGGGCGACGACGGACGGACTGGGCTTCCCCGGACGCGACGAGGGCCTCATGGCGGTGGCGACGGCGCTGGTCGTACGAGCCGGGTGAAAGGCACTGCCCCACACACCCTCAGGGCCTACTACCCTGGTCCCGTGACTATTCGCCTGTACGACACCAGCGCCCGGCAGATCCGTGACTTCTCCCCGCTCAAGCCGGGTTGTGTCTCGATCTACCTGTGCGGTGCCACCGTGCAGGCCGCCCCGCACATCGGCCACATCCGGTCGGGTCTGAACTTCGACATCATGCGCCGCTGGTTCGCGTACCGCGGCTACGACGTCACGTTCGTGCGGAACGTGACGGACATCGACGACAAGATCATCGCCAAGTCGGCCGACCAGAACCGCCCCTGGTGGGCCATCGGCTACGAGAACGAGCGCGCGTTCAACGACGGCTACCACGCCCTCGGCTGCCTGCCCCCGACCTACGAGCCGCGTGCCACGGGCCACGTGACCGAGATGGTCGAGATGATGCGCGGCCTCATCGAGCGCGGGCACGCCTACGAGGCCGACGGCAACGTCTACTTCGACGTGCGCTCCTTCCCGGAGTATCTGGCGCTGTCCAACCAGGAGCTGGACAACCTCCAGCAGCCGTCCGGCGCGGGGGAGACCGGCAAGCGCGACCCGCGGGACTTCGCCATGTGGAAGGCGGCGAAGCCGGGGGAGCCCAGCTGGGAGACGCCGTGGGGCCGCGGCCGCCCGGGCTGGCACCTGGAGTGCTCGGCGATGGCGCACAAGTACCTCGGCACCGCCTTCGACATCCACGGCGGCGGCCTCGACCTGGTCTTCCCGCACCACGAGAACGAGATCGCCCAGGCCAAGGCCTACGGCGACGACTTCGCCCGGTACTGGGTGCACAACGCCTGGGTCACCATGAGCGGCGAGAAGATGTCCAAGTCGCTCGGCAACTCGGTCCTGGTCAGCGAGATGGTCAAGCGCTGGCGGCCCATCGTGCTGCGCTACTACCTCGGCACCCCGCACTACCGCTCGATGATCGAGTACAGCGAGGAGGCACTGCGCGAGGCCGAGTCGGCGTTCGCGCGGATCGAGGGCTTCGTGCAGCGCGTCGTGGAGAAGGCCGGTGTCGTCGAGCCCGCCGCCGAGGTGCCGCTGGCCTTCGCCGAGGCGATGGACGACGACCTGGGCGTGCCGCAGGCGCTCGCCGTGGTGCACACCACGGTCCGGCAGGGCAACAGCGCGCTGGCCGCCGACGACAAGGAAGCCGCGGTGGCCCGGCTCGCCGAGGTCCGTGCCATGCTCGGCGTCCTCGGGCTCGACCCGCTCGACGCCCACTGGGCCGGGGAGAGCGACCGCGGCGCTGATCTGCACGGCGTGGTCGACACGCTCGTCCGCATGGTGCTCGACCAGCGCGAGGCCGCGCGGGCCCGCAAGGACTGGACCACCGCGGACGCCATCCGCGACCAGCTCGGCCAGTCCGGTCTGGTCATCGAGGACAGCCCGCAAGGGCCGCGCTGGAGCCTCGGACCGCGCTGACCCGGCCGCGATCCGGAAGATCGATTGTGCCGCCCGGGCCTCCGGGCGGCACACTGCATAGACGTACGTCACCGAACCCACAGACAGGTAGGTCATGGCAGCCAACAACCGCCGCATGTCCGGCAAGAAGGGCGCGCAGGTCGGCAGTGGCGGCCAGCGGCGCAAGGGCTTGGAGGGCAAGGGCCCCACTCCGCCCGCCGAGATGCGCAAGGGACACAAGAAGAACCGTGTCGCCAGCGCCAAGGCGCGGCAGACCGCGCGCCGTCCCGCGCCCCGGGGCCGCGGCGGCAAGTCCACGTCCGAGCTGGTCGTCGGCCGTAACCCGGTCTACGAGGCGCTGCGCGACGGCGTGCCCGCCTCCACGCTGTACGTCCAGCAGTTCATCGACAACGACGAGCGCGTCCGTGAGGCACTCCAGCTCGCCGCCGAGCGCGGCGGGATCAACCTCATGGAGGCCCCCCGCCCCGAGCTCGACCGGATGACGAACGGGCTGAACCACCAGGGGCTCGTGCTCCAGGTCCCGCCGTACGAGTACGCCCACCCGCAGGACCTCGCCGACGCCGCCCTCGACGACGGCGAGGACCCGCTGATCGTCGCGCTCGACGGTGTCACCGACCCGCGCAACCTGGGCGCGGTCGTCCGCTCCGTCTCCGCCTTCCGCGGGCACGGCGTCGTCGTACCCGAGCGGCGGGCCGCCGGGATGACGGCGGGTGCCTGGAAGACGTCCGCCGGTGCGGCCGCCCGTACGCCCGTCGCCCGCGCCACCAACCTGACGCGCGCGCTGGAGGCCTACAAGAAGGCCGGCATCGTGGTCGTCGGTCTGGCCGCCGACGGCGAGGTCGAACTCGGTGATCTGGAGGCCCTGGGCGGGCCCGTCGTCATCGTCGTCGGCAGCGAGGGCAAGGGGCTGTCCCGGCTGGTCGGGGAGACCTGCGACTTCCGGGTGCGGATCCCGATGCCGGGCGGCGCCGAGTCGCTCAACGCCGGTGTGGCGGCGGGCATCGTGCTGTACGAGGCGGCCCGCCGGCGCAGCTGAACAGGCGTCCGCCACCTCACCTGTGCGGCGTAATTCCGGGAACATCGGGGCGACGAGGACGAGCTTGACGGGAGCCGGACACATCCGGCTGGTCAAGGCAGTGTCCTATCCCGACGTCACTCGGTTAGATGAGTGTGGACACCAGAACACCCCGCACACCCACGGGGGACCGCTCGTCGGGACTCGACGACGCTCCCGCGCTGAGCATGGTGAAGGTTCCGAGCGACCCGGCGCAGGTCATCGTCAATCACGCGAGTTTCCGCGTGCAGTTGGGCGTCTCGACGCGTCGCGTCCAGTCCCCACGGGTCGCACGGCACCTGACCGCCAGCGAGGACACCGCCCGCATCCCCGTCGTCACCGCCGGGGGCGCGGCGGACGGGGCCACCACCCGCCGCCGGGCCGTCGTCTGGAGCGGAAAGTCCGCGCCCGACGACACCGGCGCCCACCGGCTCCTCCAGGCGGTCCGGCACGAGAGCGTCCGCCACCCCGACGAGTCCGCCACGGACACCGGGGCCACCCAGGTCATCTCCCGCGTGGGCACCGACCCGCAGGCCCCGGGTTACGGCGCCGGATACCAGGACGGCGGCTACGGCGGCACCGGTTACGAGGGTGACGGCTACGAGGACGGCGGCTACCAGAGCGACCTCACCCAGACCGTCGAGACCCCCGTCGTAGGCCCGCAGCGCACGTACGAGCCCGCCGACGCCACCCGGCTGCTGCCGCACATGCGCACGGTCGGCAGCGCCTACGACGAACCCGCCTGTACGGAAGCGGAGTTCGAGGACCTCGCCGCCGAGACGGACGACACCGAGCGGCCCGCCAAGCGCCACGGCGACGACCCGGCGCGGCACGCCTACTACCCGGGCCGCCGGATGAACCTCGGCGTCGTCCTGCTCCCGCTGCGCGTCTTCCTCGGCTTCATCTCCATCTACGCCGGCATGGGCAAGCTGTGCGACCCCGTCTACTTCGACGGCGGCAAGCGCGGCTCCATGGTCAAGTGGCTCAACACCCTGCACCCCTGGGAAGTCGCCGAGCCGCTGCGCCAGTTCGCCCTCGAGCACCCGGTCGGCTCCGGACTCGTCATCGCCTTCGCCCAGGTCATCGTCGGCGTCCTGACGGTCCTCGGCTGCTGGCAGCGCGTCAGCGCCTCCTTCGGCGCCCTGCTCTCGGCCGCGCTGCTGGTCACCGTCAGCTGGAAGAGCGTTCCCGCCTACGAGACCCCCGACATCATCTACCTCGCCGCCTGGTCCCCGCTGATCATCGCCGGCGCCCCCGTCTACTCCGTCGACGGCCGCCTGGCCGACAGCGCCTGGCGCCGCCTCGGACCCCGCGCCGACATCTGGGGCCTGCGCCGCTACGTGCTGCGCCGCGGCGCCCTCGTCACCGCCGTCGCCGTCGGTCTCACGCTCCTCGTCGGCTCACTGCTCGGCGGCGCCGTCCGCGACGCCGACCGGGTCGTCGTCCCCGGACCCGGCGAGGCCCCGCGCAACGAACTGCCCGGCTCCCCGCTCCCGGACGCACCCGGCAAGCGGCAGGACAGGCGGACCCCGTCGGCCTCCACCTCGCCCACCCAGGGCGCCACGGCCGGCTCGGCCAGCCCCAGCGCGGGCACCACGACCAGGCCGGGCGCCACCCGGGACGCCGGCACGGTCACCGGCGGTTCGCCCAGCCAGACCCAGGGCAGCGCGGGCCAGGCCCCGCCCCAGCAGTCCTCCCCGGCCGGCCAGGCCCCGAGCACCACGTCCGGCCCCACCTCCGGCGGCACGGCGACCGGTGGCACGGCGACCGGCGGCACGGGATCGACCGGCGGCTCGGGCGACGGCGGCTCGGGCGACGGCGGTTCCTCGTCCACGGGCCGACGGGGCCTGGTGGGCGGCCTGCTGGGCTAGCCGACCGCCACGAGCAAGAAGGGGCCCCACACCTTCGAGGTGCGGGGCCCCTTCTTGCGGGTGCGGGAGCTGCCTTCTCGGGGGCGCGGGCGGTGTCGATGTGCGGCTCCGCCGCGTGGGCGCGACAAGCCACAACGAGCCGGGCAGCCGCGAAACGACAACAGCCTCCCGAGCTCTCAGCGCCCCGAAGCCGCCAGTTCCTTCGCAGCCTCCGTCAAGTCCTTGGCCGTGTCGATCGCACGCCAATACGACCCCTGAGGGATCGTGAACCCGGCCAGCTTCCGCTCGCGGGCCAGCCGGGGAAACGTCGTGCGCTCGTGGTCCCCCCGGTCCGGCAGGAGCCCCGCGAACTCGGGGGAGAAGACATACACACCCGCGTTGATCTCGAAGGTCGACGGCGGGGCCTCGATGAAGTCCGTGATACGACCGAAGCCGTCCGTCTTCACCGCGCCCCACGGCAGGCGCGGCCGGGCCAGGGCCAGTGTCGCGACGGCGTCCCGCTCGGTGTGGAAGTCCGCCATGTCACGCAGCGAGAACCGGGTCCAGATGTCGCCGTTCGTGGCGTACCAGGGCTGGTCCGGGTGGGGCAGATGCGCGGCGGCGTACTTGAGGCCGCCGCCGCGGCCGAGGGGTTCCGACTCCACGACGGTGGTGACGGAGACGGGCAGATCGGCCGTCTCCAGCCACTTCTGGAGCACCTCGGCGAGGTGGCCGCAGGAGACCACCACGTCCGTCACGCCCTCCTCGGCGAGCCAGGACAGCTGATGGCCGATGATCGGTGTCCCCGTCCCGGGGATCTCGACCATCGGCTTGGGCCGGTCGTCGGTGTACGGACGCAGCCGGGAGCCCTGGCCTCCGGCCAGAACGACGGCTTGAACGGGGCGGGACGCGGCGCTCGGATCGCTCATGAGACCGAACTGTACGTGGCGTCCCGCCCGTGACCGCGGCGGACGAAGGTTCCGCGTCAATCGCTGCCGGCTTCCCACCCCTCTCCTTCGGCGACAGGGCGGTGCGCTCAGCCGTGCGCGGCCGCGACACCCGTGGCGAAGGCGGTGTCGCAGACCGGGCGGGCGTAGGACTGGGCGCGCGTCGGGCCGTAGACCCGGACGGCGGCCTGGCCGAGGGTGCGGGCGATGGACGCGCAGTGCCGGGCCAGCGACGGGCGGCCGTTGACGGCCTGCTGGAGGTGGGTGAGGGCGACGCCCGGGTTCTCCTCCTGGAGCTCGGTCAGCAGCTTGTCGCGCAGGACGTCCTGCGGGGCGCGCTTGGCGGCCCGCGGAGTGCCGGCGGACGTGCTGGTGTCCGCGGCCGTGAGCACCGGGTCGGAGGGGCTACCCGACCAGTTGACTCGGGTGACCGCGAGGGTCCCGGAGAGCACCAGGACGACGGGCAGGACGAAAGCGAGGGTGCGGCCGATCCGGCGGGCGGGGCCCCGGCCGCGTCGCGTCGGTTGGTTCATGGAATGCTTCACGCGTGTGAGAGTAGCGCGGGGTAATGGTTTGTAGACATTTAGTCACCGGTTCGGGGGATGAGAAAGGGCCCATATTTGGGTAAGGCGTTGACGCACACCGTTCGAAACGTCCGGTCTGCCGGGGTATTTGTCGACAACGAGAAGGGCCCCGCAGCGCGCTGCGGGGCCCTCTTCGTCAACCTGGGCGATTCACCCGGGGTTGGGCGTTTGTCGATGGTCAGTCGGACAGGCGCGCGCCCGTGGAGGTCGAGAACACGTGGGTCTCGCCGGAGCGCGGGACGATGTGCAGCGTGCTGCCCTTCTCCGGGACGTCACGGCCGCTCACGCGGACCACGAGGTCCTTGGAGTCGTCGCCGACCTTCGCGGTGCCGTAGACGTAGGCGTCGGCGCCCAGCTCCTCGACCACGTTCACGGTGACCGCGAGGCCCAGCTCGGCCTCCGGACCAGCCACGTCGAAGTGCTCGGGGCGGACACCGACGGTGACGGTCTTGTCGGTGGTGGCGGCGAGCGCGTCGCGCTGCACCGGCACGACCGACTTGCCGAACTTCACGCCGCCGTCGGTCACCGGGACCTCGACGAGGTTCATCGCCGGGGAGCCGATGAAGCCGGCCACGAAGAGGTTGGCGGGCTTGTCGTACATGTTGCGCGGGGTGTCGATCTGCTGGAGCAGACCGTCCTTGAGGACCGCCACGCGGTCGCCCATCGTCATGGCCTCGACCTGGTCGTGGGTGACGTAGACGGTGGTGATGCCCAGGCGGCGCTGGAGCGAGGCGATCTGCGTACGCGTGGACACACGGAGCTTGGCGTCCAGGTTGGACAGCGGCTCGTCCATGAGGAACACCTGCGGCTCACGCACGATGGCGCGGCCCATGGCGACACGCTGGCGCTGACCACCGGAGAGCGCCTTCGGCTTGCGGTCCAGGTACTCCGTGAGGTCGAGGATCTTCGCGGCCTCCTCGACCTTCTGCCGGATCTCCGCCTTGTTGACGCCGGCGATCTTGAGCGCGAAGCCCATGTTGTCGGCGACGGTCATGTGCGGGTAGAGCGCGTAGTTCTGGAACACCATGGCGATGTCCCGGTCCTTCGGCGGCAGGTGGGTGACGTCGCGGTCGCCGATGCGGATGGCGCCGGCGTTGACGTCCTCGAGCCCCGCGAGCATGCGGAGCGAGGTGGACTTGCCGCAGCCGGACGGGCCGACGAGGACGAGGAACTCGCCGTCCTCGATGTCGATCTCCAGCGCGTCAACGGCGGGCTTGGTGGAACCCGGGTAGATCCGGGTCGCCTTGTCGAACGAGACAGTGGCCATGGTGAATGAACCCCTTCTACCGGCAGGAACGTGCCGGACGATCCGAGTAGGAAGGTGGTGCCACGACGGTATTCCGTTGTGGTGTAGTCCACGCGTGTGAACTGGCTCAGGACGGTACCTGGCGTTCACCTGTCTGTCAGTACCTCCGGGCCTGTGAACTTCGCGGAAATTTTCGAAGGGCTTCACCGCTGCCCGTACCGGTCCGCCAGCGCCGCCACCGCCCGTGCCACGGCCTGCCGCAGCTCGGGCGGCCCGAGGACCTCCGCCTCCGGACCCAGCCGGAGCAGATCCCCGACCGCCACGGCCTCCGCCTCCACGGGCAGTTCCACCTCCACCCAGCCGTCCGCGTCCGACGCGCCCGCGCTCTCCAGGGCCCGCGCACCCGCCGCCCCGAACTGCATCGGCAGCAGCCGCTGCCCCCGCGGTGAGAGACGCAGCCGGGCGACACCCTGCCGCAGGGCGGCCTCCAGCCGCCGGGACGACTCCTCCCAGTAGGCGGCCAGGTCGAAGCCGGCCGGACGGTCGAAGAGCTCCCCGGTCTCCTCCACGGTCAGCAGGCGGGAAACCCGGTACGTCCGCACGGCCTCCTCCGCCAAAGCGACCAGGTACCAGATGCCGCCCTTCAGGACGAGCCCCAGCGGCCGCACCTCCCGGCGCACCTCCCCCCGCCACCGCCGGTAGTGCACCCGCAGCACGCGCCGCTCCCACACGGCTGCCGCCACCGGCTCCAGACACGGCACCGGATCGGCTTCCCGGAACCACGCCGGCGCGTCCAGGTGGAACCGCTCCTGCACCCGCCGTGCCTGCCCGGCCAACTCCGCCGGAAGCGCGGCCTGCACCTTCAGCTGGGCACTGGCCAGCACCGCTCCCAGTCCCAGATCCCGCGCCGGACCGGGCATCCCGGCGAGGAACAACGACCCGGCCTCGGCGTCGGTCAGACCGGTCAGCCGCGTCCGGTATCCGTCCACCAGCCGGTAGCCGCCCTCCGGCCCGCGATCCGCGCACACCGGCACACCCGCCGCGCCCAGCGCCTCGACGTCCCGGTAGACCGTCCGCACCGACACCTCCAGCTCGGCGGCGAGCTCGGGCGCGGTCATCCGCCCGCGGTTCTGGAGCAGCAGGAGCAGGGAGAGGAGCCGGTCGGCGCGCATGAGGGCCATTGTCCGGAGTGCATCCCCGTACCTGACAGGAGATGTCAGGTACGGGGAAGAGAGTGGTGCTCCCAGACGGCCCGCACGGCCATCGGCTGATCGAGAGGACCCACCCATGCCCGGCACACGGACCACCACCGGACACTTCACCTTCGCCGACTGGCAGGAGCGCGTGATCGGCCCGGCTGAGGAGGCGACCCCCCGGCTCGCTCACGCCTCCGTCCGGAACACCTTCAGCGGCGGCATCGAGGCGGCCGGGACGATCTGCGAGTACAGCATCGTCTACGTCACCCAGAAGACCGGCTCCTACACCGGCATGGAACTGATCACCGGCCGGCTCGACGGGCGGGAGGGGAGCTTCGCCGTGGAGGAGCGGGGGTGGTTCGGCGAGGACGGGACGGTGCACTGCACGTTCGAGGTGGTGCGGGGGTCCGGGAGCGGGGAGCTGGCCGGACTGCGGGGGAAGGGCGGGTTCACCGCGCACCACGGGGAGGCGACCGTGGCGTACCGGTTCGAGTACGAGGTGGAGTGAGCCCGGGCGGGACGGAACTTCGTGGCTCGGGGAAACGGGCTCTGTGTAGAGTGGTGCCGCCCTCGCGTACGGCGTTGTAGTACGCGGTGCCTCCTTAGCTCAGATGGCCAGAGCAACGCACTTGTAATGCGTAGGTCGTCGGTTCGAATCCGACAGGGGGCTCTGAGAAACCTCAGGTTAGATAGCCGCTGACCTGGGGTTTTCTGTTGCTCGGGGTAGATGTCCCGCGTGATCCGGGTGTCGCTGTGCCCGAGGGTGTCCGACACGATCTTGACTTCGATGCCGGCGGCGAGCATGAGCGTGGCCGCGCCGTGCCGGAGATCATGCAGCCGGATCGGCGGGAGGCCGGACGCTGCGACGAGCCGCTCGAAGAGATCCGTGACCTTGCCAGGGTGCAGCCAGGGGCCGTCTTCCTGGGTGAAGACGAGGCCGGTCTCGACCCAGGCCGGGCCCCATTCCTCGCGGTCCGCTTCCTGTTGCTTGCGGTGCCGCTCCAGGACGCCGACGGTGTCGTCGTCCAGGGCCACGACGCGGAAGCCGCTGGCGGTCTTCGGCTCCGATGCCTCGACCTTCCAACCGTCGTCCTGCACGAGTTGGCCGGTGACGGTGAGGGAGTGCTGGTCGAGGTTGGTCTCTGACCAGGGCTGGCCACACGCCTCACCGCGGCGCAGGCCGCGGAAGGCGATCAGGTGCCACATGGCGTACAGCCGGTCCTCGGCCACGAAGTCGAGGAAGGCGCCGGTCTGTTCCGGCGCCCAGACCATTACGGGGGAGGGCTTCTCGCCGGTCTGCTGCCACCTGGCGACCCGCTCGTCCGTCCACACCAGCGCCTTCGGCTTGCGGACGGCGGCGAGGTCGACGTGGGCCGCCGGGTTGAACGTGATGATCTGCTGGCCGACCGCATCGTTCAGGGCAGCGCGGAGCGTCGCCTTGATGTGCTGGCGTGTGGCGGGGCCGTGACGCGGCAGAAGGGCGGCATCGCGTCGATCGCCGCCTTCATGACCTTGCGGCGGGCCCGGTTCTCCACGCCCTTCCACGGCACGGACGCCAGCTCCTCGACCGCCGCTCGCCGCTGGGCGTTCTGCTCCAGGATCTCGGCGTTGGCGTCGGTGATGGCGGTGAACATCTCGCTGAGGTGGCTCACACGCAGCCGGTTGAGGCGTCGGTCGCCGATGTGGGGCTTGAGGTGCACGCGGATGTCGGTTTCGTAGCGGCTGATGCCCGTCTTCCGGATGCGCTTCCCCGCGAGCCACCGGTCCAGCCATTCGCCCACGGTGAGGCTGCCGACGAGGTCCCGGCCGGCCTTGAGGCGACGCCTTGTTTCCTCCACGTCGGGCAGGGGCAGCTTGTCGCGGCTGACCTCGGAAAGCAGCTCGGCGATCAGCTGGACGCCTTCTGGGTCGTCCGACTCGGCGAGCCCGAGAAGGGCGCGCACGTGGTCGAGGTCGGCCTGGGCCGCCTTGAGGCTGGCGTACCCGCCACGGGCGAAGGACCGTCGGCTGCCATGCCGGTCTTCGGGTTGCGGCAGGAGCAGCGGCGGTAGGTGGAGCCCTTCAAAGGCGTCCCTCCGAGGTGGTGTCGGGTTCGGGTTCGGGCAGGTCGACGTCGCCCAGTGAGGGTGGCAGGTCGGGTGGGGTGGCGCCGCCCTCGCGGAGTCGGCGACGGAGGTGGCGGAGGGTGTACTTGGCGGAAATAGCCCGCGCGGCACAGGCCGAGAGCACCACACAGCGACCGGACGCTCCAATCCGCACGCCCGCAGCCGCCCCGGCCCCGCAGCCGCCCCAAGCACGGCGGCGCTGATCACGACCGATCGGACGCTGAGGCTCATACGGACCGACCAGGGGCGCCCATCCCGCGCAGCCGCTCCAGGCTCTGGTGATACGCAGGATGGGCCGCCTGGCGAAGTTCGCTACGGCGGGACCGCGGTGGGGCTGCCCGAAGCCCTATGCCTCGCACATGAGGCTCAGCGCCAAGCTCGCATCCAGCGACGAACTGGTCATGCAGAGCCTTGCTCAGCTCTTCCTCAAAACTGTTGCCCAGTAGCCCCGTTCACCACAAGATCGTCACGTCGCGCCGATCTCGCACGGCTGCCGGTCGGCAACGTAGCGGCACGGGCGCGGTACGCACGTCTGACCAACGTGCGGATAGGCAACGGAAATTCATGTACCGGGGGACGATGTGTCGACATCATCCACAGACAGAAACCGGCTGGCCAAGGGGAACGGCCGACGGAACAGGATCCGCGACATCGCCGCGCTGACGGCAGCGGCCGTAGCACTGGGGGTCGCGGCACCGCTTGCGACTGCTACGGCCGCTGAACGAGACACGGCAGTGGTGGCGAGTGCCACTGACGCCGCCGAGGTGGAAACCGGCCTCGACGTGCTGGAGAACCTGAACGAAGAGGACGCCTTCCGCGGTCTGGAGGAGGCCCTCCAACTCGTCAGCGAAATCCCTGACGACGTGCTCGCTCAGGGGCAGAAGGCCACCGAGCAGTGGCTGCAGGCACGCCTCGGCGACACGGCCGGCGAGGGCCGCGTCCAGCCGATGAAGTTCAACGCCGGCGGATGCGCCCGCGGCATCCTGCTGGCCGTGGGATCGAACCTGCTGGCCATCGGGAAGATCTACAAGGTCAAGAAGGCCATCGACAAGCTCGGCGGTATCAAGAAGGTCGTCAAGAAGATCCAGGACAAGAAGAAGCGCGGCAAGAAGAGCTTCAAGAAGGCGATCATGGAGGTCTTCGAGGAGTCCGGCACGGGTATCGGCGCCATCGCGGCCGAGATCCTCGGCGTCGACCAGGTCATCAAGAACTGCTGGTAAGACCGGCCCCGAGGAAAGGAAACGTCCTGTGCAGACAGTCGCGACGGTACTCCAGTGGGCCTTCTTCGGCGCAGGCGTCGCCGTACTGGTCATGGCCCTGGGCAGCTCCGTCAGGATGAAGCTCTCCGGCGCCCGCATCGGCGCCGTCATCGAAGCCATCGAGGCCCGATGGTTCGGAGCAGGATCCGTACTCCTGGCCCTGCTCGTCGGCGGCGCGGCCATGACCGCTGCCGGGCGCCTGACCGACCACAGCATCGGCATCGAGCAGGCCGCGCTGGTCGTCTTCCCGCTCGCCCTGGTCGCCGCCTTCGCCGTGCGCCGGATCACCGAAAAGTACGGGCACAAAACCGCCGCCCGAGCCTCCGGCCTGGTCCTGGCTCCGGCCGTGTTCGGCGCCCTGATGTCGGCCGCCGGATGAGGCCGGCAGGCCACTGAGGACTCACGACCGCTGCGGCTGCACACCTAAGCGCGGGCCATCGGAGGCACAACCCGCTGCCTCCGATGGCCCGTTCTGCTGTCTGCAATGCTTCCTGGCACAGGCGGTCACGACCAAGGTCGCGGCCATCTCGCCTACTCCACGAGCATCGTCCCTCGCACTACCCTCGCCCAGGACTCGATCTACGCCGACGCAGGCGCCGCATCCGGTCCCTCACCCTGACCGCGCTGAGCGCCGCGCCCTGGGGGGCGCGGTGAAGGCGGTGCCGAGCCACTTGCTGTAGGGCGGGTAACGGCGGTTCATGAGGAGACTCAGGCGCATCAGGTCGAGGATCAGGCGGGCGGCCACGATCGCGGAGCCGAGTTCGTCACCCACCTCGCCGCAGCGGCCTACGAAGGCCTCCTCCTGGGAGATGCGTTTCCACTGGCAGGCCAGGACGTACAGCCAGATCTCGTGCGGGTACCAGCGCAGGGCGGTGCGGGCCGGGGCGAGCCGGTCGAGGCCGTCGTGGAAGCCGGCGCCCGCGGAGACCTCGGCCAGGTGTTGGGTTGGGGGTGGCCGGCCAGTCCGCCGTGGTGACGCCCTGGGCCGGGTCGAAGCCGAGCTGGCTCGTGAACCAGATGGCGGGGTCCGTGATGTCGACGCGGTGGTGGACCGGGCCGTCGGTGCCGGTCATGACGCGGATGTCGGTGCCCGGGTCGTCGCCGGTGCGGGCGAAGTGGGTGGGGTGTCCGAGGAAGGTCTTCGGGAGGCGGTGGGGGAGGAGGGCGGTGAGGCGGGGGCCGTGGGCCTGGGTGTCCTCCGGGCGCAGGAAGAGCTGGAGGCGTGGGCCCCACTCGTGGTCGGCCGAGCGCGGGGTGTCGTAGCCGAGGACCTCGGAGCCGCTGCCGAGGCGCGCGGCCGAGTGGGGCAGGCCGGGGAGGGACTCGTCCAGGAGGGGACGTACGGCCTCGATGCAGAAGCGGCGGGAGAGTTCCAGGCCGGGGAGGAAGGACGGCATGGGTCAGCCGGTGTGGCCGCGCAGGCGGCGGGCGATCTCGAGTTGGCCGTCGTCCAGGGGGCGGCCGTCCTCGATGTCCCACAGGGCGTTCTGAAGGAGGCGGCCGAGGGTCCAGGCGCGGGCGCGGGGGCGGTCCAGGGCGAGGATGTCGGTCATGGCGTCGAAGCGCCAGAGGATGTCGTCGGGGTCGTAGCGGTTGTCGATGGCCGGCCACAGTTCGAAGCCGGGGTCGCCGGCGAGGGGCTTGGGGTCGATGGCGAGCCAGGGGGCGCGGGGGGAGGCGAGGACGTTCTCGTCGTGGAGGTCCCAGTGGAGGAGCCGGTCGCCCGGCTCGTCGGCGACTTCGCGTACGGCGGCGGCGCAGTCGGCGACGAGGCGGCGGGCCTCGGGGTCGGGGATGCGGTCGAGCGCCCACGGGGTCCGGTCCAGCATGTCCCGGGCGATGTCGCCGAGGCGGCGCATGCCGGGCGGGGCGGGGAAGGAGGTGAGGTGGGCGAGGAGTTCGGCGATGGTGACGACGGCCTGGTGGGGGTCCGGGACGTGGGACAGCATCCGGGTCTCGTCGAGACGCTCCAGCAGCATGGTGCCGGTGGCCTCGTCGTGGTCGAGGAGACGGACGGCTCCGTCGCCGTCCCAGACGCGCAGCGCGACCGGTTCGCCTTCGCTCTCCTCGTCGAGGATCTGGAGCTTGAGGACCGCGGGGCTGCCGTCGGCGCGGAGGACCGGGAGGACCAGGGCGGACACGCCGTGCATGGGCGGTCCGTCGGGCTTCAGTTCCCAGCGGTCGAGGAAGCCGGCCGTCAGGTCCGGCAGTTCCTCGATGAAGGCGCGGCCTGCCTCGCCGTTGTACTTCTCCTGTGATGCCGCCAGTTCCCTTGGAATGTCGATCACCCTTGGCACGGTAGTGGCGTGTGCCGGCCGGGGCATGCGAATTAGCCGGGGCCTGAGGTGGGGGGCGGGAGCCCCTGGAAACTCGCTGAGACTGTGTCGTACCTGTGTGCGACCATCTCCTCAACGACCACTGATCCAGGGGGGATTCATGTCCGACGACGACTCCTGTCCGCCTGAGAGACCGAGACGCGGGCGGACCGCCGTGTTCGCCGCTGTCGTCTCTCTCCTCGCCTCACTGCTGTCCCTGACCATGGTGGGTCCCGCGCAGGCCGCCGACCCGGAGTGCGCGCCGCTCGCCCTCGCGCCGTTCGGCGACCCGGGCGACGCCGTCGGCAAGGCCACCGTCCCGGCCCAGAGCAGCGCCTGCTTCACGGTGACGGCCGGCTCGGCCGGTCTGCACCTCGTGACCCTGGACGACAGCCAGAACAACGCCTACGCGCAGATGCTCGACGCCGACGGCGCCGCGGTCGACTGCTTCGACGACGAGTACCGCGCCGAGGGCTGGTGCCAGGTGCCCGCGGCCGGTACGTACACCGTCAAGGTCGTCAACAGCGGCTGGGTCGACGACGAGCAGACCGAGCTCACGGTCGTCCCGCTCGGCTCGGGCACCCGCGGCTGCGCCGAGCCGGTCGGCACCGGCTGGGACCGGCCGGCGGTGATCCGGAGCGCGGCGAGCCCGCTGGCCGTGGACTGCCAGGCCTTCGAGGGCCGGCCCGGGGAGCGGATCCGGCTGACGGTCGGCACCAAGGTGTACGGCGAGTCGATCGCCTGGATCACCGACGCGACCGGCGCCCGCATCTGCGAGCACTTCCCGGAGGACGGCGAGGACAGCTGCGTCCTGCCCGGCGACGGCCCCTACCGGGTGCTGTCGAACGTCTCCCGCGCGGAGAGCGGCTTCCCCGCCGAGTACGCGCTTCAGGTACGTCGGCTGAACGACCCGCAGGGCTGCGCGATCGCGTCGGTCCTGCCCTACGGACCGATCGAGCCGCGGGACTTCGGCACGGACGCCTGCTACACCTTCTCCGCCGCGAAGGCCGGGCCGTACACCGTGCACTACGTGGACGAGGACCGGTCGGCCGGGGCGGTCCGGGTGTACGACGCCGGCGGCCGGACCGTGTGCGAGTCCGGCACCGACCCGTGCCGGATCCGCGAGGCGGGCACCTACACGGCGGTGCTCGGCACCAGCGCCTTCGCCCCGTCCCGTGACCGGCTGGTCGTGTTCGACCGTGCCTCCGACGCCGGCTGTGTCGCGATCGAGACCGGCTTGTACAAGGGGGAGCTGAGCACGGTCGGGCAGTACGACTGCCTGACGTTGCCCGTGCCGAAGGGCGCCCGGATCGCCGCGCTCACCTCGCAGTCCTCGGCCGGGCTGACGCCCGAGGTGGAGGTCCTGGACCGCGACGGCACCCCGCAGTGCGACGGGGAAGCGCTCCGGGGCGGTGACTGCGCGCTCACCGGTGAGGCGCCGTACCGCGCGCTGGTGCACACCGAGGACAGCGGCGACTCCGCGATGGGCAAGTACGCGGTGGCCTTCCACCGCACCGACGTCGCGGAGGGCTGCCCCGTCCTGCCCGTCGGCAGTTTCGCCGCCGGCGGCGCGAAGGCCACGCTCACCACGGGCGAGGGCGTCTTCTCGCACTGCCTGGGCATTCCGGCGGACGCGCACTCGCGGGCCGAGGCTCTCCAACTGGTCGCCACCTCCGGGACCGCGCCCGCCGGTTTCTCGGTGCTGGACTCCGACGGCAAGCGGGTCTGCGACCGCTACGCCACCACCAACGGCTGGACGGTCTGCTCGCTGACCCCGGGCAAGGCCCACACCGTGCTGGTGACCGGCCGGGACGCGGCCGCCACGTACACCCTGACGCGGCGGGACGTCACCGCGAGCGCGTCCTCGGCCGGCTGTGCGAAGACCGCGGCGGTGAAGGTCGGCGGGGCGTCCCTGAAGAGCGCGTACGGAGCCCCGGGCACCATCAACTGCCACCAGGTGACCACGGGCGTGGCCACCGACGTCGTGCACGTCAATGTGCGCGACGCCCTCGCCACCGCCAACAGCGCGGTCGTCGCCGGGGACGGCCGGGTGGAGTGCGTCGACCGCAACGCGCCCTGCGCGGTCACCGGTTCCACCACCCACCAGGTCCTCGTGCAGACCCCGCCCACGCAGAAGGCGGCGCCCGAGTACCGCCTCGACGCGTTGCGCATCGCCACCGCCGGCGGGCCCGCCCCGGAGTGCGCCAAGGTGCCGTCCGTGGCGTTCGGGTACGGGCCGGTCACCGGCACGCTGAACGAGTCCCGCACCGCCACGTGCGCGGCGCTGCCCACCGCCGGGTTCGACCGGTTCGAGGCCGACATCAAGGACACGACCGGCGCCACCACCACGGCGGTGCCCGTGCTCTACGACAGCGAGTGGACCAACGGCTGCAGCTTGTGGAGCTCCGGCTACCGCTGCTCGGTCGGTGGCCCGGCGGGCGGGTCCTCGCCGTCGCTGTTCCTGCTCGGCCTGCCCGAGAAGGCGTCCAGCACGGCCTACAGCGCCAAGCTGGCCTGTTCCTCCACGCTGTGCGGCACGGAGAAGACGGACGTCACCGCAGTCAGTCCCGACACCGGGGCCGCGGGCACCAAGGTGAAGCTAACGGTCACCGGCACCGCGCTCGGCAAGGACGTCACGGTCAGGCTCAGCCAGGCCGGAAAGACGATCACGGCGGAGGCGGACTCGGTCTCCGCGGACAACCGGACGGTGACCGCGACCGTCGACCTGACGGGCGCGGCCACCGGCACCTGGGACGTCAGCGTGTACACGCGTGGCTGGCAGTACCAGCGCGGCACCTTCACCGTGACCGCCCAGCCCGAGCTGGAGAACACGGCCGCCCCCAAGGTGACCGGCACGGCCGAGGTGGGCGCCAAGGTCACCGCCGCGCCGGGCACCTGGTCGGCGACGCCGTCCTCGTACACGTACCAGTGGAAGGCGGACGGGACGGCGATCAGCGGGGCGACCGCGTCGGCGTACACGATTCCCGCCGCGCAGGTCGGCAAGAAGCTCACCGTGACCGTGACGGCGGTCAGGAGCGGCTGGCAGAGCGGGTCGGCGTCCTCGGCGGCGGTGACCGTGGCCAAGGGGGACGCGCCCAAGGCGACCAAGCCGCCGGTGATCAGCGGGACGGCGAAGGTCGGCCGGACGCTGAAGGCGTCCACCGGGACGTGGAGCCCGGCCGCGACGTCGTACGGGTACCAGTGGTACGCGAACGGCAAGGCGATCAGCGGGGCGACCAAGTCCTCGCTGGTGCTGAAGGCGGCGCAGCGGGGTAAGAAGATCACCGTGAAGGTGATCGCGCACCGCACCGGGCACAAGGACGGGTCGGCGGTGAGCGCGGCGACGAAGGCGGTCGCCCGCTGACCCGTCCCGGCCGACCCTTGTGAGGAGGAGGGACCCCACGGCCCGTGGGGTCCCCGGTGGGGCGTCGCGTCATGGCTCCAGGACGACCTTTCCGATCGTCCCCCGGGTCTCCAGGGCGCGGTGCGCGGCCGCGGCCTCGGGGAGTGGGAAGCGCTGCACGGCCGGGGTGAGCCGGCCGGCGGCGGCCTCGGCCAGGGCGCGCTGTTCGAGGGTGCGTACGGGGTCGGGGCCGCCGGCCTTGCGGAGCATGACGGGGCCGAGGACCTGCTCGGAGACGCCGTCGACGAGGTAGGGCTCGCCGTCGTGGATGCCCTCGGCGGACCAGCCGAAGACGACGTGCTTGCCGCCGGGGCCGAGGAGGGCGACGACCTCGCGGGCCACGTCGCCCCCGACGCCGTCGAAGACCACGGTCGCGGCCCGGCCGCCGAGGTGGGCGCGGACCTTCTCGGGCCAGGCGGGGTCCTTGTAGTCGACGGCGAGATCGGCGCCGCCCGCCTGCACGCGGGCGGCCTTCTCCGGTCCGCCCGCGAGGCCGATGACGGTGGCGCCGGCGTTCTTGGCGTACTGCACGAGGAGCGTGCCGATGCCGCCGGCCGCGGCCGGGACGACGGCCACCGAGTCGGGGCCCAGCTCGGCGAACTGGAGGATCCCCATCGTCGTACGGCCCGTGCCGATCATGGCGACGGCCTCGGCGAAGTCCAGGTTCTGCGGTATCTCGTGCAGTCGTTCGACTTCGGTGACGGCCAGTTCGGCGTAACCGCCGGGGACGAAGCCGAGATGGGCGACGACCCGCTTGCCGAGCCACAGGTCCGCGACGCCCTCGCCCAGGGACTCCACGACGCCGGCGACCTCGCGGCCGGGGATGGTGGGCAGGGGAGTCGGCTCGGGCGCCGGTCCCTGTGCGCCCTCGCGCAGGGCGGTGTCCAGGAGGTGGACGCCCGCCGCCCGTACGGCGACACGGACCTGGCCGGGGCCCGGCCGGGGGTCCTCGACCTGCTCGTAGGTGAGGTTCTCGGCCGGGCCGTAGGCGTGCAGGCGGATGGCGTGCATGGGAACTCCTCGTGGGTTCGTCCGGTGCTGACGAGTTCGTCCGGCGCCCCCAAGCCTTCAACCTCAAGCTTGCTTGAGGTCAAGCTCCCGCCTGCCGAGTGCCAACGACACCGCCGTCAGGGCGCTGTTGAAGGAGACCTCCGCCAGCACGCCCGGGGCCGCGACCTGGTCGCCGGCGAGGTACACGCCGTCGCCGCGGTCCACGGCGGGCCGGTCGCGCCAGCTGGCGCCGGGCAGGTCGACCGCGCCCGTACGGCCGTTCGCGACGGCCTCGCGCCGCCAGGTGACGCGCTCGCGCCAGCCCGGGAAGCCCAGGTCGAGCAGCTGCTCGGCGCGGGCGGCGCCGTCGGCCTTGGACTCGTCCGGGGCGATGGGGATCTGACCCTGGATGAGCTGCTCGCCGGCCGGGGCGAGCCCGCGGTCCTGGGCGGTGAACCGTTCGAGCCAGCCGGTCGCGTCGAGGTCGGAGACCACGAACGCGTCCCCGCGCCGCGTCCGTACGGCGAGGTCGACGAGGACGGAACGGCCGCTCGGCCAGGTCAGGGAGTCGTCGCCGAGCAGGCGCCGGGCGGCGTCGAGGGAGGTGGCCACGACGACCGGGGTGTCGGTGGGGAGCGTGTCGATCCGGGAAAGGGTCTCCATCCGGACGCCCAGGTTCCAGGCGCGGGCGGCCATCCGGTCGATGAGGCTGGCCCAGCCGCCGCGCGGGTAGTGCGCCTCGGGCGGCAGCTTGGTGGCGCGGCGCAGCCGCTCCTGCACGAACGCGGCCGACAGGGAGCCGGGGTCGTGGTGGAAGAGGGCGACGGCCGAGTAGTGCGCGGCGGCCCGGGCCCCCTCCTCGCCCGCGATTCCGGTCGCCCAGGTCAGGAAGTCGACGTCCACGGGCGCCTGTTCGGCGGTCCGGCGCAGCAGCTTCAGCATCGGGAAGGGCGGGGTGCGGCGCAGCACGCCGTGGTGCCGCAGCCGTAGCCGGGCGGCCTCCAGGGGCGGTATCGGGGCGAGCGGCCCGATGAGGTCGCGCTGCTTGAGCCAGGCCCAGTGCGGGCCGCCGTTGTAGAGGGCGTGCGGGCCCTCGTTCGTGCGGTACGGGCCCTCGGCGGTGCGGGCTCGGCCGCCGAGGGTGTGGTGGGCTTCGTGGATGGTGACCTTGGCACCCGCCTCGGCAGCGGTGATGGCGGCGGTCAGTCCGGCGAAGCCGCCGCCGATGACGGTGATGCGGTGCATGGCTGGGGTCTCCCTGGACTCGACGACTCTCTTCTGGGAGTACGACCGGTCGAGAGCCCCGGAATGTGACATGGCCCGTTGCCTCGCAGGTCAGGGGCTGTTGTCAGTGGCGTGTTGCAGCATGGGCGCATGGCGAGGAGTACGGCGGGCGGTACGGGAGCGGGCGGTACGCGGGTGAAGGCCGCGCGGCGACCGGAGGTCCGGCTGCCGGCGCTGGAGCCGTTCCCGGGCGGCGGGCTGGAGCCGGACGGGGACTACGACGGGCTGGAGTTCCGGGAGGCGGATCTCGCGGGGCAGGACGGGTCGGGCTCCCGCTTCCTGGACTGCGCCCTGACGGATTGCGCGCTGGACGAGGTCCGGTTGCGGCACGCCTCCGTCCTGGACTCGACACTCACGAGTGTGCGGGGCGTCGGCACCGACCTCGCCGAGGCGACGCTGCGCGACGTCGAGCTGATCGACGCCCGCCTCGGCGGGACCCAGATGCACGCGGCGGTGCTGGAGCGGGTGCTGGTCCGCGGCGGCAAGATCGACTATCTGAACCTGCGCATGGCCCGGCTCAGAGACGTCGTCTTCGCGGGCTGCGTCCTCGTCGAGCCGGACTTCGGCGGTGCCCGCCTGGAGCGCGTGGAGTTCGTGGACTGCGCGCTGAAGGGCGCCGACCTCCATGCGGCGACCCTCAAGGACGTCGACCTGCGCGGGGCCGTGTCACTGGAGATCAGCCGGGGGCTGGACCGGCTGGCCGGGGCGGTGATCAGTACGACCCAGCTGCTGGACCTGGCGCCGGTGCTGGCGGCGCAGTGGGGGATCAGGGTGGAGGACTGACAGCCCCGGAGCGAGCGGCACCGCCGTCGCCGGCAGCTCTCACGGGATCCTGGGAAAGCGGGCCTGGAGGGTCCAGATCGCCGGGTTCTCGGCGAGGTCGTCGTGCAGGTCGGTGAGGTCGGCGATCAGGTCGTGCAGGAAGTCCCTGGCCTCGCGGCGCAGTTCGGTGTGGGAGACGGTGAGCGGGGGCTCCTCCGCCGGCATCCAGTCGGCCTCGATGTCCACCCACCCGAAGCGGCGCTCGAAGAGCATCCGGTCGGTCGACTCGGTGAAGTCCAGCTCCGCCCGCTGCGGCCGGGACGCCCGGGAACCCGCCGGGTCCCGGTCGATCCGCTCCGCGATGTCGCACAGTGCCCACGCGAAGTCGAGCACCGGCACCCATCCCCAGGCTGTGGACACTTCATGGTCCGTCTTGGTGTCCGCCAGATAGACGTCACCGCAGAACAGGTCGTGCCGCAGGGCGCGGACGTCCGCACGGCGGTAGTCGGTCTGCGGCGGGTCAGGGAAGCGGTTGGAGAGGGCGTAGCCGATGTCGAGCACGGATGTGATGGTGTCACGCGCCCATAGGATCGCGATCGTGGCCCGATCTGTACGTCGATCTGTACGTCTTGTCCCCGCCCTGCTCGTCAGCGCTCTCGCCCTCACCGCGTGCGGCGGCGGAGTCCACGGCACCCCGGGCGGCTCCGGCGTACGCGACCCGTACTTCCCGAAGGCCGGCAACGGCGGCTACGACGTCACCCACTACGGCCTGCGCCTCGACTACGACCCGGACGCACACCACCTCACCGGCACGGCCACCCTCACCGCCCGGGCCACCAAGGCCCTCTCCGCCTTCAACCTCGACCTGCTCGGTCTGGAGGCCGGAAAGGTCACCGTCGACGGCGAGACCGCCCGCTGGAACCGTGCCGGGCAGGAGCTCACCGTTCGGCCGCGCGAGGATCTCGACCAGGACGAGACGTTCCGCGTGACGGTCCGCTACTCCGGGGCGCCCGAGACCGTCACCGACCCGGACGGCTCCCAGGAGGGCTGGCTGCGCACGACGGACGGGGCGCTCGCGCTGGGCGAGCCCACCGGGTCCATGGCGTGGTTCCCCGGCAACCACCACCCCTCCGACAAGGCGGCGTACGACCTCACGGTGACCGTGCCGCAGGGGCTGCGAGCCGTGTCGAACGGGGAGTTGCGCAGCGAGACGACCGCGCGAGGCCGGACGACCTTCACCTGGCGTACCGCCGAGCCGATGGCGAGCTACCTCACCACGCTCGCGATCGGCGACTTCGACATCAGCCGGTCCAGGACGGGGGAAGGCCTGCCCGTGTACACGGCCGTCGACCCGGCGGAGAAGGAGGGGAGCCGCGCGGTCCTCGCGCGGATCCCCGAGGTGCTGCGCTGGGCGGAGCGGCGATTCGGCCCGTACCCCTTCTCCTCCACCGGCGCGATCGTCGACCGCGCGGCCGAGGCCGGCTACGCGCTGGAGACCCAGACGCGCCCCGTCTTCCCCGGCGCCCCCGACATCACGCTCCTCGTCCACGAGCTCGCCCACCAGTGGTACGGCGACTCCGTGACGCCGAGGAGCTGGCGGGACATGTGGCTCAACGAGGGCTTCGCGACGTACGCGGAGTGGCTGTGGCGGGAGGACCACGGCGGCGAGACGGCGCAGGAGACCTTCGACGCGCTGTACGACCACGGGGAGAAGACCTACAAGGACCTCTGGTCCTTCCCGCCCGCGGAACCCGCGGACGCCGCGCACCTCTCCGGAGACCCCGTCTACCAGCGCGGCGCCATGGTCCTCCACAAGGTCCGCCAGACCGTCGGTGACGAGGTGTTCGGCGACATCCTCCGGGGCTGGGCGGCGGCCCATCGCCATGGGAACGCGGACACGGCCGACTTCACGGCGTACGTCGAGGAGCAGGTGCCCGGGAAGGACTTCGACGGGATCTGGGAGGACTGGCTGTACGGGGAGGGGAAGCCGGAGCGGCCCTGAAGGCCCGGAGCATCCCCCTGAAGGCCCGGAGCCCCCCGGCCCTCTTACACAAGGCCGGGGGGCTCCGCAGTCAGGACGAGCGGGGCGTCCGTCAGACGTTCACGCCGAAGTCCTGGGCGATGCCGACCAGGCCTGAGGCGTAGCCCTGGCCGACCGCGCGGAACTTCCACTCCGCGCCGTTGCGGTACAGCTCGCCGAAGACCATGGCCGTCTCCGTGGCGGCGTCCTCCGACAGGTCGTAGCGGGCGATCTCGGCGCCGCCGGCCTGGTTGACGATGCGGATGTAGGCGTTGCGGACCTGGCCGAAGTTCTGCGAGCGGTTCTCGGCGTCGTAGATGGACACCGGGAAGACGATCTTGTCGATGTCGGCCGGGAGCGCGGCGAGGTTGACGTTGATCGCCTCGTCGTCGCCGGCGCCCTCACCCGTGCGGTTGTCACCGGTGTGGACGATGGAGCTGTCCGGGGTCTGCTTGTTGTTGAAGAAGACGAAGTGGGCGTCCGAGTAGACCTTGCCCTGCGTGTTGACCGCGATCGCGGACGCGTCGAGGTCGAAGTCTGTGCCGGTGGTGGTGCGGACGTCCCAGCCGAGGCCCACGGTGACAGCGGTCAGGCCCGGAGCCTCCTTGGTGAGCGAGACGTTGCCACCCTTGGACAGGCTTACAGCCATTGTTGGGAGTCCCTTCCCTCGTATACGTACGGCAAAGAAGCTACAGCTACCCCCATGAACGTGGAGAGGGGTACGCGAGGTTCCAGGTCCTTTACTTTCTTTACGCGCGATTATTCGGATGACGTGGACGGGACAGGAGCGGGAACATGGACGGCATGTCTGGTCCCCACGTCATCCGCGGCTCCGTCTCCCTGCCCGAGGCCGAGCTCATGTGGCGTTTCTCGCGGTCCTCGGGGCCCGGCGGACAGCACGTCAACACCAGTGACTCGAAGGTCGAGCTCAGTTTCGACCTGGCGGGGACCGAGGCGCTGCCCGAGGTGTGGAAGCAGCGGGCGCTGGAGCGGCTGGCCGGGCGCCTGGTCGACGGAGTCGTCACCGTACGGTCCTCCGAGCACCGGTCCCAGTGGCGCAACCGCGAGGCCGCCGCCGTACGCCTCGCCGCGCTCCTGGCCGAGGCCACCGCACCCCCGCCCAAGCCCCGCAGGCCGACCCGGATCCCCCGGGGCATCAACGAGCGGCGGCTGCGCGAGAAGAAGCAGCGCTCGGAGACCAAGCGGGGCCGCTCCCCGCGCAACTGGGGCTAGGCCAGGTCCAGAACCCCGACCGTCTCGCCTTCGCTGGTCTCTCCGTTGGGACGGAAGCCGAGCCCCAGGTAGAAGCCCTCCGGGCCGTCGGCGCCGGGATGCCAGGTGACGTAGAACTGCTTGGTGCCGCGCCGGCGCAGCTCGTCGGCGACGGACTCGACGGCGAAGCGGCCGTACCCCTTGCCCTGCTCCCCGGCCGCGATGTTCAGCCGCCACAGGCCCGAGCGCAGCACGCTGCCGTCCTCGTACCAGTCGTTGTCGAGGAAGGCCATGAGGAAGCCGACCGGGCGGTCGCCGTCGACGATCAGGCGGGGCCAGGCGATGCCGGGATGCACATACGCCTCGGCCAGGGACTTCACGACCGGGGCGACCGCGTGCTCCTGGTCGGGCCGGACGCGGATGCCGAGCGCGGCGTCGAGGTTACCGGCGGTGATCTCTTCGAGGCGCGGACCCGTCGTTGTCATGCGCGCACCCTAGGCGCGCCGATCGCCCCGGGCCACCGGGTTCTTCCGCCTCACCCCAGGTGCCGGTACCGCCCCCGGAAGTACGTCAGCGGCCCGCCGTCCGCGCTCGGGACGCGGGCCGTCAGGACGCGGCCGATGACCAGGGTGTGGTCTCCGGCCGGTACCCGCTGCTCGGTGCGGCACTCCAGGACGGCCAGGGCGCCGCCGACCAGGGGCGCGTCGGTGTACTCGCCGCGCGTGTACGGGATGTCCGCGAAGAGCAGACGGTCGCTGACGCGGCCCTTCATGGCGAAGCGGCCCGCGATGTGGCGCTGGCTCTCGGAGAGGACCGAGACCGCCCACAGCGGCTGCTCCTCGAGCAGCTCGTCCATGCGGGAGCCCTCGCGCAGGCTCACCAGCACCAGGGGCGGGTCCAGGGACACCGACATGAAGGCCGTGGCCGTCATGCCCACGTCCTCGCTGTCCGGCGCCGAGGGGTCGTCAGGGTCCAGCGGCGGCTCCTGCGCGGTCACCAGGACCACGCCCGAGGCCAGCCGGGACATGGCGGCGCGGAACTTGTCGTTGCTCACCCCCTCAGCATGCCCGGAGGCGGGCGGCGGAATGATCGGGGACGTGGCAGTGGGAGTGTTCGGCACGTCTGAAACGCTAATCTCCGTCCCCGGCGCCCCGCATCGGGCTCCCGCCCGATCACGGTCTTAGGACTCGCGACGGACTCCCGGGAAAAGGTGTGCGCAACGCGACAAAGTCTGCCTTCGGTAGACGCATGTGAGGAACGCAGAAACTCCACTCAGTTGTTCAGGTTTGCCTGTGACTTGAGTCACAAGGGGCGAGAATTGTTGACCCTGTGTACCGAGTGAGCAGCGCGCTGTGATTCAGTGGCTGGGAAGCTGCCAGGACGATACGCCGATGAGAACCCTTGATTCGCTGCGAGGTCTCGGGGGGAGGGCGAGCATGGAGACCGAGTCGGAGCCCTACGTCCGCCTTGCGTCCCTGCGGCAACTGCACCAGGTCATGGCCGACATGAACACGGCCCGCAGCCTGGCGGACACACTGCAGACCGTCGCGGAGGGCGTCGTCGCCGCCCTCGGGTACGAGCTGGCGTGCGTGAACCTCGTACGGCCCGACGGCGACCTCGTCGTCGCCGCCTTCGCCGGGAACCCCGCCGCCGAGGCCCTCATCACCGGCCGCGTCGGCTCCCGCGAGTCCTGGGACCGCCGCCTCGGCATGGGCGAGCACTGGGGCGACCTGGTGTTCATACCGCACACCGAGGGCTGGGTCCTCGACGACGACGACGTCCCGCAGTGGTACACCGACGGCCCCGCCCCCCGCTTCGAGGACGAGTGGCACCCGGCCGACCGGCTCTTCGCGCCCATGTACGCGCCCGGCCCGCAGGGCAGTGCCGCCTGCGGCGAGCTGATCGGCGTGCTGTCCGTGGACCGGCCGCGCAACGGCCGCCGCCCCGGTGCCTGGGGCCGCGAGGCGCTCCAGATGTACGCCTTCCAGGCCGCCATCGCGATCAGCAACGCCCGGCTGCGCGCCAACATGCAGCGGGCGCTCGTCCGGCTGGAGCGCGAGCAGCAGGCGCTGCGGGCCAGTGAGGAAAGCTTCAGGCAGGCCTTCGAGTACGCGCCGTCCGGCATGGCCATCGCCGAGATGGGCGGCGACCAGCACGGGCGGATCCTGCGCACGAACGACGCCCTGTGCCGGCTGCTGGGCCGCCCCGCCTCCGCGATGCGCCGCTACTCGTTCTCCGACCTGGTCCACCCCGAGGACATAGGCACGCTCCTGCGGACCTCCGCCGAGGGCGGCCGCGCCGAGCTCCGCCTCGGCCGCCGGGACGGCACCTACGTCTGGGTCAGCCTGCGCAACAGCGTGGTCGCGGACGCCGCCGACGGACCGCGCTTCCTCCTCACCCACGTCGAGGACATCGAGGAGCGCAAGCGCCGCGAGCTCCAGCTCGCCCACCGCGCCTCCCACGACTCGCTCACGGGCCTGCCGAACTCCGCCGAGCTGCGCTCACGCCTGTCCGCCCGGCTGTGCCAGCGCGCCGCGTCCCCGCACCCCGGCATCGTCGAGTCCCACGACGCGGCCTCCGGCCACCCCGCCTTCGACGCGATCGGCCACGCCTTCGACTTCGGGCCGAGCGCCGAGCCGTTCGACGCCTACGACCACCATGTGCACACCGTCGCCCCGGACGGTGACCACGACGACGGCACCAAGGGCCTCGCCGTCCTCTTCTGCGACCTCGACGGCTTCAAGTCGATCAACGACCGGTTCGGGCACAACGCGGGTGACGCGGTTCTCATCGAGGTCGCCCGTCGGCTGAGCAACGGCGTCCGCGACGGTGACACCGTCGCCCGGCTCGGCGGTGACGAATTCGTCATCCTCGCCGACGGGCTCGGCCGCGCCGACGCGCAGGACCTCGCGGTCCGCCTGCGCAACGAGATCATCCAGCCCATCCGTGCCGAGGGGCGGGCCGTCCGGGTCGGCGCCAGCTTCGGCATCGGATGGGCACACTGTGGAATGACGGCGGACGAAGTGTTGAAATCCGCTGACGAGCGGATGTACGTCGAGAAACGATCTCGTCCCAAACAACACAGACGCGCCGGGTGAGTCCCAGGTCAGCGAGTTGATGCGGTCTGAGTCACCCGTTTGGGTCACTGGGAGCGGGTAGGCTCGCCCTCTGCTTCATGTACCGCATTGCACCGCACCTGACTGAGGAGACCAAGGGATGACGCCCGGCAACAACGGCGCGAGCACGCCCGAGGACGACGACCCGTTCGGTTATCTCTACGCCGACGGGCAGGCCAACGGCGCCCAGCCGCCGTCCGGGGGCTACGGCTACCCGAACTCGGTCAACCGGGTGCGGGCGGTCGGCACGCGCCAGTACGGCCAGCAGGCGCAGAGCGCGCAGACGGCGCCCTATGGGCAGGCCCCGCAGCAGCAGGGCGGCTACGGCCAGCCGAACGCGCACTACGCGGCACCGGAGAC
This sequence comes from Streptomyces sp. NPDC052064, assembly GCF_055585925.1. NCBI lineage: Bacteria > Bacillati > Actinomycetota > Actinomycetes > Kitasatosporales > Streptomycetaceae > Streptomyces > Streptomyces sp. NPDC052064. Next base: position 37,662 of record NZ_JBVJJE010000018.1, read on the forward strand.
GCTGCCCGGCGGTGCCCCCACCGCCCAGCAGCAGTTGCCGGGCGGCGGTGGTGGCCGTGGCGGTCGTGGGCCGAACACCAAGGGTCTGCTGATCGGCGCGATCGCGGTGGTCGCCGCGGTCGTCATCGGCATCGGCGTGGCCATGCTGGGCGGCGAGAAGGACCAGGACAACACCGACGACCAGGCGGGCACGGTGCCGACGCAGTCCCAGAACGCGAAGCCGAGCCCGTCGCCGAGCAAGGGCGAGCAGAGCGAGGTGGAGCTGCCCAAGACCGACGTGAAGGCGTTGCGGCTCGGGCCGGGCGTTTCGACGGCGTCGGACATCAAGGGCTCGAAGGCCGACGGTGGCGTCTATGTGACGGGCTTCAACCATGTCGGCGCCAAGGTGACCTGGACGGTCAACGGGATCGAGAAGGCCGGCGACTATCGGCTGTATGCCCGCTACAGCATTCCTGGTGTCGACGCCAATGCGACGCTGCTGGTGAACGGCAAGGCGAACACCCAGCCCATGGGCCTGAAGAACTTCATCGGCTCACCGAAGGGCGACTGGGAAAAGGGCTGGCAGACCTCCTGGGCTCCGGTCACCCTGACCAAGGGCACCAACACGATCGAGCTGGCCTGCAACGAGGGCAATCAGTGTGACGCAGTCCTCGACCAACTCTGGCTCCAGCGGTGACGGCCCCGCTCACGCGGCACTGACCTCGCCCGTCACCGCCACCCGCCCCAGCAGATCCTCATACACCCCTCGCTCGAACTCCCCGGCCACCGGCGCCTGCACCGTCGCCACCGACAAGGCCGTTGCCCGGGCCAGGCGGTGCGGCCAGGGGAGGTGTTCGACCAGGCCCGACAGCAGGCCCGCGACCACCGAGTCGCCCGCGCCCGTCGGGTTGCCTCGCACAGAGGTCGGTGGGGTGGCTCGCCAGCGGCCCTCTCGGGTGGCGGCGAGGAGGCCCTCGGGGCCGAGGGACGCGACCACCGCGCCCGCGCCCCGGCGGCGGGCGTCCTGCGTGGCCCGCAGGGGCTCGTGGGAGCCGGTGAGTTCCGCCAGTTCGTCGGCGTTCGGCTTGATGATGTCCGGGCGGGCCGCGACGCCCCGGCGCAGGGCTTCGCCGCTCGTGTCCAGGAGGACCGGGACACCGGCGGCACGGGCCGTACGGACCAGGCCGGCGTACGCACCGACCGGCACGCCCGGTGGGAGGCTGCCGCACAGTGCCACTGCCGAGGCGGACGGCAGCAGGTCCTCGTAGGCATCCTGGAAGGCCGACCATTCGGCGGGCGTCACCATCGGGCCCGGTTCGTTGAGCTGCGTCGTGTCGCCGGTCTGCTCGTCGACGACGGCGATCGTGCGGCGGGTGGCGCCCGGAACCGGGACCAGCGCGTCCACCACGCCCGGCACCGCAGCGAGCAGCTCCTGCACGACCTGTCCCGTCGCACCGCCCGTGAAACCGGTCACCGTCACCTCGTGCCCGAGCGCCGCGAGCACCCGGGCCACGTTGACGCCCTTGCCGCCGGGGCGTTCCGTCACCTCGGAGACGCGGTGGGAGGCGTGTGGCCGGAGGGACCGTACGCGGTAGGTGATGTCGAGAGCGGTGTTCAGTGTGACCGTGAGGATCACCTGGGCCGACCTCCCCCGAGAATGCGCTTGCTGCCGTGAACGTTCCGCAGCTCGATCATGCCAAAGAGACGGCGGTCGGCCCAGTCCTGGGGCGGCCACCGTCTCTCGACTGCGGGGACGGATCAGTGCAGTTGGGGACCGACTACCCATTCGCCCCGGCGCATCACGCCCTTGAGCTCGTAGTCCGCGTCCAGGAGCACCAGATCCGCGTCCTTGCCGGGCTCCAGGGAGCCGATCCGGTCGTCCATGCCGAGGAGCCGGGCCGGGGTGGCCGAGAGTGCCGCCACCGCGTCCTCGACGGACAGGCCGTCGACGGTGACCGCCCGCTTGAAGGCACGGTCCAGGGTGAGGGTGGACCCGGCGATCGTGCCGTCCGCCACCAGGCGGGCCACGCCGTCCGCGACCTCCACCTCCAGCGGGCCCAGCCAGTAGCGGCCGTCGCCGAAACCGGCCGCGTCCATCGCGTCCGTGATGAACGCCACCCTGTGCGCTCCCGCGCGGTGGAACGCCAGCTGGAGTGCGGCGGGGTGCAGATGCGTGCCGTCGTTGATCAGCTCGACCGTGATCCGGTCGTCCTCCAGGAGCGCGGCGATCGGGCCGGGGGATCGGTGGCCCAGTGGCGGCATCGCGTTGAAGAGGTGGGTGGCGACCGTCGCGCCCGCGTCGATGGCCTCGGCCGTCTGCTCGTACGTCGCGTCCGTATGCCCGATTGCCGCGATCACGCCGTGTTCCGCCAGGAGGCGTACGGAGTCCAGGCCGCCCGGAAGTTCGGTGGCCAGCGTGACCATCTTCGCCTTCCCCCGGGCCGCGTCGATCAGCTTGCGGACCTCCGCCGGGTCCGGGTCGCGCAGCAGTTCCTCGGAGTGCGCGCCCTTGCGGCAGGGGGAGATGAACGGTCCCTCGAAGTGGATGCCGGCGATCTCGCCCTGCTCGGCCAGCTCGCTCAGCAGGCCCGCGCGCCGGGTGAGGAAGTCCATGTCGCCGGTGACGGTCGAGGCGACCAGGGTGGTCGTGCCGTGCAGGCGGTGGGTGTGGATGCCCTTGAGGATGTCCTCGGCCGACCCGGAGGTGAAGGAGGCTCCGCCTCCGCCGTGGTTGTGGAGGTCGACGAAGCCGGGGAGTACGTAGTGGCCGGTTACGTCGATGACCTGGGCGTTTTCGGGGGCTGTGTGGGTGATGCGGGGGCCGTCGATGGTCAGCTGGCCGTTTTCGACGGTTCCTGTGGGGAGGACGACGGTTGCGCCGGTGAGGACCGTGGGGTGTCCGGCCGTCGCCGGGTGCGAGTGCGTGGTGGCTGGTCGCGCAGTTCCCCGCGCCCCTGGGGCATCGGTCATCAGGGCGTTACCTCCATACGGTCGGTCGACGACAGAAGATCCCAGGCCAGCAGGCCCGCCCCCAGGCAACCGGCGCTGTCCCCCAGAGCCGCGGGGACGATTGACGGTTGTTTCTGGAAGGTGATGCGGTGGCGGAGGGCTTCCCGTAGTGGGGTGAACAGAGTTTCCCCCGCCTCCGCCAGCCCCCCGCCGATGATCAGGGTGCGAGGATCCAGCAGGGTCAGGGCCGTGACCAGGCCGTCGGCCAGGGCGTCCACCGCCCCCTGCCAGACCGCCCGCGCCCTCGGGTCGCCGGAGTCCACCGCCTTCGCGCAGTCCGCCGCGTCCGCCCCCGGGTCCCCGGAGGCCGCGGCCCAGGCCTCGCTCACCGCCGCCGCCGAGGCGAAGCGCTCCAGGCAGCCGCGCTGGCCGCAGGGGCACTCGGCTCCGCCGGGGCGTACGACGATGTGGCCGATCTCGCCCGCGAAGCCGTGCGCGCCCGCCTCGACCCGGCCGTCGACTCCGATGGCGCCCGCGATGCCGGTGCCCAGGGCCACGAACAGGAACCGGTCGGCGCCCCGGCCCGCGCCGACCCGGCCCTCGGCGAGGCCGCCGGTCCGTACGTCGTGGCCGAGGGCGACCGGGACGCCCAGTCGCTCCGCCAGCAGGTCGCGCAGGGCCACGTCGCGCCAGCCGAGGTTCGCCGAGTACGCGGCGATGCCCCGCGCCTCGTCGACGATGCCGGGGACGGCCACGCCGGCGGCCGACGCGGGCGTGCCGAAGTGCTCGGCGCCGTACGCGCGCAGCTCGGCGGCGAAGTCGAGGATGCCCGCGACCACGGAGTCCGGTCCGTGCTCGCGTCCGGTGGGGCGGCGGGCGCGGTGCAGCAGCTCGCCCTCCGGCCCGGCCAGGGCGCCCTTCATTCCGGTGCCGCCCACGTCGAGGGCGATGACATGTCTCACGGAGAACAGTGTGACCCGAGGACCCGCGAGAGGTCTAGTCCACTTAGGTGGTGTAGACCTTGTTCCGAATATCGAAAACTTTCGTTGGCGGTGACGCCAGGGTTGGGGAAGAACAGCGGTGCAGCGGCGGCGAATGGCAGAAACGATCGCGGTGGTGTCCGCACTGGGCATGACGGCGGTCCTCGGCGGCTGTGGCGTGACGGGCGGCTCCGCCGACGTGACCCTGAAGCTGGTCGCCGCCGACTACGGCGACAGTGCGGCCAACAGCTCCAAGAAGTACTGGGACAAGCTCGTCGAGGAGTACGAGGCCGACAACCCCGGTGTGAAGATCGACGTCAGCGTCTACTCCTGGAACGACGTCGACCGCAAGGTCCGGGAGATGGTCGCCGCCGGTGACCCGCCGGACATGGCGCAGATCGGCGCGTACGCCGACTACGCGGCGCAGAACCAGCTCTACAAGGCCGACGACCTGCTCTCCATACCCGTGCAGGCAGACTTCGTCGGGCAGCTGGCCTCCGCGGGACAGGTCAAGGGTGTGCAGTACGGCATGCCGTTCGCCTCCTCCACCCGCGTGCTCTTCTACAACAAGACCCTCTTCGCCAAGGCCGGCATCACCCCGCCCCGGACCTGGGACGACCTGGCCGACGACGCCGAGGCACTCAAGGACGAGGGCGTGAAGTACCCCTACGCGCTGCCCCTCGGCCCGGAGGAGGCCCAGGCCGAGACCATGCAGTGGATGCTCAGCGGCGGGGGCGGCTACGCCGACACCGTCGGCAGCTACGGCATCGACTCCCCGGAGAACATCGACACCTTCTCCTGGCTGAAGAACGAACTGGTCGGCAAGGACCTGACCGGGCCGGTCGCGCCCGGCGAGCTCAACCGGGCCGCCGCGTTCTCCGCCTTCGCCAAGGGCGAGGTCGGCATGCTCAACGGCCACCCCTCCCTGATGAAGATCGCCGCCAAGCGCGGGGTCGAGTACGGCATGGTGCCGACGCCCGGCAAGGAGGGGCCGAGCAAGTCCACGCTCGGTGTCGCCGACTGGATGACGGCCTTCCGGAAGAACGGCCACCGCGACCAGGTCGGCGACTTCCTCGACTTCGTCTACAGCGAGAAGAACGTGCTGGCCTTCTCCCGCGAGTACGACCTGCTGCCGGTCACCGGCTCCGCGTCCCAGACCATGGCCGCCTCCGGCCAGGACCGGCACCTCAAGCCGTTCCTGGAGGAACTGCCGGTCTCCGAGCTCTACCCGGTCGGCAAGACCTCCTGGGCCGACGTCAGCGCCCAGGTCAAGACGCAGATCGGCAAGGCCGTCGCGCCCTCCGGCAGCCCCTCGGGCGTCCTGGGCCACCTCCAGGCGGCGGCGAGCCGGGCGGAGAGCGCGGAGTAGTCCCGCTGTCGGTGGCGGGCGTTACGGTGCCTGACATGGACGAGGACACGGGTGACGAGCGGCTCGGGCGCGGGGAGCGGGACATCCTCGCGCTCGAACGCCGCGGTTTTTCCGGACCCGGTGCGAAGGAACGGGCCATACGGGAGGAGCTGGGCCTCGCCCCCGTGCGCTACTACCAGCTCCTCAACGCCCTGCTGGACGACCCCCGGGCCCTGTCCCACGACCCGGTGACGGTGAACCGGCTGCGGCGCATACGGGAGACGCGCCGGGCGGAGCGTTAGGGGTCCTTTCACTATGAGCGCCCGGATGAGGTCGCGTGGTCTGGTGCCGTGCATCGCAAGGCGCCGGAGAGCCCTCGTAGCGGAGCTACTAGGGCTTTTCGGCAACGCGGCGAGGTGCGGTGCCAGGCCGCGCGACCCGGGCGGGCATAGTGAAAGGCCCCCTCAGGACGCGTCAGCCGAGCCGGTCCGCCAGCTCGCGCAGCAGGCGTACGACACCCTCCGGGCCGTCCACCACCACGTCAGCCCGCTCCCTCAGCTCGGTCACCTCGTCGCTGCCGCTGCACACCAGCAGGCCCGGCATGCCGTCCGAGCGGAGCTCGTCGACGGCCGAGTAGGCGGGCAGGTCGCCCAGGTCGTCGCCGGCGAAGAGGACGGACCCGGCGCCGATCTCCCGGGCGAACCCGGCGAGGGCGGCGCCCTTGTCCATGCCGGGCGGGCGGAGTTCGAGGACCATGCGGCCGGGCTCCACGATCAGGCCGTGGCGGCCGGCCAGGCCGGCGAGCGGTCCGCGCAGGGAGTCCAGCGCGGCCTGCGGGTCGGCGGCCCGGCGGGTGTGCACCGCCACCGCCCGGCCCTTGTCCTCGACCCAGGTCCCCTGCGACGCGCCGAACCGTTCGAGGAGCTCGGGCAGCTCGGTGCGGACCGCGGCGACGCCGGGATGCGGCTCGGGGGCGCTGACCTCGCCGGTCCGGGCGTCCCAGCGCTCGGCGCCGTAGTGGCCGAGGACCACGAGGTGCTCCAGGCCCGGGACCTCCGCGAAGCCGCCGTTGCGCACGGCGACCTCGGCAGGCCGACCGGTGATCACCGCCACGGCGGCCACCTTCGGCGCGAGCGCGGCCAGTGCGGGCACGGCCTCCGGGTGGGCCCGGGCCTTCTCGGGGTCGGCCACGATCGGCGCGAGCGTCCCGTCGAAGTCGAGGCCGATCAGCGCCTTGCCGGGGTGGGTGAGGAGAGCGTCCAGACCTTCCTGGCCGGCTTTCGTGGCGGGCGCCGGCAGCGGGGAGTCCGTGGGACCGGTCATCGGCGATCAGCCCCTCAACGCGTCGAGCTGGTCCAGGAACCACTGCGCCGGCGGCAGCGCGGTCGCCGCCGCTGCCAGCCGCTTGCCGCGCTCGGCGCGTTCCTCCGGGCGCATCGAGAGCGCCTCGTGCAGGGCCACCGCCGTCCCCGTCACGTCGTACGGGTTCACCACGATCGCGTCCTCGCCCAGCTCCTCGAACGCCCCCGCCTCCCGCGACAGCACCAGCGCGCAGCCCGCGTCGGAGATGACCGGGACCTCCTTGGCGACGAGGTTCATGCCGTCCCGGATGGGGTTGACGAGCGCCACGTCGGCCAGCCGGTACGCGGCCAGGGAGCGGGCGAAGTCGTCCTTGAGGTTCAGTACGACCGGGGTCCACCCCGGCGTCCCGTACTCGGCGTTGATCTCGTCCGAGACCCGCTGCACCTCAGCCGTGTACTCCCGGTACACCGCGAGGTCCTGCCGCGACGGGTACGCGAACGCGACGTGCACCACGCGCTCGCGCCACTCGGCGTGCGTGTCGAGGAGCCGGCGGTAGGCCAGCAGGCCGCGCACGATGTTCTTCGACAGCTCGGTGCGGTCGACCCGGACGATGGTGCGGCGGCCCTCGCCGATCTCCTCCCGGAGCGCGGCCATCCGTTCCTCGACGTCCGCCTCGTGCGACCGCTGCCGCAGGAAGTCCGCGTCGGCCCCCAGCCCGTGCACGCCGATCCGCGTGCCGCCGAGCCCGCCGGCGAACTGCTCGGCGCACGCGGTGAACGCGTCCGCCCAGCGCTGCGTGAGAAAGCCCAGCCGGTCCGCGCCCAGCATGCCGCGCAGCACCTGCCCGGCCACGTCGTCCGGCAGCATCCGGAAGTATTCGGGCGGCGCCCAGGGCGTGTGCGAGAAGTGGCCGATCCTGAGGTCCGGCCGCAGCTCGCGGAGCATGCCCGGCACCAGCGTCAGGTGGTAGTCCTGCACCACCACCGCCGCGCCCTGCGCGGCTTCCTCGGCCAGCGCCTCGGCGAACGCCCGGTTGTACGTCTCGTAGGACGCCCACTGGCGCCGGAACTCCGCGTCGAAGACCGGCTCCAGCGGCGTCTGGTAGAGCATGTGGTGAACGAACCACAGCACCGAGTTCGCGATGCCGTTGTACGCGTCCGCGTGCACGTCGGCCGGGATGTCCAGCATCCGTACGCCGTCCTCGCCGACGCCCCGCCGGACCGCCTCGCGGTCGCCGTCGGACAGCGCCGAGCAGACCCACAGCGCGTCAGCGTCCGAGCCGATCGCGGACAGCCCCGAGACCAGCCCGCCGCCGCCGCGCTTGGCGTTCAGCGAACCGTCCTCGCCCACCGCGTAAGAGACCGGGCCGCGGTTGGAGGCCACCAGCACCTGTGCAGCACCGTACGTCGAAGCCATACGCCTCAACCTAGCCCGGCCCGGAAACGCTCAAACGTACGGACCTGACCCACCCGGCCGAAAACGACCCCGGTCACGCCGCCTTCCGCGCCTGGTACTCGGCGATCTCCACCATCGGCGGACGCTCCTCGGTGTCCACGGAGTAGGTCCGCGGCTCGAAGCCGTCCCCGCCCCGCTCGAACTGCGTCAGGGACGGCCGGATCAGATGCCCGCGGGCCAGCCGCAGCTGGGCCGTGCGGTATATCGCGGCGGCCATCCGGCCCAGTGCCTGCCCGTCCTGGTGCCGGTGCTTGCGCACTCCGATGTCCACCTGGGCGAGGGCGTCCAGGCCCACCAGGTGCAGGGCGTCGACCAGCATGCCCAGCTCGACGCCGTACCCGACGGGGAACGGCAGCTGCTCCAGCAGCGAGCGGCGGGCCGCGTACTCGCCGCCGAGCGGTTGCACGAAGCCGGCCAGCTGCGGCCAGTGCATGTTGAGCAGCGGGCGGGCCATCAGTTCCGTCACCCGGCCGCCCTGCCCGGCAGCGCCGCCGAGCGGACGGTCGTACATGCCCTTCACCAGGTCGATGTCCGGGTCGGTGAGCAGCGGGCCCACGATCCCGGAGACGAAGTCGGACGAGAAGTCCCTCAGGTCGGCGTCGATGAAGCAGACGATGTCCCCGCGGGTGACGAGGAGGGAACGCCACAGCACCTCGCCCTTGCCGGGCACGGCCGGGATCGACGGGAGGATCTCGTCGCGGTGCACCACCGTCGCGCCCGCGGCGGCGGCCACCTCCGACGTACGGTCGGTCGACCCCGAGTCGACGACGACCAGCTCGTCGACGAGCGGCACCTGCCGCATCAGGTCGTGACGGATGACGGCGGCGATGTCACCGACCGTCTCCTCTTCGTTGAGCGCGGGCAGCACCACGCTCACCGTCTGGCCCGTGCGCTGCTTGGCGGCCAGAATCTGGTGGAGCGGACGACCGGTCGCTGACCAGGAACGGGTGCTCAGCCAGCGCTCGACTTCTTCCAGCACCGTGGCGGCTCCTCTGCGTACTCTCGGCGGGACGGACTGTGAGCCATCTCGCGGTTCGGACGACTATCTCAACTGTGCTGGTCGTCGGTTACAGTCTTGAACAACGCGGATGACCATCGCATGTCCGGGGTCAGCCGTCGTTTACAACCGCATACAGCTCATCCAGAGGGGCAGAGGGAAACGGCCCGATGAAGCCCCGGCAACCCTCCAGCCGATACTCGTAGGTCACTGTCGACCGCTCCGCGAGGCTCCCGGCTCGGGAAGGTGCCAAATCCGTCTCACGGCGAGATGCGTCGTGAGGAAGATGAGGAGAAAGGGCCTCGCCTCACATGGCTGTGCAGACTGTTGCAAGCACCACCCACTCCACCGTAGACCTCGGCCCCGCCGCCGCGCTGAGCTGCCGCGAGTGCGGCCACCGCGTACCCCTCGGCCCGGTCTTCGCGTGCGAGGAGTGTTTCGGCCCGCTGGAGATCGCCTACGACTTCTCGGCCTACGACACCGAGGAACTCCGCAAGCGGATCGAAGCGGGGCCCGCGAACATCTGGCGCTACGCCCCGCTGCTGCCGGTCCCGGCCGACGTGGCGGACAAGCCGAACATCAACCCGGGCTGGACCCAGCTCGTCAAGGCCGACAACCTCGCGCGCGAACTGGGTGTCGACGCCGGCAAGCTCTTCGTCAAGGACGACTCCGGCAACCCGACGCACTCCTTCAAGGACCGTGTCGTCGCCCAGGCCATCGAGGCCGCCCGCGTCTTCGGCTTCACCACGCTGTCCTGCTCCTCCACCGGCAACCTCGCCGGCGCCGTGGGTGCCGCGGCGGCCCGCGCCGGCTTCCGCTCCTGCGTGTTCATCCCGCACGACCTGGAGCAGGGCAAGGTCGTCATGGCCGCGGTCTACGGCGGTGAACTCGTCGGCATCCAGGGCAACTACGACGACGTGAACCGCTTCTGCTCCGAGCTGATCGGCGACCCGGCCGGCGAGGGCTGGGGCTTCGTCAACGTCAACCTCCGGCCGTACTACGCGGAGGGCTCCAAGACCCTGGCGTACGAGATCTGCGAGCAGCTCGGCTGGCAGCTGCCGGACCAGCTCGTGGTGCCGATCGCCTCCGGCTCGCAGCTCACGAAGATCGACAAGGGCCTCCAGGAGCTGATCAAGCTCGGGCTGGTCGAGGACAAGCCGTACAAGATCTTCGGCGCGCAGGCCGAGGGCTGCTCGCCGGTGTCGACGGCGTACAAGGCCGGCCACGACGTCGTACGCCCCCAGAAGCCGGACACCATCGCCAAGTCGCTGGCGATCGGCAACCCGGCGGACGGCCCCTACGTGCTCGACATCGCGCGCCGCACGGGCGGTGCGGTGGAGGACGTGAACGACGAGCAGATCGTCGACGCGATCAAGATCCTCGCCCGGACCGAGGGCATCTTCGCGGAGACCGCCGGCGGTGTGACCGTGGGCGTGGCGAAGAAGCTGGTCGAGAACGGGGTGCTCGACCCGTCGTTGACGACCGTTGTGCTGAACACGGGCGATGGTCTGAAGACGCTGGATGCGGTGGCTGGGACCGGGCTTACCGCGACCATTCGTCCCAACCTTGATTCGTTCCGTGAGGCTGGGCTCGTCTGATCGTCGTCGGCTGCCTGGGTATCTCGTCCAACCGGAGGTTTTGAAGTCATGAGCGTCACCGTTCGCATCCCCACCATCCTGCGTACCTACACCGGCGGCCAGGCCGAGGTCGCCGCCGAGGGGGCGACCCTCGGCGAGGTCATCGCCGATCTGGAGAAGAACCACACCGGGATCGCCGCCCGGGTGCTGGACGACCAGGGCAAGCTGCGCCGGTTCGTCAACGTGTACGTCAACGACGACGACGTGCGGTTCGAGCAGGGGCTGGAGACGGCGACGCCGGACGGTGCCGGGGTGTCGATCATCCCGGCCGTCGCGGGTGGCTGAACCGGTCGACCGGCTTGTTTATTACCTTCGGTAACCGCGGTTACTGAGAGTTCATCGAATTGCCCCCTCCGTGAGAGAAGCGGAGGGGGCAATTCTGTGTGATTGAGCGCGGTACAGTTGGGGAACGCAGCGCCGATCTTCTGATCGGGAGCCCTGAATTCCTGCCGCGCACCCGACAAGATGTAGCCAAAGTGTGTGCGTCTTCTGCGGCTTTTGTTCCTTTTGTGTGGCCCGACTTGCCCTGAAGTCGGGCGAATTCTCCCTACATTCCGGACCCTGCGCGTCCAGAATTCTCGTCCGATTGACCTGTTGCAGACGGCAGTTGGACAGATACATTCAGCCGCGGTCGACGCGTTCCGGCGCACGCCCCCAACCGTGGGGGGTGAGGTCTGACCCGGGTCCGCGAAGTGTGGATCTGTGCAAGGGCCAGTAATAGGGGAGTTAGGCATGGCTCAGGGCACCGTCAAGTGGTTCAACGCGGAGAAGGGGTACGGCTTCATCGCGGTCGACGGTGGTGCGGATGTTTTCGTCCACTACAGTGCGATCCAGATGGACGGCTACCGCACCCTTGAAGAGGGCCAGCGGGTCGAGTTCGAGATCTCGCAGGGCCAGAAGGGGCCGCAGGCCGACATGGTTCGCGTCTCTGCCTGAACGCGCACCACGACCAAGCGCAAGCGACCGGTCTTCTCTGAAGGGCCCGCACCCCCCGGGGTGCGGGCCCTTCGGCCTGTTCGAAAGGGCTGTCGGGCGGCGTTCGCGGGCGGCTGAGCGCCCCGCCCGATCCCGGGGAGGCGCTTGCGCCCGCCCGTCACCCGACCACCACCCCTCAACGAGCACTCGCTACGCGAGGGCGCCTTGCACTCTCGGGGGTCGAGTGCTAATCATTGCGTTAGCACTCTGAAGGTGAGAGTGACAACGTAAGGACCGGGTCGGTGAGGCCCGCAGGCCAGGTGGGAAGGAACCACGAGGCAGGCGAGCCGTCCGTCGCGGGCGCGGGCGCGGTCCGAAGTAATCACCCCCAGTCCTGGAGGGACCACTTCACATGGCCAAGATCATCGCGTTCGACGAGGAGGCGCGGCGCGGCCTCGAGCGCGGCATGAACCAGCTCGCGGACGCCGTGAAGGTGACGCTCGGCCCCAAGGGCCGCAACGTCGTCCTCGAGAAGAAGTGGGGCGCGCCCACGATCACCAACGACGGTGTCTCCATCGCCAAGGAGATCGAGCTCGAGGACCCGTACGAGAAGATCGGCGCCGAGCTGGTCAAGGAAGTCGCCAAGAAGACGGACGACGTCGCCGGTGACGGTACGACCACGGCGACCGTTCTCGCCCAGGCCCTGGTCAAGGAGGGCCTGCGCAACGTAGCCGCCGGCGCCAACCCGATGGCCCTCAAGCGCGGTATCGAGCGCGCCGTCGAGGCCGTCTCCGCCGCCCTGCTGGAGCAGGCGAAGGACGTCGAGACCAAGGAGCAGATCGCCTCCACGGCCTCCATCTCCGCCGCCGACACCCAGATCGGCGAGCTCATCGCCGAGGCCATGGACAAGGTCGGCAAGGAAGGCGTCATCACCGTCGAGGAGTCCCAGACCTTCGGTCTGGAGCTGGAGCTCACCGAGGGTATGCGCTTCGACAAGGGCTACATCTCGGCGTACTTCGCCACCGACATGGAGCGTATGGAGGCCGTCCTCGACGACCCGTACATCCTGATCGCGAACTCGAAGATCTCCAACGTCAAGGACCTGCTCCCGCTCCTGGAGAAGGTCATGCAGTCGGGTAAGCCGCTGCTGATCATCGCCGAGGACGTCGAGGGCGAGGCCCTGTCGACCCTGGTGGTCAACAAGATCCGCGGCACCTTCAAGTCCGTCGCCGTCAAGGCCCCGGGCTTCGGTGACCGCCGCAAGGCGATGCTGCAGGACATCGGCATCCTCACCGGCGGCGAGGTGATCTCCGAGGAGGTCGGCCTCAAGCTGGAGAACGCCACGATCGACCTGCTGGGCAAGGCCCGCAAGGTCGTCATCACCAAGGACGAGACCACCATCGTCGACGGTGCCGGCTCCGCCGACCAGGTCCAGGGCCGGGTCAACCAGATCCGCGCCGAGATCGAGAACAGCGACTCGGACTACGACCGCGAGAAGCTCCAGGAGCGTCTGGCGAAGCTGGCCGGCGGCGTGGCCGTCATCAAGGCCGGTGCCGCCACCGAGGTGGAGCTCAAGGAGCGCAAGCACCGCATCGAGGACGCCGTCCGCAACGCCAAGGCGGCCGTCGAGGAGGGCATCGTCGCCGGTGGTGGCGTGGCCCTGCTCCAGGCCTCCCAGGTCTTCGAGAAGCTGGAGCTCGAGGGTGACGAGGCGACCGGCGCGAACGCCGTGAAGCTCGCCCTGGAGGCCCCGCTGAAGCAGATCGCCGTCAACGGTGGTCTCGAGGGCGGCGTCGTCGTGGAGAAGGTCCGCAACCTCCAGGTCGGCCACGGCCTGAACGCCGCGACCGGTGAGTACGTCGACATGATCGCCGAGGGCATCATCGACCCGGCGAAGGTGACCCGTTCCGCTCTGCAGAACGCCGCCTCCATCGCCGCGCTGTTCCTCACCACCGAGGCCGTCATCGCCGACAAGCCGGAGAAGGCCGCCGCGCCCGCCGGCGGCGGCATGCCGGGCGGTGACATGGACTTCTGATCGATCTGGTCGATCAACGTCCTTGCCGAGGGCGGCACTTCCTGTTCCGACAGGGAGTGCCGCCCTCGGGCGTGTCCGGGATCACAGTGCGGGCGGGATGGCCTGGGCGGGGCCGGATGGTTGAAACGTACGTCCTATGCGTATGCACATACTGTCCGGTATCCGAAGAGGAGCCCCCACGTGACCGTCGCCGCCTCCCGTGCCGCCGAAATCCTGTCCCGGCCCGTATCGCTGGGCGGCCTGACCGTCCCGAACCGGATCGCGATGGCGCCGATGACCCGCATGTTCTCCCCGGGCGGCGTCCCGGGCGAGGACGTCATCTCTTACTACTCCCGCCGCGCCGCCGCCGGCGTCGGCCTGATCATCACCGAGGGCACCTACGTCGGCCACGAGTCGGCCGGGCAGAGCGACCGCGTGCCGCGGTTCCACGGCGATGAGCAGCTCGCGGGCTGGGCGAAGGTCGCCGACGCGGTGCACGCCGCGGGCGGCACGATCGTGCCGCAGCTGTGGCACATCGGCATGGTCCGCAACCAGGGCGAGCCGCCGGTCGCGGACGCCCCGGCCGTCGGCCCCTCCGGCCTGCGCATCGGCGCCGCCGAGCCCACCGGCAAGGCCATGACCCAGGCCGACATCGACGCCGTCATCGGCGCGTTCGCCGAGGCCGCGGCCGCCGCCGAGCGCATCGGCTTCGACGGCGTGGAGATCCACGGAGCCCACGGCTACCTGCTCGACCAGTTCCTCTGGGACGGCACCAACCGCCGTACCGACGCCTACGGCGGCGACCCGGTCGCCCGTGCCAAGTTCTCGGCGGAGATCGTCGCGGCCGTCCGCGAGACCGTCTCCGCCGACTTCCCCGTCATCTTCCGCTACTCACAGTGGAAGCAGGACGCCTACGACGCCCGCCTCGCCGAGACGCCCGAGGAGCTGGAGGCCATCCTGACCCCGCTCGCCGCGGCCGGTGTCGACGCCTTCCACGCCTCCACCCGCCGCTACTGGGTCCCCGAGTTCGACGACTCCGACCTCAACCTGGCCGGCTGGAGCAAGAAGATCACCGGCAAGCCGGCCATCACCGTCGGCTCGGTCGGCCTGAACGGCGACTTCATCAAGGCCTTCCAGGGCCAGGGCGCCGAGGTCGGCGACCTCGACAACCTCCTGGACCGTTTCGAGCGCGACGAGTTCGAGATGGTCGCCGTCGGCCGCGCCCTGCTCCAGGACCCGCAGTGGGCGCGGAAGGTCCTGTCCGGCAGCTTCGACGAGCTGGCGCCCTACGACCCGGCGGCGCTCAAGACGCTCAGCTGACCGCACACGGTCCGCACCCGGGCCGCCCCTGGATTCACTTGCGTCAGTCAAGGACACTGGCGGAGCGCCTGTTCACCGGCACCCCGTGAGGAGATCCACAGATGACGACGACCGAGTCCCACCCCCCGACCGGCGCCTCAGCCGGGCAGCCCGCACCGGTGGTGCGCACCACCGCCGGTGCGGTACGCGGCCAAAGGGAGGAGGGCCTCGCCGTCTTCCGCGGCATCCCCTTCGCCGCACCCCCCGTGGGCGGGGCCCGCTTCATGGCACCGGGCCCGGCCCACGCCTGGGACGGCATACGGGACGCGTACGCCTTCGGCCCGCCGCCCCCGCAGGACCTCGGCAACCTGGGCGGCCCGGGCCTGCTCGACGTGCCCGAGGGCGACGAGTGGCTCACGGTCAACGTCTGGACCCCCGACCCCGACCCGGGCGCCCGCCGCCCGGTGATGGTGTGGATCTACGGCGGCGCCTACAAGCTCGGCCACGCCGGCAGCCCCGGCTACGACGCCCTGCGCATCGCGACCGACGGCGATCTCGTGGTCGTGTCCCTCAACTACCGCGTCGGCATGGAGGGTTTCGCCCATATCGAGGGGGCGCCCGCCAACCGCGGTCTGCTCGACCAGGTTGCCGCGCTGGAGTGGGTGCGCGACAACATCGAGGCGTTCGGCGGCGACCCCGGCCAGGTCACGGTCTTCGGCGAGTCGGCGGGGGCGGGTTCCGTGGCCTCACTGCTGGCCATGCCGAGGGCGGCGGGCCTGTTCCGGCGGGCGATCGCGCAGAGCGTGCCGGGGACGTTCTTCTCGGACGCCCTGGCCCGTGACATCGGTGCCGCTCTCGCCGCCGAGCTGGGGCTGCGCCCCACGGTTGCCGACCTGGCGACGATCCCCCCGCGCGAACTGACCTCGGCGGGCGAGTCGTTGAGTGCCAAGATGCTCCAGTACATCGACCGCTGGGGTCACGCGGCGCCGACGGTCACGCCCTTCTCGCCGGTCGTCGACGGCGAGGTCCTGCCGACCACGCCCTGGCAGGCGCTGGCGGCCGGTGCGGCGAAGGACGTCGAACTGCTCGTCGGCCACAACCGCGACGAGTACCGCCTCTTCATCGCCATGGCGGGGCAACTGGGCCAGATAACCGAGGAGAGGGCCACAGCGGCCCTCCGCCTCTTCGCCCCCGGCCCCGACGGCGAACAGGCCTACCGCACGGCCTTCCCCGACGCCTCCCCCGGCGAGCTCTACGAACGCGTCCAGACGGACTGGCTGTTCAACATGCCCTCCCAGCACCTGGCCGAGGCGCAGCGCGCGGGCGGCGGCCGCGCACACGTCTACGAACTGACCTGGCCGGCCCCGGGGAACGGCGGTGCGCTGGGCGCCTGCCACGGCCTGGACATCCCCCTGCTCTTCGGCACGTACGGGGCGGACCTCGGGCTTCTGCTGTTCGCGGGCACGGAGCCGTCCGCCGAGGCCGAGGCGCTGTCGTCCCGCTTCCGGTCGTCCTGGACGGCGTTCGCGAGGTCGGGCGACCCGGGGTGGCCGGCGTACGACGACGAGCGGCGGCTGGTGCAGGTGCTGGACGCGGAGCCCGAGGTGAGGGCGTACCCGGAGGAGGCCTCGCGCAGGCTGTGGGAGGGCTACGACTTCCAGGCGCTGCCCCTGCTGTGAGCTAGAGGTTGCCCATCGGCTCGATGTCGACCCTGACCGGCGTACCCCACACGCGCAGGACCTCGTAGTCGGTGAACTCGTGCACGAGCCGGTACGCCATGGCCGCCCGGGGAGCCTTGCGCTGGGCGGCGATGTACAGCTCTGCCTCGCGGCGGTCCCGGCGCGGGGTGCCGCACAGCTGCCACGTCTGGCCGGTCCACAGCTCCGGCAGCCAGCGCTGCTGGGGCTGGGGGCGGTCGCCGCTGACGCCGTAGCGGGACTGGACCGGCTCGGCGGGCGGGGTGTGCGGGGCAGGGCCGTTGAACTCCGCGCGGCGGGCGGCCCGGCGCCGGGTTTCGCACAGCAGGCACAGGTCGGGGGCGGCCTCGTCGACCGGGCCGGTGGGGTGCTCGGGGCAGCGCGTGCTGGGCGCCGCCGTGGTGACGCTGTCCTCCAGCAGGTCCAGGGCGCGCTTCAGGTCGGCCTTGACCTCGTGCAGTTTGCCGTCCGGGGTGTCGGAGGTGAGGGCCTCCCCGTGCTCACCGAGGAGACGGAGGGCACGGCCTAGGGCGGTGAGCTGGGCGTGGTTCATGGGTCCATTGTCGTCAGT
The DNA here is from genome assembly GCF_055585925.1 of Streptomyces sp. NPDC052064. Lineage (NCBI taxonomy): Bacteria > Bacillati > Actinomycetota > Actinomycetes > Kitasatosporales > Streptomycetaceae > Streptomyces > Streptomyces sp. NPDC052064. The sequence goes on from NZ_JBVJJE010000018.1 coordinate 54,805, forward strand.
CGGCGTAGTCCTTGAGTTTCTCGGTGTCCAGGGTGATGTTCACGGGGGCGGGGAGCTCGACGGTGGCGCCCCAGGGGTGTCGGGAGATCTGCTGGTAGCGGCCGTCTTTCGGTTCGCTGTGGACGGTGAGTGTGTTGTTGTCGCGGTCGATGAGGAGGTATACGGGGATGTCGGCCGCTGCGTAGCCGACGGGCTTGTCGATGCGGTCGCGTTGGTCGGTATCGCGGTCGTGGGAAGTGATTTCTACGGCCATCAGGGCACCGTCGGGGTCGGACCACTCTCGGTCGCCCTTGAAGTGATCCACTGGTGCCAGGAACCCATCCGTGCGTGCCCGGCCCTTGCGGTAAGCCTCTGCCTTGACGCCCCGCTCCGGTGCGAGATCCAAGTCGGGTCGATGCTGCATGCACTGGCGCGACAGCCACAGGAAGATCGACGTGTGGTTGCCGTCCTGCATGGCTTTGACCTCTACCTTTCCATTGATGTACTCAAGCCGCACTGCCTCGGGCGCCGCTGCGGCAAGCTCCTCGAACTCGTCTACGTCGAGCGGGCCGTGCCGGATGCACAGTCGCCCGCCCAGGAACTCCAGCCTGTTCCGGATCTCCCTCGGAGCCCTGCTCACGAGTTCGTCGAAGTCCTCGACATCCATCTGCGGGCGGTCGGTCGTGTCTCGGGTCATGGCTTCGCCTCCTTCCCTCCATCGTGCCCCGGGCTGGTGGAGCCGGACCGTAGGAGCCGTCATGTGGATGCCTTCTCTCGGCGTCGTTGGGCCATTGCGGCGCGGATCTCGGCCGCGCGGGTGTGGACCGTGGGGGCGGAAAGGAGTGCAGGGGGTTGCGCGGGGGCGCGTTCGCCCCGGCAGGCGCTGCAACGGCCCCCTGGCAGGGTTTCCGGACGTCCCGGGACGCCGCAGTTCGCGCACTCCAGGACCCTCAATGGCGGACGCGGGGCAGGCGGGGGCGGGAGTTTGCTGGTCAGGCGGTTGCGGACCAGGGCCGCGGGGTGGTGGACGGGGGTCGGCAGGCCAGCCGTGAGCGCACGCCGTACGTCCTCCTCCGAGGCGCCCCGCTCGAACCACTCCGTCACCAGCGGGGCGAGCGTCGCGCAGTCGGCCTGGGAGAGGGACAGGACGGGCGCCGTGCGGCCGAGGGCGGCCAGGAGGATGTGGGCGCGGGAACGGGTAGGACGCTGCTGCTTCGGTACGTCGCCGCGTGTGAAGGCCGCCCACCAGTCATCGTCCCGGGCGGTGCGGGACCACCACGATCGGGTGATCCAGCGGGAACTGCCGTCGTCCGCCGTCACGCACTCCCGGCCTCGGCGCAGGTGTCCTGCCTGCTGGATGCGGTTGAGGGCGGTGCCGAGGGCGCACTGTCCGTACGGGAGGTGCTTGGCCAGCGTCTTTACGGAGATGTCTGCGCCGTCGGGGAGCCGGTCCAGGTAGGCGGCGATGGCGGCTTCGCGGGGTGGGAGCAGGGCGAAGTCGTGGTTCGAGCGCGGGAGTTGGTCAGGGGCGGAGCGCTTGCCGTAGCCCGGGTTCGCCATCGGGTGCGCGGATGGGTGCGCGGACAGGGAGGCAGCACTAAAGTTGGCTTCAGCCATGGGATCGGTCGTTTCGATCTCGTTGGTTAAGCCCCCGCAGGTGTTGGCGCACCGGGCGGGGGCTGTTGCTTGTGCGTGAACGTTAGAGGCCTGTCACTGTCCGTGGCAAGCCGAACGCGTCAAGTCAACACGCGGGGTGGGAGGGCGGGTTGAGGCCCTCTACCCGTTCCTTGAAAAGAGAGCTCGAAGCCCGGATCCCGAAGCTCAGGCGGTGCCGTCCTTGAGGTTTGCCACAAAGGCGGCCCAGGCCGTGGCCCGGAACACGAGCTTCGGGCCGTGGGGTGCCTTGGAGTCGCGTACGGGTACGAGGGTGGGCTGGTTGCCTGCTATTTCCAGGCAGTCGCCGCCGCTGCCGCCGCTGTAACTGGACTTGTGCCAGGCCGCGGCGTCCAGGTCGTGCTCAGGGATGCTCCTCATGGTCGTAATCCTGCGCGATGTCCTCGATGAGAGCCAAGGACTCGTCCGGGGAGAGGGCGCACGCTGTGAGGAGTTGGAAGGTGCGCCGCTGGTACCGGACGGTTGACGGGTCGTCCTCCAGCCGTCCCGTGCCGACCCCCTCGAAGTAGAGCAGCGGAGGGGCGTCCTCGAAATCCATCAGCTTCATGGAGCCCTCCATTGATGCATGGGCGCCCGCGCGTAGCGGCAGCACCTGCACGATGATCCGGTTCCGGCGAATCAGAGCAGTGACGTGGCGTAAGGCCTCTGCCATCACCTCCCGGCCACCGGTGTGCCGACGCAGTGCGGCCTCGTCAAGTACGGTCCACAACAACGGGCTTGTTGGATCGTCGAGGATGCGGCTCCTGTCCACACGAGCCGTCACCAACTCCTCGATCACCTCTGCCGGTGCTGTGGGCCGGTAGGCGCGGAACACGGCCCGTGCGTATGCGGGCGTTTGCAGCAGTCCAGGAATCAGGAGAGGCGAATACTGCCGGATCTCCGTAGCCAGCGCCTCGGCTTCTACCGCCTCCGCAAAATGCTCCGGATACTTCGACTTCGCCGCCGCCCCGCAGTTCCGCTGAAAGAAGTCCCCCGTCCCCAGTACCTCGTCCAGCAGCCTCGCGTACTCCCGCTGCATCCTGCGCGTACCCGCCTCCAGCTGCCCGATGAACGACCCGCTCACGAACAGCCGCTGGCCCAGTTCCTCCTGGCTGAGGCCGGCCTTCTCGCGGGCGTGGCGGAGTTCGGCGCCCAGGAGGGCTCGCGGGGAAGAGGACGGGTCGAGGTCCCTGGATCCGGGCATGGGCAACTCCCTGTCGCACACATCGGGTTGTTGGGCCGCCGTATATCGCCAGGTTAGAGGCGCGTCGGCCACGCTGTGTGGTGAATCGCAAACTCAGCGTGGAGGTAGGAAAAGGTGCGCTCGACCGAAGAGATCGTGGAGTCGCTGCGGGACGCGCTCGCGGGAGTGGGGGTCGTGCTGCCGTCGCTGGGCGTCGACCCGGTGACCGGTGCGAGCGCCGAGCCGTTCGCCCTGGTCGATCTGGGGCGGTGCAACGTAAGGACGGCCGAGCATCTGACGGACGTACTGCGCTCGCTGCCTGTGAGGGAGGCGCTGCGGGCGCGGGTGAGGCAGGTCAACCGTGAGCCGAAGTCACGGTGAAGTAATGGTGGTCGAGTACATCGCCCGGTTCCGGTGAACCGGGGCGTCGCGCCGCTGTATATCGTGGCGGGCGCAAATGAACGTGCCGGTGACAGGGGTTCGAAGGACATGAGCGCGTCCGGGACGGCTGTGGAGGCCGACGGCACCAGCGGGACGGGCAGTTCACGGCCGGCCCTGTCCGGCGTGCGCAAGGCCGTCAGTTCCGTGCTGTGGGCCGTGCTGGTGCCCGCCCTGCTGCTGCTCGGGTCTGCGGTCGGACAGTGGGTGACCTGGCTCGGGGTCGTCGTCGCCATGGCGACCATCGCGGTCGCCGCCGGTGTCATCGGCGGTTCCTGGCACCGGGCCGGGGCGGCGACGCTCGTCTCCTTCGGCGGATTCGCGCTGATGCTGTTCGCCGGGCCCGCCGTGTACGAGGCGTACATGAAGACCGTGGGAGAGCCCGTCGACGCCGTGGTGACCCGGGTGGTCGACCGGGACCAGCGCCGCGGGCCGGACATGTTCTGCACGGTCCGGGAGCTCGGCGGGGACCGGAGGACGTACGAGGTGTCCCAGCAGGAGAACTGCTTCGGCCAGGCCGAGCCCGGCGACCGCGTCGAGATCCGCGAGGACCCACTCGGGCTGCTCGATCCCAGGCTGCCCGACAGTCCCGATCAGCGGAACACCACGGAGATCACCCTCGCCGTCACCGCCGGACTGACCCTGCTCCTCGCGGGCGGCACCTTCTACGGAGGTCAGCGCCGCCGGGGCCGGTGAGTCAGCCGGCCGCCGCCAGCGCCGCCCGCAGGTGCCCGTCGGCCTCCTCCAGCAGGCGCGCCGCGGTCGGGCCGTCCACCTCGGCCAGGATGGTCAGGATCGCGTTCTTCACCTCGCCGTCGGTGGCGGCCAGGGCCCGTTCGATCTCCTCGTCGCCGGCGCCGGTGGCGAGGGCGACGATGCGGTGGGAGCGGGCACGCAGTTTGTCGTTGGAGGCGCGGACGTCGACCATCAGGTTTCCGTAGGTCTTGCCCAGGCGGATCATCGTGATCGTCGAGAGCATGTTGAGGACGAGCTTCTGTGCCGTGCCGGCCTTCAGGCGGGTGGAGCCGGTGAGCAGTTCGGGGCCCACGACGATCTCGATGCCGTGCTCGGCGGCGGACGCGAGCGGGCTGCCGGAGTTGCAGGCGAGGCCGATGGTGAGGGAGCGGTGGGCACGGGCGTGTTCGACCGCGCCGATGGCGTACGGGGTGCGGCCGGAGGCCGAGATGCCGACCACCGTGTCGTCGGGGGTCAGGGCGAGGGGCTCCAGGTCGGCACGGGCCAGTTCCCGGGAGTCCTCCGCGCCCTCGACCGAGGTGACCATGGCCTGCGGGCCGCCCGCGATCAGCCCGACCACCCGGGAGGGGTCGGTGTTGAAGGTGGGCGGGCACTCGGAGGCGTCCAGGACGCCCAGCCGGCCGGCCGTGCCGGCACCCGCGTAGACCAGGCGGCCGCCCCGGGCCATTCGCTCCGCCACGGCGTCGATCGCGGCGGCGATCTCCGGCAGCCGGGCCGCGACCGCCCCGGCCACGGTGGCGTCCTCGCCGTTCATGAGCCGCGCGATGTCGAGGGTGGGCAGCCGGTCGATGCCGGCGAGTTCCGGCCGGAACGCCTCGGTGGTCAGGGACTCCAACGCGGCTCTGAGATCACGGGGGTCGGAGGTGGAGGTCATGGGACGGCTCTTTCCGTGTCTTTCCGGTGCTGGCCGGGGCTGGCTCAGGAACGATGCCGGTGGGCCAGCGCCTCGTACGACGCGGAGAGCGCCGGCGCCGCCGTCTCGTACGTCCGCTGCGCCACCCCCACGAACAGGCAGTCCACCACAAGAAGCTGACCGGTCCGGGACGACATCGCCGCGGGACGCAGCTCGCTCTCCCGGGCAGTGGACGTGGTGAGGACGTGGTCGGCGTACTGCGAGACCGGGCCGTCGGGGCGGCCGGTGATCGCCACCGTGGTCGCCCCGCGCTCGAAGGCGACCCGCAGCGGCTCGATGACGTCGCCCGTCGACCCGGAGTGCGTGATGGCGATCGCGACGTCGCCCGCGCGCAGTTGCACGGCGTTGGTGACGGCCAGGTGCGGGTCGCTGTGGGCGTGCGCCACCAGTCCTATGCGCAGGAGCTTCTGGGTGAGGTCCTGGGCGACCAGCCCGGACGCCCCGACGCCGTACACGTCCGTGCGGCGGGCGCTGGTCAGCGCGGTGACCGCCGCGCCCAGCTGGACGGTGTCGAGGCCGGCGGCGGTGTCGGCGAGGGTCTGCTGCTCGTCGTAGGCGAGCTTCGCGACCACGTCGGCGATCGGGTCGTCGACCGCGATGTCCGTGGTGATGGCGGGGGCGCGGCCGGACTGCTGCTGGGCGGCGAGGCCGGCGAGGGCCAGGCGAAGGTCCCGGTAACCCGGATAGCCCAGCAGCCGGGCGGTGCGTACGACGGTCGCCTCGCTGGTGCCGGTGAGTTCGGCGAGACCGGTGACCGTGAGGGCCGCGCAGCCGGCCGGGTCGCCCGCGACGGCCTCGGCCACGCGCTGCATGGAACGCGTCATCGACGGGCCCAGCGTGCGGACCTTGGCCGCGAGGGCGGCGGGGGCCGGTGGGGTGCCGAGCGTGCCGGCCATGGCACCCGTGCCGCCGCTGCGTTCACCGGAGAAACTTTCCTTCACTCTTCGGGTCACATCTGAAAGATATTTTCGGCTCGGCGTTGTGGTCAAGAGTGCGCACAATGGGGGCATGGACCCCATCAACCCCCTGGAGCAGGCGCTGCACGCCGCGCGCGCCCTCGTGCTGGCCGACCTCGTCGCGGGACGCGTCGCCGAGGCGGACGTCGTGTCCCTGGTCGAGGAGTCCGTCGTGCAGCGGCGGTGGTGGGTCGAGCAGTGGCCGGAGGGTGCACAGTACGTGGCCGGTCTGGTCGCGCAGGACGTGCAGGACGCCCTGCTGGAGCGCTACGGCCGCTGGCCGCTGTGCCCGGTGTGCGGCACCGGCGACCCGCACGCGCTGGACGTGGAACCGGTGTTGGGGCCCGACCCGCACTGGGTGTGCAGCGAGGCGGGCGTGAAGGTCGCGGCGCTGGGATCGCTGGGCGAGGCTCTCGGCGGAGCGGCGCCCTCGTGACCGTCTACATCGACCCGCCGACCTGGCCCGGCCACGGCCGCATGTGGTCCCACCTGATCAGCGACGTCTCGTACGAGGAACTGCACACCTTCGCCGAACGCCTCGGCGTGCCCCGGCGCGCCTTCGAACGCGACCACTACGACATCCCCGCCCAGCGGTACGCGGACGCCGTGGACGCCGGGGCCGTGGAGGTCAGCAGCCGCGAGGTGGTGCGGCTGCTGCACGGGGCGGGGCTGCGGCGGCCGAAGGGGCGGGCTCAGTCGCGGGATTCGCGCAGTTCGTAGGTGACTTGCTCGGTGTCCTCCGCGACGGCCTTGAATCCGGCGCGGGCGAGGACGTTGTGCGAGGGCGTGTTGTCCCGCTCGACGTTCGCGACGACGGTCTGTACCTCGTCCCGGGACAGCGCCCACGCCGACAGCGCGCGCAGCGCCTCGGTGGCGTAACCGTGGCCACGGGCCGCTTCGACCAGGTCGTAGCCGACCTCCACCCGCCCCGACTCGTCCGGGACGCCGTGGAAGCCCATGGCGCCGAGCGCGCGGCCGTCCTCGCGCCGGACCAGGACGTACATGCCCCACTCCGGCCGGTGGACGCCGTCCTCGTACTGCTTGAACACCAGCCCGGCGCCCACCCGGGTGCCCTCGACCGGCCCGCCGTCGAGCCACTCGAAGCCGCCGTCACCGACCGAGGCCAGATCGTCGGCCGCCGCCGGGGTGACGCCCTGAAGAGTGAGGCGCTCGGCCGGGAGGACGAGGTTGTTGGACCAGCGCCACTCGGTGACCGGCGCGCGGCCGGGCAGGTCGCCCCGGCCGGTGGCCCACAGCAGGGTCCGCCAGGGGGTGGGGCCGGGCTGGACGTGCGGGAAGATCCGGGTGAGGACGAAGTCGCACAGCTCGGGGGCCGGTTCGTACGCCACGCCCAGGCCCTCGGCCATGTCGTGGGTGTGCAGCAGCACCTCGGCCGTGCCCATCGCGGCGAACCCCTCACGGTTGGCGCTGCGGAACGGATACGGGTGGAAGGCCCGGACCTCGCGCGGGGTGGTGCGGATCGCGGCGGCGAACAGGGCGCCCATGGTGTGGATCACCCGCAGCGCACCAGCGTTGTCCGTTCCCTCCTCCAGTGAGATCTCGAACGGCGTGTACCCCTCGGGCTCGCGCCCCGCGAGCTGCCCCGCGTACCCGATGAGGTCCTCGGCGATGTGCACCGCCGTCTCCCGGCAGCTCCACTCCAGCCGCCCGGCGCGCACCGCCTCCCAGTCCCGGTCGGTGACCGCCCCCAGCAGGCCCACGCACTCGGCGACGGCCTGTTCCACCTGTTCCGCACCCGTTGTCCACATGCCGGGCAGGCTACGAGGCGTCGTCGGGTGGAAGCGACAGCATTTCCAGCTCGGCGGTGAGGTTGTAGCGGGCCGTCGCCTCCCACTCCGACGCTCCGTACGGCGTCCTGAACAGCCTCGGCAGGTCGAGGAGTTGGCGCAGGATCGCCGCGCGGCCCGTGCGGAAGGCGTCGTTCGGGACGAAGTGGTACTCCTCGCGGACGGCGGCGGTGTAGGCGGCGTACGCCGACGGGGGCGAGGCGAGGATCGCCAGGTCGGCGTCGCACAGGACCTGGCCGTCGGGGTCGTCGTCGGCGGGGTCGTGGCCGACGGTGAGGCGCACCAGACGGGCCACCTCGGCGGTCCGGGCGGCGGACACGCCGGCCTCGGGGAGGGCGCGCTCGGCGAGGCGGGCGGAGCGTTCCTCGTTCTCGGAGCGGTCGGGGAGGTAGACGGCGTCGTGGAACCAGGCGGCCAGCCGGACCACGTCCGGGTCGTGCGCGTACGTCTCCAGTACGTCGATGTGGTCCAGGACCGCCGTGAGGTGCCCGACCGTGTGGTAGCGGCGCTGGGGCTCCTGCCAGCGCCCGAGCAGGTCGTCGGCGTACAGGACCGGGTCCGGGCCGGCGGCCGGGCCCCGGGCCGCTTCCAGGGTGCGGACGAAGCGGGCGCGGAGGGCGTCGAGATCGGCCATGGCGGCATTCTCCCGCTGAACGGGACGTGGGACCTAGCGTGGGTCCTATGACGACTCCTGCTGATGTGCACGACGTACGGGACCCCGAGCAGCCCGGGCGGCTGCTGACGATCGAGCGTGACGCGCTGATTCCGCTGCTGCGGGGCAGGGCCGACGAGGACTTCGCGCGGTCCGTCGCCGCGTGTCCGGGCTGGTCGGTGCGAGACGTGCTGGCGCACTGCTCGGCCGCCCTGACGCGGGTGGCGGAGGGCAGGTTCGAGCCGGGCGTGTTCTCGCCCGAGTCGAACGACCGGGACATCGCCGAGCGGGACGGCTGGAGCAACGCGCGGGTGGTCGACGAGCTGGAGCGCGGGATGACCGAGGCCGGGTCGGTGATCGCCCGGGCGGACGGGAAACTGGACGGTCTCGCGCTGGGGGAGTGGGTGCACGCCGGGGACGTGCGCGAGGCCTTCGGCGAGCCCGGGGCGTACGGCGGGGCCGGGCTGCCGGACGCGCTGGCGCTGCTCGCCCGGATCACTCGCGAGCGGGGCCACGTGCCCCTGCACGCCGACCTCGACGACCTGGACGAACCGCTGCGACTCGGGGAGAGCGGCGGGGAACGGCCCCCGGGGCGCTTCATCGGGGACGGGCCGACGCTGGTGCGGCTGTACACGGGGCGGCCGGTCGACGGGGCGCCCGCGTTCGAGCTGGTCGGGGTGGAGGCGAAGGACCTGAACATCTTCGGATGAGGGGTTCCGGGCCCGGCAGGGTGCTTGGGATTCGGCGGGAGCGGGCAGCGTAGTCTTTGATTGGACTAGACCTGTCGCCGAACGCCGACGCCATGCCGACGAAGGGGCCCCATGAGCAAGCGTGCAGTCCTGGAGGTGATCGCCCTCGGTGTCGAGGACGCGGTCGCCGCCCAGGCCGGAGGCGCGGACCGCCTGGAGCTGGTCACCGACATGGCGGCCGACGGACTCACCCCGCCGGCCGCCACCGTCGCCGGGATCCGCCGTGCCGTCGACATCTCGCTGCGGGTGATGCTGCGGCTCGCCGACGGCTTCGCGGCCGGGGATGTCGACCGGCTGGTCGGCGTGGCCGCCGGCCTGCGGGAGGCCGGGGCAGAGGAGTTCGTGCTCGGGTTCCTCGATGCGGAGGGCGAGGTGGACCTGGCGGCGGTGGAGCGTGTTGTCGGCGTGCTGGACGGCTGCCCCTGGACCTTCCACCGGGCCATCGACCGGGCCGCCGACCGGGACGCCCTGCGCAAGCAGCTGGACGGGATGCCGGGGCTGGACACGTACCTGACGGCCGGGTCGGCGGGTGGGGTCGATGACGGGCTTGCTGTGCTGCTCGCGGAGGCCGGGCGGGCCGGGGAGCCGGGGTATGAGCAGCGGTTGCTGGTGGGGGGTGGGTTGCGGTTGGAGCATGTGCCGGTGTTGCGGGGGGCGGGGGTGGATGCGTTTCACATCGGTGGGGCGGTACGGCCGGGGGGCTGGGGGGAGCCGGTGGCGGTGGGGGCGGTGGCTGAGTGGCGGGCTGCGGTGGACGCTGCCTGACAGGCAGAGGGCTGTCGTGGCTGGGAGCGGGTGGGGGCGCGGCTCGGCGCTACGAGGTCCCGCTGCGCCCACCCGTGCCGCCCCTGGCGGCACGACTGCCCGCCGCTACGTCGGCACGACTGCCCGCCGCTAGGCCAGTTGCGGCGGCAGCGGCGCCGTATGCGTCACCGTCAACCCCGACACCGCTCGTGTCAGCGCCACGTACAGGCGCCGCAGACCAGTCCGTTCGTCCGGCTCGCCGTCGACCACGGCCTGGGGCTCGTCCAGGACGACGTAGTCGTACTCCAGACCCTTCGCGAGCGACGCCGGGACCAGGGTCAGGCGGGTCTCCTGGGTCGTCTCCTCGCCCGGGGCGAGGTACGGGATCCCGGCCTCCGCCAGAGCCCGCGCCAGCTCCGGGATCCGGGCGTCCGCCGCGATCAGGCCGGTCGAGCCCTCGTGGCGCAGCGACTCGCGGCAGGCGTGGACCACGTCGGCGGTGCCGGTGACCTCCCGGACCTCGAAGTGGCCCGGGTTCTCACGGATCGACACGACCGGCGTGAGCCCCGGCGCGATGTGCGGGAGCAGCCGGGAGGCGTAGGTGATGACGTCCGTCGGCACGCGGAAACCGGCCGTCAGTTCCTCCACCAGCGCGTCCGGCTTGCCCAGGTGGGCCAGCGCCTCCTGCCAGCCGCGGGTCGCCCACGGTGTGGTGCCCTGCGCCAGGTCGCCGAGGACCGTCGCACTGCCGGTCGTGCAGCGGCGGCCGACCGCGCGGTACTGCATGGGGGAGAGGTCCTGCGCCTCGTCGAGGACGACATGGCCGAGGGAGTGCGTGCGCTGGATCAAATCGGTGGCCTCGTCGATGAGGACGGCGTCGGCGGCCGACCACTGGGCGGACTTGACGCTGCGCGCCGGTTTCGCCCACAGCACCGCCTTCCGCTCCTCCTCGTCGAGAATTCCCTCCGCGTGCTCGGCGAGGAAGTCCGCGTCCGACAGCAGGCGCAGCACCAGCTTCGCCGGGTCGACGGCCGGCCAGACCGCCTTGACCGCCGCCTTGACCGCGCTGTTGCGGGCCACCGCGTCCTGCACCCGGTCGTCCGGTGCCTCCCCCGACCGCTCCATCTGCACGAGCACGGCGTGCGCGATGCGCTGCGGCAGGGCCTCGCGGGCGGCACCGTAGCGGATGTCGCGGTCGAGCAACTCGCGGACGATGTCCTCCAGTTCGTACGCCGCCACGCGCCACCGGCGAGAGCCGCGCACGACCACGACCGGCTCGGTGGGCATCGTGACGTGCGAGTAGAGGGCCCTGCGCAGCACCTGCGCCATGCGGGCGTCACCCTTGACGACCGCGGCCGTCGCGTCGTCCGTCCCCTTGATCTCGACGTGGGCCACCAGGTCCTCGACGGTGGCCTGCTGGACGGTCAACTCGCCGAGTGCGGGCAGCACTTGCTCGATGTAGTGCAGGAAGGACCGGTTCGGTCCGACGACGAGCGTGCCGGTGCGGGCGAGGCGCTCGCGGTGGGCGTAGAGGAGGTAGGCGACCCGGTGCAGGCCGACGGCGGTCTTCCCGGTGCCCGGGCCGCCCTGCACGCACACCGTGCCGGAGAGTCCCGACCGGACGATCTCGTCCTGCTCGGGCTGGATCGTCGCGACGATGTCCCGCATCGGGCCGACGCGCGGACGCTCGATCTCCTGCTGGAGGAGCTTGCTGGTCCGCGCCGCCTCGGCCGGGTCCGACAGGTGCTCGTCCTCGTACGCGGTGAGGTCGCCGCCGGTGTAGCCGAAGCGGCGGCGCAGCGCGATGTCCATCGGGTCCTTCTTGGAGGCCCGGTAGAACGGCTGCGAGACCGGCGCGCGCCAGTCGATGACCATCGGGTCGCCGTCGTGGTCGTGCACATGCCGCCGCCCGATGTAGAAGCGCTCCCCTTCCGCCCCTTCCGCCTCCGCGGCGCCGGGTGCGTGCAGATAGTCGAGCCGACCGAAGAACAGCGGGGTGTCGCTGAGGTCGGCCAGGGCTTTGACGCGCTCCTCGATCTGGTGGGCCAGCACCTCGGCGTTGACCCAGTTCGCGGTGACGTCGCTGATGTCGAGGGCCTCGACGTCCTCGCGCATGGCACGCAGGGCGGAACGGGACGCGGCGAGGTGGGAGCGCTCACGGGAGAGCGGGTCGTCGACGGGCGTGGACAAGGGGGTGCCTCCGGAGGACCTGCTGAAGGGACGGCGGTGAGATGCCGGCCGGTTTCCGTCCGGTCGGCGGCACTCCGTGAGGGAGGCGGGCAAGAGCGGAGATCCTAGAGGAACGGGGGAGGCGACCGCCAACGGTTTTCCCGTCCCCTGTTCCTCATCCCCTAGGGGATGAGCCCCTCCTCCCTGAGGGGCAGGGGTCGGTCCGCAGGCGTACGTGCGGAGTACGCGGGTTCGGTCCTCAGGCCGACGCGGACTTTACGTGCGGAAACGCACCATGGAGACATGAGCGCAGCAACCTTCTCCCCCGCCCCGGCGCAGGGCCGCCCGCCCGGCGCCACCGCTATGGCAGGCAGCGACCACCGTCATCTCCTCGGCGGTGCCCTGCGCGCCGTCAAGGTGTTCGCAGGTGCCGCCTTCGACGTGATCATCCTCGGCCAGTACGGCGAGGAAGTGGGCGTGGTCCGCCGCAAGTGAGCGGCCCCGCCGCACACGAGCAGCCGCCCGGCCTCAGCTCTCCGCGAGCAGCTCGTCCGCGTCCATGATCCGGTACGCGTACCCCTGCTCCGCCAGGAAGCGCTGGCGGTGCGCGGCGAAGTCCTGGTCGATGGTGTCCCGGGCGACCACCGAGTAGAAGTGGGCCTGGTGACCGTCGGACTTCGGGCGGAGCACGCGGCCCAGCCGCTGGGCCTCCTCCTGGCGCGACCCGAACGTGCCGGACACCTGGATCGCGACCGTCGCCTCCGGCAGGTCGATCGAGAAGTTCGCGACCTTCGACACGACGAGCACGCTGATCTCGCCCTCCCGGAAGGCGTCGAACAGCTTCTCCCGCTGCGCGTTCGACGTCTCGCCCTTGATCACGGGCGCGCCGAGGTGCTCACCCAGCTCGTCGAGCTGGTCGATGTACTGGCCGATGACGAGGATCTGCTGCCCGGCGAAGCGGCGGACGATCGCCTCCGTGACCTTCCGCTTGGTGTCCGTCGTCGCACAGAAGCGGTACTTCTCCTCCGCCTCGGCCGTGGCGTACGCGAGTCGCTCCGCGTCCGTCAGATTGACCCGGACCTCCACGCAGTCGGCGGGCGCGATGTAGCCCTGCGCCTCGATCTCCTTCCAGGGCGCGTCGAACCGCTTGGGCCCGATCAGGGAGAACACGTCCGACTCGCGCCCGTCCTCACGCACCAGCGTGGCCGTGAGACCCAGCCGCCGCCGCGCCTGGAGATCCGCCGTGAACTTGAACACCGGCGCCGGCAGCAGATGCACCTCGTCGTAGACGATCAGACCCCAGTCCCGGGAGTCGAACAGCTCCAGGTGCGGATAGACGCCCTTCCGCTTGGTCGTCAGCACCTGGTACGTGGCGATCGTGACGGGTCGGATCTCCTTCCTTGTCCCGCTGTACTCGCCGATCTCGTCCTCGGTGAGCGACGTCCGCCGCACCAGCTCGTGCTTCCACTGCCGGGCGGAGACCGTGTTCGTGACGAGGATCAGGGTCGTGGACTTCGCCTGCGCCATCGACCCGGCGCCGACCAGCGTCTTGCCCGCGCCACAGGGCAGGACGACCACGCCCGACCCGCCGTGCCAGAAGTTCTCCACCGCCTGCTTCTGGTACGGCCGCAGCGCCCAGCCGTCCTCGGCCAGCTCGATCGCGTGTGCCTCGCCGTCGACGTACCCGGCGAGGTCCTCGGCCGGCCAGCCCAGCTTCAGCAGCGTCTGCTTGATCTGCCCCCGCTCGGAGGGGTGCACGACGACCGTGTCGGGGTCGATGCGGGCGCCGACCAGCGGCGCGATCCGCTTCGACTTCAGGACCTCCTCCAGCACCGGACGGTCGGTGGTGGTCAGGACCAGCCCGTGCGCCGGGTGCTTGGACAGCGTGAGCCGCCCGTAGCGGTCCATCGTCTCGGCGATGTCGACCAGCAGCGCGTGCGGCACCGGGTAGCGGCTGTACTGCACCAGCGCGTCCACGACCTGCTCGGCGTCATGGCCCGCCGCCCGGGCGTTCCACAGGCCCAGCGGGGTCACGCGGTAGGTGTGGATGTGCTCCGGCGCTCGCTCCAGCTCCGCGAACGGGGCGATGGCCCGACGGCAGTCGTCGGCCTGCTCGTGGTCGACTTCCAGGAGCAGGGTCTTGTCGGACTGGACGATCAGCGGACCATTCACGCGTGGCACCCTTTCCCACGGCCGGACGGCTCGGACGGCTCGAACGACTCGGCCAAACGTCCAGTGTGCCTGATCGTCGCCGTCCGGAGGGTGTGATCTGCGCGGGACCTGACCGGCTCCGGTCCTACTGAATGCCTTTTCATCCCAACGTGTGGTGTGAATTCAGTTTTTCCATGGCGGCCCCGAAGAATGGCGAACCGTGCGGAACCCAACGACCACCACGCTCGGATACGCCCTGTTCGCCACCCGCTGGCTCCAGGCCCCGCTGTACTTCGGGCTGGTGGCCGCCCAGGGCGTCTACGTCTACAAGTTCTTCAAGGAGCTCTGGACCTTAATCCAGATGTGCGTAGGCGGACACGCCACCGAGACGTACGTGATGCTCGCGGTGCTCAAGCTGGTCGACGTCGTCATGATCGCGAACCTGCTGATCATGGTGATCGTCGGCGGCTACGAGACCTTCGTCTCGCGCATCGGCCTCCAGGGCCACCGTGACCAGCCCGAATGGCTCTCGCACGTCAACTCCAACGTGCTGAAGGTCAAGCTCGCCACGGCGATCGTGGGCATCTCCTCGGTCCATCTGCTCCAGATGTTCGTGGACGTCCACCACACCTCCCGCCACGCCCTGCTCTGGGGCACGACCATCCACATGGCGTTCATCGTCTCGGCGGCGATCCTCGCCTACATGTCGGGGCCGATGGCCGCGCACGGGGACCGCGGACATGCCGAGCGCCCGCAGGCCGGGCCCGCGCCGGCGAGGCCTCCCCAGGCGGAGCAGGACCACGGGGACCAGCGGCACGGGAACGCGGAACAGGAGGCACCGCCGGCCACGCCCGCCGTTCCCCGGCAGCCGGCCCCGGACGCGGACGCCGAGGCCCGGATCCGCGCGGCCGGCTTCCCGGCCCGCAAGCTCCTGGAGGACTTCGACCAGGAGCACCCCCGGGGCTTCGACCGGGAGGCCGTGGCCCGGCTCGGCAAGGCGGACTTCGTCGCCGCCCGGCGCAACGTGGTCCTCGTCGGCCCGCCCGGCACCGGCAAGACCCACCTCGCCATCGGCCTCGCCGTGCGCGCCTGCCAGGCCGGGCACCGGGTGCTGTTCGCGACCGCCGCCGAGTGGGCCGCCCGGCTCTCAGACGCCCGGGCCGCGGGCCGGCTCGAAGCGGAGCTGGCCGCTCTCGACGAACACCCCCTCCTGATCGTCGACGAGGTCGGCTACACGCCCTTCGACGCGGCGACCGCCGGCCTGTTCTTCCAGTTGGTGGCGCACCGCTACGAGCGTGCCTCGCTGATCGTCACCAGCGACCGCCCGCTCGGCCGCTGGGACGAGGTCTTCGGCGGCGCCTCCACCGCGGCGATGGTGGACCGCCTCGCCCATCACGCCGAGATCGTCCGGCTGGACGGGGACAGCTACCGGACGCGCCGCGTTACTTCAGCGTGGGCAGATTGACGTTGTTGATCAGCGGCCCTTCGACGCCGACCCCCTCGGAGACCAGGGGCTCGGCGCCGGCGGCCGGCAGGGGCAGCGGCAGCGCGGGCGGGGCCGCGGCGGCTGAGGGCGCGAGCACGCCCACGAGTGCGACGGCGCAGAGAGCGACGGCGGGGAGCTTTTCACGCATGGGGACGACAGGGCCTTTCACGTACCGGGAGACGAGGGACACCCCACCGTGGGCCGGCCCGGGGACACCGGGGCCGGCCCATGGGTGCGCGGGGGGCGGATCAGACCTGCGGTGTCTCGACGACGAGGCCGGCGACATCGATGCCCACCGCGGCGGCCGGAGTGGCCAGCCCCCCGAACGTCATCAGGGCGGCGGTGGCCAGGACGGCGGCGACTCGACGAACAGCGCGCATGCTGGGACTTCCTTTCGGCAAGGCTCACAGGACACCCGGTGGCTGCCCCCGCGCGAACGGCGGAATGCGGCCCGCCCGGCGATGTCCCCCAAGGGTGGGAAATCCCCGGCGTGGCGTGCATGAACGCCGGCGTGCACCCGAACGGGTGAGACGACGCCCAGGCAGAACCGGCCGTCAGCCCGCGTCGTCGGCGAGCTCCGCGACCCCGGTGATCCGGTGCAGCGGGTACGTACGGACCTCGTCCGCCGTGTGGTCGTACGCCGTGACGAAGCCGCCCTCGACGCGGATCGGGGCGATGACGCGCTGGCTGGCGGCGCCCTCGGCGTTGACGTAGCCGATCCACAGGGCCTCGCCGGTCAGGACGGCGGCCTGCATGGTGGCGAGGGTCTCGGCCGAACTGGTCCGGGGCAGTTCGCCGTTGACCTCCGGAGCCGTGCCGGGCTTGCGCGGGGTCGTGGAGGCGAGGTCCCCGGCCCGGATGGCGCGCAGTGCCGCCGTGAGGAGGGTGTCGTCAGGGACCGGCGGGCCGTCCGGCACCGGCTCGGGAGCCGTACGGGGCGGGGTGCGGTGCGAGTGCGCGCGGGTGATCAGCACATCGCCCTCGGCGGACTCGGCGGCCGGCGCGAACCCCATCGCCCGCAGGCCCTCCAGCAGCCCCGCCGGGCCGGTCTGCGCGGCCAGCACGGTCGGGGCGAGCCGGCGCAGCCCCAGGGCGGTGGCCCGCTTGTCGGCGAGGATCTCGTTGAGCACCGCGTCGTCGTCGCAGCGCACATACGCCGAGGCCGCCCCCACGCGCAGATGGCCGTGCCTGCGGGCCACGTCGTCGATCAGGTAGGTGAGCGGCTGCGGCACCGGCGTGCGGGAGTGCGCGGCGAGGAAGGCGTGCAGGTCCGAGGCGCTCTGCCCGGCGTCGAGGGCGCGCCGCACCGAGCCGGGCGTGAACCGGTAGACGGTGGCCCCGCCCTTGGACTCGACGTCCGCCAGCACGCCCAGCATGTCGGCGAGCGGTCGCCGCAGGGGCCCGGGCGCCACCGCCGTCAGGTCGGCCTGGAGCAGCACGTGGTCCAGCGGCTCGGGCAGCAGGGGCGTGAGAAGCCGGGCCGCGGCGGCGGAGGCGACGGCCTGTTCAGCGGGGGAGAGGGGGGTGAGGTGAGCGGGCCGGTGGTGGACCGGGAGCTTGTCCCCTGGACCGGAGGGCTCCGCTTCCGGGCTCTGCGCGGGAGCCGCGGGCGCACCCAGCAGGGCCCTGCCGTGGGCCGACAGAGCACCCCTGCCCGTGACGCCCAGCAGCTCCGCCTCGGACAGGGCCCACTGGGCGAGCCGGCTGCGCAGGTCGTCCTCCTGCTGGGCACCGCGCAGGGGACGCTCCCAGCGCAGCCGGGCCGGCACCGACTCGGCGGCCGGCGCGGCGCCCTCCGGCAGCCCGGCCAGCAGCGCCAGCACCCGGTGCCGTACCTCCGGCGCCGCCGAACGGTCCAGACCCGCCCCGAGCGCCGACAGCGTGCGGTCCTTCGCGTCCCGCCCGCCCACCAGCCCGGCCGTGCGGGTGGCCGCGAGCCACGCCGTGACCAGCCGCGACCAGCGCTCGGCGGGGGGCAGTTCCTGCCACTCGTCGTACGCCGGGGTCGCCGCGTACCGCTCGTCGGCCTCCCCGTCCGGGGCGATCAGGCCCGCCGCGTACGCCAGCTCCACCCAGAACGCGGCGACCGGCTCGGGCACGTCGAGGGCGACGGCGGTCCGCTTCAGGTCCCGCACACTCAGCCCGCCGGCCCGCAGCACCGCCGGCCCGCCCTCGTCCCAGTCCTTCAGCAGCTCCTCGACGGTCGCGAGCGCGGTGTACGCCTGCCCGGCCGCGGTGCTGTCCACAACCTGTGGATGGTGAACGGCGGCGGCCTCGACCGCCGGCGGCACCGGCTCCGGCGTCCGGTGCGCGAGCCCCCGCCGCAGGTGCAGGGCGACCTCGCGCGGCAGCACGACCGTCCCGGGCGCCGTCGGCAGCAGCAGCCCCCGGTCCAGCAGCCAGCGCAGCCGCGGCGCCGGATCGGCCGTGACCTGCCCGTACGGCGGCCCCCACACCAGCCGCTCCAGCACATCGAGGGAGTCGGCCGGGGCCTCGGCGAGCAGCGCGGCCATCCGGCCCCGGTCCGTGAACAGCTCGGTCAGGGCGGTCACCGCGGAGACCGAGTCGTGGGTCGAGGCCAGCCCGGCGGCTGTGACGATCTCCTGGATGCGCCCCGGGGACATCCCGGCGGTGGCCTCCTGGACCGTCGGACCGAGCCCCGTCGGCGAGGGGTGCTGCGGCGAGGGCGCGAGCAGCTCACGGGCCGTGCGGACCAGTCGCAGCCGGTCGTCGCCGCCCCAGACCAGAGCCTGCTCGCGCAGGATGCCCAGGGCGTGCGGCAGGGCCGCGACGACGGCCGGGTCGGCGTCGTCCCCGGCCATGAGCCCGAGCAGTTCGTCGTACGTCGCCGGATCCGACGCCACGGCCAGCGCCTCCGCCGTCTGGAGCGCGAAGCGGTCCAGCCGCTCCAGGGCCCGCACGACCGAGGCCCGGGTGCCGGCGCGGGTCGCGAGCTGCGTGAGGTCGGTGGGCACGGGTGTGATGAGATCCGGACGGCTGCGCAGGAGCGCGCCCAGCGAGACGTCGTCCCGCCCGCGGAGCGCTTCCGCGAGGGAACGGGGGGCCGGAGGCCTGTCCTCGGTGCTCATCCGGTCCACGGTAGCGGGTCGCCTCCGGCGGTCGGCCCGACTGCGCGCGGGTGGGCGGGGGCCGGTGCCGGGGCGGGCATGTGGGGCACCCGCTCGTACTCGCGGTACCGTCGACCGACGGCGTCAGCCAACGCACACGCCCCGGAGGGGACTTCGTGGGGATTGAGAGCGACCAGGTCGTTTACGAGTATCTGAGCCGCGTCGGAGACGTGGCCCAGCAGCGGCAGCTGTCGTCGGCAGCCCGCATGCGTCTGGTCGCGGACCTGCGCAACGAGATCGACCGGCGCCGCTCGAAGGCCACCGTCGACTCGCCCGCCGCCGTCCGCCGCATCCTGTCCCGCCTCGGCAGCCCCGACGAGGTCGTGGCGTCGGCCGCGGACGGCACGGGCAGCGGTGGTACGACGCAGAACGCCCCCGCGGCCGTGCCCGTACAGCGCGAGGCCCGCGAGCCGGACGAGCCGGGCGAGCGGCCGAAGGGGGTCCTGCGGCGCGTCGTGCCGCGTCCCCGCCCGGCCCGGCCGGCCGAGGAACCGCGTCCCGCCGCCGCCGAGGGCGCGGCCCCGCCGCACCTGGCCGCCGGGCACGAGCTCGGGGACAGCGCCGTCCAGCCGGACTGGTGGCGGGTGGACAGCAGCCCCTTCGGGGCGGGCGACGACGTGCCGGGCTTCGTGGGCGGCGTGGAGCTGCCGGACCTGCTGAAGCCGCCGAAGCCGAGGAAGCCGGAGCTGGAGAAGCCGGCGGCCGACGAGGAGACAGCGCCGGTTGCCGAGGCCGCCGGGGTGCCGGAGGAGACGGCCGGCAAGGCGAGCCGCCGGCGTCTCCCGCGCCTGCCCGCGGGCGGCTGGAGCAACCCGCTCCTCCTCGTCGCCGCCGGTCTCCTCGTCGCGGGCGCCGTACTCGGCAACTGGTTCGTGCTGATCCTCGGCTGGCTCATCGCCTACGCCTCACGCCGCCTGAGCCCGGCGGAGACGAAGTGGGCGGTCGTGATCCTCCCCGGCTTCTCCGTCGCGGCCGGCATTCTCTGGCTGTGGGGCAGGATGAACGACCGCTGGGGCACCCCGATCGTCGAGGGCCGGATGAACGACGCGGTGGCGGAGACCTGGCCGTGGGTGGTCAGGGGTGCGGCGGTGGCGTCGGCGTTGTTCCTGGTCTGGCGCTCACAGCGCCGGAGCTAGCGACGCCGGCGTCGGCACCGCCCCCACGCCGCCCGTCGCCCGGGTGGGACGTCTGCCGGTCGTACGGCCTGGGCACAATGGCCCATATGGCAATCACCGTCGGCTTCGACCTCGACATGACCCTCATCGACTCCCGCCCCGGCATCCGCGCCTGCTACCAGGCACTGTCCGAGCGGACGGGGACGTACATCGACGCCGATCTGGCGGTCACGCGGCTCGGACCGCCGCTGGCCGAGGAACTGATCAACTGGTTCCCGGCCGACGAGGTCGAGACCGTGGCCGACGTCTACCGGGAGATCTACCCGACCATCGCGATCGCCGCGACCCCGGCGCTGCCCGGCGCCCGCGAGGCCATCGCGGCCGTACGGGAGGCCGGCGGACGCGCGATAGTCGTCACCGCCAAGTACGAGCCCAACGCCAAATTGCACCTCGCCCACCTCGGCATCGAGCCCGACGCCGTCATCGGCGACCTGTGGGCCGAGCAGAAGGCGGAGGCGCTGCGCGAGCACGACGCGGGTGTCTACGTCGGCGACCACGTCGGGGACGTACGCGGCGCCCGGACGGCCGGCGCGCTGTCGGTCGCGGTGGCCACCGGCCCCTGCCCCCCGGAGGAACTGCGCGCGGCGGGCGCGGACGTCGTCCTCACCGACCTGACGGAATTCCCCGGGTGGTTTTCGGACTACCGTCCCGCACGCGCCTGACGCCGGCCCGCCGCAACGGAACGCAGCACTCCGGCACCGGCCATCAAGAATCCGACTGCCATGAGCATGCTCAGTCCGAACATATACGTCGGAAAGGGAGCCGTACCCAGCAACAGCGGGGCGACCGTGACCAGTGTGGCCACGGCGCCGATGAAGAAGACGACGGCTCCGGCACGGACCAGACGGTCACCGGGAGCGGCGGAATTCGTTTGGGTTTTGTCACGCACCCGACCAGGGTAGTTCCCAGCGCGAAGGAACAACCGGGTGACGTCTTGTCACCGGCCTGAAGAGCATTAGCCTTGGTACCGGCGGGTCCGTACGGCCCGCCCGAGTGCTATCAAGAGCCGTTTCCAGAAGCAGTTTTCCGACGAGTACGAGGACGAGGACAGACGTGCCTACCGGCAAGGTCAAGTGGTTCAACAGCGAGAAGGGCTTCGGCTTTCTCTCCCGCGACGACGGCGGTGACGTCTTCGTCCATTCCTCGGTCCTCCCCGCCGGAGTCGAGACGCTCAAGCCGGGACAGCGGGTGGAGTTCGGAGTCGTCGCCGGACAGCGCGGCGACCAGGCGCTGTCCCTGACGATCCTGGACCCGACACCGTCCGTCGCGGCGGCGACCCGCAAGAAGCCGGACGAGCTGGCCTCCATCGTCCAGGACCTGACGACTCTCCTGGAGAACATCACGCCGATGCTGGAGCGGGGCCGCTACCCCGAGAAGACCGCCGGCAAGAAGATCGCGGGCCTGCTGCGCGCGGTCGCCGACCAGCTGGACGTCTGAGCCGCTCACGGGAAACGCAGCGCGTTCGGGCCGAGGGGCGGCACCAGCCCCTCGGCCGCCGCGCGTGTCAGCAGTCCGCGCACGGCGGCGTAGCCGTCCTCGCCGAGGTCGGCGGTGAACTCGTTGACGTACAGCCCGATGTGCTGGTCGGCGACGGCCGGGTCCATCTCCTGGGCGTGCTCCATGACGTACGGCCGGGACGCCTCGGGGTCGTCCCAGGCGGCACGTACCGACGTCCGGATGGAGTCGGCGAGCAACCGCAGCCGCTGCTCGCCCAGCGACCGCTTGGCGATGATCGCGCCCAGCGGGATCGGCAGCCCGGTGGTGTTCTCCCAGTGCTCGCCCATGTCGGCGAGCTTGTGCAGGCCGTAGTCGCGGTACGTGAAGCGCGCCTCGTGGATGACGAGCCCCGCGTCGACCTTCCCGTCCCGCACGGCCGGCATGATCTCGTGGAACGGCATGACGACGATCTCGCCGACCCCGTCGCTCAGCGTGTCCGCGGCCCACAGCCGGAACAGCAGATAGGCGGTGGACTTCTCACTGGGCACGGCGACCGTGCGACCGGCGAGGTCGACGTCCGCCTCCCGCGTCAGCACCAGTGGCCCGCACCCCCGCCCCAGCGCACCCCCGCACGGCAGCAGGGCGTACTCGTCGAGGACGTACGGCAGCACGGCGTACGACACCTTCAGCACGTCGAATTCGCCACGCTCGGCCATGCCGTTGGTGATGTCGATGTCGGCGAAGGTCACGTCGAAGGCGGGGGCGCCGGGGACGCGGCCGTGGGCCAGGGCGTCGAAGACGAAGGTGTCGTTCGGGCAGGGGGAGTAGGCGATCTTCAGCTGCTCACTGGTCATGCCGGTTCCAACTCTCCAGTACGGGCACGAGCTTCCCGAAACCCTCGGTGAGGGCCGCCAGGGCGTCGGGGATGCGCCAGGCGGCGCGGTCGCGCGGCCCGACGGGATTGGAGATCGCCCGGACCTCCAGCACGGGCACCCCGTGCGCGGCGGCGGCCTCGGCCACACCGAAGCCCTCCATGGCCTCGGCGAGGGCTGTGGGGTGACGTTCGCGGAGCACAGTGGCTCTGGCGGCGGTCCCGGTCACGGTGGAGACGGTGAGCACGGCCCCGGTACGGGCCCCGACGGCGTCGGCGACCAGCCGTACGAGGTCCTCGGGCGGATGGTGACGTACGGTCCCGAACCCGAGTTCCGTGACCGGCAGATACCCGTCCTCGGTCTCGGCCCCCAGATCGGCCGCGACGATCTCATCGGCGACGACGAGCGAGCCCACGCTCGCCTCGGGCTGAAAACCCCCGCCGATCCCTGCGGAGACGACGAGGTCGTAGGGCTCGCCCTGGAGGGCGGCGGTGGTGAGGGCGGAAGCGGTGGAAGCGGCGGCGAGGGCGGGCCCTACACCGGCAGCGATCACCTGGAGCTCGAGCGCACCACCGTGGGCAGTCGTTCCGCTGGGGCGATGGGGGTCCCCCCTGCTCGAGCGAAGCCGAGAGCTTGGGGGAGGGTGGGCACCGCCTGCAACGCCGAGTGCCGTCTCATCGGACCCCAGGGACAGCGCCCCGAAGGCCGAAGCCACCGCGTCCCTCTCCACAGGAACCGCGGTGGCGACAAGCACCCTGCCCAGCCCAGCGGCAGCGATTACGCGTCCTTCTCCAGCTTGAAGTTCCACAGCCCCGACGTGTCCTTCTCGCCCTCCTTGATGGACACCAGCGTCGAGTTGCCCTGCGCCCCGTACTGGGCGTTGAAGAACACGCTGCCCGGAATGGTGCGGTACGTCTTCGTGCTGGAGTCGGTCAGCGGCTGACCGTTCATCAGGATCGTCCAGCCCTTGTCCGCGATCTCCGGGTCGACACCGAAGCGCACGGTCTCGTCCGGGTCGACGGAGATGGTCTTGACGCCCTTGTCCTTCAGGCACTGCGTGAGGTCGGACGGCTTCAGGGCGTCGCCCTCGCCGCCACACGTGGCCTCGGAGTTCACCGAGTCGTGGCCCACGGTGACCGTGGCCATCGGCGTCGGCTTGTCACAGGCCGAGAGGACGAGCAGTCCGGCGGATACGACGCCGGCGGCGGCGACGGCGCGGCGGCGTCGCACAGCGGATTGCAGCGTGGTCATGGGCGAAGGCTATCTGGCCTGCCGGTCGGACCGCCCACGCGGGGTACGGCGTGCCCGTACGGCTAGGCCACGCGCGGCCGTGTCGCACCACCGCGCCGGGCCGAGCCGATCAGCCCCCGTACGGTCGTCAGCCAGCCCGTGCCGACGATCGCGGCGCCCACCGCCAGCCCGAGCGTGCCGTTGAGCGGCATCGCGATGCCGACCGCCCCGCCCAGCACCCAGGACATCTGGAGCAGCGTCTCGGAGCGGGCGAAGGCCGACGTACGGACCAGCTCGGGCACGTCCCGCTGGATCAGCGCGTCGAGCGAGAGCTTGGCCAGGGCCTGCGCGAAGCCGGCGATCGCGGCCAGGCCGGCCACCAGGACCGCGCTGAAGAACAGCGCGGCCGTGATCGCCGCGCCCAGCACGCACGCCACGACCGTCACGATGATGATCTCCGGCGCCCGGGACCGGAGCCACGCCCCCACGGCCGTACCGAGCGCGTTGCCGACCCCCGCCGACACACCCACTATCCCCAGGGACACGGCGGCGCTCTGGCCGGAGATCGGGTGCTCGCGCAGCAGGAAGGCGAGGAAGAAGATCAGGAAGCCGGTGAGGCAGCGGATGGAGGTATTGGCGGCCAGGGCGTGAGTGACGGCCGGGCCGACCGTGCGCAGCCCGGGGCGCTTGACGGGGCGGCGGTGCGGCCCGTGCAGGTGCTCCTCGTCCGCAGCCAGCAGGGCGGTGTCCTCGCCCTTGGCGGAGTCGACCTTCGGCGGCAGCGTGAACGACAGAAACGTCCCTGCCGCGAAGATCACGAAGGCGCCGTACAGCGGCCAGCGCGGACCGATCTGCTGGAGTCCGGCGCCGATCGGCGCGGCGATGCCGGTGGCGAGGAGCCCGCCGAGGGTGACGCGCGAATTGGCCTTCACCAGGGAGAAGCCGGGCGGCAGCAGCCGGGGCACGACGGCGCTTCTGACCACCCCGTACGCCTTCGACGCGACGAGGACGCCGAGCGCCGCCGGATACAGCTGGAGGCTGCCGCTGACGACCGCGCCGGACAGGATGAGCGCGAGCAGCGCCCTGGCCAGCATCGCCCCGGCCATCGCGGCCCGGCGGCCGTGCGGGAGGCGGTCGAGGAGCGGGCCGATCACCGGCGCGAGGAGGGTGAAGGGCGCCATGGTGATGGCGAGGTACAGCGCGACACGGCCCCGGGCCTCGTCGGTCGGCACCGAGAAGAACACCGTCGACGCGAGGGCTACGGTGATCATCACGTCTCCGGCGCCGTTCACGCCGTGCAGCTCGATCAGCTTGCCGAGGCCGGACTCTCCGGCGCCGTGCGCATGGGTGGCCTTGCGGATGCCGCGGGCGGTGCCGGTGAAGGGGAGGTGCAGGGCACGGCCGACTGAGCGGAAGGAGCCGCCCGAACGGCCCGGCCCGCTCAGTCGGCTGTTTCCCTTGACCCTTTTCGACCCACCGGTCCCGGTGTGGCCCTGGGGCGTCCTCGCGGCTGCCACGACGTCATAGTGCCCCGAGATGGCTGTGGGTAGTGCCATTACCGCTCGTATAGGGCCTGTGGGGTGACTGTCCGGGGCGCGGGGCCCGATCGACACGGTGGTCGGAGCCATCGGTCAGGACCGTCGGTGTACGCGAAGTGGGGCGGAAGGGTAGCGTGCCTACCTCAGCCATCCCGCAAAATGGATGAAGGACGTCGACGCGGTCCCCTGGTCCGCTCCGTCCGCCCCAGGCGCTGGGAGTGGCGCACTCGTGAGACGGCGTATGGAGAGAAGCGATACCTGTGAGCGCAGCGACAACGCGAAGCCGCACCCCTGACCGTCTGTGCGCCGAGGCCGTCGACCTCGCACGCGCCGCAGCCGAGGAGGCCGCCGCGCCAGGGATCGTCGGCGAGCACGTGGGGACGGTCTCCGAGGGGGACCGCGTTGTCACGCACTTCTTCGAGTGCCGGGAGCTCGGGTACCGGGGCTGGCGCTGGGCTGTGACGGTGGCCCGGGCGTCCCGGGCGAAGATCGTCACGGTGGACGAGGCGGTGCTGCTGCCCGGCCCGGACGCGGTGCTCGCGCCCGAATGGGTGCCGTGGAGCGAGCGGCTGCGCCCGGGCGACATGGGGCCGGGCGACCTGCTGCCCACGGACGCCGAGGATCTGCGCCTGGAGCCTGGCTGGACCGGCGAGGACGAGCCGCCGCCGAACTCCGTCGTCTCCGCGGAGATGGCCGCCCTGGCCGAGGCCGAGGACGCGGAGGTCACCGCGGGGCCCCTGGCGGTTCCCACCCGCGGTTCGATCGCGGCGGTGGCCGAGGAACTCGGCGTGCGCCGGGCCCGGGTGCTCTCCCGCTACGGCCTGCACACCGCCGCCGACCGCTGGGAAGAGGCGTTCGGCCCCAAGACCCCGATGGCACAGGCGGCCCCCGCAGCCTGTGTGAGCTGCGGCTTCCTGGTCCGTATCGGTGGCTCCCTGAGTCAGGCCTTCGGCGTCTGCGCCAACGAGTTCTCACCGGCCGACGGGCGGGTCGTCTCCCTGGCCTACGGCTGCGGCGGTCACTCCGAGGCCGCGGTCATGCCCAAGCCGCCGCAGCCGGCCGCGCCGGTCATCGACGAGACCCGGGTGGACCCCTTCCCGCTGCGCCCGGCCCCGGACTCGGGTTCGGTGCCGGTGGCGGCGGACGAGGACACGGAGGAGCTGGGCCACTCGTAGCCGTGTCCCCGCCCTGTCGGCGATCGACTACTCGCCCTGCTCGTCCGAGAAGATCTGCTCGGCAGAGGGGGCGATCACGGCGCGCCGGTGCCAGCGGCGCAGAGTCTCGGGGTCACCACAGCTGACGATGCGCTCGCGGACCGCTTCGGGGACATCGATGCCGCGGACATCCAGAACCTCCAGGACGTCTTCGGCGGCTCGCCGGGCCTCGCCCTCGGCGCGGCCTTCTTCACGGCCTTCGTCGCGGATTTCTTCCGAGATGTACGACTTGTAGAAGGACAGGTCCACGGCCACCAGGTTCCTCCACTGTTCCGCGGCTGGGTGTTTGCCCAGGCCTTGTGCGATGAGTTCGACGATCGGGTCGGCGATGGGGTGCGGTGTGTCCCGCAGGACGGTTGTCACCGCTTTGAGTATGGCCCCGATGTCCCGATGCTTGACGTGGGTGATGGCGGACAGCGTGGCGAGTGCGAGGTCTTTGCGGACCTCGGCCGGGTCGGTGAGCACCGGCATGTTGTGCGGTCCCGCGACCAGCGGGCGCAGGGTGAGCAGGGGCCACTGGGGAGGGCCGAAGCTGACCGGGCGCGCCGCCCATTCCGCGGTGGCGCGGTCCTGGCAGACGACCAGGAGCAGCGGCTGGAGCCGGTATTTCGTGAGCAGGTACGAGGCGTAGTACGCCCAGCTCGCGGGCTTGTCCGGGTCCTTCTTGCCCTGCGCCTCGACCGCGAGCAGTAACGGCTCGTCGTCCTCGGTCTCCAGCCGGAGCAGGGTGTCGACGCGGCGTTCGAGCGGACGGGCCTCGGTGAGGTCGGTGGGCAGGACGGTGACCGACGTGGGTGGGGCGAAGTCGATGCCCAACACTTCGGAGACCCGGGAGAACAGCCCGGGGTGGTCCTGGAAGATGCGGTGCATCGCCTCGTGGGACGAGCTGACCATGGGGTGGTGTCAGGCCTTTCGTCGGGGTGGTGCGCCGGTACGGCAGTCGCGGCAGTGGCCGGGCTCGGGGGCGCGGAAGGCGCGGTCGCAGCCGTCGCAGGTCTGGAGTGGGTGCCGGGCGGTCGGTGCTGGAGCGGGGGCGCGGAACGGCGGTGGGGGCGGTAGCTGGGCTGTGAGGCGGTGGGCCAGGAGGGCGGCCGGGGGCGGCGTGGGCCCTCGGGTGGCAGGTCGGTGGTCAGGGCGTCTCGTACGGCCCTGGGGGTGACGTCGCGCTCCAGCCAGGCGGCGACGCCTGGGGCCAGGTGGGCGGTGTCGCAGGCGGAGAGGAGCAGACGGGGGTCGTGGCGGCGGAGGTCCGCGAGGAGGTCCGTGGCTTGCTGGAGGAGGGCGGGGGACGGGGAGGAGGGCCGCGGTACGGCGGGGAGGGGTTTGCGTGGGGCTCGCTTCTTCGGAGCCGGGTGCGCTCGTCGTAGGGTCCGGTCGTCGGTGGTCCGGTGTCCGGGCTGGTTGCAGGAGATCGTGCGGGTGATGATCCGGCCGTCGGGGACGCGTTCGCGCTCTCGCCGAAGGTAGCCGTGGGTTTCCAGCTCGCGCAGGGCGGCGGCGATACGGGTCGTGCCCTCGGGGAAGCGGGCGGCGAGGGTCTTGATGTCGATACGGGCGCCGGCCGGGAGGGACTGGATGTGCGTGCCGAGCCCGATCGCGAGCAGCGACAGCTCCGGGTGCTGCGCGAGGTGGTTGCCGATCACCGTGAAGCGGGTGGTGTGGCGGGTGTTGTCGTGAACCAGGCCGGCGTGCGGGTGCCGGTTCGGGTGCTTCTTCCCGGCAACGCGGGTATGGGCGTGCGGGGGCGCGCTAGGGTTCTGCGTATCCATCAGGAAGGCTCTTCTTCCTCGGTGGTCAGGCCCTCGCACTGGGATTGCCGTCCCGGCGGGGGCCGTCGCATGTCTGCGGTTGTGTTGCGCCGAGCGTAGGGCCGACAACCAGACGCCACGCCAGCCGAGTTGGCGAGGTTCACCCGGGCGAGTGAGCGGGCGCCGAGGGTGGGGTTTGGTGAGGTTCTTTCACCGTTGTGGTCCTTGGGATGACCGCCCGCGGCACCGGAGCCCGGGCGGTCGGTTTCCGGTGGCGTACGACGGAGGGATACGGCATGACGGTCGAGGCAGAGGCGGGTCGGCTCAGGACCGAGGCGGACGAGCCGGGTTGGGAGGTGGATCCCGACGACGAGTGGGGCGTCGCGGTCATCGCCACGGTGGGGCGGCAGCTGAAGCTGCGGCGGGAGGCGGTGGGGATTCGGGCCGCCGAGTTCGGAACGGCCGTCGGGTACGGCGAGGACCTGGTCTACAAGATCGAGGGCGGGAAGCGGATTCCTCGCCAGGAGTACCTGGTCAAGGCCGACGAGGTGTTGGACGCGGGTGGGCTCATCGCCGCGACGTGGGAGGACGTCAAGAAGGTCCGGTATCCGAAGAAGGTGCGGGACCTGGCGCAGATGGAGGCCAAGGCGGTCGAGCTTCAGCTCTACGATCCGCTGAACATCCACGGCCTGTTGCAGACGCCGGAGTACGCACGCGGGCTGCTCCTGATGCGGCGCCCCGCGTACACCGAGGAGGAGGTGGAGCGGTTCATCGCGGCGCGCGTGGCCCGCAAGGCCGTCTTTGAGCGGGATCCCGCGCCCGAGATCAGCTTCGTCCTGGAGGAGTGGACGCTGCGGCGTCCCCTGGGAGGCAGGACGGTGTTGCGCCGCCAGCTGGAACACTTGCTGGAGGCAGGACAGTTGCGCAATGTCGAGCTTCAGGTGATGCCGATGGACCGGGAGGAGCACGCCGGACTGGCCGGTGGCATCGAGGTGCTGAAGTTCGAGGACGGCTCGGTGGTGGGTCGTTCGCCGGTGGTGACCAACGGCAGGCCGGTCTCCGAGCCGAGGCAGCTCCGTATCCTGGAACTGCGGTACGGCATCATCCGGGCACAGGCTCTCACTCCACGTGAGTCGACGGCCTTCATCGAGCACCTGCTGGGGGAAACATGATCCGCAACATAGACCTGGTGTGGTTCAAGAGCAGCTACAGCAGTGGCAGCGAGGGCGACTCCTGCGTCGAGGTGGCGCTGAGCTGGTTCAAGAGCAGCTACAGCAGCAGCAGCGAGGGCGACTCCTGCGTCGAGGTCGCCACCACCCCCGCCACCGTCCACATCCGGGACTCCAAGCACACCGAAGGTCCCCGGCTCGCCGTCGCTCCCGCCGCATGGGTGGATTTCGTGACGTACGCGTCCGAGAGCTGACCGGAGCCGGGCGGGGCGCACACCCCCGCTCCGCAGGCGGTACCTTCGTCCTCTCGTCGATGAGGAGAAGGAACGTGAGCAGCAAGTTCGTGCGGCCCGCCGCCGAGGGCGCCGACCCGTTCGGTACGGCACGTCTGCGGCGCGGCGTCATCGACGCCTGGGCCACCAGCCCCGCCCGGTTCCGTGAGGACGCCAACGCCGAGGAGGACCTGGTCCTCGGTGGCTACCGGGACCGGCTCGTCGTCGAACTCGCGCAGAACGCCGCCGACGCGGCGGCCCGGGCCGGTGTGCCCGGACGGCTGCGGCTCACCCTCCGTGATGGTGTGCTCGTCGCCGCCAACACCGGCGCGCCGCTGGACGCGGCCGGGGTCGAGTCGCTGTCCACCCTGCGCGCTTCGGCGAAGCGGGAGACCCACGAGCAGGCCGTCGGGCGGTTCGGCGTCGGGTTCGCCGCCGTCCTCGCCGTCACCGACGAGCCCGCCGTCGTCGGCCGGCACGGCGGTGTCCGCTGGTCCCTCGCCGAGGCCCGGGAACTGGCCGCCGACGCCGCCCGGCACAGCCCCGGCCTCGGGGACGAGGTCCGGCGGCGCGACGGTCACGTACCGCTGCTGCGGCTGCCGTTCGCCGCCGAGGGCACCGCCCCCGACCCGTACGACACCGCCGTCATCCTCCCGCTGCGCGACACCCCCGCCGCCGACCTCGCCGAACGCCTGCTGCGGGCGGTCGACGACGCGCTGCTGCTCACCCTCGCCGGCCTCGAAGAGGTCGTCGTCGAGATCAACGGCGAGAGCCCCCGCACCATCTCCCGCCGCACCGACGGCCCCTTCACCGTCATCGACGACTCCGGTGACGGCGTCACCTACTGGCGCACCACCGCCGCCCACGGCCCGCTCACCCCCGAGCTGCTCACCGGCCGACCGGTCGAGGAGCGGCTGCGCCCCCACTGGTCGGTCACCTGGGCCGTACCCGTGGACTCCGACGGCAGCCCGGCCCGGCCCCGCACCAGCCCGGTCGTGCACGCCCCCACCCCCAGCGACGAGCCGCTCGGCGTCCCCGCCCTGCTCATCGCCTCGTTCCCGCTGGACTCCACCCGCCGGCACGCCGCCCCCGGCCCGCTGACCGACTTCCTGATCCAGCGCGCGGCCGACTCCTACGCCGAACTCCTCGGCGACTGGCGGCCGGTGACGGCCGGGCTCATCGACCTCGTGCCCGGCCCGCTCGGCAGGGGCGAGCTGGACGGCTCCCTGCGCCAGGCGATCCTGGAGCGGCTGCCGCGCACCTCCTTCCTGCCGCCCGCCGCCGAGCGCCGCGAGCACGACGGCGATGACCTGCCCGAGTCGCTGCGGCCCCGGGACGCCGAGGTCGTCGAGGGCGCGGGCGCGGACACGGTGCGGGTGCTCGCAGAGGTGCTTCCCACGCTGCTGCCCGCCGGCCTCGAACGCCGGGCGGAGCTGCGCACGCTGGGCGTCGCCCGCGTGCCGCTGACCGACGCGATCGACCGGCTGGCCGGGCTGGAGAAGGACCCCGGCTGGTGGCGGCGGCTCTACGACAGCCTGGCCGGGGTCGACCCGGACCGGCTGTCGGGCCTGCCGGTGCCGCTCGCGGACGGCCGTACGACGATCGGCCCCCGGCAGGTCCTGCTGCCCGGCCCGGACGCCACCGGTATCGACCCGGAGACCCTGGCCCGGCTCGGACTGAAGGTCGCCCATCCGGACGCCGCGCACCCGATCCTGGAGAAGCTGGGCGCCCTGCCCGCGACCCCGCGCGCCGTGCTCACCACCCCGCAGGTCAGGGCCGCCGTCGCCGCGTCGCTGGACGACGAGGGCGGCGTGCTGTGGGAGGAGGACGCCCTCGACGCGGAGGAACTGGCCGACACCGTCCTCGCGTTGGTGCGGGACGCCGGGCTGGAGCCCGGTGACGAGCCCTGGCTCGGCGCGCTCGCCCTGCCCGACGAGGACGGCGAACCGGCTCCGGCCTGCGAACTCGTCTTCCCCGGCGGCCCGTTCGCCCAGGTCATGCGCGAGGGCGAACTGGCCGCGGTGGACGCCGAGCTGGCCTCGAAGTGGGGCGAGCAGCCGCTGGCGGCCTGCGGGGTGCTGGTGAACTTCGCGCTCGTCCGCGCCACCGACGTCGTCCTCGACCCCGACGAACTGGAGCCCCGGGAGGGCGACTTCGCCGAGCCCGACGACGCGGGCCTGCTGGACGCGGTCGACGTGTGGGCGGAGGACGTCCTCGACCGTTTCCCGGACAGCCCGGTGCCGCCGGTCGCGACCGAGATCGTCGCCGTACGGGATCTGGATCTGGTCGACGAGGACAAGTGGTCCCAGGCCCTGTCCCTGTTGTCGCAGCCGCCCCTGCGGGACGCGATCGTCCAGCCCGTGCGCGTCCTGCTGCCGGACGGCACGCACGAGGTCGTACGGCCGTACACGGCGTGGTGGCTGCGCGGGAACCCGGTCCTGGACGGCCGCCGCCCCGCGGGCCTGCGCGCCGCCGGCGGCGACCCGCTCCTGCGCGGTCTCTACGAGGAGGCCGACGCGACCGGTTTTGACGACGAGCAAGTACTGCGGGCGCTGGGCGTACGGACGTCCGTCGCCGCGCTGCTGGACGAGCCCGGCGGTGCCGCCGAACTCCTCGACCGGCTCGCCGACCCGGAGCGCGAGGTGACGGACGCCCAACTGCACGCGCTGTACGGGGCCCTGGCCGAACTGGACCCGGAGCAGGTGACCCTGCCGGACGAGCTGCGTGCCGTCATCGACGGCCGGGTGGAGGTCGTGGACGCGGCCGACGCCGTGGTGTGCGACTCACCGGACCTGCTGCCCTTCACCGAAGGCATCTCCCTGCTGCCGGTCCGCCCGTCCCGGGCCGCCGAACTGGCCGAACTCTTCCAGGTGCGGCGCCTGAGCGAGTCGGTCACCGGGCAGGTCACCTCGGAGGGCACCGAACACGAAGTCCCGGACTCGGTCCGCGTCCTGCTCGGGCCCCGCACCCCCTCCTTCTACATCGAGCACGAGGAACTCGCCGTCGACGGCGTGGAGATCGACTGGCGCCTGACGGACGACGACGTCCTGCACGCCGCCACCCTGGAGGGCGTCGCCGCGGGCCTGGCCTGGGCGGCGGGGCAGTGGCCGCGGCGGTTCGAGGTGGCGGCACTGCTGGAGGATCCGTCGCGGACGGAGGAGCTGGCGCGGGATCGGTGGTTCGACTGAAGCGTGCGGTGGCGTCTGATTGTTCGGTGAAAACTCCCGCACAAATTTTTCACTTCTCGTACAACCAAGCGCCTTGCTCGCGAATCTGATCACGTGAGTCAACAGACTCCACGATCACTTGGGCCCCAGGAGCCGACGACGAGCGCCGGGGCCCCTCTCCACCTGGAGAACGCATGCGTATCCGAGCCACTGTGGCCGCCGTCACCGGCGCCCTGGCCCTTTCCGCCCTGGCCGTTCCCGCCGCGCAGGCGGACGACCACATGCCGAGCCTGGCCTCCCTGGTCCCGTCCACCTCGAAGGCCACGCCGTTCGCGGCCGCCGCCCCGGCGGACGAGGGCGTGGGCGACACCAAGATCACGAGCGTGACCGTCAACAGCGGCAAGAACATCGTGGTCGGCACCACGCAGAAGAAGGCCTTCACCGTCTCCGTGACGGCCACCGACCAGGCAGGCATCCACGACGCCTTCGCGATGCTGTGGCACGGCCCGGACGTCGAGAACGCCGACGGCGCGATCGTGCCGGAGAACCTGGACGACGAGCAGGTCGGCACCTGCACCAACTCCAGCCCGACCACCGCCACCTGCAAGGTCACGCTGATCGCCGACCCGAACGAGAACATCTACAGCAACATCCTGGCCGGCACCTGGAAGGTGTGGGCCGGTGCTGCCGGTAACGACGACGACTACGTGATCCGCGAGGCCTTCAAGACGGCCAAGGTCCAGCGGGCCTCCAAGCTCACCGTCAACGCCTCCCCGGAGCCGGTGACGAAGGGCAAGACCATCACGGTCACCGGCAAGCTGTCCCGCGCCAACTGGGACGACCACAAGTACCACGGCTACACCAACCAGCCGGTGAAGCTCCAGTTCCGCAAGAAGGGCTCGGACACCTACACCACGCTGAAGACCATCAAGTCCAACTCCACGGGCGAGCTGAAGACCACCGTCAAGGCCTCCACCGACGGCTACTTCCGCTACTCCTTCGCGGGCACGACGACCACCCCGGCCGTCAACGCCACGGGTGACTTCGTCGACGTGCGATAACACCGTCCCCACGCGGACGACACCGCCGGCCACGGGATCCGTTCCGGGGCCGGCGGTGCCGCATGTCTCCGGGTGTGTCAAACATTGCGGATGAGATGGCAAAACCCGGACCGGGTCGTACAACCTGTTCCCGGGCTCGTGGATCTGATCGCGTGAGTCAACAGACTCCTAGATCACTTCTCCACCTTGGGGAACACATGCACATCCGAGCCACCGTGGCCGCCGTCGCCGGCGCCCTGGCCCTCTCCGCCCTCGTCGTCCCGGCCGCGCAGGCCGCCGACGCGCCGTCCGGCAAGGCGGCCTTCAGCTCCGCCTCGGCCGACGCCGACTCGGGCACCACCGCGACCCTCGACGTCACCTTCTCCGACATGAAGGTCAACAGCGGCAAGAACATCGTCGTCGGCACCACGAACGTGGTCAGCTTCCCCGTCACCTACACCGTGACCCACGCCGCGGACCTCGACACCAGCTCCGACAACTTCGCCACCGGCCCGCTCATCTACCACGGTTCCTCGGTGGACACCGCGGACAACGTCTTCATCAGCGACGACCCGGCCACCTGCACCGCCGCCTCGTCGACCGTCCTCGACTGCAAGGGCGTCATCAGCATCCGCCCGGCCGACGGCGACCTGTTCAACTCCGACGCCGGCACCTGGGGCGCCGGCGCCCTCGCCGTCACCAGCAACGGCGACGAGAAGGAGCAGGGCGGCCTCGGAACCACCAAGGTGCAGCGCTACTCCAAGCTGACCGTCAACGCCGGCCCCGAGCCCGTGTACAAGGGCAAGACCATCACGTCCACCGGCAAGCTGTCCCGCGCCAACTGGGAGGACAACGCCTACCACGGCTACACCAACCAGCCGGTCAAGCTCCAGTTCCGCAAGGCGGGCACCAGCACGTACACCACGGTCAAGACGGTGTACTCCGACCAGTACGGCAACCTGAAGGCCACCGCCACCGCCCAGTACGACGGCTACTGGCGCTTCAGCTTCGCCGGCACGACGACCACCCCGGCGGTCAGCGCCACGGGCGACTACGTCGACGTGAAGTAACCCCGGCTACGCCGGGAAGCGGCGGTCCACCCACCTCCACAGGAGTTCCAGGGTGGCCGCCGCCACCACCGCGATGCCGACCGCGATCCACGGCATCGTCATCCCGACCAGCTTCAGTGCGAAGAAGTGCTGGAGCCACGGCACGACGAGGACCAGCAGGAACGCCCCGGCCATCGCCGCCACCAGGGCGACGCGCCACCAGGTGTAGGGGCGGGCGATGATCGCCAGGACCCACATCGAGATGAGGAACAGCGTGAGCGTCGCGGCGCTGGTCTCGGCGTCCAGCGCGCCCGCGCCCGTGTAGTGCTGCCGGGCGATCAGGTAGGTCGCGAAGGTCGCCACCGCGGCCAGCACGCCGCCCGGGATCGCGTACCGCATCACCCGCCGCACGAAGTTCGGCTTCGCGCGCTCCTTGTTGGGTGCGAGCGCGAGGAAGAAGGCCGGGACGCCGATCGTCAGGGTCGAGAGCAGCGTCAGGTGGCGCGGCAGGAACGGGTACTCGACCTGCGAGCAGACCACCAGGATCGCCAGCAGCACCGAGTAGACCGTCTTGACGAGGAACAGGGTCGCGACCCGCGTGATGTTGCCAATGACCCGGCGGCCCTCCGCCACCACCGACGGCAGCGTCGCGAAGCTGTTGTTCAGCAGCACGATCTGCGCGACCGCCCGGGTCGCCTCCGAGCCGGAGCCCATCGCGACGCCGATGTCGGCGT
This sequence comes from Streptomyces sp. NPDC052064, assembly GCF_055585925.1. Taxonomy (NCBI): domain Bacteria; kingdom Bacillati; phylum Actinomycetota; class Actinomycetes; order Kitasatosporales; family Streptomycetaceae; genus Streptomyces; species Streptomyces sp. NPDC052064. The sequence continues at coordinate 90,215 of NZ_JBVJJE010000018.1, forward strand.
CCTTCAGGGCGAGGACGTCGTTCACGCCGTCGCCCGTCATCGCGACCGTGTGCCCGCGGGACTGCAACGCGCCCACCATGTTCCGCTTCTGCTGCGGGGTGACCCGCCCGAACACCGTGCCGTCGTCGAGGGCCCGTGCCATCCCCTCCTGCTCGGCGGGCAGCCGGCGCGCGTCCACGGTGGTGCCGGACAGCCCCAGCTTGGACGCGACCGCGCCGACCGACACCGCGTTGTCGCCGGAGATGACCTTGGCGGCCACGTTCTGGTCGGCGAAGTAACGCAGCGTGTCGGCCGCGTCCGGCCGCAGCCGCTGTTCCAGGACCACCAGGGCGGTGGGCTTCGCTCCCTCGGCCACCTCCGGGTCGTCGAGGTCCCGGTCGACCCGGGCGAGCAGCAGCACCCGCAGGCCCTGCTCGTTCAGCCGCTCGGTCTCGGCGAGGGCCGGGGCGTCGTCGGGCAGCAGGACGTCCGGCGCCCCGAGCAGCCAGGCGCTCGTCTCCCCGCCGGCCTCGGCGAACGCGGCGCCGCTGTACTTGCGGGCGGAGGAGAACGGCAGTGCCTGGACGCAGCGCCAGTCCTCGGCGGCCGGCCAGGCGTCGATGATCGCCTTGAGGGAGGCGTTCGGCCGGGGGTCCGACGCGCCGAGGGCGCCGAGCACCTCGCCTACGTACGTCTCGTCGGCGCCCTGGAGGGGCCGCAGCTCGGTGACGTCCATGCCGCCCTCGGTGAGGGTGCCGGTCTTGTCGAGGCAGACCGTGTCCACCCGGGCCAGCCCCTCGATCGCGGGCAGCTCCTGGACGAGGCACTGCTTGCGGCCCAGGCGGACGACGCCGATGGCGAAGGCGACCGAGGTGAGCAGGACCAGCCCCTCGGGGACCATCGGGACGATGCCGCCGACCGTCCGCGCGACGGAGTCCTTGAAGGCGTTGTCCTTCACGAACAGCTGGCTGATGATCAGGCCGATCGCGGTCGGGACCATCATCCACGTGACGTACTTGAGGATCGTGGAGATGCCGGAGCGCAGCTCGGAGTGGACGAGGGTGAACCGGGACGCCTCCTCGGCGAGCTGCGCGGCATACGCCTCCCGCCCGACCTTCGTGGCCTGGAAGGCCCCGCCGCCCGCGACCACGAAGCTGCCCGACATCACCTGGTCGCCGGGGGGTTTGACGACCGGGTCCGCCTCGCCGGTGAGCAGCGACTCGTCGATCTCCAGCCCGTCGGCCTCGACACAGACACCGTCGACGACGACCTTGTCGCCGGGCCCGATCTCGATCAGGTCGTCGAGGACGATCTCGGAGGTGCTGACCTGGCCGGAGGCCCCGTCCCGGCGGACGGTGGGACGCACCTCACCGATCAGCGCGAGCGAGTCCAGCGTCTTCTTCGCCCGCCACTCCTGGACGATCCCGATACCGGTGTTGGCGAGGATCACGAAGCCGAACAGGCTGTCCTGGATCGGCGCCACGACCAGCATGATCAGCCACAGCACGCCGATGATCGCGTTGAAGCGGGTGAAGACGTTCGCGCGGACGATGTCGACGGTGGAGCGGCTGCTGCGCACCGGCACGTCGTTGACCTGGCCGCGCTCCACCCGCTCGGCGACCTGAGCCCTGGTCAGGCCGGTCTCGCGTGAGGTGACCGTCGCCGGCCGTACGGAGTCCGGCCGGGCACCCGCGTCGAGATGCGTCATGCATTCGACAGTACGTGCGGATTTGCCGCTTCACCTGCCGAATGTGGGGAAGATCCGACCTGGGAAGGACGGGCGTCGTGCCCTGGTCGTACGGCAGTTGTACGTCCCTCGGATCCCCCTCGGACCCCGGTGCCACCCTCGGCGTCAGCCCGCCCGGCGCGCGGTGAGCAGCAGGTACTCCCACTCCAGGACGGTCCCGCCCCCGCCTGTCCCCAGGCCCCCGTCGCGGGCGAGGTCCGCCAGGTCGCGGTCGAGGGCGGCGGTGCGCTCGGGGTCGCCGGCGATGTTCTTGTAGACGGTGATCGTGGGTCCGTAGCGCTCCTTGAAGTAGTCGCGGAACGCCTCGGGCGTCTCGAAGCGACTGACCTGGACGGTCCGGCGCTCGGCGCGCACGTCCGTGACCCGGTCGCCGAGGAGCGCGCGCACATGGTCCTCGTCTCCCCACAGCGGGGGCGGCTGCGCGCCGGGCGGAGGCGGTGGCGCGTACGGCTTCATCGTGGCGAACATCCGGCCGATGAAGCCCTGCGGCGTCCAGCTCAGCAGGCCGATGGTGCCGCCCGGTCGGCAGACCCGGACGAGTTCGTCGGCGGCCCGCTGGTGGTGCGGTGCGAACATCACACCGACGCAGGACAGCACGGTGTCGAACTCCGCGTCGCCGAAGGGCAGGGCCTCGGCGTCGGCCTCCTGCCAGCTGAGCTCCGCGCCCCGCTGCGCGGCCACGCGCCGGCCGGCCTCGAACAGCTCCGGAGCCAGGTCCGAGGCGACCACGTCCGCGCCGGCCAGGGCCGCCGGGATCGCGGCGTTGCCGGTGCCGGCGCCCACGTCCAGCACCCGCCGGCCGGAGCGCACCCCGCACGCCTCGACCAGGACCGCCCCGAGACCGGGGATCACCTCGGCGGCCAGGGACGGGTAGTCGCCCTGCGCCCACATCGCCCGGTGCTTGGCCTTCAGAGCCCGGTCCGCCTCGGTCGCGCTCTTCTGCGTCGTCATGGCTGCGCTCCTCACCGGTGGGCGGCAGCCGCGACGGTTTCGGGCATTTCGCCGCCTCCCTCCGAGCGTAGGGAGGGGACGCGGGAGTGTCTCGCCGGGAAGCGGGCGGGAAACGCGCCTACTCGGCCGACGGAGCCGGCGTCACGTCCTGCTGGGTCGCCGCCCGCTTGATCGCGGCATCGCGCTTACGGACGTACCAGACGCCGATCAGCCCCAGACCGCCGCCGGCCAGGCAGGTCCACAGCCACCACGTGCGGCCGTGGTCCTCGAACCAGCCGTAGAAGGGAAGCTGGACCAGGAAGAGGACGAACCAGAGGATCGTGCCGCCGGTGACGGTGGCGACCACGGGGCCCTCCAGGGGCTCCGGCGCCTCGTGTCGGGGGGTCCATTTCGCCATGGGGACAGCTTACGAGGCGATCAGGTCTACGCGCGGAGATGTGCGATCGGGGCCTTATATGTTCATACTGAAACGGTTTGTGTCTGACCACTTCTCTTCGTAGGAAACACCAAACACATGTCCTCCTCGGCTCCCGCCAAGGTCCCCGCCCCTGAACAGCCGGGAGCCGGGCCCACGTACGGCGCACTCGACCGCTTCTTCCGGATCTCCGAGCGGGGCAGCACGCTGTCCCGTGAGGTCCGGGGCGGCCTCGCCACCTTCTTCGCGATGGCCTACATCATCGTGCTGAACCCGATCATCCTCGGCAGCGCCAAGGACATGTACGGTCACCAGCTCGACAACGGACAGCTGGTCACCGCCACGGCCCTCACCGCCGCGCTCACCACCCTCCTCATGGGCGTCATCGGCAACGTCCCGATCGCGCTCGCCGCCGGCCTCGGTGTGAACTCCGTCGTCGCCCTCCAGCTCGCCCCGCGCATGTCCTGGCCGGACGCGATGGGCATGGTGGTCCTCGCCGGGTTCGTGGTCATGCTGCTGGTCGCCACGGGCCTGCGCGAGCGCGTCATGAACGCCGTCCCCTACGGACTGCGCAAGGCCATCTCCATCGGCATCGGCCTGTTCATCATGCTGATCGGGCTCGTCGACGCCGGCTTCGTCTCCCGTATCCCGGACGCCGCCCGGACCACCGTCCCGCTCCAGCTCGGCGGTGACGGTCACCTCAACGGCTGGCCGGTGCTGGTCTTCGTGCTGGGCGTGCTGCTCACGCTCGCCCTGATCGTGCGCAAGGTCTCCGGCGCGATCCTGATCTCGATCGTCGCCATGACCGTCGTGGCCGTGGTCATCGAGGCCGTGGCCAAGGTGCCGACCTGGGGTCTCACCACCCCGAAGTGGCCCGGCAACCCGGTCGCCAGTCCCGACTTCGGGCTGGTCGGCCAGGTGAGCCTGTTCGGCGGCTTCGAGAAGGTCGGCGTGCTGACCGGTGTGCTGTTCGTCTTCACCGTGCTGCTGTCGTGCTTCTTCGACGCGATGGGCACGATCATGGGCGTCTCCGACGAGGCGAAGCTGACCGACGCGCAGGGGCAGATGCCCGGCATCAACAAGGTGCTGTTCGTCGACGGTCTCGCGGTCGCCGCCGGCGGTGCCAGCTCCTCCTCGGCGACCACCGCCTTCGTCGAGTCCACGGCCGGTGTCGGCGAGGGTGCCCGGACCGGCCTCGCGAACGTCGTCACCGGTGGTCTCTTCGCCGTCGCCCTCTTCCTGACGCCGGTCGCCACGATGGTGCCCTCCCAGGCGGCCACCCCGGCCCTGCTCGCGGTCGGCTTCCTGATCCTGGCCGGCTCGGTCAGGGAGATCGACTGGGCGGACCACACGATCGCCATCCCGGCCTTCGTGACGATGCTGATGATGCCGTTCACGTACTCGATCACCAACGGCATCGGCATGGGCTTCATCACCTTCGCCGTGCTGCGCCTGGCGGCCGGGCGGGGCCGTGAGGTGCCGACGGCGATGTACGCGGTGGCGGCGGTGTTCGCGTTCTACTACCTGATGCCGGCGCTGGGCCTGACCTGAGCCGATCCGGGGCGCGATCACGTGACCCCGTAGAACCTCTCCGTCTCCTCGACGGCGGTCTGGAACCGTTCGTCGAAGTCATCTCGAACGAGCGTCCGGACGACGTAGTCCTGGACGCTCATTCCCCTTTTCGCGGCATGGTGCCGGAGCCGTTCGAGCAGCTCGTGGTCTATTCGCAGGCTGAGCACACTGGTCCCCATGGTCATGAGGGTCGCGGCACCCTTCGGTGCGGTGTGTCACGTTCCGCCGCCGGATCACCCATATGAGTGATGTCACGCTTCAGTGGCCAGCGTCACGGGCATTCGTGCGTGTCCCGGGTAGTCCTTAGCGAGAGTAATGAGTTACGCTAAAGAACATGCCGGACCTCAGCCATGGCGACGATGTAGCCGCCGTGAACTCCCTCCGATCCGCCGTGATGCGGCTGTCCCGTCGGCTCAAGCACCAGCGGGTCGACGAGTCGCTCAGCCCCACCGAGATGTCGGTGCTCGGCACCCTGTCCCTGTGCGGCAGGGCCACACCGGGCGAGCTCGCCCGCAAGGAGCATGTCCAGCCGCCCTCGATGACCCGCATCGTGGCGCTGCTGGAGTCCAAGGGACTGGTCCGTCTGGAGCCGCACCCCGAGGACCGGCGCCAGAAGGTCGTGACGCGCACCGAGCAGGCCGAAGCGATGCTCGAGGAGAGCCGCCGCAAGCGGAACGCGTTCCTGGCCTCGCTGGTGGAGAACCTCGACGAGGACGAGTGGGCGAAACTGAGCGCCGCCGCCCCCGTGCTGGAGAAGCTCGCGCATCTGTAAGCCGTAGTCGTCGCAAGGAGGCGAACCCTTTTGAGTACGGGACCCGGAGCAGCTTCCGTCCCCGCACCTGATCCCCACGACTCCCCGCCCACCTCCGACACACGCCCCTCCGACGACGCCCGGCCGGTCCGCAAGTCCTCGACGTTCTCCTCCCTGAAGGTCAGGAACTACCGCCTGTTCTTCATGGGACAGGTCGTCTCCAACATCGGCACCTGGATGCAGCGCATCGCCCAGGACTGGCTGGTGCTCAGCCTCACCGGCTCCTCCGCGGCCGTCGGCATCACGACGGCACTCCAGTTCCTGCCGATGCTGCTCTTCGGGCTCTACGGCGGTGTCCTCGTCGACCGGCTGCGCAAGCGGCCCACCCTGCTCGTCACACAGTCGTCGATGGCCCTCACCGCCGTCGCCCTCGCCGTCCTCACGCTCACCGGCCATGTCCAGGTGTGGCACGTGTACGTCGCCGCCTTCGCGGTCGGTCTCGCCACGGTGGTCGACAACCCGGCCCGGCAGTCCTTCGTCTCCGAGCTGGTCGGCCCGAAGCAGTTGCAGAACGCGGTCAGCCTGAACTCCGCGAACTTCCAGTCCGCCCGCCTGGTCGGCCCCGCCGTCGCGGGCCTGCTGATCACCGGCGTCGGCACCGGCTACGCGTTCCTCTTCAACGGCCTGTCCTTCATCGCGCCGCTCACCGGCCTGCTGCTGATGCGCGCACGCGAGCTGCACGCCGTCGAACGCGCCCCGCGCGGCAAGGGGCAACTGCGCGAAGGCGTCCGCTACGTCACCGGCCGCCCGGAGCTGATCTGGCCGATCGTCCTGGTCGGCTTCGTCGGCACCTTCGCCTTCAACTTCCCCGTCTACCTCTCGGCCTTCGCGGAGCACGTGTTCCACGCGGGCGCGGGCGCGTACAGCATGTTCAACACGCTGATGGCGGTCGGTTCGGTCGCGGGCGCCCTGCTCGCGGCCCGGCGAGGCACGGCCCGGCTGCGGCTGCTGATCGCGGCGGCCATGGTCTTCGGCGCGCTGGAGATCGTGGCCGCCACGACACCGACGCTGTGGATGTTCGCCCTGCTCATGGTCCCGCTGGGCCTGTTCGGCATGACGGTCAACGTCACGACGAACACCAGCATCCAGATGTCCACCGACCCGGCCATGCGCGGCCGTGTCATGGCCCTCTACATGATGGTCTTCCTCGGCGGCTCCCCGGTCGGCGCGCCGATCGTCGGCTGGGTCACCGACACGTACGGCGCCCGGGTCGGCCTCGCGGCCGGCGGTGCCGTCGCGGCCGTCGCCGCGGCCGTGATCGGCCTGATCCTGGCCCGCGTCGGCAACCTCCGCCTGTCGGTCGGCTGGCACCGTGGCCACCCGCGGGTGCGGTTCGTCCCCAGGGAGCAGCAGGAGGTACTGGCTCCGGCGGCGTAGGGCGGGGCGGGGGCGGCAGACTGGCCGTATGAGACTCTTCGCCGCCGTGCTGCCCCCTGACGAGGTGCGTCGTGAACTCGGCGCAGTGGTCGACGAGTTGCGCAAGCTGCCCGGTGCCGACGGGATGCGCTGGACCGGCCGTCCCGGCTGGCACTTCACGCTCGCCTTTTACGGTGAGGTCGACGACGACCTCGTCCCCGAGCTGTCGGCCCGCCTCGAGCGCGCCGCGCGCCGTACCGCACCCTTCCCGCTGGCCATGCGGGGTGGCGGTCAGTTCGGGCACGGCAAGGCACTGTGGGCCGGGGCCGAAGGTGACCTGGCGACCCTGCGGCTGCTGGCCGAACGGGCGGAGGCGGCGGGGCGGAAGGCGGGTGTGCCGATGGGGGAGAACCGCCGGTACAAGCCCCACCTGTCGGTGGCACGGAGCCGGGAGGCAGGGGACGTGCGAGCGTATGTGGACGCCCTGGCGGGGTTCACGGGCCGAACCTGGACGGTGGACGAGCTGGTGCTGGTGCGGAGCAATCTGCCGACGTCGGGGGTTCCGGGCGAGCAGCCCCGGTACGAGGCGGTCGGCCGCTGGGCGCTCGGCGGCGCCGGTTAGGCTCGGTGGCGTGGACCCGAAAACCCGCAACCGGATCATGGCCGGTGTGCTCGTGCTGATGTTTCTCGTCGTCGCCTTGGCTTCCGTGCTCGGGAGGTAGGGCGGTGGGGGAACTGCGGACGGCTGCTCTTCGGCTGCGGGCCGGTGGGGGCCGGTCGCGCAGTTCCCCGCGCCCCTGACGGGGCGCTTGCCCTCACGGCGTCACCAGGCGAAGGCCTCCGGTGACGGGCCCGGCCCCGGGAAGATCTCGTCCAGGCCGGTCAGGAGCTCCTCGGACAGCTCCAGCTCGGCCGCGCGGACCGCGGAGGCGAGCTGCTCGGCCGTGCGGGGGCCGACGATCGGGCCGGTCACGCCGGGGCGGGTGAGCAGCCAGGCCAGCGCGGCCTCGCCGGGCTCGATGCCGTGCTTGTCGAGCAGGTCCTCGTAGGACTGGATCTGCGCGCGGGTGGCGGGGTCGGCGAGCGCGTCGGCGGCGCGGCCGGAGGTGCGGCGTCCACCCTCGGCCTCCTTCCTGATCACACCGCCCAGCAGACCGCCGTGCAGCGGCGACCAGGGGATCACGCCCAGCCCGTAGTCCCGCGCGGCCGGGATGATCTCCATCTCGGCGCGCCGCTCGGCGAGGTTGTACAGGCACTGCTCGCTGACCAGCCCTATGGTCCCGCCCCGCCGGGCGGCGATCTCGTTGGCCTGGGCGATCTTGTAGCCGGGGAAGTTCGACGACCCGACGTACAGGATCTTGCCCTGCTGGATCAGGACGTCGATCGCCTGCCAGATCTCCTCGAAGGGGGTGTCCCGGTCGATGTGGTGGAACTGGTAGACGTCGATGTAGTCGGTCTGGAGCCGCTTGAGGCTGGCGTCCACGGCCCGCCGGATGTTGACGGCGGAGAGCTTGTCGTGGTTGGGCCAGGCCGGGCCGTCGGCGCCCATGTTGCCGTACACCTTCGTGGCCAGGACGACCTTGTCGCGCCGTCCCTCGCCCTTGGCGAACCAGTTGCCGATGATGCTTTCGGTACGGCCCTTGTTCTCGCCCCAGCCGTAGACGTTGGCGGTGTCGAAGAAGTTGATGCCCGCGTCCAGCGCCGCGTCCATGATGGCGTGGCTGTCGGCCTCGTCGGTCTGCGGGCCGAAGTTCATGGTGCCGAGGACGAGCCGGCTGACCTTGAGTCCCGTACGTCCGAGCTGCGTGTACTCCATGCTGCCCAAGCCAACGTCTTGAAGTGCGCTCCAAGCAAGCAGGTACCTGGGGAAGCGTGCTTTCCTCCACGTTTTCCCTACGGCTGTACGGCACGTGCTCGTCGACCTCGGCACCGCCGTGGCGGACCGGCTGGGAAGTCAGTCGCGGGGGAGCTCGTCGGTCTTGAGGATGAGGCCGATGTCCGTGATGGTGAGTTCGACGCTCGGGAGGAGCGCATGTGCCAGAGCAGCCCGCCACCGACCACCTCGTCCAGCTCCTCCGCACCACCCTCGGCGACTCCGTCCTCGGCATCTACCTGCACGGCTCCGCCACCCTCGGCGGCCTCCGCCCGCACAGCGACATCGACGTCCTGGCCGTCGTACGGGACCGCACGACGCACGCCCAACGCCGGGCCCTGGTGGAGGAGTTGCTCAAGGTGTCCGGCGTGGACGGGCGGCGGCACGTGGAGCTGATCGTCGTCGTACAGGACGACGTACGGCCCTGGCGCTACCCGCCCACCTGCGACTTCCTCTACGGCGACTGGCTGCGGGACGACTACGAGCGCGGAGGGACCCCGGCCCCCGAGCCCACCCCCGATCTCGCGCCTCTCCTCACGATGGTCCTGCGCGCCGACGCCCCGCTCCACGGGCCGCCGCCCGCCGAGCTCCTCGACCCCGTCCCGCACGACGACCTCAGGCGCGCCATCGTCGCCGGCGTGCCGGAGCTGATGGCCGAGCTGGACTCCGACACCCGCAACGTGCTGCTCACCCTCGCCCGGATCTGGATCACCCTCACGACCGGGACCGTCCATTCGAAGGACGCGGCGGCCGAGTGGGCGCTCGACCGGCTCCCCGCCGAGCACCGGCCTGTCCTCGCCCGCGCCCGGGCCGTCTACCTGGGGGTGGAGGAAGAGCGCTGGGACGACCTGGCGCCCCGGCCCTGTGCGGAGTTCCTGACCCGGATGATCACCGAGAGTCACTCCTCGTAGGGCTCGCCCAGGTCCCAGGCCTGGTACATCGCCTCGGCGAAGGCCGCCGCGATCTTGTGCTCGCCGCTGTCGTTGGGGTGGGTGCCGTCGTAGGTGTCGGCGTGGATGTCGTAGGAGGGCGGGGTCGAGGCCAGGAGGACGGGCGAGCCGGGCTCGTCGAGGTCCGCGGCCGTCTTCGCCAGCAGTTCGTTGAAGCGGGCGACCTCGGCGGCGAAGGCCGGGTCGGACTCGGCCCGGACGTTCGGGGTCACCGGCAGCCACACCATCCGCACCCGCCGGTTCGCCGCCCGCGCCTCGGCGGCGAAGGCCCGGACGTTCTCGGCGGTCTGCTCGGCGTTCGTGTAGAAACCCAGGTCGATCAGGCCGAGGGAGACCAGAAGGACATCCGCGCGGCACGACCGCACCGCCTCGCCGATCAGCGGCGCCATGTGCAGCCAGCCCTCGCCCCAGCCGGCCAGGTGCGCCCGCGGGAAGTCCGGGTCGGCGTACGCGTACGAGGTCGGGGCGTCGGCGAGCTTGTCGTGGAGCGTCTCGCGCGGGCCGACGAGGGTGAAGGAACCGCCGTAGGAACGGCACAGGTGCTGCCACATCCGGTAGCGCCACGTGTGTTCGCCCGCGCTTCCGATCGTCATGGAGTCACCGACGGGCATGAACCTGAGCATCCGCTCATCATGAACGATCAGACCGCCCGGCGGGGTGTGAGTCGGGCCACCCGCCGTGGACAACCCCACAACCCGCCAACCCTCGTGATCCGTTACCCGCGATGAACCGCCGAGCGGGATGGCAGGCTTGGGGGCATGCGCCGACCGTTCGCCATCCTCGCCGCGGCCCTCCTCGTGGGCGCCTTCGCCGTGCCCGCCTCCGCCGCCGACGGCGACGAGGACTTCACGATCAAGGATCCGCGCATCACCGAGTCCAGCGGTCTGGCCGCCTCCCGCCTCCACCCCGGCATCTACTGGACGCACAACGACAGCGACGACGGTCCCTACATCTACGCCGTCGACAGCAGGACGGGCGAGACCGTCGCCCGCCTCACCCTCACCGGCGTCGGCACGCCCCGGGACGTCGAGGCCATATCCATCGGCCCGGACAACCGGATCTACGTCGGCGACACAGGCGACAACCTCGGCGGCAGCTGGCCCCACGTGTGGATCTACGAGCTGCCCGAGCCGAAGACGCTGAAGGACCAGACGATCCGGGCCACGCAGTACGTCGTGAAGTACTCCGACGGGGCCCGCGACGCCGAGTCCCTCGTCGTGCACCCGAAGACCGGCCGGGTCTACATCGTCGACAAGAACGAGAAGGGCGGGCACCTGTACGAGGGGCCCGCCGAGCTCTCCGCGTCCGGCACGAACGTCTTCCGGCCCGTGGCCGCCGTGCCCGACCTGGAGGCCACCGACGCCACGCTCTCCCCGGACGGCCAACACCTCGTCGTACGCAGCTACTTCGGTGCGATCGCGTACGACTGGAACGGCGGGAAGATCAAGCGGAAGGAGCGGCTCGGCGTGCCGTTCCTCGGCCAGGGGGAGTCCGTCACCTACACCGCCGACGGGACGAGGCTCATGTACGGCGCCGAGGGGGCCGACAGCTCGGTGGAGGGGCAGGACGCGCCCGGTGGCTCCGGATCCTCCTCCGGCAGCGGGAGTTCGTCCGCGGAGGGCAAAGGCGACAGCGGCGAGGGGCTCGGCGGCAACCTCAAGACCGGCGCCATCGCCGTGGCCGTGGCCTGCGCCGCTCTGCTCGGCCTGCGCGGGCTGAGGCGGCGCCGGTAGCAGCCGGAGGCGACGGCTTACGAGGCCGACTCGCCTCGGCGTTGCGTGACGAGTACCTCCAACCCGTCCAGGATCCGCTGGAGTCCGAACCCGAAGTGGTCGAAGTCGGGCCCGAACGTGTCCTCGGAGAGCGACGCCATGACCGGGTAGCGGCCCGACGCCAGGACCTTCTCCAGCACTGGCACCTGTGCCTTCCAGAACTTCGCGTCCGTCAGGCCCGTCCGGCGCTCCGCCTCCTGCTGGTAGAGCTGCGTGCGCGCGGCCCCGACGACGTACCCGTCGATCATGATGATCGCGGAGACGAGTTCGGGGTCGGTCAGCCCCATCGGGCGGATCAGGGTGAGGACCTTCTCCATGCCGTCCATGGCGCTCGGGCCGAGAATCGGGCGGGACTGGTTGACCTGGAGCAGCCAGGGGTGACGGCGGTACAGGGCCAGGGTCTCGCGGGCCATGGCCTCCAGGGCGGCGCGCCAGCCGCCGTCGCCCAGGTCGGCCGGATTCTCGGAGGGGCGCTGGACCCGGTCCAGCATCAGGTCGAGCAGCTCGCCCTTGCCGGGGACGTACCGGTAGAGCGACATGGTGCCGGTGCCGAGTTCGGCGGCGACGCGGCGCATGGAGAGCCCCTCCAGACCTTCCGTGTCCGCGACATGGACGGCGGCTTCCACGATCCGGTCCAGGGTCAGGGTCGGCTTGGGGCCGCGGCTGGGACGCCGGCCGGTGTCCCACAGCAGTTCGAGGGTGCGGGCGATATCGCCGCTGCCGCTGGTCTCCGTACTGCCCGCACCGCCTGTACTGCCCGTACCGCCTGTACTGCCTGTGCCGCTCGTACCGCTCGTGCCGCTCTCCATGAGCCCAGCTTAGGTCCCCGGCGAAAAACTGGGTACGGCGTACGCACAATCGGGTACGCTGTACCCAGTTCGGTGCCGGACGCAGGGCACGAGCACACGGGAGGGGCGGCATGGACGGATACGCGGTGCGGGCCGAGGCGCTGGAGAAGCGGTACGGCGAGAAACGCGCCCTCGACGGCTTCGACCTGGCGGTACGCGAGGGCACGGTGCACGGCCTGCTCGGGCCGAACGGGGCGGGCAAGACCACCGCCGTCCGCATCCTGTCCACGCTGATCCGGCTGGACGGGGGCAGGGCGACGGTCGCCGGCCTGGACGTGGCCCGGCAGCCGCGCGAGGTGCGGGCCCGGATCGGGCTCACCGGGCAGTACGCGGCGGTGGACGAGGTGCTCACCGGCCGGCAGAACCTGGAGATGTTCGGCCGGCTGTTCCACCTGGGCGGCAGGCGGGCCAGGCTCCGGGCGACCGAACTGCTGGAGCAGTTCGACCTGACCGACGCCGGCGACCGGGGCGTCGGCAAGTACAGCGGCGGCATGCGGCGCCGTCTCGACCTCGCCGCGTCGATGATCCTCGCCCCGGCCGTCCTCTTCCTCGACGAGCCGACGACCGGTCTCGACCCCCGTAGCCGCGGGGAAGTCTGGGAGTCGGTGCGGGCGTTGGTGGCGGGCGGCACGACCGTGCTGCTGACCACGCAGTACCTGGAGGAAGCCGACAAGCTCGCCTCCCGCATCACCGTCATCGACCAGGGGCGGGCCATCGCCGACGACACCCCGGACGGGCTGAAGAACCTGGTCGGCGGCGACCGTATCGAGGTCGTGGTCGCCGAGCGGGCCGAGATCCCACGGGTGGTGAAGGTGGTCGCCCGGGTCACGGACGGCGAACCCGAGGCGGACGAGACCGAGTTGCGGGTGCACGCCCCGGTCGCCGACCGGGTCACGGCGCTCACCGAGGTGGCGCGGACCCTCCAGGACGAGGGCGTCCGCGTCGAGGACATCGGGCTGCGCAGGCCGAGCCTCGATGACGTGTTCCTGCGCCTGACCGGACACCGCACGGACAGCACGGAAGCCAAGGAGGCGGCGGAGTGACCACCCTCGACCTGACCGCGCGGAGCGGCCGCGGCCGCACCTACTGGCTGCTCGCCGACTGCTGGAACATCGTCCGCCGCGGCCTGACCCACTACCAGCGCCAGCCCGTCAACATCGCCTGGCAACTGGGCTTCCCGATCCTCTCCGTGCTGCTCTACGGCTATGTCTTCGGCAGCGCCATGAAGGTGCCGGGCGGCGGGGACTACAAGGACTTCCTGATGCCGGGCATGTTCGCGATGACCATGGCGTTCGGCTTCATCAACACGGCGACCGTCGTGGTCTACGACTCCACCAAGGGCGTCATCGACCGCTTCCGCTCCATGCCGATGGCCTCCTCCGCCGTGGTGGCCGGGCGCGGCGTCACCGATCTGATCGTCGCCTGCGCCGAGCTGGCGATCATGATGCTCACCGCGCTCGCCATGGGCTGGCGGCCGGACGGTGGCCTCGGCTTCCTGGCCGCGTTCGGACTGCTGCTCTGGCTGCGGTTCGCGCTGATCTGGATCGGGGTGTGGCTCGGCCTGCTCGTGCCCAACCCGGAGGCGGCGGGCGGCCTGTTCGCGGTCGCCTTCCCGCTGACGATGATCTCCAGCATCTTCGTCGCGCCGCAGCTCATGCCCGACTGGCTGGGCTGGGTGGCGGTCTGGAACCCGATCTCCTCCACGGCGGCGGCGACCCGCGAGCTGTTCGGCACGCCGGTCGGCGGGGACACCTGGGTCGAGCAGCACGCGCTGCTGATGGCCGGGGTGTGGCCGGTGATCCTGACGCTGGTCTTCCTGCCGCTGGCGGTGCGGCGGTTCAAGAAGCTGAGCCGCTAGCGAGGGGGACGCGCACCTCCCAGAGGCTTGACGTGCCCATGGCGCGTCAGTTTTCTGGGAGGTGCGCGGCGGGTATGGGAGCGCTCCCATCCGTGTTCCGGGGCCGCGCCTCCCCCGAGAGGAAGCAGCCATGTTCCGCACTCTGCGAAGAGCGCTGTGCGTCGCCGCGGCGCTCCTGTTGCCCCTGGCCGGTACTCAGTCGGCACACGCCGACGTCGACACGCAGGCCGGCGCCGGCTACTGGCACACCAGCGGCCGGCAGATCCTGGACGCGGCCGGGCAGCCGGTCCGTATCGCCGGCATCAACTGGTTCGGCTTCGAGACCGCGAACCACGTTGTCCACGGCCTGTGGGCCCGCGACTACAAGAGCATGATCGACCAGATGAAGTCGCTGGGCTACAACACCATCCGGATGCCCTACAGCGACGACATCCTCAAGCCCGGCACCATGCCCGACAGCATCAACCACGACGGCAGGAACACCGACCTGCGCGGGCTGACCTCCTTGCAGGTACTGGACCGGATCGTGGCGTACGCCGGTCAGGCCGGTCTCAAGATCGTCCTCGATCGGCACCGCCCGGACGCGGCGGGCCAGTCGGCGCTCTGGTACACGGCGTCGGTGCCCGAGTCGACCTGGATCGCCAACCTCAAGTCCCTCGCGACGCGTTACAAGGGCAATCCCACGGTCGTCGGCATCGACCTGCACAACGAGCCCCACGACCCCGCCTGCTGGGGCTGCGGCGACACGGCCCGGGACTGGCGTCTGGCCGCCCAGCGCGCGGGCAACGCGGTGCTGTCGGTCAACCCCGAGCTGCTGATCATGGTCGAGGGCGTGCAGTCGTACAACGGCGTCAACGGCTGGTGGGGCGGCAACCTCATGGGCGTCGCCGAGCACCCGGTCCAGCTGGACGTCCCGAACCGGCTGGTGTACTCGGCCCACGACTACGCCACGTCGGTGGCCCGGCAGCCGTGGTTCGGCGACCCGTCCTTCCCCGCCAACATGCCGGGGATCTGGGACAAGTACTGGGGCTACGTCTTCAAGCAGAACATCGCGCCGGTGTGGCTCGGCGAGTTCGGTACGACGCTCCAGCCGGCGGTGGACCAGAAGTGGCTGTCCGAGCTGGTGAAGTACCTGCGGTCGACGTCGGCGCACGGCGCCGACGGCTTCCACTGGACGTTCTGGTCCTGGAACCCCAACTCCGGTGACACGGGCGGGATCCTGAAGGACGACTGGCAGACGGTGGACACGGTGAAGGACGGATACCTGGCGGCCGTCAAGGCGCCGGGGTTCGAGGGTGGCGGCAACGGGCCCGATCCGGGCGGTCCGGGTGGGGGCGCGGCAGCATGCAGCGCCGCCTACACCCTCAGCAGCGACTGGGGGGGCGGTTTCAACGCCGAGGTGAAGGTGACCAACACGGGCAGCCTTCCGCTCAAGTCCTGGAAGGTGAGCTGGACCTGGACCGGCTCCCAGAAGGTCACCAGCATGTGGAACGCGTCGCACACCCAGAGCGGCGCGACCGTCACGGCGGTGAACGCCGCACACAACGGGAGCGTGCCGGCGGGAGGTTCGGCGAGCTTCGGTCTGGGCGGCGCGCCCGGGGGCGGGGGTGTGCCGAGCGTGAGCTGTACGGCGACCTGACCGCGAAGTGAGGTGAGGTGAGGTGAGGGGGGAGGCGTGCCGTAAATCACCGGAACAGCCCTGTTTCTGAAGGCACATCAGCCCGTCCGATGACTCGATTCGGTCAAGTCTTGGTCGAAAACGTACGCGCGGGGCGTGCTCTTCCGAAACGATGCGGCACGGACCGTGTGACACGCGGTCCTGACCCCCCTCACCGTTCTGAGAGAACTCCATGAGAAGAAGCGCAGCCGTCCTGTGCGGCGCGACTGTCGTACTGGCCGGGACACTCACCGCCGTCCCCGCCAACGCCAGCGCGTCGCACTCCGCGAACACCGCCCAGGCCGCGAAGGTCACTTGGAAGAAGTGCGGCACGGAGGACACCCCGACGCTCCAGTGCGCGTCGGTGAAGGTGCCGCTCGACTACGCGAAGCCGCAGGGGAAGCAGATCACGCTGGCGCTGTCCCGCGTGCCGCACACCGCGCAGAAGTACCAGGGCCCGCTGCTGGTCAACCCGGGTGGCCCCGGCGGCAGTGGCCTGACGCTGGCCGGTTTCGTCGCGTCCTCCCTGCCGAAGGAGGTCGCCGCCCAGTACGACGTCATCGGCTTCGACCCGCGCGGAGTGGGCAAGAGCCAGCCCGCCCTGGACTGCAAGCCGGGCCACTTCGACCCGGTGCGCCCCGACTCCGTGCCCAGCACGCCCGCGATCGAGAAGGCCAACCTCGATCGCGCCAAGTCCTTCGCCCGGGCCTGTGGGAAGAAGTACGCGGACGTCCTGCCGTACATCAACACGGTCAGCGCCGTGAAGGACATGGACTCGATCCGCAAGGCCCTCGGCGCCAAGAAGATCAACTACTTCGGCTACTCGTACGGCACCTACCTCGGCGCGGTCTACGCCAAGCTGTTCCCCGAGCGGGTGCGGCGCCTGGTGCTGGACTCGATCGTCGACCCGACCGGGGTCTGGTACGACGCCAACATCAAGCAGGACTACGCCTTCGACAAGCGCCACAAGGCGCTGATGGCGTGGATCGCCAAGTACGACTCCACGTACAAGCTCGGCACCGACCCGAAGAAGGTCGAGGCCAAGTGGTACGCCATGCGTGCGGCCCTGGCCAAGAAGCCGGCGGGCGGCAAGGTGGGCGCCTCCGAGCTGGAGGACATCTTCATACCCGGCGGCTACAACAACGCCTACTGGCCCACCCTCGCCCAGACGTTCGCGGCGTACGTCAACAAGAAGGACACCGCCGCGCTGGTCAAGGCGTACGACAACATCGCCGCCATCGACGCCTCCGGCGACAACGGCTACAGCGTCTACACCTCGGTGCAGTGCCGTGACGCGTCCTGGTCGCGCGACTGGAAGCAGTGGCGCAAGGACAACTGGGCGGTGTACGAGAAGGCGCCGTTCATGGCCTGGAACAACGCTTGGTACAACGCGCCGTGTGCGTTCTGGCCGACGAAGTCGCTGAAGCCGGTGAACGTGGCCAACGCCAAGCTTCCGCCGGTGCTGCTGTTCCAGGCGACGGACGACGCGGCCACCCCGTACCAGGGCGGTGTCACCATGCACCGGCTGCTGAAGGGCTCCAGCCTGGTGGTGGAGCAGGGCGGCGGCAACCACGGCATCTCGCTGAGCGGCAACGCCTGCCTCGACAAGCACCTGGCGACGTACCTCACCAGCGGCAAGGTGCCGCACGGCAGCGGCGTGGCCGACGCGGTCTGCAAGAAGCTGCCCGACCCGAAGCCGCAGGCCACGGCGGGGAAGACGCCGAGCACGGGCCAGTCGGCCGTCGAGACGGTCGGCAACACCCTGCGCGGGATCCTGGGATCCGGGGTCTGAGCGTGCTTGCGTGAGCATCGTCTGACGTGACGTGAGGGGCGCCCGGTACGTACCGGGCGCCCCTTGCGTCGTACGGGGTCACGTACGGGAGAAGATCAGAGCTTCTCGATCACGTAGTCGACGCACTTCGTCAGGGCCTCGATGTCCGCCGGGTCGATCGCCGGGAACATCGCGACGCGCAGCTGGTTGCGGCCGAGCTTGCGGTAGGGCTCGGTGTCGACGATGCCGTTGGCGCGCAGGACCTTGGCGACGGCGGCGGCGTCGACCTCGTCCGTGAAGTCGATCGTGCCGATGACCTGGGAGCGCTTGGCCGGGTCGGTGACGAAGGGGTTCGCGAACTTGACGTCCTCGGCCCAGCCGTACAGCGTCCGCGCGGACGTGGCGGTGCGGCGGACCGACCAGTCCAGGCCGCCCTGGCCGTTGATCCACTCCAGCTGCTCGTTGAGGAGGAACAGCGTGGCGAGGGCCGGGGTGTTGTACGTCTGGTTCTTGCGGGAGTTGTCGATCGCCGTCGGCAGCGAGAAGAACTCCGGGACGTGGCGGCCGGACGCGTGGATGCGCTCGGCGCGCTCGATCGCGGCGGGGGAGAAGACGCCGATCCACAGGCCGCCATCGGAGGCGAAGGACTTCTGCGGGGCGAAGTAGTAGACGTCCGTCTCCGCGATGTCGACGGGGAGTCCGCCGGCGCCGGAGGTGGCGTCCACGAGGACCAGGGCGCCCTCGTCGGCGCCGGCCACGCGCTTGATCGGCATCGCGACACCGGTCGAGGTCTCGTTGTGGGTGAAGGCGTAGACGTCGACGCCCGCCTCGGCGACCGGCTCGGGGTGCGTGCCCGGGGCGCTGGAGATCACGTCCGGCTCCGCCAGCCAGGGCGCGAGCTTGGCGGCCTTGGCGAACTTGGAGGAGAACTCGCCGAAGCTGAGGTGCTGCGACTTGTTCTCGATCAGACCGTGCGTCGCGACGTCCCAGAACGCGGTGGAGCCGCCGTTGCCGAGGATCACCTCGTAACCGTCGGGGAGCTGGAACAGCTCGCGGATGCCCTCACGCACCTTGCCGACCAGGTTCTTGACGGGGGCCTGGCGGTGGGAGGTGCCCATGAGGGAGGTGCCACTGGCGGCGAGGGCGTCCAGCGCCTCCGTCCGCACCTTGGAGGGACCCGCGCCGAAACGACCGTCCGCGGGCTTGATGTCAGAGGGAATCCGGATCTCAGCCACGAAAGGGAGCGTAGCCGTTTCCAGAAACGCGGGCGAAACGTCGTCCGTCGGGTGAGACGGTGTTCCGGCGGCCGTCAGTGCGGCGACGGGCCGGGCCAGACGGCCGAGGCGTCGTCGCGGTGCGGGGCCGGCAGCCGGACCGGGCGGACGGGAACAGGGCGGACGCGGCCCTCGGCGGCGGCCGTCCAGGGGGCGGGGCGGCCGGAGTAGCACAGGGTGGTGAGGACGAAGACGCCGTCGGCGTAGACCTCGACGTACTCACCGACGGTGAGGATGCGCAGTGAGGCGGCGGGTTCCGGCAGGAGGGTCTCGCCGAGCGGGGCGCCATCGGGGCCGGTGACCCGGAGGTTCTTGCCGTCGCAGCCGACGGTGAGCGCGGGCCGGCCCTCGTCGGGGACATGCGTGCGCAGGGTGATCTCGGTGCGGCCGGACAGGTCGACGTCGCCGACCGCGTGCAAGGGGGCGTCGTACGTCTCCTCGCCGAGCCAGGGGTCCAGGCTCGGCCACCATTCCAGGCGGGGCGCCGCGTCCTGCGGGACGACGAGGGACTTGGGCTGGGCGAGCATGCCGCGGCAGCGGTCGCCGGTGTCGGTGAGGCCGACGCGGCGCGGGGTGGTGTGCAGCACGACGCGGGAGCCGTCGGGGGCCGCGGCGACGCGCGGGGCGTACGCGCCCGTCGGGCCGAGCGGACCGCGGCGGGTCCACGGGCCGCGCAGGCGCGGCGCGGTCCACGCCTCGAAGCCCCGGGTGGCGCCGATGGAGCCGAGCAGCAGCCAGCTGCCGTCGTCGAGGCGTTCGAGGACCGGGCACTCCAACTCGTCGACGTCGCCGGGTGAGATGAGCGGCGGGCGGACGGTCCAGTGCTCCAGGTCGTCGGAGGTGGCCCAGGCGACGCAGCCGCTGACCTCGACCGGCAGGGAGGCGTCGGCGGCGCAGACCACCATGACCCAGCCGTCGGACTCGTCGTCGCGTACGACGAAGGGGTCGCGCCAGCCCATGCGTTCGCCGGTGCGGTACCAGCGCGGGTCGGCCTCGACGACCGGCCCCGTGCCGTGGCGGCGCCAGCCGGTGCCGTCGGTGCGGTCGGAGTGGGCCAGGCCGACCGACTGCAGCGGCCAGCCGTCGGGGGTGAGTCCGGAGACGGCGGTGTAGAGCATCGCCATGCCGGTGCCGTGCGGGAAGGCGTGCATGGTCCACACCGCCTGCTGGTCGAAGCGGCCCGGCAGACCGTTGCCGAAGGCCGTGCCCTGCGGCTCCCAGTGGACCAGGTCGGTGGAGGTGGCCCGGCCGTAGGACGTCTCCATGCGCAGGTGGTCGAACTCGGCCGTCCACGGACCCTGCAGGTGCAGCGCGGTGTAGGTGCCGTCCGCGTGGCGCAGGAGGTCGAAGTCGTTCACGCAGAGGCCGGGCGGCGCGTATCGCATGGACAGGTCCTGTCTTCCGACAGCCGCACTCAAGCGCGTGCGCTGTGCTCTGGCTGGTGAGAATTCCTCTGAGAGTCAGCCGAAGTAAATCTGAACGCAAACGCTTGCGCAACCAGGTGGGCGGGTTTACGGTCTCGTCACTCCCCCTCACGCCGACGTGCTTCCGGACCCCGGCCACGCGGCGTGCACCCGATCAAGGAGCGTCCCGTGACGGTCAGCATCACCGATGTCGCCGAGGCCACCGGAGTCTCGGCGTCCACCGTGTCCCGCGCCCTGCGCGGCCGTCCCGGGGTGTCGGAGGAGATGCGGGCCCGGATCGTCGAGACCGCCGCCGAACTGGGCTACACCGCCTCGCGCTCGGCGTCCAGCCTGGCCAGCGGGCGCACCTACACCATCGGCGTCGTCGTCCCGTACGTCGGCCGCTGGTTCTTCGGCACCGTGCTGGACTCCGCCGAGAAGGTCTTCAGCGCCGCCGGTTACGACGTCCTGCTGTACAACCTCGGCTCACCGGAGGCCCGCAAGCGCTTCTTCACCAAGCTGCCGATCCGCAAGCGGGTCGACGCCGTGCTGTCCCTGCTGATCCCGGACCCGGAGGAGGCCGCCGCCCTGAGGTCCCTCGACGTGCCGCTGGCGACCACGGTCGGCGGCGCCCGGCCCGGCTTCACGGCGGTCGGCATCGACGACCGGGGCGGGGCGGAGAGCGCCGTACGTCATCTGGTGAACCTCGGCCACCGGCGGATCGGCATGATCTCCGGCGCCAGCGAGCCGCTGCACTGGACCACGCCCCTCGACCGCCGGCAGGGCTACCTGGACGTGCTGGCCGACGCCGGGATCGAGCCCGACCCCGCACTGGAGGCGGACGGCGGTTACACGGTCGAGGGCGGTGAGCGGGCCATGACCGAGCTGCTGGCGCTGCGTCACCCGCCGACCGCCGTGTTCGCCCAGTCCGACGAGATGGCGATGGGCGCGCTGCGCGCCCTGCGCCGGCACCGGCTGAGGGTTCCGGAGGACGTGTCCGTCGTCGGCTTCGACGATCACGAACTGTCCGAGGTGGTCGGGCTGACCACCGTGGCCCAGCCGGTCGCGGCCCAGGGCCGTGAGGCGGCCCGGCTGCTGCTGGCGCGGCTGGACGATCCGGAAGCCGGGCCGCCGCACCCCGTCGAGATGCCCATCCGTTTCGTCCTCCGCGAGACCACCGCTCCGCCGCACAGCGGCCGGCAGCGGTAGCCGAACCCCTCCCTTCAACCGCCCGTCACCGAAGGGCCGTTCCTGCCCTGGCCCCGACAGCCCGCGCACCCACCCATATCCGCACGGAGGCACCACCATGATCACCAGTCCCAGAAAACACCGTCGTACGGGCCTGACAGCCCTCGCTCTGCTGCCCCTGGCCGCGCTGGCCGCCTGTGGCGGGGGCGGCGGCAGCGACACCTCCGCCGAAGAGGGCAGCGGCAAGGGCACCATCAGCGTCTGGGCCCACCAGGGCCAGGCGAGCGAGACGGCCGCGCTGCAGAGCGCGGTGAAGTCCTTCAACTCCTCGCAGAACGCCGTCAAGGCCGAGCTGAAGCTGATCCCCGAGAACGACTACACCAAGACCATCACCGCCACCGACGCCTCCGAACTGCCGGACGTGCTGGAGTTCGACGGCCCGACGATGGCGAACTTCGTCTACAACAGCAAGCTCGCCCCGGTCGACGGCCACGTCTCCGCCAAGACCCTCGGCAACGCCACCGACGCGATCAAGGCGCAGGGCGAGATCGACGGCAAGCACTACGGCCTGGGCATGTTCGACGCCGGGCTCGGGATGTACGCCAACAAGAAGCTGCTGGACGCGGCCGGCGTGAAGTACCCGACGAGCGTGGACGACGCCTGGACGGCCGAGGAGTTCGGCAAGGCGCTCAAGGCGCTGAAGGGCGAGGACTCCGACGGCAAGGTCCTCGACATATCGGAGCAGTACGGCCTCGCCTCCGAGTGGGGCACCTTCGGCTTCTCCCCGATCGTCTGGTCGGCCGGCGGCGGCCTGTTGAAGGACGGCAAGGCGGAGGGCGCCCTCGACAGCCCGAAGGTCGTCTCCGCGATGAAGACCTTCCAGTCCTGGAAGACCTACGTCGACCCCAACACCGACGGCAACGCCTTCGCCAAGGGCAAGGTGGCGCTGAGCTGGGTCGGCCACTGGAACTACCCCGCCTACAGCAAGGCCCTCGGTGACGACCTCGTCGTCCTGCCGCTGCCGGACTTCGGCAACGGCCCCAAGACCGGCCAGGGTTCGTGGGCGTGGGGCATCGGCGCAGACAGCAAGAACGGCAAGGCCGCCGGCACCTTCCTGGACTACCTGCTGAACGACACCAACATCGGCGCGATGACGAAGGCCAACGGCGCGGTGCCCGCCACCGAGTCCGCACTCGCCAAGAGCGAGCTGTACAAGAAGGGCGGCCCGCTCCAGCTCTTCGCCGACCAACTCGCCCAGCCCTGCGGCGACAGTGACATCACCGCCTCCTGCGTCGCCGTCACCCGCCCGGTGACCGCCGGGTACCCCACGGTCACCGCCAAGTTCAACACGGCCCTGAACTCGATCTACGGCGGTGCCGACCCCAAGGAAGCCCTGCAGAAGGCCGCCCGCGCCATCGACCGGGACTTCACCGACAACGCCGGCTACGAGATCCCGTAACCCGCAGGACGCATCGGCCCGGGCGGGCCGTCGGCGACGTGGCGACGCAACGAGCAGCCAGGTACCGACCGAGCCCGCCCCGCCGGGAAGAGGACCCTCCCGTGAAAACCGTGGAACCCGCGCACCCCGCGGCCCCTGGCCGGGCGCAGGCCGCCTCGTCCACGCCCTCCGCGAAGCCCTGGCGTCCGTCGCGCGGCAACCGCGACC
This sequence comes from Streptomyces sp. NPDC052064, assembly GCF_055585925.1. NCBI lineage: Bacteria > Bacillati > Actinomycetota > Actinomycetes > Kitasatosporales > Streptomycetaceae > Streptomyces > Streptomyces sp. NPDC052064. The sequence continues at coordinate 113,306 of NZ_JBVJJE010000018.1, forward strand.
GGCTGCACGGGCTGCTGATGTCCGCCCCGGCCGTCGGCGGGCTGATCGCCTTCGTCGGCATCCCGTTCGGCTACGCCGTGGTGCTCTCCTTCTACAACGTCCGCCTCGGCTCCCCCCTGGAACCCACCTTCTTCGGCGTGGAGCACTACCGGCGGCTGTTCACCGACCCCGACCTGTCCGGCCCGTTCCTGCGAGCGCTGCTGAACAACCTGACCTTCGCCGCGGTCGTCGTACCGCTCCAGACGGGTCTCGCGCTGGCGCTGGCCATCCTGCTCAACCGCAAGCTGAAGGCCATCGGCCTGTTCCGCTCCTTCTTCTTCATGCCGGTGGTCTTCCCGATGGCGCTGGTCGCCGTGATCTGGCGGCTGATCCTCGCCCGCAGCGAGCAGGGTCTGCTCAACTCCATGCTGGACACGGTGAGTTTCGGCAACTGGGGTGCCTTCGACTGGCTCGGCGACGGTCTCACCGCGATGGGCTCGATCATCGTGCTGTCGGTGTGGCAGGGCGTCGGCTTCCAGATGGTCATCCTGCTGGCCGGCCTCCAGCAGATCCCGGGCGAGCTCTACGAGGCCTCCGAGCTGGACCGGGCCTCGCGCTGGCAGCAGTTCCGGCACGTCACCCTGCCCGGCATCCGCGGCACCCTCGTGTTCGTCGCGATGCTGACCTCGGTGCTGTCCTTCCGGGTCTTCGACCAGGTGTACATCCTCATCCGCGGCGGCGGCCTGGACGAGGACGCCACCCGGACGGTGATGTACCAGGCCGTCACCACGGCCTTCGACCAGAACAACATCGGCCAGGCCTCGGCCGTCACGGTGGTGTTCTTCCTGATCGTCGTCGCCCTGACGATCGTCCAGCGCCGCGTCGTCCGGCCCGACAACGAGGACTGACTCCATCATGGCCATGACCCGTACGCCCGTACGCCGCGTCCTCGACTACACCGTCCTGAGCGTCCTGGCGTTCGTCTTCGCCCTCCCCGCGCTCTACCTCTTCCTCGGCAGCCTCAAGCCGTCGGACGAGGTCCTGAACGGCCTGTCCGGCTTCCTGCCCACCCACCTCTCCTTCGACAACTACGCAGCCGTCCTCGACAGCCTGAACTCCGACAGCACCGGCTACTTCTGGCAGTTCATGGGCGTGTCGGTGCTGCTGTCGTTCGTGGTGGTGACGGGCGGGCTGATCGTCAACTCGATGGCCGCGTACGGACTGACGCGACTGAAGTGGCGGGGGCAGAACGCGGTGTTCACCCTCGTCCTGCTGCTGATGCTGATCCCGTTCGAGTCGGTGGCGGTGCCGCTGTTCTACATGTTCAACGGCCAGCGCAACACCCTGTTCATCCAGGCGCTGCCGTTCGTCGCCAACGCCTTCGCGATCTACCAGTTCCACACGTTCTTCAAGAAGATCCCGCCGAGCATCGAGGAGGCGGCCCGGCTGGACGGCGCGGGACCCTGGCGCACCTTCTTCGCGATCATCGTGCCGATGTCCCGGCCGGTGTTCGCCTCGGTCGCGATCCTCACCTTCCTCATCCAGTGGGGCTCCTTCCTGTGGCCGGTGCTGATGGTGTCCGACCCGTCGGTGCGTCCCCTCCCCCTGGAGATGAGCGTCTTCCAGGGGCAGCAGCCCCCGGACTGGGGCCAGATCCTCGCCTTCGGCGTGCTGCTGGTACTGCCCGTGCTGATCGTCTTCGCGTTCTTCCAGCGCTGGTTCGTCGAGGGCGTGGCCAGCTCCGCCGTCAAGGGCTGAGACCTCGGGGGAGCATCGCCCCGGTCCGTCACTGTCAGTGTCCGGGTGCATGCTGGAGGCATGACGGATGTCGGGGATCTGGCTGCCCTTGAGGCGGAGCTGCGCCGGGCCGTCCGGGGTGACGTGGGTTTCGACGCCACCTCCCGGGCGCTGGTCACCATGGACGCCTCCAACTACCGGCGGGTGCCGCTGGGTGTGGTCGCTCCCCGTGACGCCGACGACGTGGCGGCCGTCCTGGAGGTGTGCCGGCAGCGGGGGGTGCCGGTCGTCGCGAGAGGCGGCGGGACGTCGATCGCCGGGCAGGCGACCGGCACCGGGGTGGTGCTGGACTTCACCCGGTACATGAACCGGCTCGTGTCGCTGGATCCCGAGGCGCGTACGGCCGTCGTGCAGCCGGGGCTGGTGCTCGACCGGCTCCAGGAGGCGGCGGCTCCGCACGGGCTGCGGTTCGGGCCGGATCCGTCGACGCACAGCCGGTGCACGCTCGGCGGCATGATCGGCAACAACTCGTGCGGCTCGCACTCGGTGGCCTGGGGGACGACCGCGGACAGTGTGCGCGAGCTGGACGTGATCACCGCGCGCGGGCGGCGGCTGCGGCTCGGGCAGGACTGGGCCGGCGCGCCGGACGGCCTGCGGGAGCTGGTGGACGGCGAACTGGCCCGGTTGCGCACGGGCTTCCCGGAGCTGCCCCGCCGCATCTCCGGGTACGCGCTGGACGCCCTGCTGCCCGAGCGGGGCGCCGACGTGGCCCGCTCCTTCTGCGGTTCCGAGGGCACACTGGGCGTGCTGACGGAGGCGGTCGTACGACTGGTCGAGGCACCACGCGCGCGTGCCCTGGCCGTGCTGGGCTACGCCGACGAGGGCGCGGCGGCGGAGGCCGCTGCCGGGCTGCTGCCGTTCGGGCCGCTGACGGTGGAGGGCATGGCGGCGGACCTGGTGCCGTCCGCGGCAGCGCTGCCGCGGGGCAGGGCCTGGCTGTTCGTGGAGACCGGCGGGGAGTCGGCCGAGGAGGCACGCGCGCGTGCGGAGGCGATCGTGCGGGCGGCCGATGTCGTGGACGCCCTGGTGGTCACCGACCCGGCGGGGCAGCGCGCGCTGTGGCGCGTCCGGGAGGACGCGAGCGGTACGGCGACGCGGATGCCGGACGGGAGGGAGGCGTGGCCCGGGTGGGAGGACTGCGCGGTGCCGCCCGCCCGGCTCGGGGCGTATCTGCGGGACTTCCGGGCGCTGCTCGGCGCGCACGGGCTGCGCGGCACGCCGTACGGGCACTTCGGGGACGGTTGTATCCATGTCCGTATCGATTTCGACCTGCTGACGGAGCCCGGCATCGCCCGTTTCCGCCGCTTCTCGGAGGAGCTCGCGGAGCTGGTGGTGGCGCACGGCGGCTCGCTGTCCGGGGAACACGGGGACGGGCAGGCACGGGCGGAGCTGCTGCCGAAGATGTACGGGCAGGAGATGGTGGGCCTGTTCGAGCGGGTGAAAGGGGTGTGGGACCCGGACGACCTCCTCAACCCCGGCATGCTGGTCCGCCCCGCGCCCCTGGACGCCGGCCTGCGCTTCTCCGTCCTCCCCCGCGAGCCCGTCGACGTCGTCTTCGGCTACCCCTCCGACGGCGGTGACTTCTCGGCGGCGGTGCGGCGCTGCGTGGGCGTCGCCAAGTGCCGCACGGAGTCGGCATCCGGCTCCTCCGTCATGTGCCCGTCCTTCCGGGCGACCGGCGCGGAGCAGCACTCCACGCGCGGGCGTGCCCGGCTGCTGCACGAGATGCTCGCCGGTGAGGTGGTGACCGACGGCTGGCGCTCCACGGAGGTGCGGGACGCGCTGGACCTGTGCCTGTCCTGCAAGGGCTGCCGGTCGGACTGCCCGGTGGAGGTCGACATGGCCACGTACAAGGCGGAGTTCCTCCACCACCACTACGCCGGCCGGCGCCGCCCGGCCGCGCACTACGCGATGGGCCGGCTGCCGGTGTGGCTCCGGGCCGTGACCCGTACGCACACGACGCCGCTGGTCAACGCCCTCGCCCGGATGCGCCCCTTCGCCTGGGCGGCGAAACGGCTGGGCGGGATCGCCCCCGAGCGGGAGATCCCACGGGTGGCGACACGGACGTTCAGCCGGTGGTGGGAACGGCGGCGGAGGGAGGGGGCTGCCGCCGGGCGCGGCGACCTCGTCGTGTTGTGGCCCGACACCTTCACCGAGTACCTCTCGCCCTCCGTGGGGCAGGCCGCCGTGCGGGTGCTGGAGGCGGCCGGGTTGCGGGTGGCGCTTCCGCCGACCGTGCATCTGGCGAAACCGCCGGTGGGCGACGGCAGGACGGTCGCGCTCGACCCGCTGTCCCTGCTGCGGGGCCGGGGGCGCGTCTGCTGCGGGCTGACGTACGTGTCGACGGGGCAGCTGGACCGTGCCCGAGCGGTCATGCGCCGCACGCTCGACCTGATGGAACCGGTGCTGGAGACCGACGCCCCGGTCGTGGTCCTGGAGCCGAGCTGCGCCGCGGCGCTTCGCACGGACGTTCCCGAGCTGCTGCACGACGACCCGCGCGCGTCCCGCCTCGCCGCCAAGGTCCTCACCTTCGCGGAGACCCTCGAACGCCACGCCCCTGGCTGGACACCGCCGCGCGTCGACCGCCCGGTGGCCGGCCAGACCCACTGCCACCAGCACGCGGTGCTGGGCGACGCCGCCGACCGCCGGCTGCGCGGAGCCGCTCTGCTCTCCGGCGAACTGAGCGGCGGCTGCTGCGGTCTCGCGGGAAACTTCGGCTTCGAGAAGGGCCACTACGAGGTGTCCACCGCCTGCGCGGAGGAACAGCTCCTGCCGTCGGTACGGGACGCCCCCGACGGCACGCTGGTCCTGGCGGACGGCTTCTCCTGCCGCACGCAGCTGGAGCAGTTGGCGGGCGTGCGGGGGAGGCATCTGGCGGAGGTGCTGGCGGCGGCGCTGGAGGGAGGAGCAGGGAATGACCCGGGGGGCGAGCGGTGAACCGTGGCCGTACCCGGACCCGGCCGCCTGGGCCGACCACCACCTCGACGCCCGCGCGGGCGGCGTGGACGCGCTTGAGGCGTTCGGGCCACGGGACGGGCGGACCCGAGTGTCTGAGCCGGGGGAGGGGCGGAGCCGCTCCTAGGCTCACGCCACCAGCCACTCGAAGGAGCCCGCGCATGAGCGTCCGCGTCCAGCCGATCACCCGCGACGAGCATCTCGCGTTCGTCGCGGCCCGCCCCTCCGCCAGCCACACACAGATCCCCTCCTGGGGCGAGGTGAAGCCCGACTGGCGGGCGGAGAGCCTCGGCTGGTTCGACGAGGCCGGGCAGCTCGTCGGCGCGGGACTGGTGCTGCTGCGCCCGCTGCCCGGGCCGAAGCTGCCCGGACTGCCGCGGTACCTGGCGTACCTGCCCGAGGGCCCGCTCATCGACTGGCACGAGCCCGGCCTCGAACGTCTGCTGGAGCCGATGGTCGCCCACCTCGGGCTACGGGGCGCCTTCGCGGTGCGGATGGGCCCGCCGGTCGTGGTGCGCCGCTGGAGCGCCGAGGCGGTCAAGGCGGCGATCGCGGACCCGGCCGCCCGGCGGCTGCGCGACGTGCGGGCGACGTCGTTCGAACCGCGTGCCGGCCAGGTCGCGGACACCCTGCGTCGCATGGGCTGGCGGCAGACCGAACCCGGCGGCGAGGACGGCTTCGCCGCGGGACAGCCCCGGTACGTCTTCCAGGTGCCGTTCGCCGGCCGGTCGCTGGACGACATCCGCGGCGGCCTGAACCAGCAGTGGCGGCGCAACATCAGCAAGGCGGAGAAGGCCGGCGTGAAGGTCGTACGCGGAGGCTACGAGGATCTGCCCGCCTTCCACGAGCTGTACTGCGAGACCGCAGAGCGGGACCGCTTCATCCCGCGCCCGCTGCCCTACTTCCAGCGCATGTGGAGCGCGCTCACCGCCGAGCACCCGGACCGGATGCGGCTCTACCTCGCGTACCACGACGGCGAGGTGCTCGCCGCCGCGACGATGCTGACCGTCGGCGACCACGTCTGGTACTCCTACGGCGCCTCCACCAGCCGGCGACGCGAGGTCCAGCCGAGCAGCGCCGTGCAGTGGCGCATGATGACGGACGCCCATGAACTCGGAGCCGCCGTGTACGACCTGCGCGGCATCACCGACACCCTGGGCGAGTCCAGCCACCTGCTGGGCCTGCTCCGGTTCAAGGTGGGCACCGGCGGCGAGGCCGTCGAGTACCTCGGTGAGTGGGACTTCCCGCTCAACCGGCTGCTGTACAAGGCGCTGAACCTGTACCTCGCCCGCCGCTGAGAATCCGCATTCCGAGACAGTGGCATAAGCGGTTTACGCGCCTGACCGAGTCCATTACTCTGGACTCGACAGTACATCGTGATGCACATGAGCACGCAAGACGGTGTACGTACGCAGCCCGAGTACGCCGCCGAGCCGAGCACAGGACCGCCCGTGACCACCCCCGACAGCGTCACCACGCACCAGCCCGCGACCACCACCGCCGCTGCCGCCGCACCGGCCGCCGGGCCGGGCCGACTGGGCTCGCTCGGGCCGGTGGGCCTGGTGTTCGCGGGCGGGATCTCGGTGCAGTTCGGTGGTGCGCTGGCCGTGATGCTGATGCCGAGGGCGGGTGCCCTCGGGGTGGTGGCGCTGCGGCTGCTCGTGGCGGCGGTCGTCCTGCTGCTGGTCTGCCGTCCGGGGCTGCGCGGCCACTCGCGCACCGACTGGGGCACGGTCGTCGTCTTCGGCATCACCATGGCCGCCATGAACGGCCTCTTCTACCAGGCCGTCGCCCGTATCCCGCTGGGCCCCGCGGTCACCCTGGAGGTCCTCGGCCCGCTCGCCCTGTCGGTTCTGGCGTCCCGCCGTGCGATCAACGTCGTCTGGGCGGCACTCGCCCTCGCCGGCGTCTTCCTCCTCGGCGGGGGAGGCTTCAGCGGCCTCGACCCCACAGGAGCGGCCTTCGCCCTGGGTGCCGGCGCCATGTGGGCGGCCTACATCATCTTCAGCGCCCGTACGGGCCGCCGCTTCCCGCAGGCGGACGGCCTGGCCCTGGCGATGGCGGTGGGGGCGGTGCTGTTCCTGCCCCTGGGCATCGCCGAGTCCGGTACGAAGCTGATCGACCCGGTGACGGTGGGCCTGGGCGCGGCGGTGGCCCTGCTCTCCTCGGTCCTGCCCTACACCCTCGAACTGGTCGCCCTGCGCCGCCTGCCCGCCTCCACCTTCGCGATCCTCATGAGCCTGGAACCGGCCATCGCCGCGACGGCCGGCTTCCTCCTCCTCGACCAGACCCTCACCGCCATGGAGGCCGCCGCGATCGCCCTCGTCATCGCGGCGAGCATGGGGGCGGTACGGACCCAGGTCGGCCGCGGCCGCCGGAAGACGGCGGCGCTGGAGGGCACGGGGCTGGAGGGATAGCCCAAGGCGCCTTCAACGCGGCTGGTACGCCCGCGCCACGCGAAATCCCACGTCGTCGATCCGGAACGTCGGATGACTGCGGCGCCGAACCGAAGCACGGCAACTCCAGTGCTCGTCGGCCCAGCCACCGCCCCGCAGCACCCGGTAGGTGCCATAGACCTCGGCGTCGTAGACGTCCCAGCACCATTCCCAGACGTTGCCCAGCATGTCGTAGAGGCCCCACGCGTTGGCCCGCTTGCCGCCCACGGAACGGATCCGCTCCTCCGAGTTGCCGCGATACCAGGCGACCTCATCGAGCCGCCCGTACCGCGGCCCACTGCTGCCGGCCCGACAGGCATGCTCCCACTCGGCCTCGGTCGGCAGCCGGTACCCGTCACCGCAGACGTCCCAGTCGACCGTCCCGGAGTCACCGCCCAGGCGATACGCGGGCGTCAGCCCTTCCGCCCGGGACAGCGCATTGCAGAACCGAACCGCGTCCCACCACGACACGCCCTCGACGGGCAGCCGCTCGCCGCGAACGGCACTCGGCCGCTCACCGGTGACCTGGGCATACCACGCCTGAGTGACCGGTAGCGCCGACAGCCGGAAGGGCGCGACCTCGACCGCCCAACTCCGCTGCGTCCGCCGGTCGGACAGCGTCACCCGCCCTGACGGGACGGCAACCATCTCGTTCCCCATGCCCACGCCGACCCCCATGCCGAGCCACACTAACGGTGGTCGGATGCCGGCCGTGAAATTTCTGAGCGGGCGGCGAAGTCGTGTGGACCGCTTGTACGGGACGGTGCTCGACGTCGACAGGTAGGCCCGGAAAGGGCGGGGTGGGGCTGCACGCCGCGCCGGTCTACGGCGGCTGCCCGCCCGGTTCCGGTCGCCCCCCGCATTTTCATGCAAGCACGCTTGATTGTTTCTGGCCTCGCTGCCATGCTCCTCAGCACGCCGCACCACCCCGCACACCGCCGTGCCCCGAGGGGAGCGCCCGTGTCCGATCCGACGTCCGTGATCAACGACCTGCGCGAGGAGAGCGAGGAACTCGACCGCCTCGTGGCCGGGTTGAGCACGCCGCGCTGGACGCTCGCCACGCCGGCACCCGGCTGGACCGTCGCCCACCAGATCGCCCACCTCGCCTGGACGGACCGTTCGGCCCTGCTCGCCGTCACGGACGCCGACGGCTTCCGCGCCCTGGTCGAGAAGGCCCTCGCCGCACCGGGCTCCTTCGTCGACGAGGGCGCCGAGGAGGACGCCGGACTCCCGCCCGCCGACCTGCTCGCGCGGTGGCGCGACGGCCGTACGGCGCTGGAGGAGGCGCTGCGGGCCGCCCCGCCCAAGGCGCGCTTCCCCTGGTACGGCCCACCCATGTCGGCGGCCTCCATGGCGACGGCCCGCCTTATGGAGACCTGGGCCCATGGGCAGGATGTGGCTGACGCACTCGGTGTGGTGCGCCCACCCACCGACCGGCTGCGGCATGTGGCCTGGCTCGGGGTACGGACCCGGGACTTCGCCTACGGTGTGCACGGGCTGACTCCGCCTGCCGAGCCCTTCCGCGTCGAACTCGACGCGCCCTCCGGCGACGTGTGGGCGTACGGGCCCGAGGACGCCCCGCAACGCGTCACCGGGCCCGCCCTCGACTTCTGCCTCCTGGTCACCCGGCGCGCCCACCGCACCGACCTCGCCCTGCGCGCCGACGGCCCCGACGCCGACCGCTGGCTGGACATCGCCCAGGCCTTCGCGGGCCCGCCGGGCAGCGGCCGCTCCCCGAAAGGGGCCGCACCGTGACCCTCCGCATCGGCAACGCCTCCGGCTTCTACGGCGACCGCTTCGACGCCATGCGCGAGATGCTCACCGGCGGCGACCTGGACGTCCTCACCGGCGACTACCTCGCCGAGCTCACGATGCTCATCCTGGGGCGCGACCGGCTGAAGGACCCGGCCGCCGGGTATGCCCGCACCTTTCTGCGGCAGTTGGAGGACTGCCTGGGGCTCGCCCACGAGCGTGGCGTGAAGATCGTCACCAACGCCGGCGGGCTCAACCCGGGCGGACTCGCCGATGCCGTACGGGCGCTGGCCGACCGGCTCGGCGTCCCCGTACGCGTCGCACATGTCGAGGGCGACGACCTCACCGCCGCCCACCCCCACAGCCTCGCCGCCCACGCCTACCTCGGCGGCTTCGGGATCGCGGCCTGCCTGCGGGCGGGCGCCGACGTCGTCGTCACCGGGCGGGTGACGGACGCGGCACTCGTCACCGGGCCGGCCGTCGCCCACTTCGGGTGGGGGGAGACGGACCACGACCGGCTCGCGGGGGCCGTCGTCGCCGGGCATGTGCTGGAGTGCGGGGCGCAGGCCACCGGCGGCAACTACGCCTTCTTCCGGGACGGCGACGTCCGCCGGCCCGGCTTCCCGCTCGCCGAGCTCCACGAGGACGGCAGTTGCGTCATCACCAAGCACCCCGGCACCGGCGGCTTCGTCGACGTCGGCACGGTCACCGCCCAGTTGCTGTACGAGACGGCCGGCGCCCGGTACGCGGGGCCGGACGTCACCGCCCGGCTCGACACCGTGCGGCTCGGGCAGGACGGGCCCGACCGGGTGCGGATCGAGGGCGTGCGCGGTCAGGCCCCGCCGCCCACCCTCAAGGTCGGGCTCAACCGGCTCGGCGGCTTCCGCAACGAGGTCGTCTTCGTGCTCACCGGCCTCGACGTCGAGGCCAAGGCCGCCCTGGTGCGGGAGCAGCTGGAACCCGCCCTCGGCAAGGCCGCCGACGTGCGCTGGGAGCTGGTCCGCACCGACCGGCCCGACGCCCCGAGCGAGGAGACGGCGAGCGCGCTGCTGCGGCTCGTCGTGCGGGACCCCGACCAGGAGGTCGTCGGGCGGGCCCTGAGCGGGGCGGCCGTGGAGCTGGCGCTCGCCAGTTACCCCGGCTTCCATGTGCTTGCGCCACCCGGAAAGGGCTCGCCCTATGGGGTCTTCGAGGATGTGTACGTCCCCCATGGGGCCGTCGACCATGTGGCCGTCCTCCATGACGGGCGCCGGGTCCCCGTGCCACCGGCCCACGACACCGCCGTGCTCGACGAGGTGCCGGAGCCGCCCCTGCCGGAGCCGCTGCCGCCCGGGCCCACCCGGCACGCCCCCCTCGGGCTCGTCGCGGGCGCCCGCAGCGGCGACAAGGGCGGCGACGCCAACGTCGGGGTGTGGGCCCGCACGGATGAGGCCTGGCGCTGGCTCGCGCACGAGCTGACGGCCGACCGGTTCCGGGAGTTGATCCCCGAGAGCCGGCCGCTGAAGGTCACCCGGCACGTCCTGCCCGATCTCCGCGCCCTCAACTTCGTCGTCGAAGGGCTCCTCGGCGCGGGCGTCGCCGACCGGCACCGCTTCGACCCTCAGGCCAAGGCCCTCGGCGAATGGCTGCGCTCCCGCCACCTGGACATACCGGAGGCCCTCCTGTGACCGTCCTGACCTCCGCGCTCGACCCGAGCAGCCCCGAGCACCGGGCCAACCGCGAGACCATGCTCGCCAGGCTCACCGAACTCGACGCCGAGCACGCCAAGGCCCTCGCGGGCGGCGGTGAGAAGTACGTCGAGCGGCACCGGCGACGCGGCAAACTCCTCGCCCGCGAACGCATCGAGCTGCTCCTCGACCCCGACACGCCCTTCCTGGAGCTGTCCCCGCTGGCCGCCTGGGGCAGCGACCACACCGTCGGCGCCTCCCTCGTCACCGGCATCGGTGTCGTCGAGGGAGTGGAATGCCTGATCACCGCCAACGACCCGACCGTGCGCGGGGGAGCGAGCAACCCCTGGTCGCTGAAGAAGGCCCTGCGCGCGAACGACATCGCCCTCGCCAACCGGCTGCCCTGCATCAGCCTGGTCGAGTCCGGGGGCGCCGACCTGCCGTCCCAGAAGGAGATCTTCATCCCCGGGGGCGCCATCTTCCGGGACCTGACCCGGCTGTCCGCCGCCGGGATCCCCACCCTCGCGGTCGTCTTCGGCAACTCCACCGCCGGGGGCGCCTACATCCCCGGCATGTCCGACCACGTGATCATGGTCAAGGAGCGGGCCAAGGTGTTCCTCGGCGGTCCGCCGCTGGTGAAGATGGCCACGGGGGAGGAGAGCGACGACGAGTCCCTGGGCGGTGCCGAAATGCACGCGCGCGTGTCGGGCCTCGCCGACCACTTCGCCGTCGACGAGCACGACGCGCTCCGGCAGGCCCGCCGCGTGGTCGCCCGCCTCAACCACCGCAAGGCGCACGGCGATCCCGGCCCGGCCGAGCCCCCCGCGTACGACGCCGACGAACTCCTCGGCATCGTCCCCGGCGACCTGAAGAGCCCGTTCGACCCTCGCGAGGTCATCGCCCGCATCGTCGACGCCTCCGACTTCGACGAGTTCAAGCCGCTGTACGGGACGAGCCTGACCACCGGCTGGGCCACGCTCCACGGCTATCCGGTCGGCATCCTGGCCAACGCCCAAGGGGTCCTCTTCAGCGACGAGTCCCAGAAGGCCGCCCAGTTCATCCAGCTCGCCAACCAGCGCGACATCCCGCTGCTCTTCCTGCACAACACCACCGGCTACATGGTCGGCAGGGAGTACGAGCAGGGCGGCATCATCAAGCACGGCGCGATGATGATCAACGCGGTCAGCAACAGCCGCGTCCCGCACCTCTCCGTCCTCATGGGCGCCTCCTACGGCGCCGGCCACTACGGCATGTGCGGCCGGGCCTACGACCCGCGCTTCCTCTTCGCGTGGCCCAGCGCCAAGTCGGCCGTGATGGGTCCGCAGCAGCTCGCGGGTGTGCTGTCGATCGTCGCCCGCCAGTCGGCGGCCGCGAAGGGGCAGCCGTACGACGAGGAGGCGGATGCCGCTCTGCGCGCCATGGTGGAGCAGCAGATCGAGTCCGAGTCGCTGCCGATGTTCCTGTCCGGGCGGCTGTACGACGACGGCGTCATCGACCCACGCGACACCCGCACCGTCCTCGGCCTCTGCCTCTCCGCCATCCACACCGCCCCTTACGAGGGCGCGCGCGGCGGCTTCGGCGTCTTCCGGATGTGAGGGAACCAGTGACCGATGCTGTGAGGGGCCCTTCAGTGATCACTTCTGTGCTCGTCGCCAACCGGGGCGAGATCGCGTGCCGTGTCTTCCGCACCTGTCGCGAACTGGGCATCCGCACGGTCGCCGTGCACTCGGACGCCGACGGGCACGCCCTCCACGCGCGCATGGCCGACACGGCCGTACGGCTTCCGGGGGCCGCGCCCGCCGACACCTATCTGCGCGGCGACCTCATCGTGAAGGCCGCCGTCGCCTCCGGCGCGGACGCCGTGCACCCCGGCTACGGCTTCCTCTCCGAGAACGCCGGCTTCGCCCGGGCCGTCCTGGACGCCGGCCTGCTCTGGATCGGCCCGCCCCCGGCCGCCATCGAGGCGATGGCGTCCAAGACCCGCGCCAAGCGGCTCATGGGACTGAAGCCCCTCACCGACGTCACCGAGGCCGACCTCCCGGTCCTGGTGAAGGCTGCAGCGGGCGGCGGCGGCCGCGGCATGCGCGTCGTACGGCACCTCGCGGACCTGGACGCCGAACTGGCCGCCGCCCGCGCCGAAGCGGCGAGTGCCTTCGGCGACGGCGAGGTCTTCGTCGAGCCGTACGTGGAGAACGGCCGCCACGTCGAGGTGCAGATCCTCGCCGACACCCACGGCACCGTCTGGCCGCTCGGCACCCGCGACTGCTCCCTCCAGCGCCGCCACCAGAAGGTCGTCGAGGAGGCTCCCGCGCCCGGGCTCTCCGGGGAACTCCAGGAGGAGGTGAGCGCCCTCGCCGTACGGGCCGCCCGAGCCGTCGACTACGTGGGCGCCGGTACGGTCGAGTTCCTCGTCGCCGACGGCAGGGCCCACTTCCTGGAGATGAACACCCGCCTCCAGGTCGAACACCCCGTGACGGAAGCCGTCTTCGGACTCGACCTGGTCGCCGAACAGATCCGCGTCGCCGAGGGCCACCCCCTCGAAAACACCCCGCCACACGCGCGTGGCCACGCCGTGGAGGCCCGCCTCTACGCCGAGGACCCGTCCCGCGACTGGTCACCCCAGACCGGCCACCTGCACCGCCTGTCCGTACCGGAAGGCATCCGCCTCGACACCGGCTACACCGACGGCGACGACATCGGCGTCCACTACGACCCCATGCTCGCCAAGGCCGTGGCGCACGCCCCCACGCGGACGGAGGCCGTCCGCAAGCTCGCCTCCGCCCTGGAACGGGCCGTGATCCACGGCCCCGTCACCAACCGCGACCTCCTGGTCCGCTCCCTGCGCCACCCGGAGTTCACCGCGGCCCGCATGGACACCGGCTTCTACGACCGCCACCTGCCGGACCTGACCGAGCCGTCCCCCGACCCGCACGCCCCCCTGGCAGCCGCCCTCGCCGACGCCCAGGGCCGCTCCCGCTTCGGCGGCTGGCGCAACGTCCCCTCACAGCCGCAGACCAAGCGGTACGCGATGGCGGGGCAGGAGCACGAGGTCCGCTACCGGCACACGCGCACGGGCCTGGAGGCGGACGGCGTACGGGTGGTACACGCCGCCGCGCACCTCGTGGTCCTCGAAGTGGACGGCGTACAGCGCAAGTTCCGGGTGGCGACCTACGGCGACCGGATCCACGTGAACAACACCACCCTGACGGCGTTGCCCCGCTTCCCCGACCCGACGACCCAGCACGCCCCCGGCTCCCTCCTGGCCCCCATGCCGGGCACGGTCGTCCGAGTGGCCGAGGGTCTGACGGCAGGCACGCCCGTAAAGGCGGGAGCCCCCCTCCTCTGGCTGGAGGCGATGAAGATGCAGCACAAAATCACGGCACCAACCACGGGAACGCTGAGTGAGTTGTGCGTCGTACCCGGACAACAGGTAGAGCCGGGGGCGCTCCTGGCGGTGGTGACGGCGGCCCTTTAGGGGCGCGGGGCTGTATCAATGTGCGGCTACCGCCGCGCGAGCGCGACCAGCCACGACGAAGGAGTCACATGCCCACGGTCGAAACCGACGAGCACAAGGCCCTCCGATCGGCCGTCGCCGCACTCGGCAAGCGCCACGGCCGCGCCTACGACCGCGAAGCACTTTGGTCCGAGGCGGCCAAGCTCGGCTACCTCGGCGTCAACCTGCCGGAGGCATACGGCGGCGGAGGCGGCGGCATCTCCGAACTCTCCATCGTCCTCGAAGAACTCGGCGCAGCGGGCTGCCCCCTCCTCATGCTGGTCGTCTCACCGGCCATCTGCGGCACGGTAATAGCCCGATTCGGAACGGACGCCCAGAAACAACACTGGCTCCCCGCCCTGGCCGACGGCTCCCGCCTCATGGCCTTCGGCATCACCGAACCGGACGCCGGCTCCAACAGCCACCGCATCACCACCACGGCACGAAAAGACGGCTCCGACTGGATCCTCACCGGCCGCAAGGTCTTCATCTCCGGTGTCGACATCGCGGACGCGACCCTCATCGTCGGCCGCACCGAGGACGCCCGCACCGGCCGCCTCAAGCCCTGCCTGTTCATCGTCCCGCGCGAGGCACCCGGCTTCACCCGGCACCCCATCGACATGGAGCTCGACGCCGCCGAGAAGCAGTTCGAGCTGACGCTGGACGAGGTACGGCTGCCCGCCGACGCACTCGTCGGCGACGAGGACGCAGGGCTCCTCCAGCTCTTCGCCGGCCTCAACCCCGAACGCATCATGACGGCCGCCTTCGCGATCGGCATGGGCCGCTACGCCCTGGCGAAGGCCGTCGGGTACGCCCGCGACCGACAGGTCTGGAACACCCCCATCGGCGCCCACCAGGCCATCGCCCACCCCCTGGCCCAGGCGCACATCGACCTCGAACTCGCGCGCCTGATGATGCAGAAGGCGGCCGAGCTGTACGACGCGGGCGACGACATGGGGGCCGGCGAGGCCGCCAACATGGCCAAGTACGCGGCGGGGGAGGCCTGCGTGAAGGCCGTGGACCAGGCCGTGCACACCCTCGGCGGCAACGGCCTCACCCGCGAGTTCGGTCTTGCCTCGCTGATAACGGCCGCGCGCGTGGCTCGTATCGCCCCGGTCAGCCGGGAGATGATTCTCAACTACGTATCCCACCAGACCCTGGGCCTGCCCAAGTCGTACTGAGACGGACCGCGCGCGAGGAGGAACCATGTTCACCGTCTCACCGCTGCTGGACATCGCGCGCCGGGCCGCCGAACTCGCGGGCGGCGTACGCGAGATCTTCGTGTGCGACAGCGCGACCGGCGATCCGGCGGTCAGCCCCGGAGCGCCACGTCGACCGTCACCCGAGGGCCTCGACCTCACCGAGGGAGAGGGCATGACGCAGGTCGCCGAGCGCGTGGCCCCCGACAAGCGGATCCGGCACGTCACCTTCATCGACGGCGTCCCCCGGGCGGCCTCCGGCAAGATCCTCCGCCGACAGCTCAGGGAGCGCCCATGACCCTGGTCAGCCGGGCACGCGCACGTGCCGTCGAAACCCTCACCCTCGACTCACCCCACAACCGCAACGCCCTGTCTGCGGCCCTCGTCGGCGAACTGGCCGGCGCGCTCACGGACGCCGGCCAGGACACCGACGTCCGCGCGGTCGTCCTCACCCACACGGGCAACACCTTCAGCGCGGGTGCCGACCTCCGTGACCCCCCGCCCCCGGAAGCGCTGGTCGGCCTGCTGCGGCAGATCGTCGAACTGCCCAAGCCGGTCGTCGCCCGCGTCACCGGCCACGTCCGCGCGGGCGGCCTCGGCCTGCTGGCCGCCTGCGACATCGCGGCCGCCTCCACCGAGGCCACCTTCGCCTTCACGGAGGTACGCATCGGCGTCGCCCCCGCGGTCATCTCCCTGCCGCTGCTCCCGCGCACGGACCCGCGCGCGCTGGCCCGCCACTACCTCACCGGCGAACGGTTCGACGCGGCGGAGGCAGCCCGCACGGGCCTGCTCACCACCCACGCCGACGACGTGGACACGGCACTGGCCCCCATCCTGGACGGCCTGCGCAGATCCGCCCCCGAGGCCCTGGCCGAGACGAAACGGCTGCTCACGGCTAGGGTGCTGGAAGCCTTCGACAGGAACGCGGCGGGCCTGACCGCGCTCTCGGCCCGGCTGTTCTCCTCCCCGCAGGCCCGTGAGGGGATGACGGCCTTCCTCGAACGACGGGATCCGGCATGGGTGGTGTGAGGACATGGGCGGTGTGAGCACGGTCGACCGCGCGGAGAGAGTCCCCAAGCAGGACCGCAGCCGGGCCACCCGGAAGCGGCTCCTGGAAGCCGCCGTGGCCTGCCTCGCCGAACACGGCTGGGCAGGGTCCACCGTCTCCGTCGTCGCCGAACGCGCCGGCGTCTCCCGCGGCGCCGCCCAGCACCACTTCCCGACCCGCGAGGACCTCTTCACGGCGGCCGTCGAATACGTCGCCGAGGAACGCTCCACGGCCCTGCGGGCCCTGTTCCCCGAGGGTGCGTCCGGAGACCGCCACGCGGTCGTCGAGGCCCTGGTCGACCTCTACACCGGGCCGTTGTTCCGCGCGGCCCTCCACCTCTGGGTCGCCGCCTCCAACGAGGACCAGCTCCGCCCCCGCGTCACCGAACTCGAATCCCGCGTGGGCCGCGAGACCCACCGCATAGCCGTCGACCTCCTGGCCGCCGACGAATCCGTCCCCGGCGTCCGCGAAACCGTCCAGGGCCTCCTCGACATGGCCCGCGGCCTGGGCCTCGCCAACCTCCTCACGGACGACGCGGCGCGCCGGGAACGGGTGGTCGAGCAGTGGGCGGGGCTGCTGGAGGAGGCGCTGGGCAGCCGTTAGGGGCTGAGCCGCTCCACGCGCCAGCTCCCGTCGGCCCGCTCCACGTACCGCAACCGGTCGTGCAGCCGGTTCTCGCGGCCCTGCCAGAACTCCACGGTCTGCGGGGCGACCCGGAAACCGCCCCAGTTCGGCGGCACGGGTACCTGCTCGCCCTCGGGATAGCGGGCGGCCAGTTCGGCGTACGACCCGTCGATGTCGGCGCGGGTGGCGATCACCGAGGACTGCGCACTGGCCCACGCGCCGAGCTGGGAGCCGTGCGGACGGGTGCGGAAGTACGCCGCCGTCTCGTCCCGCCCGGTACGCCGTGCGACCCCGGTCACGATGACCTGCCGGGCCATCGGATGCCAGGGGAACAGCAGCGAGACGTACGGGTTCTCCGCCAGGTCACGGGCCTTGCGGGAGTCGTAGTTCGTGTAGAAGACGAAGCCCTGCTCGTCGAAGTGCTTCAGCAGCACCGTGCGGGCGCTGGGCCGCCCCTCGGCGTCGGCCGTCGAGACGATCATGGCGTTCGGCTCGAACAGCCCGCCGTCCGTCGCGGCCTGTTTGAACCAGCGCGCGAACTGCTCGACGGGGGTGGCGGCCAGCTCGGTCTCGGAGAGGCCCTCGGCCCGGTACTGCTTGCGCATCGAGGCCAGGTCGAAGGGGACGGCGTCGCGGTCGGTCACCCGGTCATCTTGCCGTATGGACGGTGTCCTTCGTCACTGCCTGGCACTGAGTGCCGCGAACCCTCCCCAACGGTGGCACTCGGGGATATCGTTTCCGTGCCGTTCCGGTTGGGTGACCGCCAGCCGCACGGGGCATCACAGGGGAGACCGGCCAGGACCGCGAGTCGCCGCACATGACCGTGGATCCACTGGACGGCCGCCCGCTTCGCAAGCTGACTGACACATGGTTCTTTCGCTCACCCCACAACACCATCTGTCGCTTACATCACGAGGAGCCGCCTGATGTCCGACTTCGTACCCGGGCTCGAGGGAGTCGTCGCGTTCGAGACGGAGATCGCCGAACCGGATAAGGAGGGCGGCGCACTCCGGTACCGGGGCGTCGACATCGAGGACCTGGTCGGGCACGTCTCCTTCGGCAACGTCTGGGGCCTGCTCGTCGACGGTGCCTTCAACCCGGGCCTGCCTCCCGCCGAGCCGTTCCCCATCCCCGTCCACTCCGGCGACATCCGCGTCGACGTCCAGTCGGCCCTGGCCATGCTCGCGCCCGTGTGGGGCCTGAAACCCCTGCTGGACATCGACGCCGAGCAGGCCCGCGCGGACCTGGCCCGGGCGGCCGTCATGGCTCTGTCCTACGTCGCCCAGTCGGCCCGCGGCCAAGGCCTGCCGATGGTCCCGCAGCGTGAGATCGACAAGGCCCACTCCGTCGTCGAGCGCTTCATGATCCGCTGGCGCGGCGAGCCGGACCCCAAGCACGTGGCGGCGGTGGACGCGTACTGGACGAGCGCCGCGGAACACGGCATGAACGCGTCCACGTTCACGGCGAGGGTCATCGCGTCGACCGGCGCGGACGTCGCGGCCGCGCTCTCCGGCGCGGTGGGCGCGATGTCCGGCCCGCTCCACGGCGGCGCCCCCTCCCGCGTCCTGCACATGATCGAGGAGATCGAGCGCACGGGCGACGCAGAGGCCTACGTCAAGCAGACCCTCGACAAGGGCGAACGCCTCATGGGCTTCGGCCACCGCGTCTACCGCGCCGAGGACCCGAGGGCGAGGGTCCTCCGCCGCACGGCCCGCGAACTCGGAGCCCCCCGCTTCGAGGTCGCCGAGGCCCTGGAAAAGGCGGCCCTGGCGGAACTCCACGCCCGCCGCCCCGACCGGGTCCTGGCCACCAACGTCGAGTTCTGGGCAGCCATCGTCCTGGACTTCGCCGAGGTCCCGGCCCACATGTTCACCTCCATGTTCACCTGCGCCCGCACGGCCGGCTGGTCGGCCCACATCCTCGAACAGAAGCGCACGGGCCGCCTGGTCCGCCCCTCGGCCCGCTACACGGGCCCCGGCTCCCGCGACCCCCGCGAGATCGAGGGCTACGAGGGCATCGCCCACTGATCCAAAGCACCTCACGGCCGCCGCGCGGAGCGACTCCGGCTCCGCGCGGCGGCCGTCCGTACGTTTTCACCCGCCGAGCCGGTCCAGCTCCTCACCGATCGCCTCCCGCAACGGGGCATGCCGTGCCCCGAGCGCATACCGCTCCTCGCTCCACATCTCCCGCGGATAGAGCCACACGGGCAGCCGCACGAGATCCTCGGGCTCCCAGTCGTACCGCGGCCACACATGCGCGTGCAGGAATCCGTCGGCGTTCCCGAGAATCTCCAGATTCACCCGCCGAAACCCCGACTCCACCCGCCGACAGGCCCGCTCGACGGCTTCCCCCAGCCGCTCCATGTCCCCCAGAAACGCCAGCCGCCTGCCCCGCGGCAGGTCCGACAGCCGCTCCACCGCGGGATCATCAGTCAGCAACACCGAGTAGCCAGGCAGAAACTGCACATCGCCGATCACCGCGAACCCGGCGTCCAGCCTCCGCATCACGGCCGGATTCTCGCCCCGCAGAGCGCTGCCGATCCGATCGTCGCGCCACTCGCCCACCACCGCCCCCTCCCGAAAACGCAGACGACCCGCGAGCCTGGTCCTCCAAAGGAGGAGCCGGCCGGACGTACCGGCGACTCGCGGGTCGGGTGACTGCTGGAGATTGGGCCGGCTGCACGTTTCGCTCGCGTGCTGGTCCGGCACCGCACTGTGTGTGGTGTCGGGCCGCTAGCCCGCAGCCACCTCACGCGTCCGGTATTCATACATCTGCCGAACCACCTCCTCTCTCGTGTACCGGAAACCCTAGGAAACCGTCCGCCCTCGGAGCAACCGTTTTTCTGAGACCTTGACCCCCATGAAGCAGCGACAGGCGATTCTCAGCGGTTCGGTGTTCGAGGAGCGGATCGGGTACGCCCGGGCCGTGGTGGACGGGGACTGGGTGCATGTGTCGGGCACGACCGGGTTCGACTACTCGGACATGACGATCTCCGGCGATGTCGTGGAGCAGGCCGAGCAGTGTCTGCGGAACATAGGGGCGGCGCTGGAGAAGGCGGGGTGTTCGTTCGCGGACGTCGTGCGGGTGCGGTACCTGCTTCCGGAGCGGGAGGACTTCGAACCGTGCTGGCCGGTGCTGCGGAAGTGCTTCGGTGAGGTGCGGCCGGCCGCGACGATGTTGGTGTGCGGCCTTGCGGATCCCCGGATGAAGATCGAGATCGAGGTGTACGCGCGGCGCGGGAGTGGTACTGGGGCCTTGTCGTTGATCGACTGAGTCCGCGGCAGGGCGCCCTCCGGGCGTTGACGTGGGGATCGCCGCCGTACAACGATTCCTTCAATGTTGCGGGAACCCGGTGTGCGCTGGGTCACGTTCCAGTTGAATGATTGCAAGGAGCGAACCGACGTGCCGTACGTGCGGACGCAGCCTGCAGGGGGTCCAGGTGAGTGCTTCCCGGCGTAGTGGGACCACCGACGAGCTGGGGCCGAACGAGCCCGAGCCCGAGCGGGACGGCTCGGATGGTTCGGATCTGCTTGCCGCGCTGCTGGACGGTATGGACGCGGCGCTGTGCGCCTTCGACGCCGACGGGGTCGTGACGCACTGGAACCGCGAGGCCGAGCGGATTCTGGGGTGGGGCGCGGACGAGGCCGTGGGGCGGCGGGGCCTTGCAGGGTGGGCCGTGCGCAGCGCGGACGCCGAGGAGGTCGAGGGGCGGCTGCTGTCCGCCATGCACGCGCCGGGCCGCCAGGTGCACGAGTTCGCGCTGCTGACGAAGGACGGCGGGCGGGTGCTCGTACGGACGCAGTCGGCGGCCGTGCGGGGTCCGGACGGAAAGCCCGCGGGTGTGTACTGCGCCTTCAGCGAGGTGCACGCGCAGATCGATCTGGAGCGGTCGATCGCCTTGAGCGAGGCGCTGTTCGAGGACGCCAGCTGGGGTGTCGTGCTCGTGGACGTCGACCTGCGGCCCGCCGTGGTGAACGCGCACGCGGCCCGGGCGCTGGGCACGGGGCGTACGTCCGTGCTCGGGCGTCCGCTCGGGGAGCTGCTCTCGCAGGGCGTGGAGGAGCTGGAGAGCGCGCTTCAGCATGTGCTGGCGGAGGGCGCGCCGCCCGCGCCCGCCGAGGTGTGGGTGACGGTGCGTACGTCCGAGGGGGAGCGGCGGCGGTGCTGGCGCAGCGGTTTCCTGCGGCTGGCCTCGCCGCTCGCCGAGGAACCGGTTCCGCTGGGCGTGGGCTGGCTGTTCCAGGACGTGACGGAGGCCAAGCAGGCCGAGCAGGAGGCGTCGCTGCTGCGGTTCCGTATGCAGCAGCTGCACCGGGCGTCGCGGGCCGCCGCCGAGTGCGAGGCCCCGGCGGAGGCCGCGACGATCCACCTGGACTTCGCCCTGGCCGGTTTCGCCGACCACGCGCTGATCGACCGGGTGGCCGGCGGCGCGCTCACCGACACGGAGACCGAGGGGCCGGTACGGCTGGTGCGGGTCGCCGCGACGCCCTCCGGCGCGCCGGGGCCGAGCAAGCTCGCCGACCGCGCGGGCCTGCCCGTGCGGTACGCCGAGGGGCATCCGGCCCTGCAGTGCGTGGAGCGGGTCGGCGCGCTGCGGGCGAGCGCGGGCGCCGTCTCGCCCGAGCAGGCCCGGGAGTGGGCCCTGGCCCGCCAGTGGCCGCCGGACGCCGTGCACGCCCTGTGCGCGGTGCTGCGCAGCCGGGGGCGGACACTGGGTGTCGTGACGTTCCTGAGGGGCGCGGGGCGCAGCGCCTTCGAGCGGTCCGACGCGATGTACGCGGAGGACGTGGCGGTCCGGATCGCCGGGGCGCTGGATCTCGCGGGGTTGTCGGACGAGGCGTGAGGGCGTGCCGACGCCCATCTGGCCTCAGTGCCGGTAGAAGATCCGGTCCCGGTACCGCTCCATCACCCGCCCGTTCCAGTCGTGGCCCCCGTCGACGTTCCCGGAGCGCAGGAGCGGGGGTTCGACGCCGCGGTCGGCGAGCGTGGCGGCCGTCGCCGCCATGACGGCCTGGAGGAGGGCCGAGGTGACGACCGTGGAGGCGGGGGCGAAGGGGGCGGGCACGTTGTCGAGGGTGAGTTCCGCGTCGCCGACCGCGATCTTCGAGTCGAGGACGAGATCGCAGTGGTCCTTGAGGTACGTCCCCGAGGCGTGCCGGGACTTCGTCTCCGAGGCGTACGCCACCGAGGTCACGCCGATGACCTTGACGCCCAGGGCGCGCGCGTTCATGGCCATCTCCACGGGAAGGGCGTTGCGCCCCGAGAGGGAGATGATCAGCAGGGCGTCGCCCTCGCGGAGCGGGGAACTGTCCAGGACGGCGCCGGCGAGGCCGTCGAGGCGTTCCAGGGCGGAGCCGAGCGGCGCGGGCATGACGTCGACGCCGACGACACCCGGCACGGCGAGCAGGTTCATCAGGGCGAGACCGCCGGCGCGGTAGACGAGGTCCTGCGCGGCGAGGGAGGAGTGCCCGGCGCCGAAGGCGAAGAGGCGGCCGCCGCTCTCGACGGTGTCGGCGAGGAGCGTCCCGGCCGCCGCGATGCCGGCGGCCTCCTCGTCGCGGACCCGCCGCAGCAGACCGATCGCGGCGTCGAGGAACTGGCCGGCCGGCGCACGGTCACTCATCGGGAGTCCCTTCAGGCTGGCCCAGGGCGAGTGTCGCGCATCACGGTGCGGTCTGGACCAGTGTGGTGTCAATACGGACGTGAAAAGCTCGGCAGGGCGGTGAGAGCGCTCCGTACGGCTGTGAAAGGCTCTGTTGTACCCCTCCGCGGGCTCGGGTAATCCCCGCTTTCCCTCCTGCGGCACGGTTGTCGGTGGTATCCGGCAGAATTGGGTGCAGGGCCAGCGCACACGCCGGTGAGCCGTCCAGCCTCCGGCAGATCTCATTCGAGGGGCACGTATGTCCGGACTGATCGACACCACGGAGATGTATCTCCGCACCATCCTCGAGCTGGAGGAAGAGGGTGTGGTCCCCATGCGCGCCCGTATCGCCGAGCGGCTGGACCAGAGCGGCCCGACGGTCAGCCAGACCGTGGCGCGGATGGAGCGCGACGGTCTGGTGTCCGTCGCCAGCGACCGGCACCTGGAGCTCACCGACGAGGGCCGCCGTCTCGCCACGCGCGTGATGCGCAAGCACCGCCTCGCCGAGTGTCTGCTCGTCGACGTGATCGGTCTGGAGTGGGAGCAGGTCCACGCCGAGGCGTGCCGCTGGGAGCACGTGATGAGCGAGGCCGTGGAGCGCCGCGTTCTGGAGCTGCTGCGGCACCCGACGGAGTCGCCGTACGGCAACCCGATCCCGGGTCTGGAGGAGCTCGGCGAGAAGGACGGCGCCGACCCGTTCCTGGACGAGGGCATGGTGTCGCTGGCGAGTCTGGACCCGGGCGCCGAGGGCAAGACGGTCGTGGTGCGCCGTATCGGCGAGCCGATCCAGACGGACGCGCAGCTGATGTACACGCTGCGGCGGGCGGGGGTGCAGCCCGGCTCGGTGGTGAGCGTGACGGAGTCGGCGGGCGGTGTGCTGGTCGGCAGCGGTGGCGAGGCGGCCGAGCTGGAGTCGGACGTCGCCTCCCACGTGTTCGTCGCCAAGCCCTGAGCCTGGCCACGAACCCGGTCCGGAGCCCGGCCCCGAGCCCGGTCCGAGCCGATCGGTCGCCGGCCGGTCCCGGGGTGGTCGCCAACTTCCGTTGCCGGTGGGGCGGTTGTGGCGATGGCGTGATCCCGTCGAATCCGGTATTCAGTCCGTCGAATGGCAGCGCTCGCTCGCTTCCCGTGCGACGCTGTCGCGTGAGGCATATGACCTGAGGGCTCTTGGCCGCGGCCCGACAGCGTTGTCGCCCGGCCGGGGAAGGGGCGGAAGGATGTGCCGTGGAGATGCGGAGAGCCCCGGCGCCGTGTGGCGCCGGGGCCTGTCCTCCCCTGTGTTGACCCGGAGCCCCGAGCTCTCAGGGTCATTCCCCTCGGACCGGTTTCCCCGAGCGGTCCGCCTCCCGCTGAAGATCTCCCCTCGGTGGAGGCGATCAATCCTTGCGGGCGGTCACTCGAACGAGGGGTGTTGCCCGCGAGAACGGCCTCCTCGAATAGCCATTCGATAACCTGCGGGTGACGAACCAACCGGAATGCGCGCTACAGGGATGTGCACTCCGACAGGAACCACAAGGAACGGCAACAGGCACAGCGACAGAACACGGTTCACAGGACCGACCGGCCCGAGACGGCCACGGTCCGCGCGAAGCTTGGGGGGTGCCAGGGCATGGCGCGACGCATCGACGTGACCGGGACGGGCGGCGTACGCCTCGCGGCCTGGGAGTTCGGCGACCCGCCCAAGACCGATCCGGCCGGATCCGATCCGGCGCGGGACGTGCCGGACGGCTCCCCGGGCGTGCTGTTACTCCACGGCCTCATGGGCCGCGCCTCACACTGGGCGTCCACCGCCCGCTGGCTCTCCGGCCGGTACCGGGCGGTCGCCCTCGACCAGCGTGGCCACGGCCGTAGCGACAAGCCCCCGCAGGGCTCCTTCACACGTGACGCCTACGTCGACGACGCCGAAGCCGCTCTCGAACAGCTCGGCCTCGCTCCGGTCGTCCTCATCGGCCACGCCATGGGCGCGCTGACCGCCTGGCAGCTCGCCGCCAAGCGCCCCGATCTGGTCCGTGGCCTGATCATCTGCGACATGCGGGCCTCCGCGCTCGGCGCCGCCTCGCAGCGCGAGTGGGACCAGTGGTTCAAGTCCTGGCCGCTGCCGTTCGCCACGCTCGCCGACGTCCGCAAGTGGTTCGGCGAGGACGACCCGTGGGTGGAGCGGCCCAACCCGGCCCGCGGCGAGTTCTACGCCGAGGTGATGGCCGAGTCCCCGGACGGCTGGCGTCCGGTCTTCGACCCGGAGCAGATGCTCCGCTCCCGCGAGACCTGGGTGTACGACGCGCACTGGGAGGAGCTGGCCCAGGTCCGGTGCCCGGCCCTGGTGGTGCGCGGCCTCGACGGCGAGCTGGGCCGGGCCGAGGCCCAGGAGATGGTCCGCGTCCTGCCCCGCGGCCAGTACGCGGAGGTCGCCGACGCCGGCCACCTGGTCCACTACGACCAGCCGGAGGCCTGGCGCGCGGCGATCGAACCGTTCCTGGACGCCCTCGGGACCGACTGACGCCCCGCGGTCACCCCTTGCTGACCGCCGTGAGGATCTCCGGCAACCGCCGGGCCGTCCGTGGAGCGGCCAGCCGCAGTCCCACCGCCGCGAGCACCGCTCCGTACCCCGTTCCCACCGGCAGCAGCAGCCACGTCCAGTCGTCGCCCTCGGCGCTCACGTTCAGCCAGATCGTGAGCGCGATGACGGGCGCGCACAGCACGGCGGCGGCCATCATCCCGCCGAAGATGGAGATCCAGGCGAGCCCGGTCTGCCCGGGGGCGACGTTCTTGTAGCCCTCCTGCGGGATGGAGTAGGGGAAGCGGGCGGACGTCCACGCCCCGGTCGCGAGCATCGCGCCGAGCAGCGCGAAGGACAGCCCCAGCGCCTCGGGCAGCCGCCGCCAGTCGCCGAGCATGGCGGTCGTCACCACGGTCACGAGCGTGGCGTACGGCAGGGTGATCAGCAGCAGGGCCAGCGCGCGGGCGCGCAGTTCGACATAGGCGTCGCGGGTCGACGAGATCGTCATCGCGACCATCCAGAACGCCGAGGTGTCCTGCCCGAACTGGTTGTACATCTGGATGCCGAGCATCCCGGCGGCGAAGCAGGCGAAGTACACGGACCCGGTGCCCTGCCAGGCGTTGAACACCGGCACGATCAGCCCGATGGCCAGTGATGTCACCCAGGCCGCCTTGGTCTTGGGGTCGCGCCACACGTACCGCAGGCTGCGCTCCATGACCGTGCCCGTACGGCCCGGGGGCAGCAGCCGCCCCAGCCCGGTCGACGTCCGCTCGCGGGCGGCCGACTCGGCGGCCGGCAGCGTCGACCCGTCGGGCGAGGTCATCAGCCGGGTCAGGTGCCGTGACCACACGGCGAGCAGCGCGGCCAGCGCGCCGGCGGTCAGCGCCAGTTGCGCGGCGGCGAGACCGTACGACCCCTCGCTCACCGCGTGCACGGCCCCGATGGCCGACGCGGGCGGCACCCACTGGAGCACGTCCGCCGCCGGGTCGAGTTCGCCCAGCCCGGACGCCCCGAGCCGCTGCGCGCCGAAGTTGACGACCTGCGCCCCGATCGCGATGACCAGTCCGCTCAGGACCGCGAGGTCCCGCCCCTTGCGGCTGGTCAGCAGTCGTACGTTGGCGGCGGCGACGGCCCGCGCGAGAGCCACGCACACCAGCAGAGCCAGGGCGACGGCGACGGCCCCCACCGCGAACGCCGCCCCGCCCCGGGCCACCGCCACCACGGAACCGATCAGCAGGCACAGAGTGAACAGCGGCCCGATGCCGACCAGCGACGCCATGAGCAGGGCCCGCACCAGCGGCCGGGGCCGCAGCGGCAGCATCACCAGCCGGGTCGGGTCGAGGGTCTCGTCACCGCTGGGGAAGAACAGCGGCATCACCGCCCAGCCGAGCCCCAGAACCGCCGCCGCCAGCACGACCAGCGACTCGACGTGCGCGTGCCCGCGCAGCGCGATCAGGCCGATCAGTTGCAGTGCGGCGAACAACAGAGCACACACGGCCGACGCGATGTAGGCGGCCTTCCGCCCGCCGGACTGCCGCAGCCCGTTGCGCAGCAGCGACAGCTTCAGCCGTACGAAGACCGGTGTGATCGTGGAGTCGCTCACCGGGACCCGCCGCCCAGCCAGTCGAGATCGGACCCGGCGTCCCGGCTCTGCGCCCCGACGAGTTCGAGGAACGCCCGTTGCAACGAGGGCGCGTCGCCGCGCACTTCCGCCAGCGTCCCGTGCGCACGGATCCGCCCGGCGGCCATGACGGCCACCCAGTCGCACAGCGACTCGACGAGCTCCATGACGTGGGAAGAGAACACGACCGTGGCGCCCGAGGCGGTGTACCGCTCCAGGACGCCCCGGATGGTCTGGGCGGAGACGGGATCGACGCCCTCGAACGGCTCGTCCAGGAACAGCACTTCGGGATTGTGGAGGAGAGCCGCGGCGAGCCCGATCTTCTTGCGCATGCCGGTCGAGTAGTCGACGACGAGCTTGTGCTGCGCCCCCGCCAGATCGAGGACGTCGAGGAGCTGCGTGGCCCGCTTGTCGACCTCGGCACCGGGCAGTCCGCGCAACCGCCCGGTGTACGCCAGCAGTTCCCGCCCCGACAGCCGCTCGAACAGCCGCAGCCCCTCCGGCAGCACCCCGATCCGCGCCTTCACCTCGACGGGGTCCCGCCACACGTCGTGCCCGACCACCTCGACGGTCCCGTGGTCGGGCCTGAGCAGCCCGGTCACCATCGACAACGTGGTGGTCTTCCCGGCCCCGTTCGGCCCGACCAGCCCGATGAACTTGCCCGCGGGCAACTCCAGATCGACCCCGGCAACAGCGACCTGCTGCCCGAACCGCTTCCAGAGCCCCTGTACACGCACAGCGCTGGATCCCACCGCATCTCCCTCCGTCACCTTGAACCCTACGGTGGCGTTCTTCAGGGGCGCGGGGAACTGCGCGATCAACCACGGACAACCCGCAGCCGCCACACAACGGCAACCGGGCAGACGAACGGGCGCCTAGCGATCCCTGCCGCACGCATAAGCCAACGGCGAGATCAACTCCTCCGCATCCGGCAACCACCGATTCGCAGGCGTAGGCCGGCAGGCCCACTGCACAGCCCCCCGAGACCCGAACCGCGTGGGCGGCGCAGCCACGTACGCGCCCTCACCCAGCACCGTCAGATCCAGCGACGACAACGACCACCCCAGCTTGCGCACCAGGTCAGGCACCTTCACCGACGCCCCCGGCAGCACGAAGAACTCCATCCGCCGATCCGGCGTGAGCGTCACCGGCCCCAGCGTCAGCTCCATCCGCTCCATCCGCGCCAGCGCGAGAAACCCGGCGGTCTCCGGCACGGAAACCGCGTCGAACGTACGCCCCGTCGGCAGCAGGATCGACGCCGTCGGCTGTTTCTGCCACATCCGCCGCGCGACGGTCGCACTGCCCGTCGCCTGCGACTCCCAGTCCGGGCGCGCCGGGTGCGATCCCGGGGCCGGACACGCGGCGTCACCGCAGGAGCAGCGCTGAGCGCCGTCGGCGGCTTCCAGCCAGGTGCCGGGGAACACGTCCCAGTGGCGCTCCTCGGCGTAGCGGACAGCGGTCTCCAGCAGCGATTCCCCGCGCTGCTTCGGGATCTGAGCGGCTTCGGTGCCGGCGATCGTCTCTTCCACGATGAACACAACTCTGGTCGTCACCAGGGGTTACGCCCGCCCGCGTGCGCGGGGAGGAGCATCGCCCCTGGGGCCGGGGCGCATGGGTGCATGTGCGGGGGCGCGCAGGAGGAACCGTGGCCGGGGCTGGGTAGCCACGAGTGGGGCCGGCAGCAGCCGTTACCCCGGCAATCCTCACATGCCTCGCATTTTCGCCTGGTCGGCGGGGCATTGATCTTCACGGCCGGATCCTTTCGCTGGGACGTGAAGGGGCTCGGCCGCGGAAGACACGTCAACTCGGTGCGTGGGCAGGCACCGCAGCCACAGGGGGTACGCCATGGCCGCAAGGCCGCTCGTCGCCAGGCAGCCGAACGAACGGCTCCAGGCGCTCATCCAGGAAGCCGGATGCTCCAACGCCGGCCTCGCCCGCCGAGTCAACATGTGCGGTGCCGAGCACGGGCTCGACCTGCGCTACGACAAGACGTCGGTGGCGCGCTGGCTGCGCGGGCAGCAGCCACGGGGGCGGGCTCCGGCGATCATCGCCGAGGCGCTCGGCCGCAAGCTCGGCCGTACGGTCACGATCGACGAGATCGGCATGGCCAACGGCAAGAACCTCGCCTCGGGCGTCGGTCTGCAGTTCTCGCCGACGGTGGTGGGAGCCATCGAGCAGGTCTGCGAGCTGTGGCGCAGTGACGTGGGGCGGCGGGACTTCCTGGCCGGCTCCTCCGTCGCCGCGTCCGCGCTGGTCGAGCCCAGCCGTGACTGGCTGATCTCCGCACCCGACGGCCAGGTGTCGCGCTCGGCGGGGCCACGGGTCGGGCAGTCCGACGTGCAGGCGGTACGGGCCATGACGCAGGCGCTGGTGGACCTCGACCACCAGTACGGCAGCGGGCATGTGCGGCCGGTCGTCGTGCACTACCTCAACAGCGTCGTCTCGGGGCTGCTGGCGGGGTCGTACCGGGAGGCGGTGGGGCGGGACCTGTTCGCCGCGGTGGCCCGGCTGACGGAGCTCGCCGGATACATGGCCGTGGACACCGGGCAGCCCGGTCTGGCCCAGCGTTACTACATCCAGGCCCTGCGGCTCGCCCAGGCGGCCGGGGACCGGGGCTACGGCGGGTACGTGCTCGCCGCCTCCATGAGCCATCTCGCCGCGCAGCTCGGGAATCCGCGGGAGATCGCACAGTTGGCGCGGGCGGCGCAGGAGGGGGCGCGGGGGCGCGTGACGCCCCGTGCGGAGTCGATGTTCCACGCGGCGGAGGCGCGCGGGCACGCCCTGCTGGGCGACGCGCGCGCCGCTCAGTCCAGCGCCGGGCGAGCGGTGAGCGCCCTGGAGGCGGCCGACCCGGACACCGGGGACGACCCGGCGTGGATCGCGCACTTCGACGAGGCCTATCTCGCCGACGAGTTGGCGCACTGCCACCGGGACCTGGGGCAGGCCGAGGCGGCGGCGCGGTGTGCGCAGGAGTCGCTGTCGGGGCATCCCGAGACGCGGGCGCGCCGCCGGGCCATCGGTTATGTGCTGTTGGCCACGGCGCAGGTGCAGCAGCGCGAGATCGAAGAGGCGTGCAGCACGGGCATGAAGGCCGTCGAACTGCTGGAGCGGCTGCGCTCCAACCGGGGCGCCGAGTATCTGGAGGACTTCCAGCAGCGGCTGGAGCCGTACCGGGACGAGGCGGTGGTCAGGGAGTTCGGCGCGCGGCTGGACCTTCAGACGGCGGCGTGAACACAGAGTCTGCGAATGCGTGACCGTGCGGGAAACGGCCGCTTGACGCGCAGGAGGTGACATGAGCGGCGTGCCGTGACCCGGTTTTGTTACCGCGCTCACAGGGCAGGAGGTCACGTCCTGTGCTGCGTGGCACCGGGCTCCGGGGACCCGGTAGCGTGACCCGACGATTCACAAGGTCCCCCATTAGTAGGAGTCCCGGTGACGCAGAGTGGACAGGGCGAGGAGCCCTCGGCGCGCCCCGCGCGCGAAGGCATCGTGCTGCCCTCCGACGGTGGCGAGCCCCTGCTGCCGGGCATGACGGGCGGACCCGGTGACGCGCCCGCCGGCCGTCGGCCCGGCCCGCCCCCGACCGGCCAGGCCCCGGCCTCCGCGCCCGCCGAGGGCCAGACCTGGGGTCAGCCGTGGGGCCCCGACCAGCAGACCCCGCCCGCGCAGCCCGGCCAGAGCTGGCAGTCCCCACCGCCCCAGCCATGGACGGAGCCACCGGCATGGGACGCCCAGCACTCCACCCCCGGCACACCGGGCCCGGGCGCGCTGCCCCCGGAGGGCACCCAGCCCCCGAACCCGTACGCCGGTCCGTACGGCGCGCCGGGCGCCGGTACGTACGAAGCCCCGGGCACGGCGCTCCCGCCCGCCGACGCCGGACAGTACGGCGCTCCCGCGGGCGGAGCCCCGCTGCCTCCGGAGGGCGCGGGCGGGCAGCTCCCGCAGCAATCCGACGTGTACGGGAATGCGGCCGGGGACGGTCTGCCGCCGGCCTCCGGTGCGTACGGTCCCGCCGGTGAGGGTGGTTCGCTGCCGCAGGGCGCCGACGCGTACAACGCCCCTGCCGGGGCAGCGGGCCCCCAGGGGACCGGTGGGTACGGGACCGGCCCCGCCGCCGGGCAGCAGTTGCCGCAGCAGGCCGGTCCGTACGGTGCGCCCGCGGGCGACCCCCAGTACGGCTCTCCCGCCGGGGGCGGCCTGCCGCCGGCCTCCGGTGCGTACGGGCCTGCCGGCGGGCAGCTGCCCCAGCAGAGTGACGCGTACGGGTCCACCGCCGCCGCGGGTGGTCCGCAGCCGCCGGCCGCCGACGGACACGGCCCCGCTGCCGGACGTGCGCCCCTGCCCCCGGCCGCCGATGAGGGGGCGACCCAGTACCTGCCGCCCGTCGCCGCCGCCCCTGCCGACGAGGGGGCGACGCAGTACATACCCCCGGTGGGCCCGGGCGCGCTGCCGCCCGAGATGCCCGCCGAGCAGGACTCCGAGGCGACGCGGTTCCTGGGGACCGGGCCGTTGCCGCCCGCCTCGAACCCGGACGCCGAGGCGACGCAGTACATCGCGCCGGTGACCGGCGGTGACCAGCAGCCGCCCGCCGGGTTCGAGAACCTCTTCCGCAGCGAGCACGGCGCCGAGAGCCCGGCCGCGTCCACCCAGCAGATGCCCCGCTTCGAGCAGCCGCAGCACCAGCCCTCCTACGCCCCGCCCGGTGGCGGCCCCTCCGGTGGCGATCCCTCCGGTGGCGGCCGGTCCGGTCGCGGTGGCCGTACCGGCTCGCGCGTGCCGGTCATCGCGGCCGTCGGTATCGGCATCGCCGTCCTCGGCGTCGGCGCCGGCGCGCTGCTCGCCGGCGGCGGAGGCGGTGACGACGAGGGCGGCGACAACAAGACCGTGGCCGCCTCGGCGCCCGCGAAGGACGGTTCCGCCTCGCCGTCCGCCGACCCGGCCCGCGCACAGGCGGTCGAGCTGGACAAGCTGCTCGCCGACAGCGGCAACAGCCGCAGCACCGTGATCAACGCGGTGGCCGACGTCAAGGGCTGCGACAACCTCGCCCAGGCGGCCAAGGACCTGCGCGGCGCGGCCGAGCAGCGCAGCCGGCTGGTCACCCGGCTCTCCGGCATCACCGTCGACAAGCTGCCCGACCACGCCGCGCTGACCACCGCCCTCACCAAGGCGTGGCAAGCCTCCGCCTCGGCCGACAACCACTACGCGGCCTGGGCCGACCAGACCGCCGGCAAGAAGGGCTGCAAGAAGGGCCAGGCCCGCGTCACCGGCCAGACGCAGGCCGGCAACCGGGCCAGTGGTGTCGCGAGCGCCGAGAAGGCCAAGGCGGCCAAGCTGTGGAACGGCATCGCGAAGACGTACGGCCTGACCGAGCGACAGCCGACGCAGCTGTGAGGTGATCCGACCCGGGCGTGAAGTGCTGAGCCGGGGCTCAGTAGTTCACGTCGGCGTTCTCAAGGGGCTTCGTCGTGTCGACGAAGCCCTTCCGCGCCGACACCAGCCGTCCCTCCCGCACCACCTGAAGGGTCACGTTCGCATTGACCAGGCGCGGGAAGCCGACGGCGGCGAGCTTGTCCTGGAACCGCCACCGAAGCGTCGGCGTGAGCCCGCCCGTGCTGATCCTGAGGCCGTCGTCGAGGGCCCCCGTGACCGTGTCGGCGGTCACCTCCCCGTCGCCGAGCGACTCGACGACCCTGCGGAACACGGTGTAGGCGATCCACGTGGTCTGCACGCCGGCGTCCGCGGGGTCGATGCGGTTGTCGTCGAAGGCCTCCTCCTTGATCACCCGCTTCATCCCGTCCCAGCGCGGATCGCTCGCCACCGGGTACCAGCCGGTGATGTACGAGCCCTCGTACGGCCCCGACGCCCCGCCGGTCGCGTCGATCACCGTCTGGTCGACGCTGCCGAGCACGGTGGCCGTCCGTACGTCGGGGTAGTCCTCGCGGGCCCGGCGGAAGGAGTCCATGAAGGTGCCGTTGCGGTCCCCGAGCGCGGGCACCACACACCCCTCGTCCCCCGCGTCCCTGGTCGTCGTCCGCAGCGCCAGATCGGCGTGACCGTCGTACTCGGTGGCGTCCTCCGCCGCCCGCTGATCCCTCGCGGGCGAGTGCCCGCCCGCCTTCAGGCCGGAGTCGAGCAGCGGGGGCAGCTGGTCGCCCGCGATGGTGTCGGGGCGGATGAGCGCGACCGGTCCGCAGCCGGCCAGGGCGCTGCCGAGACCGGCGAGCAGCGCGGGCTGGCCGCCGTTGACGGGGTAGGACAGGGGGCTGGTGAACTCGGCGTTGGTGATGCCGTAGCCGCCTATGTACGGGATGCCCGCGCCCTCCAGGGACGGGAAGAAGGAGTCGGCGTACTGGCTGTAGGATCCTACGACCGCGACGACGTTCTCCTTGGCCGCCCGCCGGGCGCACTTGGCGGCGGCCACGCTGTCGTTGTGGTCGTTGCAGGTCAGCACGTTGAGCTTGCGCCCGTTGATCCCGCCCTTGGCGTTGATCCAGCGGGCGTAGGCGCGGGCGAAGGCGGGCATGCCGGGCTTGTTGGTGGCCTTGGTGTCCTGCGGCGCCCAGGTCATGACGGTGATCGGGTCGCCCCCGGCACCCCCCGTGACACCGGGGACGACCCCGCAGCCGGCGACGAGAGCCGCGCACGCGACCGCCGTGCCCGCGGAGAGGACGCCGTTTTTGGCGTGACGGGTGAGGAGGCCGGGGAGGAATGTGCTGCGGGTGTGTCGCCTGCCGGTCATGACCCCGCACGATTCCGCCACATGGCTAACCCGCGAGTGTTCTCAGGGCAACAATTGGTGACGCACACGTGAATTGCAGGGGTCGGTGTGACCGATGTGGAGGGGAACGTACGATCGATGACCGTGCAAGCTTCGGAGAACTCTTCCCGTCGTGGCCGTCGCTCATCCACCATGGGCGGCATGCCCGTAAATGACATGCCGTGGTGGCGCTGGCGCAGCAACGTGCGCTCGGCGCTGCACATGCTCTCCGATCCCGTGTTCCAGCGGGACGTCTGGCTGGCCGGCGTGGACGGCTACGGCGACGTGACCGACGCGGTGTACCGGCTGGTGGAGGACACGTGGCTGGATCACTGGTCCGCCGAGAAGTACGTCGGCACGATCTTCCGCGACTCGCAGGAGGCGGCCCTCGTCGACACCGCCGTGCTGCGGGTGCTGCGGATCATGCACCAGGTCGGGCCGGACGCGCCGGTCGCCACGTACCTCGAGCACCAGGCGTGGCCGGAGGCGGTGCGGGCGGCCCGGGACGCGCATGTGCGGCTGGCCGCGAGCGACGGCGAGGAGCCGGACACGCCGCCGCGGAGCCTGGAAGTACTGCAGATCATGACCAGGTCCGCCTAGCGGGACGATTGCCGGTCGTGTCGGTCCTTGTGGGAACCTGTCCTGCATGAATGAGCAGTCCACCCGCGCCGAGGCCCCGGCCGACCAGTACGTCCTCACCCTCTCCTGTCCGGACAGGAAGGGCATCGTGCACGCCGTGTCGAGCTATCTGTTCATGACCGGCTGCAACATCGAGGACAGCCAGCAGTTCGGCGACCACGACACGGGCCTGTTCTTCATGCGGGTCCACTTCTCGGCGGAGGCGCCGGTGAGCCTGGACAAGCTGCGGGCCAGCTTCGCGGCGATCGGTGACTCCTTCCAGATGGACTGGCAGATCAACCGGGCCGACGAGAAGATGCGCATTCTGCTGATGGTCAGCAAGTTCGGGCACTGCCTGAACGACCTGCTGTTCCGGGCACGGACCGGGGCGTTGCCGGTGGAGATCGCGGGTGTGGTGTCCAACCACACGGACTTTGCGGAGCTGGTGGGCTCGTACAACATCCCCTTCCACCACATCCCGGTGACGAAGGACACGAAGCCGGAGGCGGAGGCGCGGCTGCTCGACATCGTGCGTGAGGAGGGTGTCGAGCTGGTCGTTCTCGCCCGGTACATGCAGGTGCTCTCGGACGACCTGTGCAAGGCGCTGGCCGGGCGGATCATCAACATCCACCACTCGTTCCTGCCGAGCTTCAAGGGGGCGAAGCCGTATCACCAGGCTCACGCCCGGGGCGTGAAGCTGATCGGGGCGACTGCTCACTACGTGACGGCTGATCTTGACGAGGGGCCGATCATCGAGCAGGAGGTCGAGCGGGTCGGGCATGACGTGACGCCGGAGGGGCTGGTCGCGATCGGGCGCGATGTGGAGTGCCAGGCGCTGGCCCGGGGCGTGAAGTGGCATGCCGAGCGGAGGATTCTGCTCAATGGGCGGCGGACTGTGATTTTCGCCTAGGAGCTGTCCGGGCGATCATGTGACCGCCTCGTGCCCGGGTCGTTGTGGTGGGCATGGGGCGGGGCGATCTGACAGATGACGAGTGGG
>NZ_JBVJJE010000019.1:0-95252 GCF_055585925.1 Streptomyces sp. NPDC052064
CCGTTGGAACAGTTCCCACAGCTCATCCGGCACCAGCCGCTCAACGATCGAGACCACGACCGACAGCCTACCGACCCAAATGAGATGACGTCTTAGCCGCCGATTCGCCGGCTGCTGACGTAACCGGTCCAGTCGCGCTTGGCCAGGGTGGCCCACCGGGCCGCATTGCTCACGCTGTATTTGTGACTTCAGCGAGGATCGACGCAGGAACGTCGGCGGCCAGCGCTAGGAGCTGTCCGGCCGATCACGTGCGAAGCCAGATGACCAGGGCGGCGGCGGTTACTGTGCCGAGGCAGACGTAGCCGCGCTTGTCGTAACGGGTGGCCACGGCTCGTGCGTTCTTGAGCCGGTGCCGGGCGCGTCTTGCGAGCTCGCGTTCAGTCATGCGGGTCTCCTAGGGACGGAAGACCCACCTGTCGATAACGTCCGTCAGTTTTAGACCTAGGCCGTTGCCACAGCTCACACCTCCTCGGGCGCCGCGGTCAACCAGGGTTGCGCGGCGGTCACAGTAGGGTCGCGCAGTTCCTCGGCCCGGAGTTCGTAGGAGGCCGGCGGGTCGCGGCGCCGGTGGAGGTACGAGACCGTGCCGGCTCAGGAACGGGCGGTTCCTGAAGGGAGGAAGGCGACGACGGCGGCGGCGATGCAGACCGCCAGGGGGACGGCGAAGGCGAAGTGCGCGCCCAGGGGGAGCAGGGCGGCGACGGCGAAACCGGCCAGGCCGTACCCGGCGCCGTTGGCGGCGTACAAGGCGGAGAACCCGGCGCTCCACGCCGACTCCGGCAGGTCCCGCTGCAGGGTCAGAGAGCGGGCGGTGAGCTGTGGCGCGGCGAACAGCCCCGCCGCCACGATGCTGACCGCGATGACCGGCAGGCTGGGCACCAGCGCCGCCGGCAGCAGGACCAGGCACAGGGCCGCCGGCAGCGCCGCCGCCTGGCGGTGGATCCTGCCCGGCCAGCGCCGCAGCCCGTAGAACAGCCCGCCCACGACGCTGGTGATGGAGTAGCCGGTGAACAGGACCCCGGCGAGCGAGGCGTGGGAACCGGAGGCGTCCAGTACGGGTGGCACCGCGGTGTCCAGGACGCCGCCGGCGAAGCCGCCGACCAGGGCCAGTGCGAGGGAGGGCAGGGCCGTGCGCAGCAGGATCGGGCCCAGCGCCAGTCCCGAAGGCCGGGCGCCGTCGGCCCCGTCGCCGTCGGACGGTGCCGCCGGCAGGCGCAGCGAGGCCAGTGCCGCGGCGGCGGCTAGCACGGCCATGGTGGCCACGCCAGCCGGGGGTCGCCGACGGCGACCAGCACGGACACGCCGACCGGGGCCACGGTCCAGGCCAGCTCCAGCAGTGTGGTGTCCAGACTCATCGCCGGGTGCAGCAGCGGCGGGTCCATGGTGCGGGCGAGCAGCGCTCCGAGCTGTCCGGGCACTCCGGCCCCGATGCCGCCCGCCACGCCCGCCAGGATCACCAGGGCCGCGGCGGGCAGCACGGTGGCGGTGGCGGCCAGCAGGGTGTAGGCGGCGGCGCGGACGACCGGCGCCACCCGCACGTAGCGGTGGCCGCGCCACCGGTCGGCGAGCACGCCGAGCCACGGCGCCGGCGCGGCCTCGGTGATGGCGTGGGCGCCGGAGGCCAGTCCGCCGACGGTGAACGATCCCGTCTGATGGCCCAGCAGCACCAGCGCCAGCGGCGCCATCGCGTCGGGGATCCGGCTCAGCAGTGTGGTCAGCGCCCAGGGCCGCCACCCGGGCACCGACATCACCTGCCGGTATCCCGCCGGTCGTGCGGTCACCCCCGTACCCAACAGGGCCCTCCCTTCCACGAACGCGGCCAGCGCTCGCACCGGCCCCCGTGGGCGCGTCGGGTTCCCCCGTGAAAGTCCGTCATGGGTGCCTCACCGTGCGCAGCCGGGCGGCGAGCGCGCCGACCGTCGGGTGGCGGAACAACTCGGTCGGCGGCAGGTCCGGCGCCAGCGCACTCATGGCGCGGATCGCCCGGAACGAGTCACCGCCCAGGGCGAAGAAGTCCGCATCCGGTCCCGGCTGCGGGACCTGCAGCACCTCGGCCCACACCGCCGCCACCCGCTGCTCCTCCGGATCCGCGGGGCCGTCGTGCGTCCCCGGCTCTCCCGTCGGCCGCGGTCCGCTCGGGGCGGGCCCCGGGCGGACCGGGAGGTGCCTGGGCCAGCCGCCGCCGGTCGACCTTGCCGTTGGGGCTGAGCGGGAGGCTGTCGGCGGCCGCGGCGGCCGCCCGCGACCAGGTAGTGGATCGCGCCCCGCTGGCCCACCAGAATCCAGCCCCGACCACGAACACCATGCACCGAAGAGGCCGATACCACTGACGACGGAGAGAAACTCTTGTCGGTCGTGGTGGTCGGCGATGCACAAGGCCGTCACCGCGAGCGGAACAATGCCCAGCAGGCCGAAGCGATCCCCTCGCCATACGACGCCACTCAGCCGCAGCCGGGGAGTTGTCACGCGGTCTTCGTCCACCCTCATGACGGCGCCCATAAAACGGCGAGCTGATCTGTCCATACCTGCCGCGAGGACCTGACCCGTCGGAGCCCTGTCATGCGTCGCAAGTATCTTGCGGCGCATGGCAATGGCTGACTATCTTGTACCGCATGACAAAGGGGCTGCCCGCTATCGGTGACCAGCGCCGTAGTCAGCTGCTGCGCGGAGTGCTCGATCTGTGCCTGCTGTCGCTGATCGCCGAACGGCCGCGCTACGGCTTCGAGTTCGTGGCGGCACTCGCTGACAGCGGGCTCGATCTCGTGAGCGAAGGCAGTATCTATCCGTTGCTCGCCCGGCTGGAGCGGGAGGGGTTCATCTCCTCGTACCGCGCCCCGTCGGCCAGCGGTGGCGCCCCACGCAAGTACTACCGCCTGACCGAAGCGGGACATGCCGAACTGGCGAGCGGCCGGGCCGTGTGGCACGCCTTCAGCGGGCGTGTGGGGCGGATCCTGACCGACACCGAACCCACGGGGGGAAGCGCACCATGCCGGACCAGCGAACCATGACGAACCAGCAGATACTCGCGGTCTGCCGCAGCAACTGGGAGTACCGGGGCATCGACGACGGATCCGTCCGGGAGATGCTCGACGAGCTCTCCGCTCATCTGGAGGACGCGGTGGCCGCAGGCCGCACGCCCCAGGACGTCGTGGGCGACGACGTCAAGGAGTTCGCCGCCTCCTGGGCGCGGGCCCGCGCTCCGTTTGTCCGCCGGCTGCTGCGCACGGCGGCGATGGTCTGCTTCGTCATCGGCTGGCTGACACTGGCCACGTGTCTGCTCCGGTGGACCACCGAACGGGTCGTCAGCGCTAACGATGTCGCCTTCTGGGCCGTCGTCGCAGCGGTCACCGTCGCCTGGGAGCTGCGGCGCGGCAGCCTGGGGCTCGGTAGGACCCTGGCGGTCGCCCTTGTCGTCGGCTTGCCCGCAGTGCTGCTCTCGCAATGGCTGGGCGGCGACGGGGTGCTGTTCACATTGCCACTGTGGGCGGCCCCGGCGCTGCTCCTTCCCGGACTGCCGTACGCCATTGCCGATGCGCGGGGCAGGAAGAGCACCGCGCCCGACGTCGACTAACAGCTGTTTCAGAATGACGTGGCGCCTGCCGTGCCGAAGGCAGGGCAGGCGACCTCGTCCACCACCGCGGGCTTCAGCTCAGGCGCGTCCTGCGGCGGAGTGGTCCAGCCGCGGGTGACGGCCCGATCGGAGCGGCGGGCGGTGCGCACCCGCCAGTGGTTCTCCTCGGCCAGTGTGCCGCGCCGGCTCCACCGCCAGGGGGAGCGCCGACTCCAGCCGGTGGGGTTGTGGCGAAGGTGCACCAGCCGTCCACTTTCACCTGGTCGAGGTGGACGGCGTCGGCGAACGCCCACCTGACACCCCTCGAACGCATATCGTACGCGTACTGTACGCATTTCATACGCGAAAGTTACGCTATCTATACGGTTCGCGCCGTAGGATGTCAGTCAGGAGGTGCTTCATGTCGGAGTTGTTCGACGCGGTCGACGCACTGGTCGCGTCCCGGGCTCCGCTGCCGCCGGCGGAGGAGCGCAAACGGCTGCGCCAGGCCCACGGCCTGACGCTGGACGACGTGGCCGCCGCACTGAAGGTGCGCCGGGCCACCGTGTCCGGCTGGGAGTCGGTCAAGAAGACGACCGAGCCGCGCGGCCCCGAACGAGAGGCCTACGCGCGGCTGCTGAACAAACTCACGGAGCTCTACCCCGCTCCCGCCGCCACCTCGGTGCCGGCCGCGTGCACCAGCCAGCCCGCCCCGGAGGAGCGGGCTCTGTCCACAGGTCCGGCCTCCGAGGCCGCGGCCATGACCGAACGCGAGAACACCCAGACCACCTCCGCTCCCGTTCCCGCCGCTGCCGAGCAGGCCTCGCCGCGCCCGGCGCGCACCGCCAGGAGCACGGCGACGCCGCGCCGCCCGGGCACGCGGAAGGCGGCTCCGGCCGACACCCCGGCGGGCGGCACCGACCCGCGCTTCGAGAACGGACCGCTGGCGGTCGTCGATGTCGAGGACGGGCAGGTCCTCGCGTACTGCACCGGCGGCCTGGTCCTGGACGTGCCCGCCAAGACCATCCCGGCACTGGTGGACTGGACGCTCAAGGAGGCGCGGCTCGGGCAGCCGAAGCTGTCCGGTCCGGGCAAGGACGCCGACCCGCTCCTCGTGCTCACCGAGTCCGCGCTGGAGCGCTACGGCCTCCCCGTCGCCCTCACGGAGGAGGAGCGGCTCGCCGGGCGGATCCCGGAGGGGCACAAGGTCATCAAGCAGCTGGCGCGCGCCGGCTGGAAGCTCACCAAGCGCGGGTTCGGGCCGTGGGCGCGGATCTATCGCCCCGCGCAGGGTTCGGAGCGGACCTGTGTCCAGCTGTGCATCCCGTCCTGGCACGCGCTCGACTCCCGCCACTGGGGCGAGGCCGGGCAGCTTCCGCCGGCGGAACTCGCCCGCGTGCTGGGCGTGTACGCGTCCCGGGTGATGACGCCGCGCGGCTCCACGGCCGTGACCGGCCTGGAGCTGATGACCGCGCTCCACCCGCCGACCCGCGCCTCCGAGCCCGACGCCGACGGCAAGCGGCACTCCCAACACAACCCCGGCTCGCTGGGCAAGGACCCGGTCGACTGCGCCCCGTGCGAGGCCCCCGACGGCCATCCGCTGCTCAAGGACCTGCCCCGATTCCACGTCCGCGGCCCGGCGGAGAAGCTGTTCGAGGAGGCGTACGACTGGGCACGGCCGATGACCGACGCCGAATGCACCCTGCGGCATCTGGTCGGCATCGACGTGAACATGGCCTTCGCCGCCGGCGCCAACGGCCTGGTCGTCGGCCTCGGAGCGCCCACGCACACCAAGGCACCGGTGTTCGACCCGAAGCTGCCCGGCTCGTGGCTGGTCGACCTGTCCCACGTCGACCTGTCGAGGGTGAAGATCGGCAAGGACAAGTGGGCGGACCTGGACGCACATCTGCTGCCCAGCCCGTTCACCCCGAAGGGCGAGCAACCGGAGGGCCCGGCCTGGTACGCCACGCCCACCGTCGCCTACGCGGTGGAGCTCGGCTACGAGGTCCGCCCGATTGAGGCATACGTCCGGTACGAGAACGGCCGCTACCTGGACGGCTGGTACAACCGGCTGCGCGACGCCTACCTCGCCACGATGGCCGACCTCGGCGTCGGCGCGGACATGGCGTCGGCCGACTTCCTGGCGGCTATGGACGGCTACAAGGAGAGCGACCCCCAGCTGGCGATCGTCGTCTCGGCGATCAAGGCCACGGTCAAGGGCGGCCTGGGCAAGCTGCGCGAGCGCCCGCGCGGCGAGGGCTGGCGGCCGGGCCAGCCGTGGCGGGCCCTGTCCCGCCCGACGTGGCGGCCGGACATCCGCGCCGCGGTCATCTCCCGCACCCGCGTCAACCTGCACCGCAAAATCGTCAAGCACGCGGCGTTCACCGGGCAGTACCCGGTGGCGATCCTCTCCGACTGCGTCGTGTACGCGGCTGACGGCACCAGCCCGCTGGACTTCCTGCCCTACCGGGACGGCAAGCCGCTGCCCGGCGGCTTCAAGCTCGGCATCAACCCGGGCCTGGTCAAGCACGAGGGCACGCAGACCGTCCTGTGGGGCGAAGAGGTCCGCGAGCGGTTCAACGCGCCGGAGCTCAACCTTGCCCGGTACATCAAGGACGGCACCGTCACCGACGTCGACAACGGAGAGTAGGAGAGGGCGATGAGCCTGTTCGGGGACGGCTTGGAAGCCGCAGTGCAGAAGTCGTTCACCCGCCCGGCGCCCAAGAGCGCGGGCGCGCAGATGCGGTACCTGGTCAAGCAGCTCAAGGGCACCAGGCCGGTCGCCCAGATGCTGCGCATCTCCCAGCGCACCGTCGAACGGTACGTGAAGGACCAGATCAAGAAGCCGCGCCCGGACCTGGCCGCACGCCTGGACCGCGAGGTGAAGAAGCGATGGCAGCCGCAGATCCGGGCCAAGGCCCGGCAGACGGCGGCGACCACCGGCGGCATCGTCATCGACACCCGTGCCCGGATCGGCTACACCGCGCCGGTCGGCACAACCGACGACGCCCGGCTGCGACACCTGACCGTGGCGCTGCCGCCGCAATACGCCGCCCGTCTCTTCGACGCCCAGCAGGCCGGCGCCGGCGACCAGCAGTTGCAGCAGATCGCCGCCGAAGGGCTCAAGGAGATGTACTTCCAGGACGGCGGCCGCCGCGCCGGCAGTCTGGAGGAAGTCCGATTCACGGACATCGAGCACATCGAGTTCAACCTGTAGCTGCTCCCCTGAGCACGCCCCTGTGAGCCGGTCGACCGGGCGAGACCGTGAGGTCCTGGCCGGGGCCGGTTTCCGGGCGTTCGGGGAAACCGGCCTCGCGCAGAACTCTCCTGCTGGTACAGGCAGGTACGCAAGTGCGGGTCACGACTTCGGGCCGATGATGCCACTGCCCGTCAATGCAGTTGCCTTAACGTCCCGCTCTCGTAGTGCCCCGTGCAGCCCGAGAGAGCCTGGGACGGTGCTTCGTCCCGATCCGCAGCGTGTCAGTGGTTGCTGCGGCTCGCCGGTCAAGACGGGCCCAATCTCGTCCGCAGCGGATGCGGCGTTGAGGTAGCGACTGAAGAGTCCGATTGCTGGACCGACAACCTCGTGGCGTTGATCGCCGCCGCAGTGACTGATGGGCGCAAGGCAGACGCTGGAAACCAGGGCGCGTATCGAGTCGTGATCATCGACTGGTCCGGGTGAGGCCTGAGTACGGGCACGGGTACAGGCGGGCCGGTCAGCGGGGTGTCGGCGGATCAGGAAGCACCGCGATCTTCTTGCTGTTGTCGGCGGCCAGGCGTACCAGGCGCTCGTACTCCTTCGGGGTGAGTGCGCGGTCGGAGGTGTGGATCTCGCCGTGGTACTGGCCCCGGCTCGCCCCGGACCCGACGGACGGCCCGGTCGCGGTGCACGACAGGTCCTCCGACTCGCCCGGCTTGATCAGGAGGGCACCTGAGCACTCCGGGTCCAGCTCCACCGGCGTCCCGTCCCGGTCGATGGCCCACGAGTAGGTCACGGGGATGGCCTTGGAGGCGTCCGGGTCCGAGGTGGACCCGAGGTACGTAACGGTCACCCGCGCGGTGAAGACGCAGGCGGTGGGGGCGCATTCACCCTTGTAGTCGCGCAGGATCTGGGTGGTCACGTCGATCCGGGGGTCCACCGAGTCGCGGATCAGGGGGAGCTTCGACCGGAAGTCGGTGGAGAACCGCTCCACCTCCTGCCTGGACATCGCCTTGATGTCGAGCACGGCCGACCCCCCGGGGAAGCTGATCCGGTCGACGAACCGGGCGCCGTCCACCCGCTCGTCGCTCAGGCAGATGGTGGTGTCGTCGGCGTGGATCGGGGTGCAGGTGTGGTCGCCCACGGTGACGGGCTTGCCGACGGTGATCTTCTCATCGGGGACGTCCTCCGCCAGCACGGTCTTCGCCAGCGCCGGAGGCGCC
The DNA here is from genome assembly GCF_055585925.1 of Streptomyces sp. NPDC052064. Lineage (NCBI taxonomy): Bacteria > Bacillati > Actinomycetota > Actinomycetes > Kitasatosporales > Streptomycetaceae > Streptomyces > Streptomyces sp. NPDC052064. The sequence continues at coordinate 7,973 of NZ_JBVJJE010000019.1, forward strand.
AGGGCCGTGGCGAGGTCCTGGGAGAAGAACATCCCCGGCTGCACCATCGAAGGGTGCTCCGCGAGCACCTTCGACTTCTCGGCCATGCCGAGCGACCGCCACGCCTCGGTCTTCCCACGCAGGAACGACTTGCCGTCGATGCCCACGTAGTCCAGTGCCGGACTGTCGGGCATTCTCAACGTACCGAGCGCGTCGGCGGGGTTGCTGACGATCAGGTCCACTCGGGCGTCCTCGCCTCCCTGGGCGCCTGTGACGCCCATGGTGCCCGTGTAGTGCAGCGCCGGGGCGTCACGCAGAAGGGCGGCGGCGCGCGCCAGGTCGGCGCGCGGCGACGAGTTGCGGTCGTCGCCCGCCCCGTTGGCCCCCTTGTCGCCGCCGGGCCCGTTGAAGATCCACAGGAGCAGGCCGGCGACGATGAGGAGAAGGAGAAGCAGGGCGAGCAGCAAGGCCCGCCGACGTGAGCGACGGCGCGCATCCGGGTCCGGGCCCGGACTTAAGGCCGGACCCGGCGACAGGGACGAGGAGTCGTCGGTCATCGCCCCTCACCGGCCTTCCCTTTGAGCGGAGTCAGACAGGTTACCGGGATGATCGTGGGCCAGGTGTACGACTTCTTCGCGACGACCTTGCCGTCGATGGTGATACGGCAAGTGGTCGTGCCGGTCCCCTCGATGTCCTCGCGGTTCGGGATGGCCCCGGTCTCGCAGGAGTCGCCCCCGGTCGCCCGGCCGAGACAGCCGGTCCCGTTGGCCATCAGGCTGACCCACACGTCCTTGCCGTCCACCGTGAGCGTGGTCTTCCACGGCGGTTCGGCCGACAGTTCCCCGTCCTTCTCCCCGAGCACCTTCATGCCGTCGGGGCCGTTGGCGTGCCCGAAGTAGTTGATCGCGACAGGTCGGCCGTAGTCGGAAGTGACCTCCAGGACGACGGTGTGGCGCTCGCCCGGTTCCTTGCTCGGGGTGGTGGCGCCCCTGCCCTTACCGCCGCCTTCCCCGTCTTTGTTGCCTCCGCCGCACGCGGTCAGCGCGAGCGCGCCGCTCAGCAGCAGGACCGCGATGCGTCGCCTCGATGTGTTGGGGGTGATCGTCATGTGTCCGCCCTCCGGTGGGGTTGGGGTCGGTTGGGTCAATGGGGCAAGCGCCCGGGTATTCACGATGACTTAGGCCGGATCGCCCCTTTTTCGGCGAGCCAGTAGAACATCGCGTCCACCGAGTCGATGGCGTTCCGGCGGGCGGTGCCCGCCGCCTCGGCTGTCGTGGTGCTCGGCCGAGCGGCCAGGGACCGGCATGTGCCGACCATCGTCCGGTGCCGGGTCAGCACACGTGCCCACATCCGCTGTCCCGCCGCGCTGGGCACGCTGAAGTACGTGCTCGCCCGCCGCGTCGCCCGGTCCATCTCCCCGCAGGTGCTCTTCATCCGGTCCATCACCCGGAGGAATTCGGCGTCGGTGGTGGACTTTCCTCCGGCCGAGAAGGCGGCGCTGTAGGTGCGTTCCGCGGCCCGCAGTGCCTGGAGCAGTTCCAGCCCTCCGGCCGCCGCCCACGCCTGGTGCTGGAGCCGGGACACCGTCGCCGAGGGCGCGGGCGTCGACTGGTCCAGCATCAGCGCCGCCGCCCGGGAGGACCGTCCGTGCGACTCGGATACGTCCACACTGAGCACCGTGGCACCGACCCCGGCCACGACGGCTCCGATCGCCGCCACGCGGACAGCGCGCCGCCACACCGGACGGAGCGAACGCTCCTCGACAGGCACGAGCCGCGCCGCCGATCGCGCTCCGGCCCGGCGCCCGGTGATTACCCACCGCCAGAGCAGCCCGGCGCCCCGGCCCACGAAGGCAGCCAGGCCCGCCACCAGCGTGCCCAGGGCCACCGCGTAGGGAAGATGGACGTCCTGCGACAGCGACCACGACGCCGTGCCCGGCCCGGCACTCGCGTCCGCCCGCATCAGGGCGTACGTGACTCCCACGCCCAGCAACGCGGTGATCCCCGCCGCCACCAGCGCGGCCGTCAGCCATCCCGAGTCCGTCAGCGCGGCGACGACGGCGGCCGTCAGGGCCATCGCGGCGCAGATCACCAGGACGGGCCCCATCATGTGCGCGAGTCGGAGCGGTCCCGTCGTCCCCGCGGCCCCCAGGTCCGCCATACGCAGCCGGACCAGCGCCACGGCCAGCCCGGCCGAGCAGACGACTCCGCCTGCCAGCCCAGCGGCCAGCAACCGCCCCGGCCCGTACGGAGCCGGAGCCGACGCCGTCGCGCCCGGCAGCGTACAAGCGAGCCACCTCGGGCGTTCCGCGCCCAAGCCGCAACTCGATCGGGAGGGGATGACCAGAGCGAGCAACGGCAGCACCCACAACAGCACCTCCGCCCACCACAGACTCCCGACACGCGAGAGCGTGCCTGGCAGGAGGCCCACCACCGCGACGATGTGCCACAGCAGCCCGATGTCCGAGGGCGGGGGCGGCAGTCCGGGTAGGTCGTACGAGGCCAGCAACCCGGCCGTCGTGAACGGCCAGCCACCCGTCAGGACCTCGCCCAGGAACCACCACCAGCACATGACGGAGGCGTACGCGAGCACGGGCACCGTCAGGCCCGCGAGCATGACCGGACCCAGCGAACGCCCTCGCCAGGTCCGCAGCCACCACTCGGCGTTCTGCGCGGTCCACGTCATCACCAGGACCAGTGCGGCCACGAGGATCAGCAGTGCCTCGGGGTGCGCGGGCAGCCACTGGTTCATCGCGGCGTGCGGCCCGGTCAGTTCCCCCACCACGACGCCGAGCCCGAGCCACAGTCCGACGGACCACCCCGAAGGGACCGGCCGCCCGGCCAGGAGCGCGTACAACACGGCACGCCACAGCGCGACGCCGCCGATTCCCACGACCAGGCCCGCGACGAGAACCGCCTTGAGCCACAGGAGTTCGTACGGCAGCGCGTCCAAGTGCCAGACGAGGATGTCCGCCGCCAGCCCGGCGAGGAGAAGGGGCAGTGCCTTCAGCGCGAACAGCGCCTTCGGGTCGGTCAGGGAGGCCCGGCGCAGCGCCTGCGACGGGTGCGTGTGCCAGAGCCCGGCGAACCGGACGAGCAGTTCCCGCCACCCTCCCTCGGAGCGCTGCCGGGCAGCGCCACCTTCCCACGGTTCCGCGCTCGCGCCCCAGCGGGCGGCCATGAGGTCGGCGTAGATCTCGCGGTGGCGCACGATCTCCAGGCGGGAGAGATAGACCGCCAGTACGAGCAGACCGCCGAGCACCTGGGCGTGCGTGTTGAACGGGGCGAACATGCCCCGGACGTCCGCCGTCCCACGGAAGAAGAGGATGTCCATGCCCACGGCCACCCACGGCAGCAGCACCAGCACGAGGAACACCCGCCACAGCGCGACCGTGGCGTAGGTGATGCCGATGTCCTTGTTGTGCAGATGCGCCAGCTCGTGCAGCACCACGGCACGGAACCGTGCCCGCTCGGTGTCGGCGGTGACCACCAGACCGCCGTCCAGGCGGATCACGGGCCGGCGCGGGCGGCCGAACGCGACGGCGCCGGTCGTCCGCGACGCCGGATCGACGACGAAGCGGGGCGTACGGTCGAGCCCGGCGACGGTCACCAACTCGTCCAGCAGCGGTCGAAGTCCGCCGTGTACGTCCATCACGTCCAGCGGTACGACCTTGGTGCGCCGCGTCCGCCACACCGGTAGCAACCAGTAGACGGCGAAGGCCGCGGCGAGCGCCACGGTCCCGAAACCGAGCGCGACCCCGGTGAAGTCCTGCGCGAACCGCGCTGTGCACTCCTCCAACGCGGCCGACTGACGCCTGGACTGGATGAAGCTCGTGTTCATCGACACGCTGGGATCGATCCCTGCCGCCAGGGAACAGGCCGCCGCCATGTCGGCCTTCTCCGAAGACGCGAGGAGGTGCCAGACGATCCGGGGAATCATGCTCGAGCCGGCCGCCGCCAACAAAGCCAGGAGCAGGACGAAACGCAGGGTCGTACCCGCCACGAGGACCCGCTCGTCGAGCGGGACGGAGGCGGCGGGCCGCTCCGCCGCTCCGGGAGCGGCATCCGTGGGTAAGACGACCATCAGGGCTCGTCCGGCCTGTCCGGCCGTTCCGGTCTGTCCGGCGTATCCGAGCCGGGCAGACCGGGTGCCCCGTCGGCCTCCGTCTCGACCAGCACCAGCCTGGTCACCACCGCGTCGGCGATCACCGCCGCGCGCTCCGACTCCAGCCCGCGCTGCGCAGCCATCGTCAGCACCGACTCCCGTACGAGCACGAGCTGTTCACGCGTCAGCGGTGGAATCGCCACCGGCTCGGACACAGGCCTGCGGAACAGCCTGCGCAGGGCGGTACCCGTCCTGGTGATCCCGTTGTCCACCCAGGTCCCCACGATCCGCTGCGCGGCCTGGTCCACCGCCAGCCACACCACCGGAGTCACCAGCGCGGCGACCTCCCCGAGCCCGAATCCCAGAGTCTCCCGCTGCCGGTCCCTGCCGCCCAGCCGCCGTACGGCCCTGGCGTCGTCGTACCCGGCAAGACCCGCCATCAGCGGCAGTTCCTCCGGGGCCACCTCGGTCACCACATCCCGGACCAGGTCGCGTACACGAATCGCTTCGCCGTCCATGACACCTCCGGGGCCGTAAACCGAACCGTGGGCCTGCTGAGGCCGTCGAATGGGAAGGCCAGGTTTCGGTGAGCCAGGTTTCGGTGAGCGAGAAGAAGAGAGTAGCGCTTCCGGCGCGCGTTTGGGCTTGGAATGTCGTCTTCTGGAGCGTTCTGCATCCAACTGGATTGGTTCCGTCTGTCCGCTGATCGGAAGCCACCGTGATCCCGCCACTGGGCGCTGGAACGGAACCGCCAGATCACCCTCGTCAGTGAGTTGGCGACGTGTCACACCCAGTGTCCTACCGGGTTCGGGGCGCTCGGCCGCAGGGCTCAGGTTGCTCGTCCCATGAAGAGAGCGTGGCCGCTAGTTAGCCTCTGACCTGCGCGATTGCCTCGAACAACCAAGATTGCAAGAACTGTTGGGCAGTTCTTGCGACAGCAGGGGGCGATCAGAGGACCTGAGTGAACAGATCTGTCGGTCGTTTCACACGGTCCCACTGAACGCACACCACGATCTGACAGACCTGGACAGCGATTCTGAGATGGCGCTCCGCATTTGTGAGGCCGACACGCCGCTTCACCATCCGGGGGCGTCGGACGGTGCGGGCGGTGCCCCACCGTCCGCACCACATCCTTCTCGGCCGCGTCGGTGTCCCCGACGAGGTGGTCAACGCGGCTGTCTTCCTCGCCTCCGAGGAGGCCTCTTACATCACGGGCGCCCATCTCGTCGTCGACGGCGGCTGGTCGTCCCTACTCCCCGGCGCTGCCGGCTGAAACGAAATTCCCCCCATGAACGCAACTGAACTCACGCCACAGCCAGGGCAGTTCTCACCCTCAAGGTCACAACCGTCTGGCCCGTCTCCGCTTGGCCACGGTGAAATACGCCCGGATCTCCGCTCGGCTGACAGGACGTCAGATGTCGATCTCCTCCTTCCGCCGCTGGGTGCATGCGACGCTGCCGGACGAGGCGGCAAGGTCGACGTCACGGTGTTGCGGGACGAGGTCGGTCAGCGCCGCCGTGGTGGACCTCTCGAACCGCCATCGCGCGTAGTAGCTGGCCGCCACTCGTTCCCACGGCTCGGGGTCGTGATCACGGAGCCCCGTTGAGACTGACGAAGTCCCGCAGATGGCGGGCAATTTCACTGGGCGCGGCGTTGTGAGCCCTTCCGGGGGCTTTCAGCCGACGTCGAAGACATTCGGCAGCCGGAGGAGGTAACGGGTGCGGTCGTGCCGCTTGAGTGCCTCCAACTCGGGGGCCCGGTACAAGGGGGTCACGGTGCACCGCTCGGCGGTCGATCCGATGTGTTCCAGCAGGGCGTTGACGGCTTGCCGGGCCGAGGAGTTGGCGCCCTCCATGGTGGCGAGATCGATGGGCACGGCCACGTAGTCGCCGGCCAGGAAGAGGTTGGGGATCTTCGTGGCCGACCGCGGGCGGTGGTGGAAGGTACCCACCGGATGGATGAGCAGCTGTTCCTCGTTGACAGGCTGTGGCGTGCCGAGTCCGTCCACGGCCGGATCGAGGAACCAGGAGTGCAGCACGGAGTCCTTCAGGACCGTACGGCCGCTGTCGTTGAGCGCCGCCTTCAACTGCGCCCACACCTCGCGGGCGACTTCGGTACGGGTGCATTGCTTGGCCGTCTTGCCGTACAGGATGCCCGGGCGGTCCCACTCGGAGACGTCCACGGACAGACAGTCCGCGACCGTACCGTCGCCGAAGTCGGCGGGGAAGTCGTGGCCCGGCCAGTGCTGGGCTTGGGCGATCGCGGTCAGCGACCACGGGGAGTCGATGAGGTCGAGGTGGCCGTGCAGGATCGGGGTACGTTCGGTGAGATAGAACTGTATGCCGGTCATCCAGTCCGTCTCCAGCCGGTCGCACTCGGCCAGTTGGGGGTCGGCGGCGCGTACGGCGGAGTTCCATGTGCGGCGGGCGTGTTCGACCGGCATCGCCGAAATGTAGTGGTCGGCGGTGACGGTCCGGCGCGCGCCCCCGGGGTCCTCCACGACAGCCCCGGCGATCACACCCCCGCCCAGGGGCAGGTCCCGTACGGTCCAGCCGACGCGGAACTCGACCCCGAGTGACCTCAGGTACGTCACCCAGGGGTCGATCCAGGCCTCGTTGGTGGGCGCGTTGAGGATCCGGTCCAGTGGTCCGTCCGCGCCCCTTCCGAGGAGGTTGAAGGCGAAGGCCTCCAGCAGGGTGGCGACCGTACGGGTGCTGGCCTCCTCCGCCTTGGTGGCCACGATGTTGCGGGTGATGCCGACGGCGAGGATCCGCTGGTAGTCGTAGGACATCCGTCCGGCCCGTACGAATTCCCACCACGGCGTCCGCTCCCATATGTCGTCGCGGCGCTCGTCGCAGCTGGTGAGGAAGACCAGGAAGCGGTTGGCGAAGTAGAGGGCCTCGTGGAGGGGGAGGTTGAAGGCCGTGTCCAGGACCGAGGTGAGGGCGCGGCGGATCTCGTCGGGGGTGAGTTCGGCCGGGGTGTTGCCGGGCCAGGGCAGTGGGATCCGGATGTCCTCACGGCCGCCCGACCGGGCGAACAGCATCTCCTTGGGGGCGACGAGGTTGTCGTGGACACCGTTGGGGTTGCCGGGGAACGGGATGCGCCGCATGGTGTCGGGCAGGTTGTGGTAGATGCCGGGGATGAAGCGGAAGCCGTGCTCCCCTGGCAGGGGACGGCGGCCGCCCGTGCCGCTGCCCGGTACGTCCATGCTGCGGGCCTTGCCACCCAACGCCTTGCGTTCGTAGACCGTGACTCGGAAGCCGCGCTCGGCGAGTTCGTGAGCGGCCGTGAGCCCGGCGACACCCCCGCCCAGTACGGCCACGGTCTGCGCCGCCGCGCCGTTCTCGGCCGAAGCCCGCTGGGGGGTTCCGAGGGCGACCCCGCCGCCGGCGGCCGCGGCAGTGCCCAGGAATGTTCTGCGCGTGGTGCCGCTCATCGCCACCCCTTACCGTCGGTAACATCGGCGCACGAGAATATGGGCGAGGCAACAATCCCGGAAGACGGCCGACACAACTTTGGCTTGATGCCGCATCACTCGGCGGCGGTCACGGCGCACGCTTCTCCAGGAAGCCGATGACGCCGCCTGCCGGGGCGGGACTGCCCCAGGGTGACGGTCGACGGGCGGGCGCGCCGTCGAGTGCGTGGCGCGACACCCGGCCGTGCGTTCCGGAGTCGGCGACAACTCTGGTGCCGTGACCGTGAGCTGCTTGCCGTGAGTGTGCTTGTGTTGGGGGGGGATTCGGCGCACTGGCCGAGAGGATCGGACGGTTGCAGGAGGAGATCGAACAGGTCGCGTCGTGACCCGCGTTGGGCGCCGCCTACGCCTTGGGCGCGGCCTGCTCCCCCGAGCCCCTGACGATCAGCCGGGTGGGAACGGTGATGGTGCGAGCCCGGGTGCGGTCGCTGTCGAGGCGGGCCAGGGCGGTGGCCGCGGCGCTGCGGCCGAGTTCTTCGGGGTCCTGCGCGACGACGGTCAGGGCCGGTTCCAGTGCCTCGGCGAGTGATACGTCGTCGAAGGCGACGACTGCCACGTCCTTGCGCTCGCTGCGCGCGAGTTCGGCGACGATGCCGAGCGCCATGATGTTGTTCCCGGCGAACAGGGCTGTGGGGGGATCGGCCAGTTCGAGGAGTTGGGCGGTCGCGGCCTCGGCGCCTGGCTGGTCGTGGGCGTTGGCGACGAGCGAGCGGTCGTACGGGAGGTCGGCTTCTTGCAGGGCCGCGCGGTATCCGGCGAGGCGTTCGCGGCGGGTGTACAGCTTGACGGGCAGGTCGCCGACGAATCCGATGCGGCGGTGCCCGTGGGCGATGAGGTGGGCGACGCCTTCTTGGGCCCCGGCACGGTTGGAGCTGACGATGCTGTCCGTGGGCAGGCCGACTCCCGGGCGGTCGAGGAAGACGATGGGCAGCCCCGCCGTGCGGTGGGACTTGAGGTGGGAGTGGTCGGCGCCGACGGACGGCACGACGATGAGGATGCTGACGCGACGGGCGAGGAACTTGTCCGTCAGGGCGCGTTCGCGGTCGGGGTCGTCCGCGGACGACCCCATGAGCAGGGTCAGTCCGCGTTCGCGGACCGTGTCCTCGATGGCGCGGGCCACGGCTCCGAAGAAGGGGTTGCCGAGATCGGGGATGACCAGTCCGATGGTGGTGTCCGGACCGCCGACGCGCATGTTGCGTGCCATGAGGTTCGGCTGGAAGCCCAGCTTGGCCACCGCGGCGAGTACCTGTTCCCGCGTCTGCGCCGAGACGGGACCGTCCTCGTTGAGGACGCGCGAGACTGTCTTGGCGCTGACGCCGACTTCTCGTGCGACATCGGCAAGGGTGGGGCGGCGACTCGCTGCCATGGAGGAAACCGTCTCCTGAGTGCTCTCGGGTTCCGGCCGCGGCCTCGGCCGGAACGTGCGAGAGCGGGGTTGAGCTGTCAAGTGGCCTGGACTCCGGCGGCTTTCGCCGCCGCGGAATCCGCTACGACAGTATCTCCGGCCTCGTCGACGCTGAGCGCGCCGGTCATGATGGCGACGACCTCCGCCATGGAGTAGTCCGAAGGCTTGATCACGGCGGCGCGCCGGCCCAGCCGGTGGACGTGGATCCGGTCGGCGATCTCGAAGACATGGGGCATGTTGTGGCTGATCAGGACGACCGGCATGCCCTTGTCGCGGACGCGGCGGATGAGGTCGAGGACCTGTCCGGACTCCTTGACGCCGAGTGCGGCGGTGGGTTCGTCCATGACGACGACACTGCGGGCCCAGGCCACGGCCCGGGCGACCGCGACGGCCTGCCGCTGTCCGCCGGAGAGGGTCTCGACCGCCTGGGTCAGCGAGCGCAGGCCGATCTTCAGGTCCGCCATGTGCTCGGCGGCCTCCTGACGCATCCGCTTCTTGTCGAGCATGCGGAAGGCGCTGCCGAGGACACCGGGGCGGCGCAGTTCACGGCCGAGGAACATGTTCGAGGCGATGTCCATGGAGGACGCCACAGCCAGGTCCTGATAGACCGTCTCGATGCCGTGGGCGCGTGCGCTCTGCGGGCCGGAGAAGGTGATGGGTTCGCCGTTCAGGCGTATCTCGCCCGCGTCGGGGACCACCGCGCCGGTGAGGGCCTTGATGAGGCTGGTCTTGCCGGCGCCGTTGTCGCCGATGACGGCGAGGACCTCGCCGGGCAGCAGGTCGAAGTCGGCGCCGTCGATGGCGGTGACGTGACCGTAGCGCTTGACCAGACCGCGGGCCTGCAGAACGGGGGTCGGGGTGGTGGTGGTCATCGGGCCTTCTTCCGGGAGATCTGGTCCACGGTCACCGCGAGGATCACCAGGACTCCGGTGATGAGGGTCTGGTAGATGGAGGCGACGCCCATCAGCTGAAGGCCGTTGCGGAAGACGCCGACGATGAGGACGCCGATGAACGTGCCCAGGACCGAGCCGCGTCCGCCGAAGAGGCTGGTGCCGCCGAGCACCACGGCGGTGATGCTGTCGAGGTTGTCGGTCTGCCCCGCCTGGGGGTCACCGACTCCGGTGCGGGAGATGAGCAGCAGGGCGGCGACGCCGTACATCAGACCGGCCACGGTGTAGACGCCGATGGTCAGCCGGGAGGTGCGGATGCCGTTCAGCCGCGCCGCTTCCGGGCTGTTGCCCAGGGCGTAGACGTGCCGGCCCCAACTCGTGCTGCTCAGTGTGTACGCGAAGAGGAGGAACAGGGCGATGGTGACGAGCGAGCCGTAGGTGATGTCGGTCTTGCCGAGCGGGAAGGTCTGCCCGAGAGCCGTCAGCGGGCCGGGCAGGCTGGTGACGGTCTGCTCCTCGGAGTAGATGTGGGTCAGCGCGAACGCCACGTTGAGCATGCCGAGGGTGACGATGAACGGCGGCAGCGGGATCTTCTGCACCAGCGCGCCGTTGAGCAGGCCGAAGCCGCCGCAGACGACCAGGCCCATCGCGATCGCGGCGAGCGGCGGCAGGGAGCCCTCGGCCGCCATCTTGGCGATCACGATGCTGCCGAACGCCATCACCGCTCCGCAGGACAGGTCGATGCCCGCGGTGAGGATGATCAGCGTCTGGCCGATGGCCAGGGTGCCGACGACCATGACCTGCTGCACGATCAGCGAGAAGTTCCCGCCGGTGAGGAACTGGTCGGTCGAGACGGAGAAGAAGACACAGGCCAGAAGGAGGGCGGCCAGCGGGCCGGTGGTCGGTTGCGTGAGCAGTCTGCGGACCGTGGTCGGTGCTTTGAGCTCGGCGTACGGCGTGGACGTGGACGGTGGTGTGGACGTGGCGGTCATGCGAGGTCCTTGTCGGGCGGCAAGAGGACGAGGGGGCGGCCGTCCCCGGTCGGGGAGGAGAGGCCGGCCGCCCCGCTGAGGGGCGTCGAACGGCGGCAGCTACATCGGCAGCTGGAGTCGGCGGCTCAGCCCCAGCAGTTCTCCAGGCCGTAGGCGGTGTCCTTGGACGTGACCCCGTCCTGCGCCTTGTCGGTGATCAGCGTGACGCCGGTGTCGGTGTAACCGGACGCCTTCTTGCCGTCCTTGGCGTACGTCGCGACGGCCTTGACGCCCTCGGCGGCCATCTTCAGCGGGTACTGCTGCGAGGTCGCGGCGATCTTGCCGTCCTTGACAGCCTGAGTGCCCGTGCAGCCGCCGTCGACGGAGAGGATCAGCACGTCCTTCTCCCGGCCCTTGGCCTTCAGCGCGGTGTACGCGCCCAGCGCGGCAGGTTCGTTGATGGTGTAGACGACGTTGATGTCGGGCGCCTTCTGCAGGCAGTTCTCCATCGCGGTCTGGCCCTTGGACTGGTCGCCGCCGGTGTCCTGGGAGCAGACGACGGAGGAGTCGCCCTCCTTGACGCCGAAGCCCTTCAGGAAGCCGTTGTGCCGCTGGACGCCGACGGAGACGCCCGGCGCGAGGTCGAGGGTGGCTATCTTCGCCGGCTTGCCCTTCATGGCGGCCTTGGCGTACTCGCCGATCAGCTCGCCCGCCTTGAGGTTGTCGGTGGCGAAGAGGGCGTCGACCGCGCTCTCCGGGTCGGTCGGGGTGTCCAGGGCGATGACCAGAACACCCTTGGCCTTGGCCTTCTCGATCGCCGGCACGATCGCCTTGGAATCGCTCGGGGTGATCAGGATGCCCTTCACCCCGGAGGCGACCATGTTCTCGACGGCGGTGACCTGCCCGGCGTTGTCCCCGTCGAACTTGCCCGCTGCGGTGACGAGTTGGACGCCGTTCTCCTTGGCGGCCTTCTCCGCGCCTTCCTTCATCTTCACGAAGAACGGGTTGGTGTCGGTCTTGGTGATCAGACCGACCTTGACGCTGCCCGATCCGGCGTTCGCCGTGTCCGATCCGGATCCGGATCCACAGGCGGTCAGGGTGAGGGCCGCGATGCCCGTGCACGCGGCGGCTCTGAGCAAGGAGGAGGGCAGACGAGAGATACGTGACATGAAACGACTCCTGCGGGATTGCGGGCGAGCGGCCGGCATCGGGGTCATGCCGCCCGAGGTGTCATCGTTGACTCATGTCATCGTTGACACTGCTTGGCGAGGATGATGGACTCCGCCTCCAGGCAACGTCAATGCCTTGCACCCGTCACAAATCGGCAACGCCGTGGCCGCCGCCCGCCCGAACCGGTCCAGGGACTGCCCGCAACGTGCCCGTTTCGCCGGCGCGTCCCAAGAGAAGAGCCGCCCATGTGCCCGCGTCAGATCACGGTCCTGGGGGAGTGCGTCGCCGACGCGTTCACCGAATCCGCAGGGGCCCGGAACGAACTCGCCCTGCGCGTCCTGCCGGGCGGCGGACCAGCCAACACGGCGGTGGCCCTGGCCCGGCTGGGCACCCCGGCCCGCTTCCTCGCACGGCTGTCCGGCGACGTGTTCGGCCGCCTCTTCCGGGCCCACCTGGAGGCATCCGGCGTGGACCTCTCGCACGCCGTCGAGGCCGACGAGCCCAGCACGCTGGCCGTGGCCGAGCTGGATGCCCAGGGGCAGGCCGCCTTCTCCTTCCACGCGCAGGCCACCGCGGACTGGCAGTGGTCGAGCGCGGAACTGGCCGGGGTGGACCTGGCCGGCACCGCCTGCGTCCACACCGGGTCACTGGCGCTGGTCATGGACCCCGGGGCAGGGGTGGTGGAGGACTTCCTGGCAGCGGCAGTGCCCCGCGCCACCATCAGCATCGACCCCAACGTCCGCCCCCTCCTGGTGCACCCCGAGGTCTACCGCGCCCGGCTGGCGCACTGGTGTGGCCTCGCGGATGTGCTGCGACTGAGCGAGGACGACCTGGATCTCCTGCTGCCCGGGACGCCGCCCGAACAGGCGTGCGACACCTGGCATGCGGCGGGAGCACGGCTCGTCGTGATCACGCGCGGCGCCGACGGCGCGCTGGCCTCACTCGACGGGGAGCGAGTGCAGGTGCCCGCGGCGGCGACGCGGGTCGTCGACACGGTCGGGGCAGGGGACTCCTTCACCGCGGGACTGCTGCACCACCTCGGCACCCACGGACTCCTCGGCGGCAGGCTGACGGACCTGCGTCTCGCCGATGTCAAGGCAGCCTGTCTGTTCGCCACGCAGGTCGCGGCCCTCACCTGCTCGGTCGCCGGCCCGAACCCGCCGTGGCAGGACCAGCTGGCGCAGTTCGCGACGGACGAGGCCGTCGTCGGGCACCTCGACTCCACCCACTGAAAGGACAGGAAACCATGACGAAAACCCTGCTCGCCGAGTTCACCGCCCGAGAGGGAGCGGAGGACGAGGTCGCCCGCCTGATCCGGGACTACGCCCTGAAGGTGCGCGAAGAGGAAGGCAACCTGGCCTTCGACGTCTACACCAAGGCGGCCGACCCGCGCGCCTACTGGATCTTCGAGGTCTACCGGGACGAGGACGCCTTCAACGCACACCTGGACGCCCCGTACGGCGCCCCGTTCAATGCCGCCCTCACCCCGCTGATCGAGGAGGACGCCTCGGTACTGACGTTCCTCGATCCCGTGGCCACGCATCCGTAACGAGCGTCGAACACCGGCGGCCACACGGAGCTGGAGCGCAGGGAGATCGGCTGTGAATCCGCTCGCCCGCCCACGTGGTCACCGCTGACGTGCGCGAGGTGATGCCGGCCGATGATTCCCTGGTCGGCGAGCAGACCCGTCGGCACCGTGATCTGGACCTGATGCACCGGGCGGCTCGCGAGACCGCGAGCCGCCCCCAGCCATCCAGGCGTTCGGCCAGAACTGTGCGATGTACCGCTCTGCACCGCGCTGTGTCTGCTCGAAGGCCGCCTTGCCGGGGAAATCGCGTCAGGCGATGGAAGCCGAAAGGATGGCCGACACAGCGAGATTGCATGACGCCGTCACCCAGACCGCGGGGTGAGGCTCCGGCTCGACCAGCGCCGCGCCCAGGCGCCCCGGCGTGATCAGGTCCACCACCAGAAACGCCACTGCCATCATCACCAGACCCAGCAGCCCGAACGCCGCTGTCGAGACCAGTCCCTTGCCGAAGTCCTCGTAGGTCGTCCAGATGGATGTGAAGACGATGCCACCGATACCGAGCAGCGCGGAGCTGAGCACCATGGCAGCGTTGCGGTTGCGCTGCTCCCAGATCTGCCGGCCGAGCTTTCCGGGCGTCAGCACGTCGACCAGGACGATGCCGAGGACCAGCAGGACCAGGCCCAGTCCGCCGTAAGCGGTGGCCCTGCCAAGTCCGTTGACGATGTCGTTCATGGTGTGGCGGCTCCGTAGTGTGAGAGATCGTGCGTGATCGCGGTTCAAGGAGGTGCAAAATGTAACGCACCTGTTCGAGGCCCTGACCGGCTCCCCTGGCAGCTCGATCGCGGTGAGGTGCGGTGCTGCTGGCGTCGGGAAGCTCGCAGTTCCCGTGTGATCGCGGAGGAGCCGGAGCTGGATCGAGGTGTCTGATCCGGGAGTGGACGCCGGTGCCCGTCACCTTGACCGAGTACTTCCTCCGCCTCGTCCTCGCCGCCGCCGGCCGCCCCCCGACGCTTGTTCCGGGCCTGGTGGAGATAGGTCGCCGTGCCGTTCATGGAGTTCCTTTGCGAGTCCTGCTGTTCAGTCCCCACCTCAGCTGGCGAACCGGGCCGCCCAGCCTTACAAGCCGGGCTTCGCGGGGTCGATGCCGCGATCCGGGCAAGCGGCCCATCCTCCCTGCGAACCCCGGATGTTGTGCAGTGCCTTCTCCAACGTGCCGGCGATGGCTTCCTCCTCGTCGGGTCGCAGCGTGTTGGCGATCTTCTCCGAGCGGCACGACCAGCATTGATACCCGCGGGCACGGACCTTCGCGTACATCGGAGTTCCGTTTCCCGCACCCGGGTAGTCGTGACCGCCGCCCACACGAGACCAGGTTGACGAGAGGCCCGAGGGAGACGGCTCCCCCGGATCTCGCCGTCGCCGAGGATGCTCAGTCGAGACAGAACTCGTTGCCCTCGATGTCTTGCATCACGATGCACGACTCGTTGTCGTCATCGGCAAGCAGCGTTCGCACGTGTACCGCACCGAGCGCGACCAGTCGTGCGCATTCGGCCTCCAATGTGGCGAGGCGCTCGTCACCCACGAGTCCGGTGCCGGCCCGCACGTCGAGATGCACCCGATTCTTGACGATCTTCCCTTCGGGAACGCGCTGGAAGAGCAGGCGCGGGCCCGCACCCGAAGGATCACTGCACGCAAAGTAGGTGACCTGATCCTCAGGGGGCAGCGAGCGATGGTAGTCCTCCCAAGTGGCAAACTCCTTCGGGATCGGCGGTACTACGTACCCCAACACCTCGCACCAAAAGGCGGCGAGGCGCGCGGGTTCTGCGCAGTCGAAGGTGACCTGGAACTGCTTGATCGATGACATCGGCGCACCATAACAGGGGACTCTGTTGCTCATCTCCCCTTGCGGATGGGCACGTTGGGGGAGGAAGCCCCTGCTGGCCGCTGCCGTGTCGTGCGGTCGCGGGGAGGAACCGATGTCGATGCCTCCAAGGGGCTGCCCGCCGTTCCGGACCGGACCGCGGCCACGGCCCTCGCCGCGTTTCCTGACGGCAGCTTGCCGACCCGGGGCCAGGCGCTCGGCCACTTTGGACATCAGGTAGTCACACCGGACAGCCCGAGAGAACGACGCATTCCCGGTGGCCTAGCCCACCGGTGTGTTCCAGGATCCAATCCCGACCAACCACCCTCATGCCAAAGATCAGTCAGGGGACAACCCTTAACCTCGCAAGATGACATCAGCGCTGCCGCCCCTACCGCCCCTGCCGCAGGTACTGATCGATCGCTTCCCACCAGCTGCGCCGCCTTCGGTCGGCAAGACGTTCGAGGAGTCCAAGGAGAGAGCCCGAGCGATGCTGCTCGAGGAGCCTGGAGTTCGGGTACCGCTGTCGGTCCGACACCACCAGGCTCTCGTGCTGGACCGTGTAGTCGACCGGTTGGGCTACGAGCCGCACGGGCACAGGCTCTATGTCCTGGAGGTCGCGGGGCCCTGCCCAAGAGTGAAGGTCGGGGCGAGCAGGGACGTCGTGCGGCGTATCAAGGAGCACATCGGGGAGATGAACACCTGGCAGCATGGTGTCCTTGACGCGCATGTCACCGACGCGTTGGACAACGCTCGCGCGATCAGCCGCGCGGAGGCAGAGGCGCAGCGCTTCATGAACAAGTTCTTCACCTCGATGATGTCCCGGGAGCATTTCACCGACGCGGACTTCTTCCAGGCCACCGTGATCGCCGATGTGGCGGTCGGGTTGAGCATGAACGTGCAGGAGCCCTCCGGCCCGCCGGTGTGAACGAGAGGGGACCTGTGGTGGGGAGCCTCAGGATGTCGGCGGACGCAATGGAACGACGTTGTCCGCGATCGGTGCCGGGGCCTCGCCTTCGTCGGTCAGAACGGCGCTGGCCAGGGGCAATCTGGCCACAAGCTGTTGTACCTGGAGGCGGGCGTCGCCATGCGCTTCGCCGGGCGCGGGCCGGGTGGGCAGGCAACGCGAGTTCTGGCAGGGAACGAAGGCCACTACCTGCGCAGCCCGGACGACGCACACATGGACGTCGGGTAGAAGGGTCAGCGCACGGTGGCCCTGACCCGGTCCGGCGTCCAGCACAGCGTTCCCGTGGTGGCGATGACGAGGGTCACGGTCGCCACCACCCCTGAGGCCCGGTCTGGTTCGGCGCCGGCCGGCGAGGGACGTCCGTCAGCACCCGCTCGGGGCGCAGGGCCGACCCCCACGCGGGCGGGAAGCCCTCGGTCACGACCACCGAGCGCCGGCTGTCGACGGACCGCGCGATCGTTGCGGCACGTCGCCCTCGGATACCAGCCGCACTGATGCTCCGTAGCCCGCCAGCCGCTCGGTCAGCAGGTCCACGGCCTCCGTCGACCCGGTGGCGGGTCCCGTCATAGGAGTAGTCCCGGGGGACCGGGGCGTCCTCGTCAAGCTCGCTCCCAGGCACGTCTCGCAGAGAGTGCCGGATCTCCGCAGCACCTCGGCGTGCGCGCTCATCCAGCCGTTCATCGGGGTGGATGGGCAAGGTCGCGACGGGTACACGCCACGAAGCCTTGTCGATGTCCGCGCCCTGTTGGCAGCAGCAGTAACGGGAGACCACACATGAGGGACAGCCGATCAGCATCCTCGTCGGCACTCTGCATGTCCGCCCAAGTCATCAACGGCCGCTACCAGTTGGGCGCCAGAATCGGTACCGGCGGCGTCGCCGACGTATACGAGGGGACGGATCTTCGCCTGAAGCGTCCGGTGGCCGTCAAGGTCTTCCGGCCCGGTGGTGATCCGGCGCTGAGGGAGCGCTTCGCCGACGAGGCCGTCCTTCTGGCGGGTCTTCAGCATCCGGGGCTGGTGACTCTGTACGACGCGGGGCGGCACGAGGACAGCGCCTATCTGGTGATGCAACTGGTGAAGGGTTCCACCCTGGCCCAGCACATTTCGGCAGGGGCCATGGAACCCCCGTACGTGGTCAGGCTCGGCGCCGAGCTCGCGCATGCTCTCGCCCATGTGCACGCTGCCGGCATCGTGCACCGCGACGTCAAACCGTCGAACGTCCTGCTGGACGCCGCGGGCTCCCCACACCTCGCTGATTTCGGCATCTCACGGATGATGAACGCCACACGGCACACGGCCTCCGGTGCGCTCATCGGCACTGCCGCCTACCTCGCACCGGAGCAGGTCCTGGGCAAGGCGGTGGGACCGCCCGCCGACATCTTCGCGCTCGGTCTGGTGCTGTTGGAGTGCCTCACCGGGGACATGGAATACCATGGCACGCCCTTGGAAGCCGCAGTGGCTCGCCTGCACCGCCGGCCCACGGTTCCCCGCGCGGTGCCCCCGAGACTGGCTCAGCTCCTGACGGCCATGACAGATCTCGACGAGAAGGCGCGGCCTGATGCCGAGGAGTGCACCGAAGCTCTGTCCGCCCTGTGCGGCATGGCTGCAGAGCACACCGTGACAGGGAGGGGCGCGAGCAGGCAGGAGCGTCCCGCACCGATTGCGCACGGGCCGCGGACCCGGCGGCAACAGGCGCTGGGCCGCCCGCGTCGCCTGCTGGCCACCGGGACGGCAGTGCTCACGGTGGTCCTCGGCGCCACGCTCGCCGTATCCCCGGACGGCGAAGGTGCCGGCGATGACCAGGCCGCTCCCGGCTCGCTCGGTTCCACGCCCGCGGAGCCGCCCCCCGGCACAGGTTCCCCCGAAAGCCCTCGGAAGGAGGTCCGGCAGCCGACCGCCTCCCCTTCCCCCGCCCCCTCGCAGGCCCCCCGCACCCTGACGTCACGGGCTTCGGACGAAAAGACCCCGATGTCACCGAGCGCATCGTCGGCCGGTCCTGGCCCGCGGACCGCAGCGGGGCACGAGGACGACCTACGTGACCGTCCACGCCCGGGCGCGGCACGAAGCGGCGACAAGAACCCTCCGGAGAAGGCGCCGAGGCCCAAAGACCGTGCCGCTGAAAAGCCGCAACGATGAGGTCGTGAACCCGCACACGCCCGGCCCTCCGGGCGCGGCGCCCCGTGTCGCAACGAGTTGGACGCAGTGGGTCGCATCAGGCTGTTCGGGGTGCCGGGCCCCTCACTGCTGGACGACGAGCCGGGCAGCGGTACCTTCGGCCTTCCCTGCTGAGTCACGAAGAGATCTCTCGCGGAACTCCACGACGCCTCAACCGTGGGCGGCCGCTGTGGGAGGCTGGCACGTCTTCCCACTGCCGACCTGCGATGTCCCAGGAGAATGGGATGCCGCGCGGGAGGTGAGGCGGGCAGCGTCCGCCTTCCGGGGCGCGGTGGCCGGGCGGCCCGGCCGCGCCCCGGAAGCGGAATCAGAGACGAACCCGCCTCCGGGGCCTCACGGTCCCGGACCGCCTCCGGATCCGTGCCGTCAGGAGATGCGGATGTCCGACCAGTTCGTGGTCTTGCCGACCTGGGACCGGCTGTCGAAACCGCCCTTGCCGTTGCCCCGGTTCAGCCAGGCTCGGCCGTCCTTGTCGAGTGAGACCAGGTCGGCCCGGCCGTCACCGGACAGGTCGAGTCCGCCGACCACGTCCTTGTAGGAGGTGCCCCAGTCTTTGAAGACCAGCGACCGCGGCTTGAAGGTGCCGGCGCCGGTCCCGTTGAACCGCCACAGCTCGTTCGACGCGTCGATGGCCAGCAGGTCGTTCTTGCCGTCGCCGTTGAGGTCTCCCGCGGCGAACAGCCTCTTGTAGCCGCCGAATCCGGACCCGGCGAGCGCTCGGGCCTTGAAGCCGCCCGCGCCGTTGTTCGCGTACACGTACAGCTTCCCGGTCGAGGCGGACCGGGTCAGCAGGTCGGCCCTGCCGTCGCCCGTCACGTCGCCGGGCGAGACGACCGCGTTGTACGCGCTCCAGTCCGAGGAGACCTTCACGGAGAACGACTGCTGGTCGGGCAGCCCGCCGCCGCAGATCGTCGGGTGGACGCGGGCCTCGCCCTTAGGGGAGCGGACGAACACGTCGTTGCAGCGGTCGCCGTCGAGGTCGCCGAAGGGCAGTACGAGCGTGCCCGTCGGCCAGCCGCTCGCGCGCTGCCCCGCGGTCAGCTTCGTCGCGTCACCCGCGTACACCTTGAGCCCGGCGCTGCCCCGGCCGAACAGGTCGGCCTTGCCGTCGTCCGTGTAGTCACGCCACTTGGGCAGCGCGCGGCCGGTGGTGGTGGCCTGGTACACGCCGTCCAGGACGGTGCTGTTCGTCTCGCTCCGCAGGTACTCGTCCCACAGCACGACGGGCCGGCCGAGCGCGTCGGCGGCCACCTGCGGCGCCCCGGTGAACTGGGCGCTCTTCGCGCTCAGCCGCCGCGGGGTGGACCAGGTGCCGCCCTTGAAGACGGCGGCCATCGTGTACTCCTCGTACGAGTAGCCCTCCCGCCACGTCACCGTGACCGTGCCGCCCGAGGTGGCGGCCGCGGCGACATGACGCACCTTCTGGTGGGTGGAGAAGCGCTGCGAGTACGGCAGCCAGAGGCCGGTGGCCGCCGAACGCACCGCGTACCAGGGGGTGGTGGGCCCGCCGGCCACGAAGAGGTCGCCGTTGGGCAGGTAGACGGGCGCCGTCATCCTGTACGTGCTGCCATGGCTGTCGGCGGACTGCGGGGTGCTCCACCGCGTGGCGCCGGCGGGTCGGCGGGAGTGCATGAGGTGCGCGAGGTCGTCGTAGAAGACGTCGAAGCCGCCCTGCGGATCGGCGAACACCTTCGGGCGCGCGAGATACTTGTCCGGGACCGGGAAGCCCTGGACCGCGGTCCAGGCGGACGCGCCGGGGGCCTTCTCCAGGGCGACGACGGCCTTGCTGGCCAGCCACTGCCACACCAGCAGGGCGGTTCCGTCCTCAGCGACCGCGAGGTCCATGTTGGCGATGTCGCGGCTGCCGGACGGCGGCTGCTCGTTGAGGTCGGCCGGAGCAGTCCAGGCGGCCTGCGGGCCGGTCTTCTCGGCGGCCCTCACGACACCGGAGACCGTCCACACGGCGACCAACCGGCCGTCGGGGGCCGCCGCCAGGTGGTGGTAGCCCTTCTCGGGGACCGCGGCGACGTATTCGGGCTCGGAGAAGGCGGTCGCGCCGGGCGTGAGGGTGGCGACCTTCAGCCAGTGGTTGCCGTGGTCGTCGGCGCGCTCGGCCCGCCAGGCCAGGCGCACCGAGCCGTCGCCGAGCGAGAACAACTCGGTGCTGTATCCGCCGGCGTCCGGCCAGGCCTGCGGGGTGAGCCAGCGGGTGCTGCCGGCGGGCCGGATCCGGGTGGAACGCCCGTCGCCGGTGAGGGAGACGAGGGCGCCGTCCCCGGCCGACACCAGGGCGTTCAGCCCGCCCGAGGCGGTACCGGGGTGGGGGGCCGGGGCGTGGAGGGCGCGGGTGCCCCACGGGCCCGGCGCACGCGTCTCGACGGCGGCCACAGCGGTGCCGGCGGCCACGGCGGTGCCAGTGGCCGTGGCGGTGGTGTGGGCGGCGGCCGGGTCGACGGCCGTCAGAGCGAAGACGGGAGTGAGCACGATGCCGAGCACCGCGCGGGACTGCGAAGTCATGGGAATGCCCCCCCCGGGCAGGACGAATCGGTTGGCACAGATTCGCCGAACTGTTCGAACAAGTCGGACGCAGCGTATATCAACCAAGATCGTCCCGCGTGGGGGAATTCCCTTCCCTGCCCGGAGGAGTTCGGCCGGGGTGCCTGGTGCCGCCGTGAAGCTGGGAGACGAACACCGGGATCGCGAATTCCAGCGCCACCACCGAAAGCGTGGACGTAAGCCCGCGCAAGGTGAAACTCAGGCGTATGTCAACGTCCGTGACCTGCCCATACCGGGGCTACTGGTGCAGTGGGTCGCGCGGTTCTTCCCCGGCCGAGCGACCTACTCGGGCCACCTGGCCGGCGCGGAGCCGTCCCCGCGGGAGGGCAAGGCGGCAGCGGAGGCGGGAGCTGCCGCGCCTGTCCCTGTGCCACCTCCGCACCGCCTGCCACCTCGCAGGAGGTCCTGCCGCCAGCCCCGGCGGTCATCCGGCCCAGGTGGTGAGGAGAAGGGGGATGCGGCAAGGAGCAGGACGAGTTGGCGTTCACTCGCTGTCAGGAGTGGGAAGTGCCTGTTCGGCCCAGATGATCTTGCCTTCGCCGGTCTGGCGAGTGCCCCACGCCTGGGTGAGCTGGGCGACGAGAAGCAGCCCGCGGCCCCCCTCGTCGAAGGTACGGGCCCGACGCAGGTGGGGGGCGGTGGTGCTGCCGTCGGAGACTTCGCAGATGAGAGTGCGCTCGTGGATCAGCCTGAGCTGGATGGGGGGTTGGGCGTACCGGATGGCGTTGGTGACCAGTTCGCTGACGACCAGCTCGGTGACGAACGAGGCCTCGTCAAGGCCCCACTCGGACAGCTGCCGGATGGCGTTCTTGCGCGCGTCGGCGACCAGGGCGGGGTCGGGTGGTACCTCCCAGGTGGCCACCTGGGAGGCGTCGAGGGCGTGGGTGCGAGCCACGAGCAGGGCCACGTCGTCGGAGGGACGGTCCGTGAGCATGGTCTGCAGCAGGGCGTCGCAGGTGGCCTCCAGATCGTCGGTCGGCTGCCGCAGCACCTCGCGCATTGCGTCGATCCCCTCGTCGATGTCGCGGCCGCGGACCTCGACGAGCCCGTCCGTGTAGAGGACGAGCAGGCTGCCCTGTGTCAGCTCCAGCTCGGTCGACTCGAAGGGCAGACCGCCGAGGCCCAGCGGTGGGCCTGCCGGAACGTCCAGGAACTCGACCGTGCCGTCCGGTGTCACCAGGGCGGGTACGGGGTGGCCCGCGCGGGCGACGGTGCAGTGCCGGGAGACCGGGTCGTAGACGGCGTACAGGCAGGTGGCCCCGATGTCACCGGCGGTCACGTCCGTGTTCTCGGCCCCGCCGGCCAAGCGGTTGACCAGGTCGTCGAGGTGGGTGAGCAGCTCGTCGGGCGGAAGGTCGATGTCGGCGAGTGTGCGCACGGCGGTGCGCAGCCGGCCCATGGTGGCCGAGGCCTGGATGCCGTGGCCGACGACATCGCCGACGACAAGAGCCACCCGGGCGCCGGACAACGGAATGACGTCGAACCAGTCGCCGCCGACTCCGGCCTGAGTGCCGGCCGGCAGGTAGCGGGAGGCGACGTCGAGCGCTGCCTGCTCGGGGAGTCGCTGCGGCAGCAGGCTGCTCTGCAGCGCGAGGGAGATGGTGCGCTCGCGGGTGTAGCGGCGGGCGTTGTCGATGCACACGGCGGCGCGGGCGGTGATCTCCTGGCCCAGCAGCAGATCATCCTGTTCGAAGACCTTGGGCTGCCGGTGACGGGAGAACGTGGCCACACCCAGGGTGAGGCCACGGGCACGCATCGGCACCGCGAGCACCGAGTGGAAGCCAAACCTCCGCATGTGCTCGGCCCGCTGCGGGGTCTGCCGCTCCACCTCGTCCAAGGTGGCGGGTGTCACGTGCTCGATGAGGGGCCGGCCAGTGGCCAGGCACACGGCCGCGGTCGAACCGTCCGGGTATGCGGCCACCACCCCGCGCCGCACGACGGCTTCGGGGGTGCCCTCCAGCACCGATTGATAGGCGACCCGGCGCAGCATGACCGGCCCGTGTGGAGAGCCCTGGGGCGGGTCCTCACCTCCCTCGATCGCCGGCAGGAGATCGACCGTGACGAAGTCCGCGAACCGCGGGACCGCCACGTCGGCAAGTTCCTGAGCCGTACGTGCCAGGTCCAGGGTGCTGCCGATGCGCACGCTGGCGTCGTTCAGCAGCACCAGCCGCTGCCGTGCCAGGTGCTGTTCGGTCATGTCGTGTGCCGACAGCAGGACACCCTCCAGCCGACCGTCGGTGTCCCACACAGGGGCGAGGGACACCGACCACACGGTCTGCCGCGCATGGCCGGCGAGGTGCAGAGTGGTCCCAAGCTCCTGCAGCCGGCCCGTCTCCAGCACGCGCCGCATGGCCGCTTCGGCCCGTTCGCTCTCCGGATCCAGGACGATCTCCGTCACCCGCAGGCCACGCATCACCTCCTCGGGCAGACCCGTCACACGCTCCATGTCCGCGTTCGCCCGGCGCAGCCGCAGTCCGGTGTCATAGAGAGCCATCGTGCAGGGAGCATGCGTAAAGCTCCGCCGGACGAACGCGTCGTCCTCGGGCCCGTGCACCGGGCGTCTCACCGGTGTCACCAGCAGCCACCCGTCGCCGTCGTCCGCCCGGCGGTGAGCCAGCAGACCGACCGTGAGGTGCCGACCGTCCTGGTGCCGCACCGTGACCGTCCCGCTCCACCTGCGCAGACGCATGACGGAACGCTGCACCTCCGCAGGCGTCACGTCCCGGAGCAGCGCGAAGACGCTCTGGCCGACGACCTCAGAGGCCCGGTAGCCGAGCAGCCGCCGTGCCCCTTCGTTCCACGCGGTCACGACACCGTGGTGGTCCAAGGCGACCCTCGCCGTGGCCGCTTCGTCGACGATCACCTGCGACCAGACGCTGCGGCCGTCGTCACCGGGGGACGCAGATCCGGTCATGACGTCTCTCGCCTCATTCCCGCGCTGGGGCCGTGTGCCCGGGAGCGGCCGGGGCCCAAGGTGCGCCACACCTTCTCTTATTACGACACTAGACAACAAGACTGACAGATACCCTCGAATCGGTCTTCATAGCAGGACCGCACCACCGACCCCGGACGGATGGAGGGCGGCACCCATGACCGTCATCGGTGAGGGGACGTGGCCGGACCCGGTCGAGTGGGCCGGGAAGATCTACAGCGAGGGCTGGCGCGACTCCGAAGGCGGCACCCGCCAGGTGATGGAACCGGCCACGGGCCGCCCGCTGGCCGAAGTCGGCGTGGCGGCCCCGGCGGACGTCGCGCGGGCCGGCGCCAGGGCGGTCCGCGCTGCCGAGGACTGGGCAGCCGCACCTCCTTCCGCACGCATCGAGGTCCTGCTGCGCACCTCCTCGGCCCTGCAGGAGCACAGCGGGACGGTCCGGGACTGGATCGTCCGCGAATCGGCCGGCGTCCCCGCCAAGGGTGACTACGAGATCGCCGCCGCCCTCGGACAGCTGACTCACGCCGTAGGACTCGCGACCCTGCCCCTGGGTGAAGTCCTGGCCCCCCAGGCCACCGGCGGAGCGAGTCTGGCCTGGCGGGTGCCGCTCGGGGTGGTCGGTGTCATCAACCCGTGGAACGCGCCGCTGCTGTTCGCGATACGCGCACTGGCCCCCGCCCTCGTGCTGGGCAACGCCGTACTGCTCAAGCCCGACCCGCTCACCCCGGTGTCCGGGGGCATCCTCGTCGCCCGGCTCTTCGAGGAGGCCGGACTGCCGGACGGGGTGCTGCACGTCCTGCCCGGAGGCGCCGAGACCGGGCAGGCGGTCGCGGCCGATCCGCATGTCGCGATGGTGTCGTTCACCGGCTCCACCGAGGTGGGACGTGCGGTGGCCCGGGTGGCGGGCGAGGGCCTGAAGCGAGTCTCCCTGGAGCTCGGCGGGAAGAACTCGATCATCGTGCTCGACGACGCGGACGTCGAGGCGGCCGCCGCGGCCGGAGCGATGAGCACCTTCGGCTACCAGGGGCAGGCGTGCGTGGCCGCCGGCCGTCACCTCGTCCATGCCGACCTCGTCGAGGCGTACACCGACGCGCTGGTCGGACAGGCGAAGGCCATGAGGATGGGCGACCCACGCACGGAGGGCGTCACGATCGGCCCCGTCATCAGCGAGCGGCAGGCCGTCCGGATCGAGCGCATCGTCGACGAGAGCGTGGCCGCCGGGGCACGGCTGCTCACCGGCGGCCGCCGCGACGGTCTCTTCTACCCGCCCACTGTCCTGGACCACGTCGGACGCACCATGCCGGCCTTCTCCGAGGAGATCTTCGGGCCTGTCGCCCCGGTAATCCCCTTCCACAGCGAGGCGGAGGCCGTCGAGATCGCCAACGACACCGCCTACGGCCTGACGGCGGCCGTTCATTCCAGCTCCGTACCGAGGGCTACCGCCCTCGCCGAGCGACTGCGCACCGGCATGGCCCACATCAACGACGTGTCCGCCAAGGACGCCGCGAACGCACCTTTCGGCGGCATGGGCGTCTCCGGCAATGGCTCTCGCATCGGCGGCACCGCGAGTCTGGAGCAGTTCACCCAATGGCGCTGGATGACGATGCCGAGATCAGCCTGATGCTCCGGGTCGGCAGGTAGTTGTAGTGGCGCAGGTAGTACCCCGGGTAGTTGTACGACTCGAAGCGCTTCTTCCTTGGGGAGGCCGAGGCCGAGGCCGAAGCCCCGGGCTACGGGGGCGATCCGCTCACGCAACGAAGGCCCGGGCCTGCCAGGACTTCTCCCTTGCGGTCGATGCGCCCGGAGCGCCCGGGCCTGCCGCCAGGTCACGCAGTTACCCGGCGGCTTCCTTGGCCTCGCCGAGGCCGCCGAGGCCGGTGTCGACGCCGAAGCTGTAGGCCCCCGATCCGACCTCGAACACGGCGGCTCCGTTCTCCATCCGCAGGAACCGGACTCCCTTGGCGGCGCCGGCCGGCCGGCCGCCTTCGGTGACCGCCCAGCGGGTCTGTGCCGGCACGTGGACTTCGGCGACGGTGTTGACCGGCACCGTCACCTTCAGGTCGATGGCGCCGTTGTGCGTGCTCCACTTCGACGCCAGACGGCCGTAGACGGTCTTGAGGCTTCCGGAGCCTTCCGTCAGGTTCCCGCCGGGCGCCGGCGCGATGCGTGAGCGCTTGTAGCCGGGCTCGATCGCCGAGAGGCCGCCGATGTTCTGGAACATCCAGTCGCCCACGGCGCCGTAGGCGTAGTGGTTGAAGGAGTTCATGTCGACCGGGCCGAAGCTGCCGTCGGGCATGATCGAGTTCCAGCGCTCCCACATGGTGGTGGCACCGCCTGCGACCTCGTAGCCCCAGGACGGGTAGTCCTTGTGCAGCAGCATCTTGTAGGCCAGGTCGTCCCGGCCGATCCTGCTCAGCGCGGGCAGCAGCAGCGGTGTGCCGATGAAGCCGGTCCGCAGGTGGTGGTCGGTGAGCGCGAGTTTGGCCACGAACTTCTCGCCGGCCTTCTCGACCAGTGCCGGATCCGAGATCAGGTCCATGCCGAGGGCCAGCGCGTATCCGGTCTGCGAGTTGCGCTTGACGGTGCCGTCGGCTGCGACGTAGGCCTCGGTGAAGGCGTCGCGGATGTCGGCGGACAGCTTGCTGTAGTCGGACGCCGCCGTTTCGTCGCCCAGGGCCTTGGCCACCTCGGCCATCATGCGGGCGTTCTCGGCGTAGTAGGCGGTGCCCAGGATGCCCTGCTCGGTGGGGTCGTCCAGGTGCAGCCAGTCGTTGGTGAAGAAGGCGGTGCGGCCGGGCTCGAGCAGGTCCGGTCCGGCGCTGTCGCGCACGAACTGGAAGAACTTCTGCATGGCGGGGTAGTTCTCCCGCAGGATGCGGGTGTCGTCGTAGGAGCGCCACACGGAGTACGGCACGGTGATCATCACGTCGGACCAGCCCACACCACTGTCGCCGAACTGGCCCTGCGGGGTCGGTACGACCGCGGGCAGGTCACCGTTGGAGTATTGGGAGTTGCGCACGTCCGCCATCCAGTGGGACAGGAACGCGCGGGTGTCGACGAGGTAGTTGGCCGTCGGCGCGAACAGGCTGATGTCTCCCGTCCAGCCCAGGCGTTCGTCGCGGGCCGGGGTGTCGGTGGGGATGGAGAGGAAGTTGCCTCGCTGGCTCCAGGAGATGTTGCTCACCAGCTGGTTGAGCATGCTGTCCGAGGTCTTGAGGGTGCCGGTGGTGGGGAGGTCGGACCCCCAAACGACGCCCTTGACGTCGGTGAGCGCGGGAGGCTCGTTCACCCCGGTGATCTCGATGTAGCGGAAGCCGTGCTGGGTGAAGGTGGGCTCGTAGGTGACCGTTCCGGTGTCGGCGAAGACGTAGCGGTCGGTGACCTTGGCGCTGCGGAAGTTGTCGGTGTAGAGGGCGCCGTTCTTGTTGAGCACCTCCGCGTAGCGGACCTTGACCGTCTGGCCGGTCGAGCCGGTCAGGGTCAGCCGGGACACGCCGACCATGTTCTGACCGAGGTCGTAGACGTAGGTCCCGGCAGTGGGCTCGGTCATCTTCCTGGCCTGCAGCACCTGGGTCCGGCGTACGGGCTCGTCGCTCTGCGGGACCAGCAGGGCGGTCCGGGACTCAAGGCTCGCGGCGGGCTCCCACTTGGCGTCGTCGAACCCCGGCCGGCTCCAGCCCGACGGCTTCAGACGGGCGTCATAGGTCTCGCCGTCCTGCAGATCCGCCTTGGCGTACGGGCCGTCCGCCGCCTTCCACGAATCGTCCGTGGCGATCCACTGGACCGAGCCGTCGGTGTAGGTGATGCGCATCTTCGCCACCAGGGCGGGGGTGTCCCCGTACTGGCGGCTCCAGCCGAGGCCGACCTTGCCGGCCCACCAGCCGTCCGCCAAAGACGCGCCGAGTACGTTGTCGCCGCCCTCGAGCAGCTTCGTCACGTCGTAGGTCTGCGACTGGATGCGCTTGTGGTAGTTCGTCCAGCCCGGGGCGAGGACCTGGTCGCCGACCGGCTTGCCGTTGATTTCCAGTTCGTAGAGGCCGAGTGCCGACGCGTAGACGCGCGCGGAGACGACCTTCTTGCCGGGCTTGGTCGCGAAGTCCTTGCGCAGCAGCGGCAGCGGGCGGACCGCGGGTCCGTAGAGGGCGTCCGTGGTGCCGGACACGACGAGGGCGGAGTCGGCGATCTCACCGCCGGTGAACGGGTTCCGGCCGGAGGCGAAGTCGGTGTCGAGCAGCTTGCTGCCGTCAGCGCTGGTCACGACGGCGTCGTAGACCGTGCCCCGTTCGCCGCAACACGCGTGTGTACGGAAGCCTATGTAGCCCTTGGCGAACGTGGAGTCGGTGAGGGTGCTGACCAGTTTGCCGTCGAGGGTCGTCTTGATGGTGGTGCCCGCCACGTCGTAGCGGACGGTGTGCCGGCCGTCGAGGAGACCGGCGTTGGTGAAGCCGTACGGCGCGAGATCCACCTGCTGGACCACGGTGTAGGTGCCCTTGATCTGCTTGTGCAGTCTCAGCATCGGGGTGGAGCCCGTGACGTTGAACTGCCACATGTAGCCGTTGCTCACATCCGAGGCACGCAGGAACATACCGAAGGCGGCACTGTCGAGCTCGAAGTCGACCGTGGCGGTGTAGTCGGTCCACTTGTCCAGCTCACTGGGAGCCGCAGGACGAGTGATCCACTGGGCGCCGCCCCAGTCGCCGGCGTTCAGCAAGCCGGTCTCGAAGTACGCGGTCGCGCTCCACGGACTGGCGACTCCCTTGTCGTCCCAGGCTCGGACGCGCCAGAAGTACCGTGTGCCCGCCTCCAGGCCGGGGCCTTCGTACCGCACACCGACCTGACGGCCGGACGCCACCTTGCCGGACGACCACACATCGGCCGATCCTGGCCTGTGGCCGACCTGGATCTCGTAGGCCTTCTGCGATGTCGCCCGGCGATCCGACGCCAACTGCCAGCCGAGGACCGGGTCCTCACCACCGATGCCCAACGGGTTCACCCGGCCGTTGGCGGTCAGGGCCTTCACGGTGAACGGAGCGTCGGACGCCGACGTCGCGGAGGACACGGGCGCCGGCAGGGTCGCCACGCTTCCGATCACGGCCAGCACCAGGAAGCCTCTGAGGAGATCGAACATGAGCGAGCGTTTACGGAGCATGGCATCTCCAGGGGTTGAATCGTTTCATATCCGGAGTGTTCGCGGCGGAATCGCCGCTGGGCGCACAGTGTGCTGTGGACGTCGGGCCGCCGTGCCGCTCAGCAGTGCCTCGAGATCGGCGGCAGCATCGACGCAGCCGTCTTCGAAAGAGCACCGTGTTCGGCAGTGCGGGCAGTCGCCGGCCGGGCAGGGCCAGGAACGGCCCCAGTCGGCCGGCCAGTTGTGCGGAGTCTCCGGGGCGGGCGTGCCGGGGCAGGGCGCCGACCGTGCGCCCCTCTCCGGCATCGTCCATGAGGTCCCGTACGGTGGCCCCGTCTGCCGGGGCAAGTCCCGCCCCCGTGCGGTGCGTCCGGTCGGCGACGGCTCCGAAGGCGTAGTGGTTGAAGGAAGCCAGGGCCATGGCGTACGCGGTCGGCGAGTCGCCCGGAATCCGGCCCGCAGGGGTGACGAACGCGTGAGTGAAGGCCATGTGGGTCCGGTCGGCGAGCGCCGAGTACCGTACGGCCTCGTCCAGGTGGCCCAGCACCTTCGCCGCACGGGCGACCACGTCCGCGCACCGGGCCAGGCACCCGGTGGCGACGACGTCCGTGGGAGTGCGCGCGACGAACGGGTCGTCCGGTGGTGCGGCAGGGGCCGGCCAGTCACCGAACAGGAAGCCGCCCGCCCACACGCCGTCGGTGGTGAGTGAGGCGATCTTGACGACCCGTGCGCGGGCGCTGGTGAACTGCCGCCGCAAGATGCCCAGTTCGCCGTACCGCTCGTACAGCACCCAGGGCACCACGGGCGCCGCGTCGCCCCAGGAGGACAGGAAGCCCGCGGTGTCGAAGAGGAAGGCGGCAGTGGGGGAGAAGCCCTGGATATCGCCGGTCCAACCGAGCCGCTCGTCACGCTGGAAGCAGTCCGTAGGTATGTCCAGGAACTTGCCGCGCGTGCCCCGGACGAAGTTCTCGTGGAACTGCTCCAGATTCGGGTCGGAGCAGGAGAACCACTGCCAGGACAGGTGGGGCTCCAGGGTGCCGACGCCGAGCGTCTCCTCCCGGTGCTCGAACCGGATGGAGACCACCGTGGTGTCGGGTTCCGGACGCTCAAGGCTCATGCCAGCCCCTCGCTCCCTACGCCGCCGTGTGCAACGTTCTACGTTTGAAACGTATCAACCCTGGGCGCAGAAGTCCGGCCCGTCAAGAGGAGCGGCGCGGGAAATTCCCCGCGGGCGGACCTCCGCCCACTCGGAGTGGGTCCGGTGTCCACCCGCCCGGACAGGGCCGCCCACCCTGCGCCACGGGCGTCCGCTGCTGGTCAGGCGCTGGGCGGTGCGGTACTGCCGCGCGTCACCAGGTGCGGCGTCGACGCTGTGACGACGGCACGATCACGCTGCTTCTCGATCCGTTCCAGCAGCAGCCGGGCCGCGGTCTCGCCCATCATCGCGCCCGCCTGGTCGACGCTGGTCAGGCTGACGGGAGCGAGGGCGGCGACGGAGGTGTTGTTGTATCCGGCGAGCGAGAGGTCGCCGGGAATGCGCAGGCCGAGCTCGGCGGCGGCCCGGAAGACACCGGTCGCGGCCACATCCGCGCCGGCGAAGATCGCGGTGGGCGGACGTGTGGAGGTGAGCAGCTCCATGGCGCCGCGGTAGCCACCCTCGTCCGAGTACCCGGAGTGCATCACCCGGGCCAGGTCCGCCAGGCCGTGCCGGGCCATCGCCTCGCGGTAGGCGGCCCGGACGTGGTGCTCTGGCCGCTGCTTCCACTGGCTGCCGACCACCGTCGGATGCGACAGGTGGGCGATGTCCCGGTGTCCGAGGCCGACCAGGTGGTCGATGACGAGGTCGACGCCGACCCCGTCCTGGTTGACGACGCTGTCGTAGGCCGGCGAGGGGTCGTGGTGGCCGATCACCACCGTCGGCACCTGGGCCGCGATGCGCACCACCTCCGTGCGGGGAACGGCGGGCGCGATCAGGATCAGGCCGTCCATCTGCCGGTCCACCATGGCATGGATCAGCTTGGTCTGGTCCTCCATCTCGGAAGAGCCGCTGGAGCCGATGAACAGTGTGTACTCGGTGTGGCGCAGTTGCGCGTCCACTCCCTCCAGGAGGTCGGCGTAGAAGGCGTTGCGGATGCTGGCGAGCAGGACACCGACCGTGTAGGTGCGACCCCTCATGCCACGGGCGGCTGCGTGCGGGCGGTATCCCAGATCGGCCATGGCCGTCTGCACCCGGTCACGCATCGAGGGGCTCACCCCGTAGGCGTTGCGCAGCACTTTTGATACCGCGGAGGTGGACACGCCCGCGCTGCGCGCGACGTCGGTGATGGTGACCCTCTTCGAGTCGCCTGCCGGTTGCACTGGCACGCACCTCCGTTGTCTTGCGACGCTCTGCCCCTTATGGCGTTTCCGCCCTTTGGGGCATCCCCTTCGTGGAACGTTACACGAAGTGCTATCGCATGGCAGGGTCCGCCAGCGGGTGGTGACGGCTCCGCTTCTGACGGCCTGCCCCTGGTCGTCTGCTGTTCGTCACCTCGTCGGTGCGGTGGGCCGGTCTGAACTGTGTTGGCTTGGTCGCATCGGCTGTCTCGTACGGTGGACAGGGGCCGGGCGCCGAGTTCAGCGCCGCGACGGGCGGCGACATGGGCGCATACGGAACCGCCGACCGCCCGAACCCTGTCATCAATCACCAACGGACCTGATTGGATTCGCGCCGCCAACGGGCCCCGACGTAGCCGCCGCTCCGCATCACTGTGCACCTGGACTCCGGCTACGACTCGGACAAGACCCGCGCCCTGCTCGACGAACGTGGCGTCCACGGCCGCGTCGCGCACCAGGGTGAGAAGGCACCCCTCCAGACAGGTCAGAGATGGCATGTGGAACGGACCTACGCCTGGCAGAGCGCCTTCCACCGTCTCGCCCGCTGGCGGAGTGAGCAGCATTCACCAACTCGCCCCAGGACCGATCCTGCGCACCGAGCTGAGTGGGTCAGCGAACCGTGCCCTCTCCCAGTCGCCTGGCCCAGTCCAGCAGTTCGGGCTCGGCCAGGCTGGTGCCCAGCCAGTCGTGGTCGAGGCCGGCTCCTGAAAGGGACGGTACGACCGCGACGTAGAGCCCAGCGGCACGCGCCGAGGCAATGCCCGTGGCCGAGTCCTCGAAGGCGACGGAGCGTTTCGGGGCCACCCCGAGTGCCTCGCATGCGGTGAGGTACAGCTCTGGTGCGGGCTTGGGGGAATGCACCTCGTCGGCGGCGAACGAGTGGGTGAAGCAGTCGGCGAGGCCGGCCGACCACAGTGCCGTGTCCAGCAGTTCCCGGGGACTGTTGCTGGCTACGGCGATGGGGACGGCTGCCCGGCAGGCTCGCACCAGTTCTGCCGCCCCGGGGAGGGCTGCGGCGCCTCGGGAAAGCTCCTTGCGGACTCTTTCGAGGAGTTCGGTGGTGAGTTCGGCACCGGCGCCGGGGCGCCCGAGGTATTGGGCCATGGCCTCTCCAGCGGCCTCCACGGTGCGGCCGATGACCAGGTCTTTCTGTTCTCGGCCGAAGGGATGGCCGTGAGCGGCGAAGATTGCGCTTTCCGCAATGGTCCAGCACGCTTCGGTGTTGACCAGCAAGCCGTCGCAGTCGAAGACCACGGCCTCGGTGCTGGTGGGGAGAGAACACATGCAGATGTCCTTTCGCTTCGGTTGATGCGCGGGTTACGCGTTCCACGGCCGTCGGTGGCCTTGCGGATGCGTCGGCCGGTGCGTCACGGCCCGAGCGCGAGGCGGATGCCGAAGGCGGCGATGGCCGTGCCGGCGATGCGGTCGAGGTAACGGCGGGCCGAGGGCCGTTGCAGGCGATGGCGGAGCACGTGGGCGAGGGCGATCAGCGCGCAGGCCCAGACGACGGCCAGGAATATGTGTACACCGGCCAGGAGCACGCCCAGAGCGATGTGCGAGGCGTCGGCCGGGATGAACTGCGGGAGCACCGCAACGTAGAAGGCGCCCATCTTCGGGTTGAGGAGGTTACTCACGATCCCTTGCCGCCAGCCGCCGAGGAGCGTATCCCCGGCGCCTGCCCGGGCCTTGGTCTCGGCCTCCGCTGTCTGTGGGCTCTCGCTCGATGAGTGGCGCCAGGTAGTCCACAGCAGCTTGCCGCCCATCCATACCAGGTACGCGGCTCCGACCCAGCGAAGTGCTTCGTAGACCAGGTGAGATGCCGTCAGCAGTGCGGTCACGCCGAGCGAGGTGAGAGTGCCCCAGACCAGCGTGCCGCTCTGGATGCCGAGGACCACGCCCCAGGCGCGACGGTGGTGCCCGAGCGCCGCGGTGCGCAGGACGAGTGCGGTATCCAGTCCGGGAGTCAGCGTGAGGAGTCCCACTATCAGAGTGAAATTCCCCATTGCGCCTAGGGTGATCATGAGCGATCACCCTAGGTCGGGAGCCATGGGACGTCTACATTTCTGCCCGATATCGGGCAGGAACTGCGGTGTTTGCCTCTGAAGTCGTGCATCGCACCTCGCGATGACGTGCCCGGGATGCGCCTCAAACGAAGGTGTAAGCCGATCAGTAGCACTGCGCAGGCCCCAACGGTCAGCAGCGCGCCGGCGAGGAAGGTGCCCTGTACGTCGGGCGAGCGGCATGGCCTTCGGTGGCTGCGAATCATTCCTGCGGTGAAGGCCCTGGGCCGTTCGGGTGAGCCCAGCCGCCTATGCCTCCGGGGGCGTGCCAGGGCCGGTAGAACGCGAGGGGTGTTCCGTCGTGCTGAAGGGTGGTCATGGTGAGCCGAGGCTTGATCGTCGTGGATGTGCAGAACGACTTCTGTGAAGGAGGCAGTATTCCGGTAGCGGGTGGCGCGCGGATCGCGACCAAGATCGCCGAGCTGGTGGAGCAGGACGCGGGCCGTGCCTACCAGTACATCGTCGCCACCCGCGACCACCACATCGACCCGGGAGGTCACTTCTCCGAGACCCCGGACTTCAAGGACAGCTTCCCCGTCCACTGCGTGGCAGGAAACGAAGGCAGCGAATTCCACCCCCACTTCGCCCCCGCCGTCACCGGCGGAAAGGTCGACGCCGTCTTCTACAAAGGCGCCCACAGCGCCTCCAAGAGCGGCTTCGAAGGAGCCGACGAAGAAGGAGTTTCCCTCGCGGACTGGCTGCGCTCCCGCGGGGTCGAGGACGTCGACGTGGTGGGCATCGCCACGGACCATTGCGTGCGTGCCACCGCGCTGGACGCCGTGAAGGCCGGCTTCCGCGCACGGGTACGTCTGGACTACTCGGTCGGAGTCGCCCCGGACACGACGGCCGCGGCCGTGGACGACTTCCACCAGGCAGGTATCGCCGTATCCGGCGAGGCACCCCTGCCGCAGTAGCTGCCCCACCGATCCCGGCGCGGGACCGGAGCGAACTGCGGTGCGCCCTGCCGCCGAGAACCAGCGACAGGGCACACCGGGGGTGACCGGCCGTACAACTCCTCCACCGCCGGCGGACGGATCCAGCGGCGCGGCGCATTCGTCAGTCGACATCGAGTTGCGACTCGGCACCGGCAGGCCACGGCCGCGGCCGTGCTCAGCAGGGTTCTGCGGCTGATCTCGCCGGTGCAGCCTGGCCCAAACCCTGTCCGGGCTCCACTGACGAACGCCGGTAGAGGCGGGCCAGGCAAGGCCGAACGGGAAACGGTTTTCTGATCACGCGGAAGAGGTGAGCTGCCGGCGCACCCATTCAGGATCAGGGCTGGTGTGCGGCCGGCCCGCCACGACGACAGTCGGCACTGTCTCATTGCCGTCGTTCGCTGCCCTCACCGCTGTGGCCCCTGCCGGGTCACGCCAGATGTTGACCCAATGCAACCGGCGGGCGCTGCGGCCCAGCCGGATGCGCAGTCGTATGCAGTACTTGCAGCCCGGCCGCCAGAAGACGACCGGCCTGCCATCGACCGCGCTGCGGCGTTGCGCCTCCAGCGCACCGATCGACCTCGGGAAGATCAGGGGAGAGTTCACGCCTGCGAGCACCAGGAACACCAGCAGGAGCGGCGTGGCTGCGCCGGCGTCTCCCGCGTAGATCAGCCCAGTCGTGACGGCCGAGCCGCAGAGCACAAGCAGCATCGGCAAGATCCAAGCCCGCATCATGGTGACGCAGGCTACCCATGGGCCTGAATGCTCCTCGAACTGGGACACTCACCTGGACATTCGTCGGTCAGGCGGACGTCATCCCCGCATGGGCAGGCCCGCCCCCGGCGAACACGTTTCCCGTCCTGCTACTGCTCTGGCTCGACCCAGGACAGCCCGTCCTCCGACGCCACCAGACCGCCGGGACACAGCGGCGCCTCGGCCTCCAACGGCCCGCCGAACAGCCCGTGTTCCTGAAGGACGGTCCCCTCCTGGAACACCTGCCGGAAGCTCTTGGACTCGTAGAGGGGATTGCGCAGTTCGTCGGCGTCGGGGAGGCGGCGCACGGCTCGCTCGAAGTCGTCGGCGACCGCAGCCAGCCGTGCGTCCGCCGGCCCGGCCCCCGTGAGCGACGCGTCGCCGGACGCCAGGCCGCCCACCAGCTCGACGAACGCCTCGAGTTCCGTCGTGCCGACGTTGGTGACCTTGCGGGCCTTCCAGAAGTACGACCGTTCGTCCTGGTGCATGTCGTAGAAGGAGACCAGGAACTCGTGGAAGAGGCCGTACTCGTGCCGGTAGCGGATCTCGAACTCGCCGAACAGACGGTCCTCGTCCAGGCCTCCGGCGAGGCAACTGTTGATGGACCGGGCGGCGAGCAGCCCGCCGTAGGTCGCGAGATGGACTCCGCTGGACAGTACCGGGTCGACGAAGCACGCCGCGTCTCCGACGAGTGCCATGCCGGGCCGCCACAGCCGTGACTTCCAGTACGACCAGTCCTTGCGGACGCGGACCTGGTCGTAGGGCGCCTCGGTGGCCTGTGGGACGCCGTCGAGGAAGCCGCGTACCTCCGGGCAGGCGTCGATCAGGCGGCGCCAGGCGTTCGCCGGGTCCAGCTGAACGGCCTCGGCGTGCTCGCGGGCGACCACGGCTCCGACGCTGGTCAGGTCGTCCCGGAGGGGGATGTACCAGACCCAGCCCTCGTCGAAGGCGGCACAGAAGATGTTGCCGTCGTTCGGTGCCGGGAGCCGCGCGCCGCCGGTGAAGTAGCCGAACACCGCGATATTGCGGAAGAAGTCGGAGTAGATCCGCTTCCCGCCGACGTGCGGGTGGATCCTGCTGCCGTTGCCGGAGGCGTCGACGACGTAGCGGGCGGCGGCCTCGTTGATCTCGCCGTCGGAGGTGGTCCAGCGCACCCCGCGGATCCGGTCCTCGTCGGCGAGTACGCCGGTCACACGGCAGCCTTCCCGTACGTCGACGCCGACCCGGCGGGCGTTGTCCAGGAGGATCGCGTCGAACCGGGACCGCTCGACCTGATAGGCGAACGAGGTCGGGTCGGCCAGCCGGGGCGACAGCGCGAAGGAGAACTGCCAGGGGTCCCGGTTGCGGCCCCAGCGGAACGTGCCGCCGCGCTTCGGCTTGAAGCCCGCATCCGCCATCTCGTCCTCGACGCCGAGGATCCGGCACACGCCGTGCACCGTCGAGGGGAGCAGGGACTCGCCGATCTGGTACCGGGGGAAGGTCTCCTTCTCGACGAGGAGGACGCGATGGCCGTGCAGGGCGACGGCCGCCGAGACGGTGGCCCCCGCCGGGCCGCCGCCGACCACGATGACGTCGACGTCCTGAGGAGGCTTGGCGGAACTCATTGGTCTCCCTTCGCCGTTCGTGAGTCGATCCAGGTGCGGATCGCCGACACGGTTGTCTCCGCGTGTTCCTGCATCATCGTCAGATGGTCGCCGGGGACGTCCACGACGTCGTGCGCCGCAGGCCAGGACGTCCGCCAGTCGTCCGCGTCCGCGGCGGCCGCCATGGCGGGCGTGGGCCGCTGAGCGCGCACGAGGAGCGTGGGCGTGGCGACCGGCTCGGGGTCCCAGCCGAGGAGGATCCGGTTGTAGGCACCGATCGCGGCCAAGGTGCTGTCGTCGTCCCCGGTGTAGAGGGGTTGTCCGGTGACCTGCGGTGGTGGGGCGGCCAGGGACAGCAGCCAGTCCTTGTCGCTGTTGTCCGGCGTGATGTGGTAGGTGTCCAGCAGGACCAGGCCGGCCGGTGCCCGGCCCAGGTTCTCCAGCTGGTGGGCCACCAGGTGCGCCACATTGCCGCCCGCCGACCGTCCTACGACCACGACGGGACCGTCCCCGACGTGCCGCAGCACGCTCTCGGCCTGCGTACGCGCCAGTGCGGCGCGGTCCTGCGGTACGGCGGCACCGGCGGCGATTCCGGGGTGCGGGAACTCCAGGACCTCCCGGACCTCCATGTCGTGTTCGAAAGCGCGGTGGAAGCGAGGAAAATCTCCGCCGTCCGACGCGAGCGACGGGTGGTAGGCCGGGAAGTAGACGACCGTCGGCCGTCCGGAGCCGGAGCGGCCGGGGGAGCGGCGGATCGGGGGCAGCGCGTGCTCGCGGCCCTGGGCGGCGGTGAAGGTGGGCAGCGCCCAGGACGCGGTGACGAGCAGGTGCATCGCCGCCACCGGTTGTCCGGCGGCACTGACCGTCCGGAACAGCGAGGAGAGCGTGTACGCGGGCCGCTCGGGCACCGTGGCCCCTTTGGCCCCCGTGGCCCCTGCGGCTCCCGTGGCCTTGGTGGCGGCCGCGTCGGCCGGTTCGCCGTCCAGCAGGCCGAGCAGGTGGCGTGCCAATTCCTCGGCCGTGCGGTGCTCGAACACCACCGCGGCCGACAGCCGGAGCTTCAGCGCCATGCTCAGCCGGTTGCGGATCTGCACGGCCGTGAGGGAGTCGAACCCCAGGTCGGCGAGGGTCTTGCCGACCGGGAGCGCGTCGGCGTGCGGGTAGCCGAGCACCGCGGCCACGTCGGCCCGCAGCAACTCCACGAGCGCCGCCCCCTGTTCGCTCCGGGGCATGGGGGCCAGCCGCTTCCGCCAGGCTCCCGGCTCCAGCATCTGCCCAGGGGATCCGGCGGAGCCGCCTGAGGCCCTCGCCGCGGCGGGCGGTCGGCGCTGCCGGACGAGTCCGCGCAACGGCGGTGGCAGGTGCCCGGCACCGGCTCGAAGGGCCGCCCGGTCCAGCAGGATCGGTGCCAGGACCGGCTCCGTCGAGCGCAGCGCGGCGTCGAACAGTGCCATGCCCTGCTGTGTGGACAGCGGCACGAACACGTCACGTGACTGTGGGCGCTGCGGGGGCTGCCCCGCCGCCATGCCGCCGGCGTGCTCCCACGGGCCCCACGCCAGCGAGACCGCCGGCAGTCCCTCGGCGACGCGGCGGTGGGCGAGGGCATCGAGGAACGAGTTCGCGGCCGCGTAATTGCCCTGGCCCGGCCGGCCCAGCAGACCGGAGACGGAGGAGAACAGGACGAACGCCGAAAGACCCATGTCCCGGGTCAGTTCGTGGAGGTTCCAGGCCGCGTCGACCTTCGGCCGCAACACGGCCGCCATCCGCTCGGGGGTCAGCGAGTCCAGCACGCCGTCGTCGAGAACCCCGGCGGCGTGCACCACAGCGGTCAGTGGCGGCTCGCAGCGCTCGACCAGCTCGGCCAGCGCGGTACGGTCGGCCGCGTCACAGGCGACGATGCCGACCCGCGCCCCCAACTCCTCCAGGTAGCTGCGGAGTTCCGCTGTTCCGGGTGCCTGCGGCCCACGGCGTCCGGTCAGCAGCAGATGCCGTACGCCGTGTTCGGCGACGAGGTGGCGTGCCAGCTCCGCGCCCAGCGCGCCGGTGCCTCCGGTGATCAGCACCGTGCCATCCGCGTCGAAGGCAGCCCCCGCGCCCGAGGCATCACCGGCCGGGGCCAGTCGCGGAATCGTCACCTGCCCGTCCCGTACCCGGAGTTGCGACTCACCGGTGGCGACGGCCGACGGCAGCGTCCGCAGCGACTCGGGCCGCCCGTCGACATCCACCAGGACGACACGACCGGGCAGCTCCGACTGCGCCGTGCGCACCAGTCCCCAGACCGCCGCACCCGCCGGATCCGGCACCGGCCCGGTGGCATCCCGCGTCACCACGACCAGCCGTGAGCCCGCCGTGCCCGGATCGTCCTGCCAGTCCTGGAGCACCTTGAGCACTCGGCTCGTCAACTCGTGTACGGCGGAGAGAGGATCGGAGCCGGTCGCAGGGGCGATGGCTGTGACGGCGACGACTTCGGGGTTCACGCCGCAGGGCAGGAACTCCGCGAGGTCCAGCTCGTCCGGCCCGTGCACCGTCCAGGCACGCTCATCAGCGTCACTGGAGATGTCGCCGGAGACGTCG
Source organism: Streptomyces sp. NPDC052064 (assembly GCF_055585925.1). Classification (NCBI taxonomy): domain Bacteria; kingdom Bacillati; phylum Actinomycetota; class Actinomycetes; order Kitasatosporales; family Streptomycetaceae; genus Streptomyces; species Streptomyces sp. NPDC052064. Next base: position 47,392 of record NZ_JBVJJE010000019.1, read on the forward strand.
AGGGCGGCCCACTCAGGGCACAGCAGAGCCCTTCGTGCGGCGTCTTCCGTCATGTCGGCCCGGTTTGCCAGGGCGGCCGGGATTTCCCGGGTGGTCAGCGAGTCCACGCGTGCCACGAGCCGGCCGGACGGGTCGGCCAGGGTCAGCGAGACCGTGTCCGGGCCCAACGACGTCACCGTGACCCTCAACTCCGTGGCTCCCGAGGCGTGCAGGCTCACGCCACTCCACGCGAACGGCACCCGGACCGTGCTCATGTCGGCGGACGCGGCCAGCAGCGGCGCGTGCAACGCGGCGTCGAACAGCGCCGGGTGGAGTCCGAAGCGGCCGGCTTCGGACATGTACGACGCGGGCAGCCGGACCTCCGCGAAGACGTCGTCGCCGCGTCGCCAGACCGCGCCGACTCCCTGGAAGGCAGGCCCGTAGGCGAGCCCGGCGTCGGCGAGGACGGCGTACGCGCCGGTGAGGTCCACCGGCTCGGCGCCCTGCGGCGGCCACTGCGTCGGCTCGTCCTGCGCAGTGCGCCCCCGGCCCAGGTGCCCCGAGGCGTTCCGGGTCCACGGGGCGTCCTCGGCGGACTCCTCCGGCTCCTGCGGCCGGGAGTAGACGTCGACCGGCCGTCGGCCCGAGTCGCCGTCCCACGCACCCACCACGACCTGGACCCGCACCCCCGCGGAACCGGGCAGGACAAGCGGCGACAGCATCACGAGTTCGTCGACCGCACCGCAGCCCACTTCCTCGCCCGCCCGCACGGCCATCTCCACGAACACCGTCGCCGGCACGACGACCCTCCCGGCGACGACATGGTCCGCGAGCCACGGGTGGGTCGCTCGGGACAACAGCCCGGTCAGCACCGTCCGCTCGGTGCCCGGCACCGGGAACGCCGGGCCCAGCAGGGACTCTGCGTCGGCCGCCGCAGAACGCGGTGCGTCCAGCCAGAACCGCTGCCGTTGGAAGGCGTATGTCGGCAGCTCCACGCGGCGCGCGCCGGAACCCGCGTACACCGCCGCCCAGTCGACAGCGGCCCCGGCCACATGCAGCCGCGCCACAGCCGACAGAAGCGTCTCCGGTTCGTACGCCCCGCCTCGTGTGGCCACGGCGAGAACGGAGCCGCTCGTTGGCGCGTCGGCCAGACAGTCGGTGGCCGCCGCGGTGAGTACGGGCCCGGGCCCGAGTTCCAGGTAGGCAAAGACCCCGTCGTCCGCGAGCCGGCGCACGGCTTCGGCGAAGCGCACGGGCAGCCGGGCGTGCCGCGCCCAGTACTCGGGCGAGCACAGGTCCGCGGGCTCGGCGAGCCGGCCCGTCACGGTGGAGACGATCGGGATGCGCGGCGGTCGGAAGGTCAACTCCCGAGCCACGGAAAGGAATTCGTCGAGCATGGGCGCCACCAGGGGCGAGTGGAAGGCGTGACTCACTCGCAGCCGTACGGCCCTGCGGCCGCGCGCCTCGAAGCCGGCCGCGACCGCGAGTACCGCGTCCCGCGCGCCCGAGATCACCACCGAACGGGGCCCGTTGACGGACGCGACGGCCACCTGTGCCACCTGCGCCCCGAACTCCGTGAGCGCGGTGACGACTTCTTCCTCGGTCCCGTCCAGCGCCACCATCGCGCCGCCGTCGGGCAAGGCCTGCATCAGCCGGCCGCGAGCGGCGACGAGCGTCGCGGCGTCGGGCAGATCGAGTACGCCGGCGACATGCGCGGCCGTCAGCTCGCCCACGGAGTGGCCCACCAGGCGATCGGATCGCACTCCCCACGACTCGAGCAGCCTGAACAGCGCCACCTCGAAGGCGAACAGTCCGGCCTGGGTGAAGTCCGTCCGGTCCACGAGAGCCGCTTCCGGCGAGCCCGGCTCGGCGGACAGCACCGCGCTCAGCGGCTGGGGGAGACGGTCGTCCAGGTGCCGGCAGACCTCGTCGAAGGCATCGGCGAAGACGGGGAACGCGGCGTGCAGTTGGGTGCCCATCCGGGGGCGCTGGGCACCTTGTCCGGTGAACAGGAAGGCCGTACGGATCTCCGGGTCCGCGATTCCTCGTACGAGTCCCGGTGTATCCCGGCCCTGCGCGAACGCGCTCAGCGTGTCCAGCATCCGGGTCGGGTCATCGGCCGGCACGAGCGCGCGATGGGTGAGGGCGGAGCGCGACACTGCCAAGGAGTAGGCGACGTCGGTGGGTGACAGGCCCGCCCGGTTCGCCGCCTCGGCCGCGAGCCGTCGGGCCTGGGCGCGCAGGGCGGTTTCGTCGGCGGCGGAGAGCAGCCATGGAACGGGCGGCGCCGCGGCTGTCTCCGGGGAGATCGCCGTCTCCGGGGAGGCCGCTGTCTCCGGGGAGGCCGCTGTCTCCGGGGAGATCGCCGTCTCCGGGGAGGCCGCTGTCTCCGGGGGGGCCGCCGCCTCCCGGGGAACCGCGGTCTCCCTCTCCGGCGCCTCCTCCAGAATCACATGCGCGTTGGTCCCGCCGATCCCGAAGGCCGAGACCCCCGCACGCCGCGGCCGGTCCGAGGCAGGCCAGGACCGTGGGGCGGTCAGCAGTTCCACGCGGCCGGAGGACCAGTCGACGTGCGGTGTGGGCGAGTCGGCGTGCAGGGTCCGGGGCAGTTCGCCGTGCCGCATGGCCTGCACCATCTTGATGACGCCGGCGACTCCGGCCGCCGCCTGCGTGTGCCCGAGGTTGGACTTGACCGACCCGAGCCACAGCGGATGCTCGCGGCCCTGTCCGTACGTGGCCAGGAGGGCCTCCGCCTCGATGGGGTCGCCCAGCCGGGTGCCCGTACCGTGCGCTTCCACCACGTCCACGTCACCGGCGCGCAGCCCCGCGTCCGCCAGCGCCCGCGTGATCAGCCGCCGCTGTGCCGGCCCGTGGGGCGCGGCGAGCCCGTTGGACGCGCCGTCGGAGTTCACGGCGGAGCCGCGGAGGACGGCCAGGACCGGATGGCCGTTGTGCCGCGCGTCGGACAACCGCTCCAGAAGGACGAGTCCCACGCCCTCGCCCCAGGCCGTACCGTCGGCCGCCGCCGAGAACGACTTGCAGCGCCCGTCCGGCGACAGCCCGCGCTGCCGGCTGAAGGCCAGGAACGGCTTGGGCGTCGCCATCACCGTGACCCCGCCGGCCAGCGCCAGCGAGCACTCGCCCGAGCGCAGCGCCCGCGCCGCCCAGTGCAGCGCCACCAGTGAGGACGAGCAGGCGGTGTCGACCGTGATCGCGGGACCGCGCAGACCGTACACGTACGAGATCCGCCCGGAGGCCACGCTGCCCGCCGAGCCCAGCCCCAGGTGCGCCTCCAACTCGTGGGAGCGGGTGAAGCGGGCGGAGTAGTCGCCGTACATCACGCCCACGAACACGCCGGTGTCGCTCTCGCGCACCGACGCCGGGTCGATCCCGGCCCGCTCCCACACCTCCCAGGACGTCTCCAGGAGCAGCCGCTGCTGCGGATCCATCGCGAGTGCCTCGCGCGGTGAGATCCCGAACAGCCCGGCGTCGAACTCAGCGGCCCGGTGCAGGAAACCGCCGTGTCGCGTGTACGACGTGCCGATCCGGTCGGGATCGGGGTCGTACAGGGCGTCCAGGTCCCAGCCGCGGTCGGCCGGGAACTCCGAGATGGCGTCCCGTCCCTGTGACAGCAACTCCCACAGATCCTCGGGGGAGTCGACGTCGCCGGGATAACGGCAGCCCATGGCGACGATCACGACGGGATCGTCCTCGGGAGACCGCTCCCGTCCGCGGTACCCCTGTGGGCGCGCCACGGGCTCGCCCTCGAAGATCGCCGTGCGCAAGTACCGGGCCACCCCGGCCGGCGTCGGGTGGTCGAAGACCAGCGTCGACGGCAGGCTCAGACCGGTCAGCGCGCCGAGCCGGTCCACCAGCTCGACGACGCCGACGGATGTCATGCCGAGATCGGTGAACGGGCTGTCCGCGCCGGGCAGATCGCCCGGTGTGCGCCGGCAGACCTGGGCCGTTTCGGTCAGCACGGTTTCGCGCAGTGCGCGCTCCTGGTCGTCGCGCGACAGGGACAGGAGCCGCTCACGCAGGGCGGCAGGGGCGGGGTCGGCCGCGACCGGGGCGGCCGGAGCGGGGGCGACCAACTCGTGCCGGGCGATCTTGCCGGACGCGGTGCGCGGGACGGCGGCGATCTCGCGGATCTCGGTCGGCACCTTGTAGTCGGCCAGCCGGGTCCGGCACTCGGCGAGCACCTGCCGTGCGTCGATCCCGTCCGGACCCGGTACGACGAAGGCGACCGGCACCTCGCCGAGCACGTCGTGCGGCACGCCCACGACCACGGCCTCGGACACGCCGGGACACCGCGACAGGGCCTGCTCGATCTCCGTCGGGTGGATGTTCTCGCCGCCGCGGATGATCAGCTCGCTGACCCGGCCGGTGAGCTGGAGATGGCCGTGCTCGACGCGGCGGCCGAGGTCGCCGGTGCGGTACCAGCCGTCCCGCAGCGCGGCGGCCGTCGCCTCGGGCTGCTCGTGGTACCCGGTCATCAGGCTCGGCCCCCGCACCCAGACCTCGCCTTCGGCCCCGTCCGGGACGTCCGCCCCGCCCCACGGGGCCACGACGCGTACGTCCATGCCAGGGACGGGCGGCCCGCAGGAGCCGTCGACCCTGGGCCCCTGGGGACGGTTCACCGCGATCATGCCGCAGGTCTCGGTACTGCCGTACGCGTCCAGCAGCGGCGCCCCGAGGGTCTCCTCCACGGCCGCGCGCAGCGCGGGGCCACTCGGGGCGCCGGCCACGACGCACATCCGCAGCGCAGGCGGGGCCTCGCCGCCCGAGTCGAGCAGCCGGTGATACGTCGTGGGCACGCCGGCCAGCATGGTGAAGGGCCCGCCGAGCCCCGCATGCGCGGTGAGCAGCTCCTGCCGCAGACCGCCTGGCGGCATCAGCTCACCGGCGATCCGGGCGCTCGCGCCCACGGCCGTCACGCCCAGGATCGCCAGCGAGTGGCTGAAGCTGTGGAACAGCGGAAGCGGCCAGAGCAGCCGGTCGTCGGGCGAGAGACCGAAGATCGGGGCGTAGCAGGCGGCCACGGACCACAGCGCGGCCCGCTGCGTGGACAGCACACCTTTGGGCCGGTGCGTGGTGCCGGAGGTGTAGAGCATCCAGGCCGGATCGTCGAGGCCGGGCAGGTCGATCTCCGCGTCCCCGTCACTCTCGGCCGCGCTCCGGAACAACCGGGCGCCGTCCGGGACCGGGCCCGGCCCGGTGACCAAGGCGCCCAGGCGGTCGTACGGCGGTCCCAGGCGCCGCAGTTGTGCGAGGTGCGCGGCGTCGGTGATGACGAATGCGGCGCCGCTGTCCTGGAGGAAGTGGGCCGACTCGACGTCGGAGGAACGCGGATCGAGCGGGACTCCGACCATTCCGGCCCGCAGGACGGCGAGGCAACTCTCCACCATCTCCACGCAGTTGCCGAGACAGATCGCGACCCGGTCGCCGCGCCGAAGTCCTGTCCGGGTCAGGTACGCGGCCAGCGAGCGCGTGCGCCGCTCCAGCTCGGCGTAGGTGACGCCGCGTGAGGAGTCGGAGTAGGCGACCCGTTGCCCAGCCATCTCGGCGTGCCGCCGTAACAGCTCCGGTACCGGTCGGATCAGCTCGTCATGCCTCATGTCCCCGCCTTCCGAACCCTCGCGCCGCAACGATGTTGAGCCTATGCGAACGGGGTTACTCGTACGGCCCGCCGCAGTGGCACCGCGGCAGCAAGGAGGTACCCCCATGGCCAGCAACGGAGCACACGTGACCACCGTCGAGAACCCTGTCCCCGCGCAGGAGCTCTCCGGGATCGTCGGCCACCGCTTCATCTACACCTACGCCAACGGCTGGCAGTACGAGATGTACGTGAAGAACCCGGCCACCATCGACTACCGGATCCACTCCGGCATGGTGGGCGGCCGCTGGGTCAAGGATCAGCAGGTCGACCTCGTCCAGCTGGACGACGACCACTACAAGATCTCCTGGAACGAGCCCACCGGTACGTCGGTCTCCGTCAACGTCATGCCCGGCAAGCGCCGCCTGCACGGCGTGATCTTCTTCCCGCACTGGGTCGAGGAACACGGTGAACGCACAGTCCTCTACCAGAACGATCACCTCGACGAGATGCGCAGGTACCGCGACGAGGGCCCGACCTATCCGGTCTACGTCGTCCCGGAATTCGCGAAGATCACCCTCTTCGAGTACGTCGGCCCCGACGACGACACGGTCATCGCCACGGCCCCCGGAGATCTCCCGCAGGGCTGTTCCGACCGCACCAACTGACCGGGGCCGACTCGGCAGGCCCGGAACTCAAGGCGTCCTCAGCGGCGGGACGGCGGGCACCTCGGAAGCGTTGCGGATGTCCTCGGCGGTCATCCGGAACGGCTCGGGGTAGGCGTGGCGCCGGGTGCGGCGGGCGGGCTCGCTCGTGCGCCACATGTACAGGCACTGCCGGCACTGCAACACGTCCCAGACGCCCGGGACGGGCGAGGTGAAGACGAGTTCGACGCTCTGGTGGGCGCAACGGGGGCAGAGGGTGGCGGTCGGGTCGGCCATGGCCGGTGTCCTTTCCGGGTGTTGGCGAGGCGCGGCGTTCAGCGGCGGGCGGCGAGCCGCTGCAGCCGGGTGAGCCACTCGGCGGCCTCGGGCAGGTCGTGGACCTGGGTGCTGTAGTTGCCGCGACGGTCGGGCTCGACCGGGGTGGTCGCGTCGATGACGAGCTTGTCGACGATGCCGGGGGACTGCGCCTGCGGGGCCAGTTCCAGCACGGACAGGTTGGGGATGGTGATCAGGTCGCCGGACGGGTTCATCTTCGTGGACAGCGCCCACATGACCTGCGGAAGGTTGAAGGGGTCGACGTCCTCGTCGACCACGATGACGGTCGTGGCGTAGCCGAGGCCGTGCGCCGTGGTGAGCACGCGCATGCCGACGGCCTTGGCGAAACCGCCGTAGCGCTTCTTCGTCGAGACGATGGCGACCAGCCCGTGGGTGTACATGGCGTTGACGGCCTGGACCTCGGGAAAGTCCTTCTTGAGCTGCTCGTACAGCGGCACGCAGGTGCTGGCGGCGATCAGGTAGTCGACCTCGGTCCACGGCATGCCGAGGTAGAGGTGCTCGAAGATCGGGTTCGTGCGGTAGGAGATCCGGTCGATGCGGATGACGGTCATGTTGCGGCCGCCGGAGTAGTGGCCGGTGAACTCGCCGAAGGGGCCTTCGATCTCCCGCTTGCGGCCCTCGATCACGCCCTCGATGACGACCTCCGACCCCCACGGCACGGGCAGTCCGGTGAGCGGGGCCTCGGCGATCGGCGCCGGGGTGCCGCGCAGCGCTCCGGCCAGCTCGTACTCGTTCTCGTCGTACTTCATCGGAGTCGACGCCACGATGGAGATCACCGGGTCGTTGCCGATGGTGATGGCGACGGGCAGGTCCTCGCCGGTCTCCTCGGCCTTGCGCAGATGCTGGGCTATGTCGTGCATGGGGACCGGCTGGAGAGCGAGCTTGCGCTTGCCCTTGACCTGGATGCGGTAGATGCCGACGTTCTGCTTGCCGGAGTGCTCAGGGTCCTCGGGGTCCTTGGAGACGACCGCGGCCTTGTCGATGTAGAAGCCGCCGTCGCCGTCGTTGAGCCGTATCAGCGGGAGCACCTGGAAGATGTCGACATCGTCGCCCTCCTGGGTGTTCTGGGCCCACGGCGGGTTGTCCCGCCGTTCGGGGGCGACGGGGAACTCCGCCCAGCGGCGGATGAACTCCTCGACCTGCTCCTTGGTACCGGTCTCCTTGGGCAGGCCGAGGGCGAGGGCATGGTTGGCCCATGAGCCGTGCACGTTCATCGCGATCCGGGCGTCGGTGAAGCCCCTCACCTTGTCGAAGTACAGGGCCGGGGCCGCATCGCCCAGGCGTGGGGCGGCGTTGGCGGCGGCGGCGATGTCCGGCTCGGGGTTCACCTCCTCGGCGATGTGAAGCAGCTGGCCCTCCTTGTCGAGGGCCTCCAGGAAGGAACGCAGGTCGTCATAGGCCATGGCGAAGATGTCCTTGTCTACGGCAGTGTGTGTGGAGGGCGGAGACGAGGGGCGGCGCTCAGACCGTGGTCCTGAGGGCGCGGGCGGCGCGCATCCCCTCCCAGCGCTTGGCGGCGGGCGCGGGCAGCTCGAACTGGTCGAGGACGCGGGCGGTGATGTGGTCGACGATGTCGTCGACGGAGGCCGGGTGGTTGTAGAAGGCGGGCATCGGCGGCACCATCTGCACGCCGAGCCGGGTCAGGGCGAGCATGTTCTCCAGGTGGATCTCGCTCAGCGGGGTCTCCCGCGGGACGAGGACGAGCTTTCGGCGCTCCTTGAGGACCACATCGGCGGCGCGGCCCACCAGCCCCTCGGCGTATCCGGCCCGGATGCCGGCCAGTGTCTTCATCGAGCAGGGCAGGATCACCATGCCGTCGGTCGCGAAGGACCCCGAGGAGATGGTGGCGCCCTGGTCCTCGGGATGGTGCGTGACGTCGGCCAGTGCGCTGACCTCGGCGACGGAGAGCCCGGTCTCCAGCTCGATGGTGGTGCGCGCCCAGCGGGAGAGCACCAGGTGGGTCTCCACCTCGGGCAGCTCGCGCAGGTTCGCCAGCAGCCGGACGCCGAAGGTGGCACCCGTCGCGCCCGTCATTCCCACGATCAATCGCACAGCGGTCAGCTCCCTCGCACCGATTCGACGACGGTGACCGAACATGTCATTTTCGGTCACCACTCACCCCCGACCACTCCACGCTAGGTGCGGGTGTCCGACCCAAGGCCATATCCTGGCGACACGCTATGAACAGAAACGGACACGACGACGTCACCGACCTCCCGTTCCGGCCGTCCGTCGGAGCCCCGTCGGGAGTCGCCGTGCTGGACTTCGCCGGGCTGCTCGACCGGGCGCTCGGCCACGGCGTTGACGCCTTCGCCCCCCTGCGCCCCGCCTTCCACCACCTGATCACGGTGCGCTCCGGTACGTTGCGCTGCTCGCTGGACTTCACCGACCACACGCTGTCCGAGGGCGACTGGCTCTGGGCGCGGCCCGGCCAGATCCTTCAGTTCGGCACCGACCTCGCCGATGCCCGAGGCGCCGTCGTGCTCTTCCCGTCCGGCTTCCTCGGCAGCCCCACGGTCGAGGCTGCCCGTGTCGACCAGCCGGCCCCTCGGCAGCCGCTCGTTCCCCGGGACGAGGATCAGCGGCAGGACGTCCGGCGGGTCCTGGACCTGTTGGATAGCGAGTACAACCGACTCGCCGAACTGCCCCTGGACGTGCACATCGAGGTGGTCCGGCATCTGCTCGCCGTCCTCGTGCTGCGGCTGGCCCACTTGCACGGCGCCCAGGACGGCGACGAGGCGGGGAGTGAGGCCTACCGGCGCTTCCGGCAGGCCGTGGAGCGTGACTTCACCCGCAGCCACCGGGTGGAGGACTACGCCCGGCAGCTGGGCTACAGCGTGCGCACCCTCACGCGCGCGACCCGCGCCGTGACCGGGTCCGGTGCCAAGCGCCTGATCGACGACCGGGTGCTGCTGGAGGCCAAGCGTCTGCTGGTGCACACCGACCTGTCCGCCGCCGCCGTCGGCGAGCGGGTCGGCTTCCCCGGCGCCACGGCCTTCACCCGCTTTTTCCGGCAGCGGGCCGGGGAGACCCCGGCAGCTTTCCGCAACCGGTCCCGGGGCGGCCCGGGATGAGTCGCCGGCGTGGATGGGACGCGACGTTCCGGATGGCCCAGCGGCGGATCCGGTAGGCCGTCCGTCACCGGAACCGCCGTCTTCGCCTCCGGTGATGTCACGCGGCAGGCGGCTCGCGTTGCCCTCGACGATCGCCCGCCCGAGTCCGTGATGCGGGTGCGGATGTCCGGCGAGCGGGAATGCCGGTCGTGGGCCTGCCAGTTGCCCTGGTCATGACTATCGGAGTAGCGCTTCCCCTTCACCATGGCATCGACGGCACGGTGCAGTTGGCGCGGGAAGCCCACGATGCCGGATTACGTTCCACATGGTTCGGCCAGACCTTCGCCTACGACTCACCCTCGCTGGCCGCGATCGTCGGCCGCGAGGTACCCGGACTGCACGTCGGGACGGCCGCGATCCCGGTCTTCGGCCGTCATCCCCTGCTCATCTCCAGCCAGGCCCAGACCGCCCAGGCGGCGACCCGCGGGCGCTACCACCTCGGGCTGGCGCTCGGCACCAGGCAACTGACGGAGGCCGGTTTCGGTATCCCGTACGAGCGCCCGATCCGCCTGCTCCGGGAGTTCCTCACCGCCCTGCGCCAACTCGTCGAAACGGGCAGCGCCGATTTCCGCGGAGAGCTGCTGACCGCCACCACACCGCTGTCGGCCGCGGTGCCGGGTGCCGAACCGCCCGTGCCACTGCTGGTCGCCGCCATGGCGCCGCAGGCGCTGCGCGTCTCCGGCGAACTCGCGGATGGCATCCTGCCGTATCTGGCCGGCCCGCGCGCCCTCGCCGAGCACATCGTCCCGGCCGTCGCCGCCGCGGCCGAGACGGCGGGCCGGCCGGCGCCTCGCGTCGTGGCGTTCGTACCGGGCGTGGTCACGGCTGACGCAGAGGCCGTGCGGGAGCAGGCGACCGAGGCGCTCGCCTTCTACGAGCGGTTTCCTTCCTACCAGCGGGTCATCGGGCTGTCCGGTGGCACCCGGGCCGTCGATCTGGCCGCGATCGGCGATGAGGAGACCATCGCCGCCGAGGTGGCACGGTACCGGGAGGCGGGGGCGACGGAGGTGGTGTTCACCATGACGGACTTGGGCAGCGAGGCCGACCGGCGCCGCACCTGGAAGCTGCTCGGAGAGCTGGCGGACGGCTGAGGCGACGGGCAGCGGGAACATCACGGAGCCAGGGCCGTCGAACGCGCGTCAGTGGTGGTGGCCATGTCGGCCGAGTGTCTCCACGGGAGTCGCGCCGGGGCGGGTCCACTGAGGTACGGGGCGGCTGGTCGGGCCCCAGGTGGCGTTCCCGTCCGCGTCCGAGCGCCAGGACCAGCACGGGCTGTGCCCCACGGGCCAGCCCTCGGGCTTGTCCTCCCACGCCTCGCCGCGGCCGTGGGGCGTCATGTCGAGCAGGCCGAGGGACCCGTTGACCCGCTCGTTGCCACGGCCCGTCGTGGAATAGGTGAGGAACACCCGGTCGCCGTCACGCAGGAAGCAGGTGAGGTAACCCATGTCGCCGCCGACCGGCGCGTCCACGTCGCGCACCGAGTACCAGGGCTGGGTGTAGCCCATGAACCCGACGTAGGAGGCCACTTCGTCCCAACGGCCCGTGGTCACGATGGCGAACGAGACGCCGCGGGCGTTGGGGTAGACGGCGTCCTTCAGGTGCCAGGCGGTGGTGGTGCAGCCCTCGCACTGTCCCTGGTGCGGCGCGCCGTCGTACCACATGTGCTTGTAGACCACGAGCTCGGCGCGGCCCTGGAACAGGTCCAGGAACGGGACCGGGCCGTCGGGTCCGACGACCTCGACCGTCCCGTCGAACTCCACCATCGGAAGCCGGCGACGGGCCGCGGTGAGGGCGTCGCCCTCGCGGGTGTGGGCCTTCTCGCGGACCAGAAGCTCGTCACGGGCGGCCTGCCAGGTGGCCAGGTCGACGACGGGCGGGCGGCCGGGCAGCGCGGCGGTCGGGTCACTCGGCGTGGTCGTCATGGTGTCCTCCGTGGTGTCTCGTGCCGGGCAGCGTCGTACGCCGTCGTACGACGCTCACCGGAACAGACTCGCGACGCGGCCGGAACTCATCGCGGCAGTGGCGCGCAACGCCCCGCCCGTCATTCCTTGGCTATTTTGCTCCAGACGCGGAGAATGCCCTGGTAGCTGTCACGATGGGTGATCTGGCGAAGGCCGGTCGTGATCAGGGGGCGCCGGCCCTACAGGAGGTTCCTCGTTGTCCCGTCGTCAGCTTCCCGCACAGCATGTCGACGACCAGACACAGATCCCGGACCAGACACCCGATACGCCGGTCGAGATCCTTCCGGTGACCGCGGGACAGCGCGAGGTCTGGCTGGCCGAGCAGCATTCCCCGGACGTGGGCCCGGCCTTGCGCTTGGGCGAGTACCTGGAGATCCACGGACCGGTCGATCCGGACCTCTTCGAGGCGGCGCTGCGTCAGGTCGTCGCCGAGACCGACGCGCTGCGCGTGCGCCTCGTGCCCGGCGACGTCCTCGCCGCCGCTCTGGTGGAGCTGCTGCGGAACGGTGACGGGGCCGGCCACGTCCACCACCTTCACCACACACGCCGGATCGGACCGGGCGCCTTCATGGCCGCCTACGACCGCATGCACGGGACGCGCTCGGAACAACTCCCGCTCACCGACTGGCTGCGACGCCTGCGTCGCGCGACCGAACGGGGACGGGAGCTGCCGATCCTGCCCTACCAGGCCTACCTGGAGGAGCACGCCAGGAAGGCACCGGCCGCACAGCGGCCGACCCTGGAGTTCGACAACGACAGGACGGTCCGACGGCTGCGGAAACTGGGCGTGGTGATCCCCGGGACCGGCGATGCCGCGATCTCCGGCTACTGGAGCTTCATGGAGAGCAGTGACTGACGCGATGGCCTTGCTCGAAAGCCCCCCGGGCGACCGCCCGACGACACGACGTACCCCCACGAGAGCAAGGATGCGGCCGCGCTCGATCGTTCCCGGCCGTCAGCGCTGGGAGGTCGACCTCCTGCGCGGCAGACCCGCCTCGGCGCGGCTGACCGAGGCATCACTCCTCGAGGCCCCGGGCATCGAGGAGGTGCACGCCAGCCCGGTCACCGGCCGGGTGCTGGTGAGGCACGACCGCACCATCAGTCCGCGCGAAGCCGCCCAGTCGCTGCGGCGGGCGATCGCCCGGACACTGGCAGCCCTGCGCACGACCGCGGCGAACCCGCCGCGGCCCGACTCCGCCGCACAGCCCGACGAGGGCGTGCCGGCGGCCCGCGGGGACGGAGCGGGCGCCGGCCGCTGGCTGCCGAGGATCCTCGGAGCCTCGGGCGCCGTGGCGGCGGCCGAGGTCCAGGCGGCCACGGCCTGGTGCTTCTCCCCGCTGGAGCGGATCGAGCAGGACGGAGACGATGTCGACGTGGCGGCCTGCTCCGCCGCCAGGGCCCTCGCCACGGACGTGTCCTACCGAGCCGTCGACATCGGGCTCCAACTGCACGGCAGTGAGGGCTACACCCGCCGCACCCCCATGGAGAAGCGCCTGCGCGACATTCGTGGCCTCCGTATCGCCGACGGCCCCAACGACACCCTCTACGGTGTCCTGGCCCACTCCCTGCTCACGGACTCCCGGCCGGCCGTGTCCCTGGTGGCCCAGCGGCAGGCATGACGCCTTTCGCGCCTCTCAGGAAAGCTTGTTCCTGAGCATCGCGAGATAGAAGGGGAGTTTTTTCACGGCCGCTTTCGGTACCACGTAAACTTCCACATCGCCGTGCAGATGATCGCTGATGGTGAGGGTGCATTTCCCGTTCGCATGGCGAACTTCAGCGGAATGCAGCACTTCCTCCGAGGTGGGATCAGCCCCGGCGACGGTCTCGTCGGTTGCTGTCTTTTCCACATTCACTCCTGGCTCAGTTTTCTCACATGGAGGCGTATAATTACAGTGTGCCTGTCTCGCACGGTAGGTCACAGGAAGGCGGAAAAGATCAACCTCGACCGGTGTGCACGCGAACCGGTGAATGTCGTGAGATTCCCTGGTGAGGTGGCATTTCTGGGGGCTAAGCTCGGATTTCCAGAACACTGCTCGGTAATTCCGGAATACTGCGAGAAGGGGTGTACTGACTATGCTTCCTGTGATTCCCGTCTTCTTGATCTGGGTAGCGTCGGCGCCCCTCCTGAAGAAGCTGATCAGGCCGGTCGTCCGCGGAACTGTGAAGTCCTCCGTAAAGCTGGCGATGGACGCCAAGCGAGTCGCCCACGAGATCAACGAAGATCTGAGTGACATTGCCGCCGAGGCGACGGCCGAGGCGTTCGCCGCCGATCTTCAGGACGGATCGGACGTGCCGCGCCGGACCACGAAAAAGGCCCGCCCGGGCAGCACAGCGAACGCGTGAGAGAAACGGGCGATCCACCATTGAATGAACCCAAGGGGACACCGTGACCGCTCCTGTCGCCCTCGATCACCGCGCCTCCGGCCACAGCCTGCGCCATGCCTACTGCCTTGCCCAGGCGTGCGCGCTGGCCTACAAGGACCAGGCCACCATCGAGCAGCAGGCGGAGAAATGGGGCTTCGGCCGGGTGCGTCACCACGAGACGCGGTTCACCCCGCCCTTCCCGCTCCAGGACACGCAGGCGTACACGCTGGCCAGCGACCACATGATCATCACGGCGTTCCGCGGCACGGAACCGACCCAGATCAAGGACTGGCTGACCGACGGCACGGCACCGCCGAGGCGCGGCCCGGACGGTAAGGGACGCGTCCACCACGGCTTCGCCGAGGCCCTGGACTCGATCTACCCGGATGTCCTGGCCACGCTGGAGGAGTGGCGGACCAATGGCCAGACCGTATGGTTCACCGGGCACAGCCTCGGCGGAGCGCTCGCCATGCTCGCCGGCGCGCGAATGTTCTTGGAGGAGCCGCGTCTGGCGGCGGACGGTGTCTACACCTTCGGCCAGCCCCGGACATGCGACCCGACGCTGGCCGCCGCGTACAACAAGGGCTTCAAGAACCGGACCTATCGCTTCGTCAACAACAACGACATCGTGCCGCAGCTCCCGCCGGAGCCCTTCTACACGCACGTGAAGCCCCGCGGTACATCGACTCCCACGGCAGGATCCGCGAGTCCATGCCTCTGATCGGAGGACTGGCCGACCGAGTGAGCGGGCTGACCGCGGATGTCCTCGCGCCGGCGAGCGACGGCGTACGGGACCACTTCATCGACAGCTATCTGAAGGTGCTGGAGAAGAACCTGGACTGAGGCGAGGGAGGATGGCGAGGATCGTGGCCGCGACGGTGTCAGCCGGGCGACGTCCTCGTCGCTGTAAGGGGTACGGATGAGGCGGGCCGGGTTGCCGCCGGCGATGCCGTAGTCGGGCACGTCGCTGGTGACCACAGCACCGGAGGCGATGATCGCGCCGTGTCCGATCCGCACGCCGGGCATGATCGTCGTGCCATGGCCGAACCAGACGTCGTTGCCGACGATCGTGTCGCCCCGGTTGGGCAGGCCGGTGATCAGGTCGAAGTGTTCGGCCCAGGAGCCGCCCATGGTGGGGGAAGGGAAGGCATCGGATGCAGGACCGTCGGGTCGGCAGGTACAGGCATGGGGGGAGGGGAGGGAATCCTCGTCGGTAGCGGGTCCGTGTCCGGTCCCTGATCCCCTCAAGGACGCGATGCGCAGGGGCGATTAGTCGATCAAAGACGCCAAGGCATCACTACCGGTCTGCCGGGCAGGTAAGACGTTGTTCCGGTCCGTGTCGAACGCCTCAGGGAGCTTTCGTGTCCGCAACCGACAGGAATGCAGCCGCTGCGCCGGAGAGAGGGGAGGACGACACCCCACTGCGGCGTGCCATCGGCCCCAGACTGCTGATTCTGTTCGTGATCGGTGACATCCTCGGCACCGGCATCTACGCCACCACCGGTCAGGTCGCCGGCAAGGTCGGCGGGGCACTGTGGCTGCCGTTCGTCATCGGGTTCGTCGTGGCGATCCTGACAGCCGCCTCGTACGTCGAGCTCGTCGGCAAGTACCCGAAGGCGGCCGGAGCCGCGCTCTACACCCAGAAGGCGTTCCAGGTCCCGTTCCTGACCTTCATCGTCGCCTTCATGGTCATGTGCTCGGGCCTTTCCTCGGCGAGCGCTGCGGCCCGCGCCTTCAGCGGCGACTACCTGTCCGAGTTCACGGACTTCTTCCCGCCCACGCTCATCGCGATCCTGTTCATCCTCGCCCTGGCGGCCCTGAACCTGCGAGGCGTGTCGGAGTCCGTGAAGACCAACGTGGTCCTCACCGTGGTCGAACTGACCGGCCTGCTCGTCATCCTCACGATCGGTGCCTGGGCCGTCCTGACCGGTGACGGTGAACCTTCCCGGCTCGGTGAGTTCCAGGCCGAGGGCAGCGGTTACGCGCTGCTCACCAGCGTGCTGGGGGCGACGGCCCTCGGTTTCTTCGCCTTCGTGGGTTTCGAGGACTCCGTCAACATGGCGGAGGAGACCAAGGATCCGGTGCGGACGTTCCCGCGCGCCATCTTCATCGGCGTCGCCGTCACCGGCACCATTTACGTCCTGGTCGCGCTGGTCTCCTCGCTGCTCGTCGACTACCGCGTGCTGGAGGACTCCAGCGGCCCGCTGCTGGAGGTCGTCAAGGCCGGCGGGATCGACTTCCCGCCCAAGCTCTTCGCCCTGATCGCGCTGTTCGCGGTCACCAACTCGGCACTGATCAACATCATGATGGCGTCCCGCCTCTGCTACGGCATGGCGAACGAACGCATCCTGCCGCGTGCCCTGGGCCGCGTACTGCCCCGGCGCCGCACTCCGGTCGTCGGCATCGTCTTCGTGTCGCTCCTCGCCATCGGCCTGGTCTCCACCGGAGAGATCGAGGGCCTCGGCGACACCACGGCGTTCCTCCTGCTGTGCGTCTTCGCCGTCGTCAACATCGCCGTCCTCGTCCTGCGCCGCGACCCCGTCGAGCACCAGCACTTCCGTACGCCGACCGTCCTGCCGGTGCTCGGCGCGATCACCGCCCTGATCCTGGCCAGCCCGTTGTCCGACCGGCCGGCGGAGGTCTACATCCGGGCGGGCGTGCTGGTGGCCATCGGCATCGGGCTGTGGGTGCTCAACAAGGTGGTGCTGAAAGTACGCGGCGAGGCGTGAGCGGCACGACCGCAAGGCGGTGCGCCGAAAACCGGCACCGGGCCACCACGGCTCCCGCGTCAACGGCTGCGGGAACGTGATGGCCCGGTAGGGGGTGTCTCAGGGTGGTTCAGAGGAGAGGCGGGTCACCGGGTGAACGTGACCCGGTGTTCCTTCAGGGAGCCGCAGTTGGAGCCCTGCACCTGCACGTACACGTTCTTGATGCTGCCGCCCCAGTCGACGCAGTGGCCCTTGCCGTAGACGTAGGTCGGTCCGGCGAAGGACGTGAAGCGCCCAGCGTCGTGGTGGCCTTCATCGGTCTCGGGGACGTAGATCCACGCGGACATGTCCACAGCGGTACCCGGGTTGTTGCGGATGGTCGTGACGCAGTTCTGCCCGTTGGCGGCGTTGTACGTCAGGTAGACGGTGCCCAGGGAGCCGACGGCCGCCGAGTTCACGGTCTTGTAGGCGCTTCCGCAGACCTTCTGCGGAGTGGTGTTGGGCGCGGCGGAGGCGGGTGACGCGAGGGCGGTCGTGGTCCCCACGGTCAGCGCCGCCAAGGCCGACGCGGCCAGGACGGAACGGGTGAATCGCATATTTCCCCCTTGCAACTCTTCGAGGTGGTTGCTCCTGCATGGTGTGACCCGCCGGGCATACAAAGGGTTGTGCGTCAGTTCGCAGGAAAATTCGGCGAGTTGAGGGTGCGAACGCGCGAGCCGGCCTGCCAGGGGCCGCGGTGACCGTCTGCCGATACCGGCTGGCGCTGCGTGCCGGGTTCACCGCTCCGTACGTCGATCCGGACCAGGTCGGCTTCTGTCACCCCCTGGCGGCCGACGACTTGAGTGGCCATCGCGTCAGGGCGCGGAACCTGGCGGACCTGCCGGTCTGCCAGGGCGCAGGCGCTGGTTGTGACCGGGCCGTTCGAAGAACGGGGCTGCGGTCGGTGTGTATGTCGAGGCGCCGCGGGGGCGAGTTCACGCTGGGCCGACTGCACGTCGGGCGGGAGGAGCTGACGCGGCGGATCATGCGGCGGGGACGGGGCGGCAGGTGGCCACAGCCGGGCGATCCGCTGCGCGGGCAGCCCGCCGAGCGTCTGTCGGCGGTCGCCGACGAGGCGGTGACGACGGCCGCCGCGTGGAGGACGCGGACGTCGGCGACCGTTGAAGCGCACCACACACTGTCAACGTGCCGGGTCTACCGGCCGGAGAGCCTGGTGTGGCTGGAGGGCTACCAAGCCCTGCTCCGCTGGCGGAAGGAAAACGACATCACCGGCCTGTACGTCGTCCCCTACGACACCGAGACCGAGGTCGGCGTCACCAAGGACTTCCCCCTGGAGAGGTGGGTGCACCAGCAGAGGAAGGCGCTGCGAGCCGGGGGACTGGAGCCGCGGCGCAAGGAGCTGCTGGACGCGCCGGAGGCCGGGATGGTGTGGGAGCCGGGCGATCGAGAATCTTGTGCAGGTGAGACGGCGCCCGGTTTGAGCTGGGCGGACTCTCGTTTTCGATAGACTCCGCGTTTATCGAGTATTACGTGCCCGTTCGAATATAACCAAGCCTCTTGGCGATGAAGTACCCAAGACCGAAGGTACCGCCGAATGCGATCACAACGGCCATTGCCGTCGTCTTGAGGCTCGCACCGACTAGGACGAGCACCAGCTCAAAAATTTGTGTCACGCATGTTGACGTGAAAAGGATGATCCTGATGGCAAACCTGCCGGTTTCGACGCCTTCCGATTCCCCTTCAGGAGTTGTACTTGCTGGAGGCGTCTGACCGGTTCCAGTTGCAGGCGGCGTCTGATTTTCCACTCAATTTACTCTCTGGTTGCGGGTGGCGCGCTGCTCGCCACCTTTGTTCCGACGCCCCCGTCGCCGACGACGGGAGCTTTTTCTTCCTGGGGTGCCTCCGGCCTGCGGAAGTAGCGGCCGACGGGACAGCCAGGGCGTCCAGATCGCTCGCCGGGCGCAACATCGCCCCGTGGCCCCTAGCCGCCGATGGCGGACATCGACCGATCCGGCTGTACGAACTTCGGGTCGGCCAGGCCAGGGATCCCGGCACTTCCGTAAGTAGCCGTGGTGGGCCCGGACTCCAGGAGGCCTAGGTGTGTGTGACTGATGGGCCTTCGGGGCGTATGGCTCACTCGGTGCGCAGGCCGTCCGGGCGCATCAGCCGGAGCAGTGGTGGCAGGCTGAGCACGGTCACCAGCAGGACGACGGCGGTGGCGATGCCGGTCATCGACAGTACGCTCGCCCAGTCCACGCCCACCGGCTTGTCCGTCATCTTCAGCAGTACCGCGCCCAGTGTGAGCCCGACCGTCGTGGCCAGCGCCAGTCCGAGACCGATCGGGATCGCCGTCTGCCACAGCACGGACAGGCACAGTGTGCGGCGCCGGGTGCCGAAGGCGATCAGCGACGACAGCAGTTTGCGGCGCTCGCGCAGCTGCTCCAGCTGCGACACCAGCAAACTGGCGCCGATCAGCGCCAGCACGCAGGCCGCGCCGGCGAACAGGCCGGTGCGGATGGAGGCGTAGGTGTCGTCGCGCTTGCTGGACACCAACATCACCGGGTCGGTGGGCAGGCCGAGCCGGCGGGCCGTGTTCCGCGTGTACTCGGGCGCGGTCGCCAGCCCCTGGTCGAGCGCGAGGTAGATCTCCCCGAGGAGACCATGCGCGGCGCCCGAGGGCAGGGCGCCCGGCGTCAGCAGCAGGCCGCCACGCTTGTACCCGGACGGGTCCGCGATCGCCCGTGCCTGCTTCACGTCCGCCGGCACCGCCCAGGGCGTCGGCCTGTGATGAGCACCGGGATCGTCGAGCGCGTCGAACCACAGCTTTGTGCCGGGCTTGGAAAGGTCGGTCACCCCCTCCTCATCGTTGCCACCACGGACGGCGAAGACGTCACCGTCCTTGCAGGAGGGGAAGGAAGCCACCTCGCGCAGGGAAGCGCAGCCGGCGATCGTGACCGGGGCGGTGTTCTCGGCGAACCTGCGCCGGTCGCTGACGTAGCCCTCGTCGAAGGCGTAGACCTTCGCAACGCCTCTCGTCGCTTTGAAGTCGGCCGCCGCCCGGGCGAGCGGGACCTCGTCCGGCAGGGTCGCCCCCATCTGGGCCCGGGTGAGGTCGTTGGTGGTGTGCTTGGTGTACTGGCCCTGCAGCCCGGAGAACAGCATCTGCAGGGCGATGGCGCCCGCCACCGCGACCGCGATGCCGTTGACCATGCGGGTGGCCGTGCCGCTGCTCAACTGGAGTCGGCGGATGGCCAGTTGCCAGGCGACCCCGCCGGAGTCGAGCCGGTTCACAACCCTCTCTACGACCCACGGCAGCAGCGCGGTCACTCCGACGAGCAGCAGCAGGACGCCACCGGTGACCTGGTACTGGTTGAAGTCTTCGCTGTGCCGGTCCTTGCCGATCATCGGGTGGAGCATGCCGAGCCCGCCCACGGGCAGCAGCAGCCGCCACCACAACCGGCGCCGTGGGGGCTTCGCGGTGCGCACCACGCCGAGCGGCTCGATCACCACGCCCCGCAGCGCGAACAGGGTGACCAGCACGGCGGCCGCAGGGACCGCGACCGCGACGAGGAGGGCGAGCAGGGGGGAGGGGGTCAGATAGCTGGGGAAGACGCTCACGTCGAACAGGTCCACGGACCCGGAGAACTCCCGGATGAGCAGGAAGAAGACCGTGCCGAAGGCCAGGCCCGCCACGGAGCCGGCGAGGGCCTCGCCCGCGGCGATCCGCCGGGTCATCCGGCTGTCCGAGCCCACCAGCCGCAGGGCCGCGAGTCGCCGGTCACGGCGCTCGCCGCCGAACCGCACGGCTGCGGCGATGAACACGCCGACCGGCATCAGCAGCACCAGGAACACCACGAGGGCGAGCAGGACCAGGACGGGGTCCGTCTCCTCCGAGGGCTTGATCCCTGCGCCGAACCGGTCGATGCGGGCGACCAGGCCGTAGTCCTCCTTGACCACGAGGTCATCGGCGCCGCGGTAGAAGGCGAGTTCCTGGGCACCGATCAGTCCGGGTTCGGCGATGGTGCCCACGATCCGCTCCGGCAGCCGCTCCCGCAGCAACTTCCCCTCGCCGGAGTCCAGCAGCCGCTTCAGCGCGGGGGAGACCACCATCTCGCCCACCCCCGGAAACCTCGAGACCCCCGGCGGCAGGGGTGCCTTGGGCCCCTCGGGCTGCAACTCCCGCCCACGCACCTCCTTGTCGCGGAAGGCCGTCCCGGCCTCGCCGACCACCAGCGTGTCGTCCGCCTTCGGCAGCGGCGACTCGCTGGCCATATACGTGAGGTCGGTGCGCGCCTCCTCCCGGTCGTGCCGGACGGCCAGCGCGTTCGGGATCGCGGTGGACAGCAGCAGCAGTGCCACGCCGAGCCCCACGCCGACGGCGGTGAGCAGCATCCGCACCCGCCCCTCCCGCCCGCCGGCGAAGGCGAACCTGGCTCCCATGCCCAGGTCGCGAGACCACTGGCGCGCTTTCATATGGCGCGCTCCATGTCCCTGGACTTCCCGTCGCGTACGACGATCTCGCGGTCGGAGTAGGCGGCGACCCGGGCCTCGTGCGTGACGAGCACGACGGCCGCGTTGGTGGAGCGGGCCGCTTCCGTCAGCAGCCCCATCACGCGCTCGCCGTTGAGCGAGTCGAGCGCGCCGGTCGGCTCGTCGGCGAACAGCACCCTGGGGTTGGTGACCAGCGCCCGGGCCACGGCAACCCGCTGCCCCTGACCGCCGGAGACCTCGCCGGGCCGCTTCTTGCGCAGGTCGTCGACCTCCAGCCGCTCCATCCAGCTGAGAGCGGCCCGCTCGGCCTCCTTGCGGGAGGTGCCGTTCAGCCGCAGCGGCAGCGCCACGTTCTCCACACAGGTCAGCTCGGGCACCAGCTGACCGAACTGGAACACGAAGCCGAACTCGGACCGGCGCAGCGCACTGCGCTGGGCATCGCTCATGGTGGCCAGCTCACGCCCGTTGTACGTGATCGACCCGGAGTCCGGCGTCACGATCCCGGCGAGACAGTGCAGCAGCGTCGACTTCCCGGACCCGGAGGGGCCCATCACGGCGACGACCTCACCGGGGTGGATGGAGAACTCGGCGCCGTCGAGCGCGGTGGTCGGCCCGTACGCCTTGCACAGGTCCTGGGCAGCCAGCAGAGAGCCTGGAGGATGAACACCGGTCACGCCGTCACCGCCTCGGCGAGCTTGTCCAGACGCGCGGCGGTCAGCTCCAGCCACCGCAGATCCGCTTCGAGGTGGAACAGGGCGTGGTCGCAGATCAGCTGGTCGGCCAGGTCACCCTTGCGCTTGCGGTCGGTCAGGATCCGCATGCTGCGCAGATGCTCGGAGCGCTGCGTGTCGAGGATGCCGGCCGCGTCCCGGTGGGTCAGTAGCGCGAGGACGACCTTGCTGTACAGCAACGACTGCAGGTACGGCTCGGGTTTCTCCGGCGTCGCGAGCCAGCGCTCGACGTCGGTGATTCCGGCGTCCGTTATCGCGTACCGCTTGCGCTCGGGCCCACCGCCCGCCTCGATGCCGTCGACTTCGACGAGGCCGTTCTTCAGCAGCCGGGACATCGTCGCGTAGACCTGGCCGTAGTGCAGCGGCCGGTCATGACCGAACTTCTCGTCGAAGGCCCGCTTCAGGTCATAACCATGTCGCGGGCCGGACTCCAGGAGCCCCAGAAGGGTATTGCCGATGGACATGCCCGGCACTCTACACACCATGTATACGTGGCATGTATACACGCAGTGTTTAGATCATGGCGTGGGGTACGCCCGTGCAGGTGGGGGGCCTTTGTCACGCTTCTGATACGAGTGGCCCACCTCTTCGGAGGGGGGCCGGGTGTGCCCTTGGGCAGCCACCCGGCCCGGGCGAGCGCGATGAGCCGGCCGAGCGTGCGGCAGTGGAGCAGCACCCGGACGTCCCCAGGACCGAGCCGTCCCAGGCGGAGGGCGAGCGGGTGGACGACTTCCGGACCGCATGACCGGAACCTCTGGGGCAGATGATACATCTGTACACCCGAGCTGCCTGTCATCTCCGGTGAGCGCACAGAGTAGACGTCAGTCGACCTGTTGTCCTCGTGCCCGTGCGGCGGCTCGCGCAGCCCAGCACCCGTCTTCGCCGGCTCCGGCCAGCAGGGTGGGACGGAGGCGAGCGCGGCCAGGAACGTACCGAAAAGCACAGGTGTAGTTGCCTCGCCGAAGGTGAACACAGCGGCTCTGATCAGCCACATCACAAGGAAACCGGGGGACGCCGCACGTGCGCATCGCCTTCCTGCTGCACAACGCTTACGCGATGGGCGGCACCGTACGGACGACCATGACACTCGCCGACACGCTCGCCGGACGGCACCAGGTGGAACTCGTGTCGGTCTTCCGGCACCGCGAGAAACCACGGCTGGCGCGGTCGCCCCAGGTGCCGCTGCGGGCCCTGGTGGACCGGCGCGAGGGATCCGCGGACGCGGCGGACCCCCTCGCCCGGCAGGCCGGGGCAGTCTTCCCGAAGGGGGACAGCCGCTCGCACCAGTACCACCGGCTCGCCGAACAGCGGGTCATCGACTGGCTGCGGGAGACGGACGCCGACGTCGTCGTGGGCACCAGGGCCGGACTCAACGCGCTGCTGGCCCGGTTCGGACCACGACATGCCGTGCTCGTCGGCCAGGAGCACCTCACTCACGACAACCACTCGCACCGGCTGCGGACGGAACTCCAACGCTGGTACGGCGGTCTCGACGCGCTGGTCACCATGACCGAGGCCGACGCGCGCGACCACCGGCGCGGCATGCGGCTGCCGCGCACCCGGGTGCTGGCCATCCCCAACAGCGTCCCCGAACCCCCGGTGCCGCCGGCCGACGCGGCGGCCAAGGTGGTCGTCGCGGCGGGACGGTTGGCCCGCGTCAAGCGGTACGAGATGCTGGTCGACGCGTTCGCCCTGGCCGGTGCGGCCTGCCCCGACTGGTCCCTGCGCATCTACGGGGACGGCGCGGAACGCGCCCGGATAGCCGACCGGATAGCCCACCACGGGCTGGGAGACCGGGTCTTCCTGATGGGTTCGGCCACTCCCATCGAGGCCGAGTGGGTCAAGGGCTCCATCGCCGCGGTGACCTCCGCGCACGAGTCGTTCGGGATGACGATCGTGGAGGCCATGCGCTGCGGCCTGCCCGTGGTGAGCACCGACTGCCCCCACGGGCCCGGCGAGATCATCCGCCACGGTGTGGACGGCTGTCTCGTCCCGCGCGACAGCACTCGGGGTGTGGCCGACGCACTGCTGGCACTGATGCGTGACGACGGACGGCGCGCGGAGATGGGCAGGGCCGCCCGGGCCAGTGCGGCGAAACGATTCACCCCGGAGGGCGTCGCCGACCGCTACGAGCGGCTGTTCAGCACCCTGGTGGAGGAGCGGGCCGAGCGGTCCGCTCCACCGCCCGGACTGGCCGACTGGCGCGACCGTGCCACCGTGCTCGCCGCCACGGCAGGCATCCTCGCCCGCGGAGCGGTGCGCCGCGGGCGGCGCAAGCTGGGGTGGGTCGGATGAACGCGAATCGCACAGCGGCCTCGGCACAGCGGATGCTGTGGATCGTGGTTGCCGGGTTCTGTCTGCTGTCGGCCGTCCTCGTACCGCTCACGCTGCCGCTCGGCTGGGACGAGCTCGTGTACGCCAGCCGCTTCGGGCCGTACGGTCCCGCGACCCCGTTCAGCGCCCCGCGTACCCGCGGGGTCCCCCTGCTGCTTGCTCCGATCGCCTCCTGGAGCGACTCGACGGTGCTGCTCAGGGCGTGGCTGCTCCTGCTGGCCGGCGGTGCGCTCTGGCTGGGATTCCGGCCCTGGCTGCGCATCGTGCACCGCCCGGCGACGGTGTGGGTGGCGGCCGGGCTGTACGGCAGCCTGTGGATCACTCTGTTCTACGCCGGTTCCGCGATGCCGAACCACTACACCGCGATGGGTGCCACCGCCGCGGTGGGCTGTTTCCTCACGCCGCGTCCCCGGTACGCGGGTGTCGCGGCAGGCCTGGCGGTGGTGACCCTGATGCGGCCCAACGACGGTGTGGCCGTCGCCGCGCCGCTGCTCCTGGCCGCCGTACTGATGCCCGCACTGCGCGGCCACGGCCGCCTCCGGGGGCGCCTGTCGGCCGTGGCGGCCGGACTCGTGGCGGGGGCGCTGCCCTGGGTCGTCGAGGCCGAGGTGCGGTTCGGCGGGGTGCGGAACCGGCTCGCGGAGGCCGACGAGGTCCAGGGCGGTCTGCGGGCCGTCTTCTCCCTGCGCGCCCATCTCACCGCGCTGGACGGCCCGCTGCTGTGCCGTCCCTGTACGGGCGACAGCGTTCAGTTGCCCGTGACGGAGTGGTGGGTGCTGCTGCCGCTGCTGGTCGGCCTGGGGCTGTGGGCGGAGCGCCGGGCGCGCAGGTCCGCTGCGCCGCTGTGGCTGTCCGTGGCGGTGGCCGTGGCCACGGCGGCGCCGTATCTCTTCCTTGTCCCCTACGCCGCGCCGCGGTTCCTGTTGCCGGCCTACGCCCTGCTGGCGCTCCCTGCCGCTGTCGGGCTCCTCGCCGTCGTCCACCGGGCCCGCACCCGCGGTTCACTGCCGACGGCCGCGGTGCTCGCCCTGGCACTCCTCGGGCACTGGGGCATCCAGATCGGGCTCGTCCACACTCATGCGGGCATCCAGCAGCGGGCCCGCGGAGACTGGGACCGCATCGTCTCCGTGCTGCGCGAGCACGGGGTGCACCCGCCGTGTGTCCTCGCGGGGAACAGTTCGACGATTCCCATCGCCCACACCGCGGGCTGCTCTGCCCCGGAGTCGGATCCCCCGGCGCACCCCGGTGCACTGGTCCTTCGCGAGCGGAACCCACCGCACTGGGCGCGCGACTGGCCACGTTTCCCGGTGCCGGACACCTACAACCCCGGATGGACCGTCGTCGTGCGTCCATGACGGCCGGCTGTGCGGCTCAGGGCCGGTAGGGCGGCGCAGCCTTTGGCGCCGACGGCTCCCGAGTTGCCTTCGCGTCCGGGCCCGAGAAGTGCAGCGCCCGGCGCATGCCCCACTCCACGTACGGCATCAAGATCCTGCTGGAGTACCAGTACCAATCCAGGTGACTCAGGCGGTTTCGGTTGGATCAGCGGGCGGACCAGAGGAAGATGCCCGCGATGTGGAGTCCGGCCAGGTAGATGGTGACGGTCTTCTCGTAGCGGGTGGCGATGCCGCGCCACTGCTTGCGGCGGTTGATGCACCGCTCGACGGTGTTGCGCTGCTTGTAGGCGTCGCGGTCGAAGGCCGGCGGCCTGCCGCCTTGGCTGCCGCGCCGCAGCCGGTGGGCCTGCTGGTCCGCCGGCACGGGGATCACCGCGCGGATCCCGCGCTGGCGCAGGTGTGCGCGGATCGCGCGTGAGGAGTACGCCTTGTCCGCCAGGACCACGTCTGGCCTGGTACGGGGCCGCCCCCGTCGGCGGCGAGGTGGTCTTCGTGGTCAGTCCGCCGCGGGAGCGGCCGATGGCGTAATCGGCCGGCTCGCCGGCCGGGGCCCCTTTTTGCGGGGCCCGACGGCATGCTGATGAGCGCGCACGATCGCGGAGTCCACCGACACGGCCCAGTCGAGGTCCTCGTCCGCGTCGGCCTGGGCCATCAGCGCGGTGAACACCCGCTCCCAGGTGCCGTCGACGGCCCACATCCGCAGCCGGTTATGATCCCGCCGGCGGCCACCCCGTTTCGGCGTCCGGTCGGGAAGCAACGGCTCGATCCGCGCCGACCGCGCGTCAGTCAACGGCACGCCCGGACCGACGCTCCGGTGATCCAAACGAAACGGCCTGGGCCGGACCTCTGGCCCCGCCCTCGGCAGGTGCCCGAGGATGCCCAGCCCCCGCCACCTTTACTCACGAGTTACTTACGGCGCACGCGAGATCCAGAGGATCTGCTCAGGGGTGTCACACATGCTGCACATCCCCCTTCCAAAGCCTCGTTAGCGTTACAGCTCGATCCCACATGCGAACGTGACCAGGCCGCGGCCGGCGAGCCGTCGGCACAGCAAGATCGGGAAGACCACATGGACTACTGCTCCTCGTGCCGCAGGCACCTCAACGGCGCCTTGGTCTGCCCGGGGTGCGGCGCCTACGCCCCGGACATCGACCCCACCGCCGATGGCCGTACCCGCCCGGCTGCATGGGAGTACCCGGCCGCCTCCGGCGCATGGCGCGACGGGAACGTGTGGGACGACGCCAGCGTGTGGGACACGAACCGCGCCGGCACGCGAGAGCTCCCCCTCGCTTACACCGGCTCGTCCGGCGGCCACGGAACCCTGGGCACCGACCCGTCCGACGGTCACGAGAGCCCGGACACGGCCCCGTCCGACGGACCCGAGGCCGCCGACCCCACCGGGGCCGACGGCTACCAGGCACCGCAGCAGGGACGCGCGGCGCGGCGTCGTCAGATGGCCCGCTGGAAGAAGAACCAGCGCCGGGCCGTGGTGGCGACCGCTGTCGCGCTCGTCGGAGGCGGTCTCACCGTCGCCGCCATGAACGGCAACTCCACGCACGGCGTGCAGTCGGCCACGGTGCCCGAGGACACGACCATGGGCGGCGCCGAGGGACAGGCGCCGACCTACACCGAACCCACGTCGACCCGGCGCGACACCCCGCGGTCCTCGCCCACGCCCACCACCCCGCCGCACACCGACCGCACCTCGCAGCGCGAGCAGCCCCGGGCCACCACTCCCCGCAGCACGCCGGCGGACCCGCGGACGGACGCGGCCGCCGCGCCCCGCGAACTGCCGAAGACGACGCAGCCGAAGAACACCGTCCCGAACACCGTCGACACGGTCACCGGCGACACCGGCAAGTCCACGTCGACGGTGACCGAGCAGACGAAACCGCCCGCCGCCGGGAGCAGCACGGACACGCAACAGCCCGCGTCTTCCGATACGCCCCCGTCCGCGGCGAGTCCCACTCCGGCCGCGACGCCTCCCGCGAACTCCGACTCCAAGGAGCTCTGCCTGCTCGTCATCTGCCTGGGCTGAGTCGCGCGAGGGCGGTCGCCGAAATCCGGTGGCCGCACGTCAGCCGGCGTTCGTACCTTCGGGCGCATGGCAGACGAGTGCTTCCGGCATCCGCGGCTCGCCGCGATCTACGACCCGCTCGACCCCGACCGCGCCGATCTCGACCCGTACCTGCGCATGGCGGAGGAGTTCGGCGCGCGTCGGGTGCTCGACATCGGCTGCGGCACGGGCGTGTTCGCGCTGCTGCTGGCGGAACGCGGCGTCGACGTCGTCGGCGTCGATCCCGCCGGCGCGTCCCTGGACGTGGCCCGCGGCAAGGCGGGCAGCGAACGGGTGCGGTGGATCCACTGCGATGCGACGACCCTCCCGCCCCTGACCGCCGACCTCGCGACGATGACCGGCAACGCCGCCCAGGCGGTCGTCGATCCCGAGAGCTGGCGGATGACCCTGCGAGGGACCCGTGAGGCACTGCGGCCCGGTGGCCGTCTCGTGTTCGAGACCCGGATTCCGGCCCGCCGCGCCTGGGAGGAGTGGAACCGTGAGGCGACGTACACCGTGATGGACGTGCCCGACATCGGCGCCGTCGAGTCCTGGGTCGATCTGCTCGACGTGAGCGGGCCGCTCGTGACGTTCCGGTGGACCTATGTGTTCGCCGCGGACGGGCAGGTGCTGACGTCGGACTCGACGCTGCGCTTCCGCGAGCGGGACGAGGTCGAGGCGGAACTCGTCGCGCAGGACTATGTGGTGGAGGACGTGCGCGACGCGCCCGACCGGCCGGGCCGGGAGTTCGTGTTCGTCGCACGGCGTCCGCGAACAGCCGGCTGAGGCGGGCCCTGCCGCCTCCGCGCGAGCGGAATCCGCCCGTACAATCCTCGCGACCAAATCGGGGGCGTCATCAGCGGGGAGTCCGCGTGGAAACCATCATCGTGCAGTTGCCCGGTCCCGCACACTGGGGTGCGGACGAGACGGGCAGGCCCGATCTGATCCAACTGGGGCCCGGGGACATCGCCGACTTCGGCCGCGGCACGCCCGGCGGCGCGGGGGTGCGCATCCCGCTGACCGACCCCGGGATCTCGCGCCGGGCCGGGCAGTTGGAGGCGGCCGGGGACTACTGGCGGCTGTCCAACTTCAGCCGCAGCGTGTCGTACGTCGTGGAGAACCTGGAGGGAGCCGGCGAGTACCTGACCGTCGCCCCGGGGCGGCTCGGCGCGCCCGTGCCGTTCGAGTTCTCGCGCGTGGTGCTCCCGGCCCTGTCCGGTACCGCGACCTTCAAGGTGTTCGCACCCCAGCACGCCTATCTCGGTGAGCAGTCCGCGCCGGGCGGCGGGGAACAGACCGTCCACCCCTTCGCCCTGGACCCGACGTCGAAGTACTTCCTCGTGCTGGTGGCCCTGTGCGAACCCCGGCTGCGCGCCCCCTCCGACTCGGCGCTGCCCGGGGTCGGGCAGATCGTGGAGCGGCTGCGGCCGCTGGAGTCCTGCCGGGACCTGACCCGCTCCGCGGTCAACTACCACATCGACTACCTGGCCTTCGCCAAACTGCGCCTGGACCTCGGCGGGGAGACCGCGACCGGAGGCGACGGCGGCCGCACCGGAGCCAAGCGCTCCCGGCTCGCCTCCGTCGCCCTGCGCTTCGGCCTGGTACGCGAAGAGCATCTCAGCCTGCTGCCGTCCCGCGGTGCCGTCCGCCTCGCGCCGCAGGAGGCAGGCGCATGACGGGATCCGACGTCCCGGACGATCTGGAGATACCCGGGCCGCCCCGCCTCCCGGAGGGTTTCCGGATCGAGGGCTGGGAGGTGGGCGCGGTGATCGGCTCCGGCGGCTGGGGGACCGTGTACGAGGCCCGTACCGTCGCCGACGGCACGCCCGCGGCCGTGAAGGTGCTCCCGACCGGTGCCCTGGGGCCCGGACAGCGCGCCGCGCTCGGTGAACTCGTGGAGAGGGAGGTCCGGTTCAGTGCCGAGGCCGACCACCCCCACCTCGTGCGGACCCACGCCGTGTGCACCGTCGAGGCACCGGAGCTGCCTGCCCTGGACGGTGCCATCGCGCTGGTCATGGACCGTGCCGAGGCCAGCCTGAAGGACGTCCTGGACGCCGCCGGCACCGGTGAGCCCATCGACGGCGCCGACCGCGTCCTGCGCGGAGTCGCCGCCGGACTCGCCCACATGCACGACGCCGGCTGGGTGCACGGCGACCTCAAGCCCGCCAACGTCCTGCTGGGCCCGGGCGGGCAGGTGTGGCTGGCGGACTTCGGGCTGGCCGCCGAACTCGACGGCACCCACGCCCATCTGCCGCCGCTCGGCACCCTCGACCACCTGCCGCCCGAGTGGTGGTCCCAGCGCACTGGCACCCAGGGCGCAGTCGTCCGGCCCACCGCCGACATCTGGGCCTTCGGCGTCCTCGCCCACCATGTGCTCACCGGCGGACTCCACCCCTTCCCGGGCGCGACGGCCCGGGCCCGGTCCCTCGCCGCCCAGGCGTACGCACGCGGCACCGCACCCCTGCGGCTCGACGCCGGCCTCGGTGACGACATGCGCCGGCTGATCGCCGACTGCCTGGCGCCGGACCACACCAGCCGACTCCCGCACACGGCCCGTGGCGTCGCCGCCCGCGTCGAGGACCTCACCGACGGTCCGCAACGGCGCCGGCGAGGCCTGGTGCCGGCCGTGGCGGCCGGGCTCGTCGTTCTGACCGCCGCCGCGCTCGCCGGGGCGGTACTCCTCGGCGGAGCCGGCGACACCCAGGACGACGACCGCGACGGCGGCGCCCCCGCCGCCTTCAACGGCGCGCACAGCCCGGCGCCCGGTGAGATCCCGGAGGACTCCGACGTACCCGAGGCGCTGCGCCCTGTCATCGCCCGCGCCGCCCACCGCTGCACCGACGAGGAGATCACCCCCGCCCTGCTCGCCGCGCTGCTCAAGGCCGAGAGCGGCTTCGACACGAACGCCGCCCGCCCGGAGAACGACGAGTACGGCATCGCCATGTGGACGCCGTCGGTGTTCCGGGCCTGGGCCGTGGACGGGGACGGCGACGGCGACAAGGACCACATGTCGCCGCCGGACGCGATCGCCACCATGAGCCTGTACGTGTGCTGGCTCGACCAGCGCTTCAAACAGGCGGGACTGCCGAAGAAGGACCTTCCCGCGCTGGTCGCGGCCGGCTACCGCACCAGCGACCGCACGATCATCGAGGAGGGCGGCGTCCCCGCACGGGTGCGCCCGCACGTGGACAAGGTGCTGGGCTATCTCGCCGAGTACGAGCGCTGACCGCCGGGTGTACGCGAGCGGTGGGCCGGACCCGTCAGGGCCCTGCCCACCGCTCGTCCCCCGTTCCCGTCACGGCCGCGGCGAGCCGCACTCCGGGACGTTCGGCAGCCGGTTGTCCGGCGGAGCCCTGGTCTCGCGCCGACACACTAGGAGCACGAGCGGTGCGGTCGGTCCTGACGAATGTCAGGGCTTCCCCGAATCGAGGCGACCTGTGGCGTTCGACCCTGATAAGTGTCAGGTGTCGCAGGTGTGGTGACGCCCGTACGGTCACGACCAGAACACCCGCCGACACACGAAAGAGGACTCATGAGCCGCCGATCGCTCAGGACACTGCTGGCCGCCGGGGGCGCCGCCGCGGTGATGGCGCTCCTCCCGACCTCCGCCCAGGCCGCGCCGCACTCGGGCGGCAACTACGGGGCGTACGGGAACGAGGGGCAGTACCCCACCACCTCCTACTGCTCGGGCACGTTCCGGCAGGTCGGGGCCACCAAGTACGCCGAAGGCATGGCCCTCAAGTACTTCTACTCCGACAGGTGCGGCTCCTTCGCCCGGATCGAGAACTCCCGGCCCGGCTGCGTCGCCGTGCTCCAGCGTTCCAACAACGGCGTGGGACGTGTCGACGGCTGGGTCTCCGAGAGCGTGGACCCCGGCATCACCTACGCCTACACGCAGATGGGCAACAACCTCAACGGCCGCGTCTCGCGCGCCCTGCTCTCGTGCGACGGCCACGACCTGACCGAGACCGGCTGGTACTGAGCCGCACACACGCCACAGGGGGGCGGCCGGTGCTCCGGTCCGCCCCCCTTCGTACACCGACCCAACGCAGGACGACCGTGGGGTACTGCTGACCGGGGACGGGCCTGCGGCGGGCCGCCAGATCTCTCTGGTGGCCCGCCGCAGGCGTGTGGAGGGGATGGTGGCGTCAGCAGTCCGGGACTCCGGCGATCTTCTGGCCGCCCCGGATGTAGAGGTTGTTCACCCAGGCGATGTCGCTGCCCGAGAACTCCATGACGGCTGTCCACCAGTTGTTGGTGCCGACAGCCGGATCGTGCACCGTCTGGCCCTGCTTCTGGCACAGGGCGTCCGCCCACCACTGCGAACGGACCGCGAGACGAGGGGAGTCGGTGGTCGGCTCCTGGCGCAGGTTGACATCGGTGGCCCAGACGTAGACGTCGGTCAGGGTCGGGTCGCCGCTGTTGGCCGCGGCGGCCGGGGCCGCCTGGGCGGTGGTGGCGAGGCCGCCGACGGCGAGCGCAGCCACGGCCAGGCCCATGGCGGTACGGCTGATCATTCGCTTCATGTGTCTGTCCCCCGTAGGACGATGATGAGGATGGTGTGGTCGGAAGTGGTCATGATCCGGGTCAGCAGCGCGCAGAGGCGGGCAGGTCGCCGTACTCGTTGCCCTTGAGGTACACGGCGCTGACGTAGCCCTCGAGGAGCTTCACCCAGACGTCGTTGGAGTAGCCGTTGTCGGTGATGCGCTCACCGCGGGTCCAGCAGTAGGCGCCGAGCGGCTGCCCGGCCGGCACGACGGCGAGCTTGCCGTAGGAAGTGCCAGGACCGGTACGGACGTTGACGGTCTCGTACGGCACGACCGCGTACGGCGCCGCAAGGACGCGGGCGCCGCCCTGCTCGCCGGCGGCGGACGCGGCCGCGGTGCCGGCGGTGAGCGGGCCGAGCAGTGCGAGCGCCCCGGCGCCGACGAGCGCGGCCCTGGCGAAGATGCGAGTGGACATGTCGAGTTCCCCCTGAACGGTGTGGCCGACGCTCAGAACTGTAGGGAGAGCAGGGGCGACGCGGTCCCTGACAATTGTCAGGGTCGCGCGGGACAACAGGGGTACGGGCGAGGGTACTTGGCCCTGTCGGCCTGGGCGGCGCGATACGGCCGAAAACCGCTCGACGACCACAACCACCTCTGCCTACGATCCACCGCGCGGCATCGCGTGTCGGTCACCGGCCGGGTGAGGCATGGAGGCGCCGCGGAGATGCCCGTGGAGGCATTCAACAGTGTCAGTCGAGTTCAATCACACCATCGTCCTGTCCCGTGACCGGGAGAAGTCCGCTCGTTTTCTCGCGGAGATCCTGGGCCTGGAGGTCGGGGCACCGGCCGGGGTGTTCCTGCCGGTGACGACCGCCAACGGCGTCACGCTGGACTTCCTCACCATTGACGCCGACATCCCCATGCAGCACTACGCGTTCCTCGTCTCCGAGGACGAGTTCGACGAGGCCCTCGCCCGGCTCGTCGCGGCCCGGATACCCATCCAGGCCGACCCGCACGGCAACCACCCGCGCAAGATCAACCGCAACGACGGCGGCCGGGGCGTGTACTTCCTCGACCCGGCGGGCCACGGCCTGGAGATCCTCACCCGTCCGTACGGCACGGATCCGTCCTCGCCGCTGAACGGCGTCACCGAGGACGTGCCCGGGGCCGTCTGAGCCGGCCCGGGCCGGGGACGGGGGCGACGCCGCTCCCGGCCCCGACCCACCGCTCCCGCGCGAGTGGGCCGTTCAGGCGCCGTCCTTCAGCGCCAGGGGAGTCGGCTCGGCGCCGGTGTCCGGTGTGTGGTCGCGGCGGGGGAGCAGGACAGGTGTGAAGAGGAGGAAGACGCCGGCGAGGGCGATGGCCGTACGGGGGCCGGTCAGGTGGGCCAACAGGCCCCACAGGGCGGTCACGGCCGCCGTGGTGGCCTTGCCGGTGGCCGACCAGGCGGACAGGGTGCGGGTGACCCGGTCCGCGGGGGTCCGGTCGAGGCGGTACGTGGCGAACACCGGGTTGAACACGGCGCAGCAGGTGATCAGCCCGAACTCGACGACCATGACCAGCGCCAGCCCCGCCGTACCGGGGCCGACGAAGGCCAGCCCGAGCGACCACCACGCCCGCAGCACCCCCGCCGTGAGCATGACCCGGTGCCGACCCATCCGCGCGACGAGCCGTGGTGCCAGACGTGAGCCGAGCAGACCGCCGGTGCAGGGCACCGCGAAGGCGAGCGCGTACTGCCAGGGGGCGAAGCGCAGATCATCGACCATCAGGACCATCAGGGGTGGAGAGGCCGCCATGATCAGGGAGTTGGCGAGGACCGTGTTGAAGAAGAGCGGGCGCAGCGCCGGGTCGGCCAGGATGTAGCGCCAGCCGTCGAGCAGGTCGCCCGCCCGGGGACGGGCCTGGCCGGCCGTGGGCGGCACAGGGCGTTTCTCCTCGCCGCCGATCGCCCGGAGCCCGAACGCCGAGAGCAGATAGCTCACCGCGTCGGCCACCACGGTCGTCACCGGACCGAACAGCCCGATCGCGGCCCCGCCCAGCGGCGGCCCGACCATGCTGGCCGTCCAGGTCGTCGCCTCGAACCGCCCGTTCGCGACGAGCAGGTCACGTCGCGGCACCAGCTCCTTCAGGAACGCCCCGGCCGCCGCGTTGAAGGTGATGTCGGACGCCGCGACGGCCACCGACACGAGCAGCAGCTGGCCGAAGCTCAGCCGGCCCAGGGCGAACGCCGCGGGGATGCTCAGCAGCACCGCGCACCGGACCAGGTCCGTCGCGATCATCACCGGCCGTTTGCGGCGGAACTCCACCCACGGCCCGAGCGGCACCGACACGGCCGCGCCGACCGCCGGTCCCACCGCCGCCAGCAGCGACACCTGCGTCGGCCCCGCGTGCAGCACCAGGACCGCGATCAGCGCGAACGCGTCGAACGCGAGCCAGGTGCCGGCCGTACTGACCGCGTAGGCCCCCCACAACCACCCGAACCGCCGCCCCAGCGACCGCCTGTCCGCCATACCCGGCGCACACTCCCAGCTCCCGCGGACAACCCGGTGTTGACCGGCAGCCATCCAAGCGGGCACCGGGACGCCCGGGCAAACAACCGTCCGTCACCCGTGTCACAACCAACCGTTGTGACACGGAGACACGGGCGGTCCACCCGTGAGCCGTCTCAGCCCGTAAGCCCTCTCAGCGCTGGTAGAGCCCCACCAGCGTGCCGTCCGCGATGCGGCGCTTCTCGACCTCCTCGTGCACCTGGTCCGCGCGGGGCGCGTCGGGCAGGACGCACGGTTCGGACAGGGCGTAGAGCCGGAAGAAGTAGTGGTGTGCGTCGTCCCCGGGCGGGGGATGCGGGCCGCCCCAGCCGTGCTGCCCGTAGCCGTTCACGAGTTCCGTGCCGCCCGGTGGGCAGTGCCCGGCATCGACGCCGTCGCTGTGCGGGTCGATGCCGACCACGACCCAGTGCGCGAAGGTGCCCGACGGGGCGTCGGGATCCTCGCAGAGCAGGACCAGTTCGGCCGCGTCGTCCGGTACGCCGCTCCAGGACAGCGGCGGAGAGACGTTCGGTCCCTCGTACGCGTACCGGCGCGTGATGAAGGAGTGGTTGTTGAACGCGTCGCTGCGCAGTTCGATGCCGGTCATGTGCCCCGGAGTACCCCCGGCGGGACCCGGGCATGCGGTTCGGGACCGACCGCCTCGGGTACCCGTAAACCGTCCGGAACGAGCCGGAAAGGCGCTCCGGAACGAGCCGGAAAGAGGTAGGAGACGGAGGATCACGAGGATGTCTCCCCTGGCAGAAGACCCCGCGGCGCATCCCCAGGAGGACCGCCGCGCCCCCGCTCGCACCGCACGGCTGCGCAACCGCATTCCAGAGCCCGACGAGGAACCCGACCTCCTCGGCCAGTACCTCACGCAGATCGCGGCGACACCGCTGCTCACCGCGGAGGACGAGGTCCGGCTGGCCCGGCGGATACAGGCCGGCGTGCGGGCACTGGAGGAACTGGAACGGGCCGACGCCGGTGAGCTCGATCTCGCGCCGGAGCGGCGCGGGGAGCTGGAGGAGGCCGCCCGGGAGGGGCAGGCCGCCAAGGACCACATGGTCCGGGCCAACCTCCGGCTCGTCGTGTCGATGGCCAAACGGCACGCCCACCGGGGGCTGCCCCTGCTGGACGTCATCCAGGAGGGCAACCTTGGGCTGATCAGGGCCGTGGAGAAGTTCGACCACACCAAGGGCTTCAAGTTCTCCACCTACGCGACCTGGTGGATCCGCCAGGCGATCGAGCGGGGCCTGGCCGCGCACGCGCGCACCGTACGGCTGCCGATGCACGTCGTCGAGCAGCTCCAGAAGGTCGCCAAGATCGAACGGCGTCTGCAACTCGACCTGGGCCGCGAACCGAGCGTCGAGGAAGTGGCCCGGGAGAGCGGCTTCGCCGCCGACAGGATCGGCTGGCTGCGCCGCGTCGGCCGGCAGGCCGTCAGCCTGGACACGCCCGTGGACGAGACCGGCGAGACCGTGGTCGGCGACCTCATCCCCGACACCGAGGTGCTCCACGCCCCGGAGGTGGCCGAGTACCAGGCCCTCGCCGAGGAACTGCGCGAGGCCGTCGGCACGCTCGCACCCCGTGAGGCCATGGTCCTCAGCCTCCGCTACGGCCTGCACGACGGCCACACCCGCACCCGCGACGAGGTCGCCCGCCGCGTCGGCCTGACCCGCGAGCGGGTACGCCAGCTGGAGAAGGAGTCCCTCGCCCGGCTGCGGGCGCCCGAGAACCGGGAGCGGCTGGTGGCCTGGGCAGGCTGACCTCCCGGCTCATGCGGTACCGCCGGACCGGCCGACCGAGCCGCCACCGGTTCATCCGCGCGTCAGCGCCAGCGAGCCGTCCGGCTCCAGCGTCACCCCCACCCCGCCGCTGATCCGGTCGAGCGTCGTCCCCAGCCACGCGCGGTCCGCCCTGGAGGCCTGCTCCAGGCGCATCCGGCGCGTCCGCAGCGGCACCATGCGCAGTCCCGCCAGCCGGCCGCCGTCCGCCTCGACCGAGGCGAGGAACGCGAGTCGCAGGTCGTCGCGGTACTCCTCGTAGCCGGTGATGCCCTCGTAGTCGTCGACGAAGTCGCCACAGCCGTACAGGATCAGCCGGTCCCGGTACACCTCCAGCGGGCGGGGGTGGTGCGAGGAGTGGCCGTGGACGACGTCGACCCCGCCGTCCACCAGGGCGTGCGCGAAACGGACCTCCTCCCGGGGCACGCGAAACCCCCAGTTCGTGCCCCAGTGCACGGACACGACGGTCACGTCACCGGCTCGTCGGGCCCGCCGGACGTGCCGCAGCACAAGGTCGGCCGCGGCGGCCGAGAGCTCGGGCACGTACGCCACACCGGGCAGGTCGGCCGTCGCCGCCCAGCCGGACGGGATGCCGCTGGAGCGCGCCCCGAGGGCGAGGACCAGCAGCCGGCGGCCGCCGGGGAGGGGGACCGCGGCGGGTGCGTACGCCTGCTCGGCGTCACGTCCCGCACCCGCCGTCCGCAGGCCCGCCCGGGCCAGCACGTCCAGGGTCTCCAGCAGGCCCGGGCGCCCGAAGTCCAGGACGTGGTTGTTGGCGAGGACGGTCACGTCGGGCCGGGCCACGGCCAGGGCCGGCAGGTTGGCCGGGTGCATCCGGTAGTGGATCTCCTTGTCCGGGGCGAACGTGTCGCCGCACGTCACCGACGTCTCCAGGTTCACGATCCGGGCATCCGGGGCGGCCTCGTCCAGCACCCGCAGCGCCTCGCCCCACGGCCAGGACGGGTCGACGGGCGCGGGCACCGGGCCGTGTACCGACTCCGCCAGCCGGACGTAGGACCGCGCGTCGCCGACGTACGCCTCCCGCAGTGCAGGATCACCGGGGTGCGCCAGAATCTGGTCGACGCCGCGCCCGAGCATCACGTCACCGCACAGGAACAGCGTCACGACGCCGCCGCCCACACCTCCACGGTAGGCGCACCCCGGCCTGCGGGGTCACGCGTCGACCGTCACCGCACACGACCACCCGTACGGGTCCGGCCCGATCCGCAGCTCGTTCCACGCCACCGCCCTCGGGACCGCCCCGGTGATCTCCACGTCCGCGAGGCCGATGACCGCCAGCCGTACGTCCAGGCCGCCGTCGGCCTCGTCCGCCTCCACGTCCACGGGCACCTGGCCGTACTCCTGCAGCCGGAAGATGATCTCGTCCAGCAGCGTGACCAGCAGGTCATAGTCGCTGGCCTCGGCCAGCCGGACTCGGTCCACGGCGGTGGGCCGCACCCCCGAGACGTCGGCGAAGCACTCCACCATCCCCACGACGGCCTCCGCCAGACAGTGCTCCCGGCACGCCGCCCACGCCTCGATCCGAATGTTCTCCGGATGCGGCACCGCCCGGTGCCCGCACTCGCCCGCCTGCCGTCCCTGCCCGCCGTCGCCCGTGTCAGCGCCCATGAACATCGCCTGCCCGGCGCTCGCGCACCCATGCAGCGCCTACGGCCGCCATCCGGATCAGACGGGCTCGTCCGCGAGGTACGGCGGCGCCGGGTCGTACTGGATGTGGCGTCGTACGGCCCGCGCGTGGTCACGGCCGTGCAGCCGGCCGACCAGCCACAGCGCGCTGTCGATGCCGGCCGAGATGCCCTGGCTGGTGACCAGGTTGCCGTCCACGACGTAGCGGACGTCCCGGACGACCGTCACGTCACCGCGGGCCTCCAGGGTGTCCTCCTGGCTCCAGTGTGTGGCCACCCGCCGTCCGCGTGCGGGACCCGCGGCGTGCAGCAGGAACGTGCCGGTGCACACGCCGTGCACCCACGCGGCCCGCTCCGCCGTCTTCCCGAT
This sequence comes from Streptomyces sp. NPDC052064, assembly GCF_055585925.1. NCBI lineage: Bacteria > Bacillati > Actinomycetota > Actinomycetes > Kitasatosporales > Streptomycetaceae > Streptomyces > Streptomyces sp. NPDC052064. The sequence goes on from NZ_JBVJJE010000019.1 coordinate 85,935, forward strand.
CCAGTCGGTGACCACCGGGTTGTGCACCTGGACCTCGCGCGCGCCCCGGCCGCCCGGCACGTGCAGCACATCCAGCGGCGGATGGTCGTCCAGGGTGTGGTCGGGCAGGACGCGCAGGCCCTTGTTGCAGCGCACGGGCCCGGGGCGCTCGGCGATGAGCACGGCCGAGTCGGCGCCCTCGCGGAGCCGGGCGGAGACGGTGAAGACCTCCCAGGGCCCCACGAAGTCGAGCTCCTCGGCGTCTTCGAAGACCAGCAGGCCGTATGTCGTCATACGGGTTCCCCTTTCTCTGAGACGTGGTGGGAGCCGGCGGGTTCCGACGTGGAGCGGAAGCGTGCGCGGTAGTCGGACGGCGCGATGCCGAGCCGGCGGTGGAACGTGCGGCGCAGGGTCTCGGCGGTGGCGAAGCCGTAGCGGCGGGCGATGGCCTCGACCGGTTCGTCCCCCTCGGTGAGGGCGCGCTGGGCCGCCTCGACGCGCACCCGTTCGACGTACGCGGCCGGCGCCACGCCCAGTTCGGCGGTGAAACGGCGCTGGAGATGACGCGGGCTCAGCCCGGCGTGCGCGGCGAGGCCGGCGATGTCGTGCCGGGCGCCCGGATCGGCGTGGATCGCGGTGACGGCGGCCCGCACCGGGTCCGTCGCAGGCTGCCGTGACCACAACGCCACGCTGAACTGCGACTGGCCGCCCGGGCGGCGCAGGAACAGCACCAGCCGACGGGCCACCGCGTGCGCGACGTCCCGGCCCAGATCGTCCTCGACCAGGGCGAGCGCCAGATCCATACCGGCCGTCACACCGGCCGAGGTCCACACCCGCCCGTCCCGGACGAAGATCGGCTCGCAGTCCACCCGCACCTCGGGGTGCTCCCGGGCCAACTGCTCCTCGCGGGCCCAGTGCGTGGTGACCCGGCGCCCGTTCAGCAGCCCCGCCGCCGCCAGCAGGAACACCCCGCTGCACACCGAGGCCACGCGCCGGGCACCGGCCGCCGCGGCGGCGATCCAGGAGACCAGCGTCTCGTCCTGCCGGGCCCGGTCGACACCCCGGCCACCGACCACCACGAGCGTGTCGATCCCGGCCGGGCCGAGGTCCGCCACGCCGTGCCCGGCATGCACGAGCAGCCCGCTGACCGACCTGACCGGTCCCGCCCGGGGCGCCACGACCTCGCAGGCGTAGTCGTCGCCCGCGCTGTGGAACACCTCGTGCGGGCCGGTGAGGTCGAGCGGCTGGAAGCCGTCGAAGACGACGAAGACGATACGGCGATCGGTCACGCCTCCACGTTCCTCCGGCCCGCGGTATGGCGTCAACGACACGCATCCCACAGATCGCGCCATGCGGAGGACGGGACGGCTGCCGCGGTGTGGGTAGGCGGGCGGAAGACCCCGGGAATGGAGGGCGGAAGGACCCGAGATGGGCAAGAGGAGGCCTCCGATGATCTCCCAGACGGTCACCGTGCCCGCCGACGGCGCTGTGCTCACCGGCGATCTGACCGTGCCATCGGCCGGCCGCGCGGTCGTGCTGTTCGCGCACGGCAGCGGCAGCTCCCGGCACAGCCCCCGCAACCGCGAGGTCGCCGCCGGCCTGCGCACCGCCGGACTCGGCACCCTGCTGATCGACCTGCTCACCGAGGAGGAGGAACGGCTGGACGTCCGCACCGCTGAACTCCGCTTCGACATCCCCCTGCTGGGCCGCCGGCTGGTGGCCGCCATCGACTGGCTGGCACAGTCGCCCGGCACCCAGGGCCTGCCCGTCGTCCTGTTCGGCGCCAGCACCGGCGCGGGCGCGGCCCTGGTCGCCGCCGCCGAGCGCCCCGGCCGGGTGCCGGCGGTCGTCTCGCGCGGCGGGCGGCCCGACCTGGCGGGCGACGCCCTGGACGCCGTCCGGGCGCCGGTGCTGCTGATCGTGGGCGGCCAGGACCGCCAGGTGCTGCGCCTCAACGAGGAAGCGGCCCGGCGGCTGCACGTCCCGCACACCATCCACGTGGTGCCCGGCGCCACCCACCTGTTCGAGGAGCCGGGAGCGCTCGGCCAGGTCACCGAGGTCGCCCGGCAGTGGTGCCACGACCAGCTGAGGACCGCGGCGGGCTGACGGCGGCCCGCGTCAGTCGCTCACCGGCAGGTCGATGCGCAACCGGGCGCCCTGCCGCAGCAGTTCCCGCTGCACGAGCCGGTACGGCACACCCCGCGGCCCGTGCTTGTGACGTACGGTCAGCGCGGCGCACACACCCGCCGCCTGGCCGGTCGCCATCGCGATCGGCATGACCCGGTACGACGAGTGCGCCACGTGCGTCCCCGAGATGCAGCGGCCCGCCACCAGCAGCCGCTCCGTGCCCTTCGGCACGAGACAGCGCAGCGGGATGTCGTAGAAGCTGCCCGCGGGCACCCGCTTCAGGGTCGTTCCGGAGCCGCGCGGGTTGTGGATGTCGACCGGGTAGGCGCCGTGCGCGACGACGTCCGGGAAGCGGCGGGCGGCCAGGATGTCGTGGCCGGTGAGGTGGTAGTCGCCGACGACGCGCCGGGTCTCCCGGACGCCGATGTGGGTGCCGCTCTGCACCACGTACGACTCCTCGAAGCCGGGCACGCGGGTACGCAGGAAGCGGTCGATCTGCGCGAGCTGGTGTCGGGCGGTGTACTCGGCCCGGGTCAGGTCCCACACGCTGCTGCCGAGCACCCTGTTCACGCGGGTGCTGTTGACGCTGACCTCCCGCGGATGCGGCGTCGCGAAGAACAGGATGTCCTCGCGCGGCAGCCGCAGATCACCGTCCGCCCGGGCCTCCTCGACCAGGTCCCACAGACCGTGCACCCCGCGCCACTGGTCGGGATGCTCCCGCACGTACTCCGCGAAGTCCGGCCGGGCGAAGTCCGCGACCCGGAACATCAGGGTCATCGGCTGCACCAGCCCGTCCTCCGGCCGGCCGATCTCGTACGGCGCCCCGCAGGCCGCCGCGACGTCGCCGTCGCCCGTGCCGTCCACGACCACGTCGGCGTCGATCACCACCGGCCCCGACTTGGTCTCGAACACCACACGCCAGCCGTCGTCGAGGCGCAGCGCGGTGGAGGCGAAGGCGTGGAACAGCATCCGCACGCCCGCCTCGTCCATCATCTCGAGCAGGACCAGCTTGAAGAGCTCCGGGTCGAAGGGAACCGTGTATCCGGTCCTCGGGGAGGGCTTCAGACAACCGCCGCGCCCCATGAGCCGGTCCAGCAGCCCCCACAGCACGCCCTGGACGACCGGTTCGCCCTCGCCGTGGTCGGTGGGCAGCAGCCGGGCTTCGTCGCCGGACTCGGTGAACGTGGCCTGCTTGTGCTCGTTGTGGAACGACATCAGCGGCATGACCAGCGCCGCGGTGGCGTTGCCGCCGAGGAACCCGTAGCGCTCCACCAGGACGACCTCGGCCCCGGCGTCGGCCGCAGCGACCGCCGCGGCGAACCCGGCCGGGCCGCCGCCGACCACCAGGACCTCCGTCCGGCCGCCGTGCTGGGCGGGCCGCGCGGGCAGGGTGACCGTGCGCGGCTCGCGCGGTTCTTGCAGGATCGGCATCGGTGTCCTCCCGCGGGCAGGGCCTCGGCGCCGGCGTCACACGCCCAGCGGGCGGGGTTCGGCAGTGGGCGGAGGCGGTGGTTCCTCCTGCGTGTCCAGGAGGAGAGCGGTGTCCATGGCCGTCTCCGTCCTGCCGTCGACCTCGTCCAGCAGCACTCCGCAGCGTGCGCAGGTCTCCAGGGCCTGCGTGGACAGCTCCCGGACGCGGGAGTGCAGCTCCTCCTGGCGCTCCGGGTACTCGTCCCACAGCCGGTCCACCTCCGCCAGCAGCAGCCCGGCCTGCTCCCGCGCCACGCCCACCAGGGCCGGAGCCCCCATCCGGCGTGCGAAGTCGAAGACCTTGCCGGAGTAGGGCAACGGCAGCACCGGCAGCCCGGAGAGCGCCGCGAAGATCACGAAATGCAGACGCATGCCGACCGCCAGGTCCAGATGGCGCATGAAGCCGAGGACCTGCCCCGGGCTGTACGAGCCGTGCAGGATCCGCCCCTTGTCGGGAGCGGTCATGTGGGACAGCACGGCGTGCGCGTGCCGCACGTCGTGCCGCTCCATCGGCAGGAACACCACGTGCGCGTCCAGCCGGCGGACCAGGAAGTCGGCGACGTCGGCGAGCAGCGCGTGGTAATCGCCCTCGTCCAGCTTCTCGGCCGCCCGGCCCGGCTCCCGCACCGACATCCCCACCAGACGCGAGTCGGTGGGCACGCCCTCGTGGCGCATCATCTCGTCGGTGAACGGCTCCGGCTCCAGCAGCAGCGCCGGGTCGGCGGTGACGACGACGTCGCGTTCGACACCGACCTCCTCCAGCACCAGCTTGGACTCCTCGTCCCGCACCACGACGTCGTCCATGTCCGCCAGCACCGTGCGTACGGCCTCCCGGTCGTCGGCCTCGCGCAGCGGGCCGGCGCCGATGGCGTAGGCGAAGGTGCGGATACCGCGCTCCTGCGCGGCCCGGACCAGGCGCAGATAGCGGCGCGCCTCGCCGTCGAAGAGGAGCCCGCCGCCGCCCAGGACCAGCACGTCCAGTGAGGCCAGCGCGTCCAGGACGTGGCTGCGGCTGACGCCCTCCCAGTCCACCACCTCGTCGGCGCCCGGGTGATGGGCCCGGGTGTGCTCGGCGTTCCGGCTGAAGACGACCAGCCGGGCCTCGGGCCGCTGGGCGCGCAGACAGTGCAGGACACAGGTCAGGATCGACTCGTCGCCGATGTTGAAGCCGCCGTACGAACCCAGCACGCCGATGCGCGGGCCCGGCCGGGCGGGGTGCGGATGAGAGGGGGCAGTGGTCATCCGGGTGCTCCCGTCGCGTCGGAGTCTGCCTCAGTGGCCTGGTGCGCGGTAGTGCGGAGAGTGCGCCGGTAGTCCGAAGAGGACCGTGCCGTACGTACGGTTCGTGCCGTGCGCACGGCACGGGTTGCCTGCGCCGCACGGCCGGAAACACCCCGCGTTCCGAGTGTGACGGAGGTCCGGAAGGTGCGCATTGTCCGGTGGGCACGGGGTACGCGGGAGCCGGACCGGCCGAGGGCCCTCTCCGTGCGGGAAACAGAGGTGACCGTCATGCGGTTCCGTGATCGCCGGCAGGCCGGCGGGGCACTGGCCGAAATACTGTGCACCCGGCAGCGCGAGGGAGCGCTGCCCGATCCCCTCGTCCTCGCCCTGCCCCGCGGCGGGGTCGCCGTGGCGCGCGAGGTCGCCGAGGCGCTGGACGCCCCGCTCGACGTGCTCGTCGTGCGGAAGATCGGGGCGCCCTTCCAGGAGGAGTTCGGCGTCGGCGCGATGGCCGGTGACGAGGTGCCGCTGCTCGACGAGGACGCCATGCGCCACCTGGGCCTCCGTGCGGCCGCGCTCGCGCCCGTCATCGAGCGGGAGCGCGTGGAACTGCGCCGCCGCGAGCGGCTGTACCGGCAGGGCCGTCCCGCACCTGACCTGCGCGGACGCACCGTGATCGTGGTCGACGACGGCCTGGCGACCGGTTCCACGGCCCGGGCCGCGCTGCGATTCGTCCGCCGTCAGGCGCCTGAACGGGTGGTGCTGGCCGCGCCGGTGTGCTCCCCGGAGGCGGCCGAGCTGATGCGCGCCGAGGCCGACGAGGTGATCTGCCTGCACCAGCCGGCCGCGTTCATGGCCGTGGGCCTCTGGTACGAGAACTTCGACCAGCTGACGGACCAGGACGTCCTGGAGGCCCTGCACGCGCAGTTGTGACCAATTGTTCACCTGCCAGGTGTGGCGGAAATCAGCCAGGTCGGACAACGATGTCCCATCCCCCACACCTGTAACAGGAGCATCAGTGAACGTCTCGCTATCCGTGTGGCTGCTGACCGTGGCAGCTCTGTGCCTGCTCGTCGCCGTGGACTTCTTCGTCGGCCGCAAGCCCCATGACGTGTCCGTCAAGGAAGCCGGGACGTGGACGGTGGTGTGGATCGTCCTGGCCGTGCTGTTCGGGGTGGGGCTCTGGTACTTCGGTGGGAGCGGGCCCACGGGTGAGTTCTTCGCCGGTTACATCACCGAGAAGTCGCTGAGCGTCGACAACCTCTTCGTGTTCGTCCTGATCATGGGGAAGTTCGCGGTGCCCTCGCAGTACCAGCAGCGGGTGCTGATGGTCGGCGTCCTGATGGCCCTGGTGCTGCGGGCCGTCTTCATCGCGGCCGGCGCGGCGATCATCTCCGCCTTCTCCTGGGTGTTCTACATCTTCGGCGCCTTCCTCGTCTGGACCGCCTGGAAGCTCGTCCAGGACGCCCGCAAGCAGGATCACGAGGAGGAGTACCAGGAGAACAAGCTGCTGAAGATGGCGGAGCAGCGCTTCGGCGTGGCCGACCGCTACCACGGCACGAAGCTGTTCATCACCGAGAACGGCAAGCGGATCATGACCCCGATGCTGGTCGTGATGCTCGCGATCGGCTCCACCGACGTGCTGTTCGCGCTCGACTCCATCCCCGCGATCTACGGGCTGACCCAGGACCCGTACATCGTGTTCACCGCGAACGCCTTCGCCCTGATGGGCCTGCGCCAGCTGTACTTCCTCATCGGCGGCCTGCTGAAGAAGCTGGTCCACCTCTCCTACGGCCTGTCGATCATCCTGGGCTTCATCGGCGTGAAGCTGGTGCTGCACGCCCTGCACGAGTCGGGCGTCCACGTGCCCGAGATCAGCATCCCCTTCTCGCTGGGCTTCATCGTGCTGGTCCTGGCCGTCACCACGATCACCAGCCTGCGGGCTTCGAAGAAGCAGGAGGCCGAGGAGGCGGAGGAGGCCGAGGAGGAGGGGCGGCGCGCCGCCGGGTCCCGGTAGGTTCTCCCGGCCGGGGTGCCGGACGGTCGGGACGTCAGACGACGCCGTCCGCGCGCAGGGCCGCCACCTCCTCGTCGGTGCGGCCCAGCTCGGCGAGGACCGCCTCGGTGTGCTCGCCGACCGCCGGTACGGGGTCCATCCGGGCGGGCAGGCCCGCGAGGTCGGCCGGCGGGAGCAGAGCCTCCACCGTGGCGCCCGGCACCCCGACCTCGGTCCAGCGGCCGCGCGCGGCCAGCACCGGGTGGTCCAGGAACGCGGCGATGTCGTTGACCCCGGCGCAGGCGATGCCGATGGCCTCCAGGTCCTTGAGGATCTCGGCGGAGCCGGAGCCGGCGAAGCGGGCGGCGACGATCGTGTCGAGCTCCTCGCGGCGGGCGACGCGGTCGGAGGCGGTGGCGAAGCGCGGATCGCCGACCAGCTCCGCCCGGCCGAGGAACTCGGTGCACAGGGCCGCCCACTCCCGCTCGTTCTGGATGGAGAACAGCACCTCCTTGCCGTCGGCTGCCTCGTACGTCCCGTACGGCGCGATGGTGGCGTGCTGGGTGCCGAGACGCGGGGGCTGGGTGCCGCCGTGCCGGGTGTAGTAGGCGGGTTGGCCCATCCACTCCGCCAGCGCCTCGAACAGGGACACCTCCACCGGGTGGGCCTCGCCGGTGACGGCGCGGGTGTACAGGGCCGTGAGGATGCCGCTGTAGGCGTACATCCCGGCGGCGATGTCGGCGACGGAGATCCCGGTCCGGGCGGTTCCCTCGGGAGTTCCCGTCAGGGACACAAGACCGGTCTGGCACTGCACGAGCAGGTCGTACGCCTTGCGGTCGGCCCAGGGGCCGGTCGTGCCCCAGCCGGATATCGTGCACGGGATCAGACCGGGGCGGCGGCTGGTGACGGTGGCGGCGTCCAGACCGAGCCGGCCGGCGGCGCCCGGAGCGAGGTTCTGTACGAACACGTCGGCTCCGTCGAGGAGTTCGTGCAGGATCTCGCGGCCCCGTGGATCTTTGAGGTCCAGTGTGAGGGACTCCTTGGACCGGTTGAGCCACACGAAATAGCTGGAGTGGCCGTGCACGGTCGTGTCGTACCGGCGTGCGAAGTCGCCGCCGCCCGGCCGCTCCACCTTGATCACACGGGCGCCGAGGTCTGCGAGCTGCCGGGTGGCGTAGGGCGCGGCCACGGCCTGCTCCAGGCTGACCACCGTGACCCCGGCCAGGGGATACCGCTGCACGCTCATGCCTGATGCTCCTGAACCTCGTACCGGACGGCGCCCGGACAGTCTCTCCCAGCCGGACTGCGGCGGCACGGCCTCCTGGACGCGATCCGGATCACGCCGGCCCGGGCGGGCGCGCGACGGCTACGGCCGGGCCAGGTGCCGCATCGCCAGCGCCAGTTGCAGCCGGAGCCGTCCCTGCGGGGTGCGCACCGGCCAGCCGAGCAGGTGCTCGGCGTGGGCCAGCCGGCCCTGGAGCGTCGAGTGATGGACGTTGATCTCGGAGGCGGCCGCGCGCAGGCTCGTCGTAGACGCGACGGCTTGCAGGGTCGCCGACAGCCAGGGCGTGGTCGTCGTGGCTGTCTCCAGGGCACGGACGTCGGGCGGCGGTTCGGCGCCCGGTGCGACGAGATCGGCGAGGAGGGCGATGCCTCCCAGCTCGTCGGCGTACACGACCCGCGGTCCGGGGTCCTGCGGAGTGCCCTCGGCGGTGAAACGCAGAGCGGTACGGGCCTCGGCCCAGGAGCGGGGGAGTTCGAGCACGGGAACGGCGGGCCCGACGCCGAGCCGACCGGCCGCGTCGGCCTCCGTCCCGGCGGGCACGATCCGTGGCCGGTCGTTCAGCGGGGCGAGAGCCCGGGCCGGGACCGCGGGGTCCAGTCCGAGGCGGCGGGCGGCATGCAGCCGGGCCGGTTCCGGGGCCGTGCCGTCGAGGAGGATCTCGACCAGCGCCGGGTCGTCGGCCGGGGCCCGTCCGCGGGTGCGGTCGAGAACGAGCCGTATGGCACCGGCGGCGCGTTCGAGAATCACCGCGTCGACCACGCTGGGCGCGACCCGGGCGTTCCCAACTCGTTCGACGCGGGGCGCCGTCCTTGCACGGTCGGTGTCGACCACGCAGGACGTCGTCATGGCACGGGCCGCGTTCCCGGCGGCCGGTACCGTCTCGGCACGGGCCGCGTTCCCGGCGCCCGGCGCCGCCTCGGTTCGGTCCGTGTTCACAGCGGTCGGCGCCGACCCGCCGGGGTCAGTGTCCACGATGCCGGACGCGGTCCCGGCGTGGTCCGTGTCCATGGCGTAGGACGCGGTCCCGGCACGGTCGGTGTCGACTGCGTCGGATGCCGCCGTGGCACGGTCCGGTGGCACGGCGGCCGGCGCCGACCCGCCAAGGCCGGCGTCCACGATGCCGGACGCGGTCCCGGCGCGGTCAGTGTCCATGGCGTAGGACGCGGTCCCGGCACGGTCGGTGTCGACTGCGTCGGATGCCGCCGTGGCACGGTCCGGTGGCACGGCGGCCGGCGCCGAC
>NZ_JBVJJE010000019.1:95350-128849 GCF_055585925.1 Streptomyces sp. NPDC052064
ACCCGCCAAGGCCGGCGTCCACGATGCCGGACGCGGCCCCGGCACGGCCCGTGTCCATTACCTCGTGCGCCACCCCGGCAGGGTCCCCGGCACGGTCCGTGTTCACGGCGCCCGGGGCCGTCCCGGCACGGCCCGCCACCTCAGCCCGTTCCAGCCACAGCGCCGCCGTGCCGTTCGGGGTCAGCCGGGCGGACGGCCAGGTGGTGTCCGGTGGCGCCTCGGTGTCTCGCCTCGTGCCGTCGGCCTCCACGCGCACGTGCACGCGCCGTTCGGGGTCCACCAGCCGGGCCGGGCAGCCGGCCAGTACGGCGGCACCGCGTACGAGTGCCTCCACACCGGCCCTGGACTCGGCCAGACGGTCGAAGTAGGCGATGACCCGGACCGCCGCACCGGCGTCCGGATCGAGCGCGGTCAGGCGCCCGGCCAGCTCTTTCATAGGCCCATGGTGCGGCATGCGGCCGCCGAACGGGCCCCGTGTGCCGGTGTCCGCCCTGGCGAGGCCCGGTGGGACGGTCGGCAGGTGCAGGAGATGAGGCAGGGCGAGCCGCGTGCCGTTTGTCCGGCCTGCCGGACTCCCCACCCGTCACACGCTCAGCAACCTCCGCAGCCAGTCCACATGTGCCGCCCGTGCCGACTGGGAGAGCGGCGCCTGGGGTGCGAAGCCGTCGAAGCCGTGGAAGCCGCCGGGCCAGACGTGCAGCTCGGCCACGCCGCCGGCCTGCCAGATGCGCGAGGCGTAGGCGACGACCTCGTCGCGGAAGGTCTCCGCGGAGCCGACGTCGAGGAACGCCGGGGGCAGCCCGGTCAGGTCCTCGGCACGGGCCGGTGCCGCGTATGCCGGTACGTCGGGGCCACCGCGCCGCGAGCCGAGCAGTGCGGTCCAGCCGGTCTCGTTGGCGGTGCGGTCCCATACCCCGAGGCCCGCCATCTGGTACGTCGACGGCGTGTCGTTGCGGTCGTCGAGCATCGGGCACATCAGGACCTGCCCGATCGGCTGCGGCCCCTTGCGGTCCCGCGTGAGCAGGGCCAGGGCCGCGCACAGCCCACCACCCGCGCTGGCGCCCGCGATGACGATCCGCTCGGGGTCGGCACCGAGCTCGGCGGCGTGGTCCGCCGTCCACAGCAGCCCGGCGTACACGTCCTCGATCGGCGCGGGATACGGATGCTCCGGCGCCAGCCGGTACTCCACCGACACCACCACCGCGTCCAGCGCCTGCGCCCACGCCAGCGGGACGTCGACGCCGACCCGGTTGTTCCCGATGACCATGCCGCCGCCGTGCACGTGGTAGATGACGGGCCGCGCCCCGGCGGTCGCCGGAGCGGTCGGCCGGCAGATCAGCAGCGAGATGTCGGGCTCGCCCTCGGGCCCGGCCACCTGCCGGTCCTCCACCTCGAACGCCCCGCCCATCGTCAGGTCCAGATCGGCCAGCATCTGTATACCCGGGCCCTGGCGCACCTCGGCGATCTCGTCCAGGGTGAGACCGGGGCTGATCATGTCCTTGATCAGCTCCAGCGCTCCGGCGAGTTCCGGGTCGAACGGGGGCGGAACATGCGTCATGACGTCTCCTTACGCGAGGTCGCGGCGGCTCGTGCTGCCATGATCGGTCCCGCCGCGCCGGACCCGGGCGCCGCCGTCCGGCGGAACCTCCCCGCCGTACGGCGGGTGGCGCCCCCGTGGCGGGCGAGGGCCACGGCCGTGAGCACCGCGACCAGCGCACACACCCCGAGCCACCCGAAGCGGCCGTACGCCCGCATGCCCAGCCACGAACCGACGGCGCCACCAAGATACGCGCAGGTCATATAGGCGGTGGTGAGCCGGCTGCGCACCTCGGCGCGCAGCGCCTGGATCCGTACCGTGTTGGCGACCATCCCGGATTGCATGCCGACGTCGAGCAGCAGCGTGCCCACGACCAGGGCCGCCACTCCCGCCGCGCCGCCGAGACCGCCCAGCGCCAGCACGGCGGCCGAGGCGCCCACCACCAGGAAGCACACCCGGTTGACCGCGTCCGGTCCCCGCCGGTCGACCTGGCGGCCCGCGACCGGCGTGCACACCATGGTCACCGCGTTGACCAGGGCGAGCAGCCCCACGGCCCCCGCACCCATGGCGTAGACCGGACCCGTGAGCAGCAGCGCCACACCCGTCCACACCGCGGAGAAACCCGCGAACACCAGGGCCTGGTACAGGCACGAGCGGCGCAGACCGGGCTCCGTGCGCAGCAGCCGCAGCGGCTCGGCCAGGAGTGAGAAGTAGCCCTGAGCCGAGGGCGGGGACGTCAGCGGCAGCAGGCGCGCCGACAGAGCGGCCGCCGCCAGGGACAGCACGGCGGCCAGGACGTACGGTGCCCGCCAGCCCAGCCAGTCGCCGAGCGCGCCGCCGACGGTGCGCGACAGCAGCATGCCCGCGAGGGAGCCGCTCAGCAGGGTGCCGCCGGTGACACCACGCCGCTCCGCCGGCACCAGACCGGCCGCCGGCGGCCCGGCGAGCGGTGCCGCCACCGTCGTCACCCCCACCAGGGCGCTGGCGACGACCAGCGGCACCAGCCCCGGCGCGGCGCTCGCCGCGAACAGCCCGAGGCCGGTGAGCGTGAGCAGGGTGACCAGCAGCGGGCGGTACGGGAGGCGGTCGCCGAGTGGGACGAGCAGGCAGATCCCGGCCGCGTAGCCGAACTGCGTCGCCGTGACGACGCCGGCGGCCGCGTCGGGCGAGACGTGCAGCCCGGACGCGATCAGCGGGCTGAGGGCCTGCGGGAAGTAGACATTGCCCACGGCCGCGCCGCAGACGAGCGCCAGGGCGAGGATCACCCGGGGACTCGCGCCCGGGCGCGCTGTAGGCTGCCGGTGATCGTGATCCGTCATGGACCGAAGTCCACGCCATGGCCGGGCGGTTGCCAAAGGATGTAGCGGGGGCCTTAATGATCAGCTTCCGGCTCGACGCCGAGGATCTCGCCGACACCCGCTTCGCGATCTCGCCCCTGCGCGAGGTGATGGGCAGCCTCCGCGCCCTGCGTGCCCCCGCCCTCTACCCCCTGCACGTCCGGTGGCGCGCCGCCGTGCTCCAGAAGCTCGACCCGGCCGACGCCCGGCTGCTCGCGGCCCTGGTGGGCGACACCCTGGCCCTGCCCGACTTCCTGACCCCCAGGCCGACGTCCTTCGCGCCCACCCTCGACGAGCAGCTGACGGTCGTAGGCGCCACACCCGCGGAGACCGTACGCCGCGACCTGCTCGCCGCCCACGCGCCCAGGCCCCTGCCGCCTGCCCTGCGGGCGGTCACCGCACCCGGTGAGGGTCCCGTCGCGGAGCTGCTGGAGGAGCTGTGCGAACTCCTGCGGCGCTACTGGGAGTCGGCGCTGCTGCCATCCTGGCCCCGGATGCGGCTCGTGCTGGAGGCCGACATCACCCACCGGGCACGGCAGCTGGCCACCGGCGGCGCCCGGCTGCTCTTCGCCGACCTGCACCGCAACCTGCGCTGGGACGACGGCGTCCTGCGCGTCGACCGGATGCGCGGACGCCACCACCTGGACGGCTCCGGGCGCGGCCTGCGCCTGGTGCCGTCCCTGTTCGCGCATCAGCCGGCGCCCCCGGTCAGCGCCGCGGAACCGCCGATGCTCGCCTACCCCAGCCGGGGTGCCGCCACCCTGTGGGAACCGGAGCCCGAGCCGGACGCCCCCGCGCTCACGGCACTGCTCGGCGCGCCCCGCAGCACGCTGCTGCGGCTGCTGGCCGATCCCCTGCCGACGGTGGAACTGGCCCGGCGCCTCGGGGTGACCCCGAGCGCCGTGTCCCAGCACCTGCGCGTCCTACACGCGACGGGCCTGGTCACCCGCGCCCGCGACGGCCGCCGCGTCCTCTACAGGCGCAGCCCGCTGGGGGAGCAGCTGGCCCAGCACGGCAGGGCCTGAGCACTCAGCGGCTCGCCGTGCCCGACCGAGCCGGAGCGGGCCCGGACGGCGGCCTGCTGCGCGAGACGACGCGCATGCCGCAGCCGTCGACGACCCGGACCTGGAGCGAGCCGCATCCGCAGCGCGTCCACTCCGTGCGGCCCGTCGCGGTGGTGTGCCGGGACAGCACCTGGAACGGCTCGCCTCCGTCCGGCCAGCCGCAGTGCGGGCAGACGGTGCAGGTGGTGCTGGTCATGTCTCTGACTCCTCGTACGTCGTGGCTGATTGACCGTCGCGACACAGCCAGGGTGCGTCGAAGTCTCCGTACACGTCCAGGTTGACTTTGTGGACGCCATTGTGAAGCGTGGACTTCATGATTGACCTGCGCCGACTGCACGTCCTGAGGGCGGTCGCCCACTACGGCACGGTCACCGCGGCCGCCCGAGCCCTGCACTTCACCCCGTCCGCCGCCTCCCAGCAGGTCCGGCAGCTCGCCCGTGACCTGGGCGTCGACCTGCTGGAGCCGCAGGGACGCGGGGTCCGCCTCACTGCGGCCGCCGAGAGCCTGCTCGCGCACGCCGACGCCATCCAGGCCCGCTGGGACCAGGCGGAACTCGATCTGCGGGCGGACCACGGGGCGCCGTCCGGGGTGCTGCGAGTGACGGGCTTCCCCGTGGCCATCTCGGTGCTGCTGGCGCCGATGGCGGCCCGGCTGGGGGAGCGGCACCCGCGGCTGTCCGTACGGATCACCGAGGCGGGCGTCCCGGAGAGCTTCGACCTCCTCTTCGAGGGTGCCATCGACCTGGCGATCGTCGAGTCGACCCCGCACAACCCGCCGCTGAGCGACACGCGGTTCGACCAGCAGCCGTTGCTCGACGACCCGTTCGACCTGGTCGTTCCCGACGGGCACCGGCTGGCCGGACGGGCCCGGGTCGATCTCGCGGAGGCGGCACACGAGCCGTGGATCGCGCCGGTGGAGGAGAGCGCCTGCCGCCCGCACGTCCTGTCCGCCTGCGGCTCGGCCGGTTTCACCCCCGACGTCGTCCATCACGCCCTCGACTGGAACGTCGCCGCCCACCTTGTCGCCCACCGGCTCGGCGTCGCCCTCATCCCGCGCCTCGCCCACCTGACCCCGCATCTCCCGATCGCCCGCGTCCGCTGCGAAGGCAACCCGCACCGCAAGCTCCTGACCTGCACCCGCGGCGGCGGCCACGCCCGCCCGGCAGTGGCGACGGCCCTCCGGGAACTACGAGAACTGGCCCCCACGGCAGTCGCCTGAAGCGCTGAGTAACTCAGGGGCGCGGGGCTGTGCTTGATTTGCGGCTCCGTCGCGTGGGCGCGAACAGCCCCCACGCGGTAACGGTCAGGCCCCGGGCGCCCCCACCCGCAGCGCGTCCATCACGAGGTCCAGCAGGCGGTTGGCGCGTGGTTGCCAGTCGGTGTGCGGGTCGATCGTCCAGATGCCGCCGACGGCCAGGAAGAGATCGTCCGCGGTGATTCCCGGGCGGATGGTGCCGGCCACCTCGTTGGCGCGGAGGAGGAGTTCGGCCGCCTCGGTCAGCGGCGTAGGGGACGGCTTCGCCGGCTTTCCCGGCGCGCCGGTGGCCTGGCGGATCGCGTCGGCCAGACCGGCCTTCGTCATGGCGAACTGCGCGCAACGGTCCAGCCACTCACGCAGCGCCCGGTCCGGTTCCCGGCACTCCAGCAGCGGTGCCGCGGTGTCGGCGACCTGCTGCATCTCGTGCCGGTAGATCTCCATGACGAGCGCCTCACGGCTCGGGAAGTGGCGGTAGAAGGTTCCCTGCCCGACGCCCGCCTTCTTGGCGATCGCGCTCAGCGGAGCGTCCGCCGCACGCGTCAGTTCGACCAGCGCAACTTCCAGGATGCGCTCGCGGTTGCGTTGCGCGTCCGAGCGCAGAGGAGCGTCCCTCTTCTGCCGCACTCGCCCTCCTCACGGTCCTTGGCCGAAACCCGGCCCTTGTTAAGCGGACAGTTGTCCGTTACGTTTCCGGGTAACGGACAAGTGTCCGCTTGCTCCATCGTATCGGCGGGACGCCCGTGCCGACAGGCCCGAGACGGCCGTGCCGCAGCCAGCCTGCCCCGCATCCTGCACCGTTGCGAACCGGCGCCGCCACCCACAACCCCTGCCGCCTGACCTTGCGACGTGAGAAAGAAGGCTTCCATGCCCCCATCGACGTCCAGCGACCTCACCCTGTCCGTCAACGGCGAGAAGTACACGCTGACCGTCGACCACCGCACCACCCTCCTCGACGCCCTGCGCGAGCGCCTGGATCTGACCGGCACGAAGAAGGGCTGCGACCAGGGCCAGTGCGGTGCCTGCACGGTCCTGGTCGACGGCCGCCGGGCCGTGTCCTGCCTGCAGCTCGCCGTGGCCGCCGAGGGGCGTGAGATCACCACCATCGAGGGCGTGGCCGAAGGCGATCAACTGCACCCGGTGCAGCAGGCGTTCCTCGACCTCGACGGTTTCCAGTGCGGTTACTGCACGCCGGGGCAGATCTGCTCGGCCATCGCCCTGATCGAGGAGCACGCGGCGGGCTGGCCCAGTGCCGCCACCGACGACATACGGCCCGACGCGGGACCGCCACCGCTGACCCCTGAGGAGATCCGGGAGCGGATGAGCGGCAACCTGTGCCGCTGCGGCGCGTACGTGTCGATCGTCCAGGCCGTGGCCCGCGCCGCCGAGACCAAGGGAGCGGCGGCATGAGGGAGTTCGGCTACCAGCGCGCCTACGATGTCTCCGGCGCCGTGGCGCTGCTCGACGGCGACGGGGAGGCCCGTTTCCTGGGCGGCGGCACCAACCTCGTCGATCTGATGAAGACCGGCGTCGAGCGGCCCGCCCTGCTCGTCGACGTCCGGGAACTGCCCCTGAACCAGATCGAGCCGACCGGCGACGGCGGGCTGCGCATCGGTGCCACCGTCACCAACAGCGACCTCGCCGCCCACCCCGAAGTCCGGCTCCGCTACCCGGCGTTGGCGCAGGCGGTGCTGGCCGGGGCCTCCGGGCAGCTGCGCAACATGGCCACCGTCGGCGGCAACCTGCTCCAGCGCACCCGCTGCGGCTACTTCGCCGACGTCACCTCCGCCTGCAACAAGCGCACCCCCGGCAGCGGCTGCCCCGCCGTCACCGGTGAGCACCACAATCACGCCATCCTGGGCGCCTCCGACCACTGTGTGGCCACGCACCCCTCCGACATGGGCGTGGCGCTGGCCGCCTTCGACGCCGTCGTGTCTTACGAAACGGCCGACGGGCCAGGGGAGTTGCCGCTCGCCGACTTCTACCTGCCCGTGGGGGAGACCCCGCACCTGGAGACGGCGCTGCCGCCGGGCGCGCTGATCACCGGCGTCACCCTCCCGCCCACCCCGGTGGCCGCCAACTCCCGCTACCGCAAGGTGCGCGAGCGCGCCTCGTATGCCTTCGCCATCGGCTCCATCGCCGCCGCCCTCGACGTCCAGGACGGCCGCGTACGGGACGTACGCCTGGCCTTCGGGGCGGTCGCCTCCCGCCCCTGGCGGGCCCGCGCGGCCGAACGCGCCCTGCTCGGGGCCCCGGGCGACGCCGAGAACTTCGCGGCAGCCGCGGACGCCGAACTGGCCCACGCGAAACCGCTGCCCCACAACGGATACAAGGTGACCCTGATGCGCAACCTCGTCGTGGCCGTGCTCAGCGAACTTGCCGAGGAGGCCGCCCGATGACTACCGCCACCAAGGGCTCCGTCGGCACCGCCCACACCCGTGTCGAAGGCCGCGACAAGGTCACCGGAGCCGCCCGCTACGCCGCCGAGATCCCCTTCGCCGAACTCGCCCACGGCTGGCTGGTCCTGTCCACCGTCGCCCGCGGCCGCATCCGCGCCGTGGACACCGAGGCCGTGCTCCGGATGCCCGGCGTGCTCACCGTGCTCCACCACCACAACGCCCCGCGCGTCGACAGCGACTACGTCGGCCTGCTGGGCGTCCCGCCGGACCCGAGCGTCGCCCTCTTCCAGCACGACCGGGTGGCCCACATGGGCTGGCCGGTGGCGCTGGTCGTCGCCGAGACGTCCGAGCAGGCCAGGGAGGCCGCCGAGGCCCTCGTCGTGACGTACGACCAGGAGCCGCACGACGTCGCGTTCTCCGCAGAGCGGCAGACCGAGGCGTACCCGGTCGACGGCCATGCGCCGGGCGTGATGGAGAAGGGCGACCTGGAGGCCCAACTCGCCTCCTCCGCCGTCGTGGTGGACGCGGAGTACACCACTCCGGAGGAGCACCACAACCCGATGGAGCCGCATGCCGCGACGGCCCTGTGGGAGGGCGGCCGGCTGGAGGTCGTCGACTCCAACCAGGGCACCATCTGGGTTGCCGGCGAGCTCGCGAACCTGTTCTCCCTCGACCCCGCCTCCGTGCGGGTGCGCTCCGAGCACGTCGGCGGCGGCTTCGGCAGCAAGGGCGTCCGTGCGCACCAGGTGGCCGCCGTGATGGCCGCGACCGTCCTGCAACGCCCGGTCCGGGTCGTCATGACCCGCCGGCAGATGTTCTCGCTCGCCGGCTACCGCAGCCCCACGGCCCAGCGGGTCAGGCTCGGCGCCGACGCGGACGGGCGGCTGCGCGCCCTGGAGCACCAGTCGCTGAACATGACCTCGTCCGTGCACGAGTTCGTGGAGCCGAGCGCCGCCGCGAGCCGGGCCATGTACGACGCCGACGCGCATCACACGGCCAGCCGGATCGTGCGGCTCGACGTACCCACCCCGACCTGGATGCGGGCCCCCGGGGAGGCGCCCGGCTCGTTCGCGCTGGAGTCGGCGTTGGACGAGCTCGCCGAGCGGTGCGGCATCGACCCGATCGAGCTGCGCGTGCGCAACGAGCCGGAGCGCGGCCCGGTGTCGGGGCTGCCGTTCAGCAGCCGCAACCTGATCGCCTGCTTCCGGGAGGGCGCCCGCAGGTTCGGCTGGGCCGACCGGGACCCGCGGCCCGGCGTGCGCCGCGACGGCCGCTGGCTCCTCGGCACGGGCACGGCGGCGGCCTCCTTCCCCTCGGGAGCCATGCCCTCCACGGCGGCCGTCACCGCCGAGGCGGACGGCACCTTCACGGTGGGGATCAACGCCGCGGACATCGGCACCGGCGCCCGGACCGCGCTCACCCTGGTCGCCGCCGACGCGCTGGGCGTGCCGACGGACCGCGTCCGGGTGCGCCTCGGGGACAGCGACCTCGGTCCGGCGATGATCGCCGGTGGTTCGATGGGCACCCGCTCCTGGGCGTGGGCCGTCACGGCGGCCGCCGAGGAGCTCCGGCAGAGCCTCGCGCCAGGCGCCGACATTCCGCCGGAGGGCATCACCGTACGGTCGAACACGGCCGAGGCCATCGGTGCCCTCGCCCAGAAGGAACGGCACTCCTTCGGGGCGCAGTTCGCCGAGGTCGCCGTCGACCCCGCCACCGGTGAGGTCCGGGTGCGCCGCATGCTGGGCATCTTCGCCGCCGGCCGGATCGTCAACCCGCTCACCGCCCGCAACCAGCTGGTCGGCGGCATGATCTGGGGCATCTCGATGGCCCTGCACGAGGAAGCCGTCCGGGACCGGGCCACGGGCGGTCTCTACGGCGCCGACCTCGCGGGCTACCACGTCGCAGCGCACGCCGACATCCCGCACATCGAGGCCGACTGGGTCGACGACCCCGACCCGGACGACCCGGTCGGCATCAAGGGCATCGGCGAGGTCGGCATCGTGGGTGCCGCGGCGGCGGTCGCCAACGCCGTGTGGCACGCGACCGGTGTCCGCCACCGCCACCTGCCCATCCGCCCCGACCGTGTCCTGATGGCGGACGGCGATGCTTGACCTCGCCGGGCAACTGCACGAATGGGCCGAGGAGGGCCGGGACTTCGCCGTCGCCACGGTCGTGGCCGTCGGCGGCAGCGCCCCGCGCCCTCCCGGCGCCGCCCTGGCCGTCTCCGCCGACGGCACGGCCATCGGCTCGGTCTCCGGCGGCTGTGTGGAGGGCGCGGTGTACGACCTGTGCCTCCAGGCCCTCCAGGACAGGGAGACCCGGGTCGAGCGGTTCGGCTACAGCGAGGAGGACGCCTTCGCGGTCGGCCTGACCTGCGGCGGGGTCATCGACATCGTGGTCACCCCGTACGACGCCGACGATGCGGCTCAGACCGCCGCGCTGTCGGCCGCCGCCCACGACGAGCCGGTCGCTCTCGCCCGAGTGGTCCACGGCCCGGCCGGCCTCCTCGGCCGGGCGGTGCTCGTACGCCCCGACGGCACCCACGAAGGCGGTCTGGGCGGCCACCCCGACCTGGACCGCACGGCGATCGCCCAAGCCCACGCCCTGCTCGACGGCGGCCGCACCGGCACGATCGAGGTCTCCGAGGACGGCTCGCACTGCCCGGGCGGACTCACCCTGCTCGTCGAGTCGGCCGTCCCACCGCCCCGCATGATCGTCTTCGGTGCGATCGACTTCGCCGCCGCCCTCGTACGGGTGGGCAAGTTCCTCGGCTACCACGTCACCGTCTGCGACGCCCGCCCCGTCTTCGCCACCCGGGTCCGCTTCCCCGAGGCCGACGAGATCGTCGTCGACTGGCCCCACCGTTACCTCGCGAGCACGGACACCGACAGGCGCTCGGTGCTGTGCGTGCTCACCCACGACGCCAAGTTCGACATACCCCTGCTGACCGAAGCCCTACGGCTGCCGGTCGCCTATGTCGGCGCCATGGGCTCCCGCCGCACGCACGAGGACCGCAACCGGCGGCTTCGGGAAGCGGGCGTGAGCGAGCGCGAGCTGGCCCGACTCAGGTCACCCATCGGCCTCGACCTGGGTGCCCTTACGCCCGAGGAGACCGCTCTGTCCATCGCGGCGGAGATCGTCGCCGAGAGGCACGGCGGCACGGGGCGGCCGCTGACCGGATCGGACACCCCGATCCACCGGGACGATCGGGCGGCCGGGCAACTGCCGCAACCGGTCTGAGCGGCGAATTCGCCGACGGCATGCCGGAGGGGCCGCGGCCTGCGACGGCCTCGGCCCCTCCGTGGCTACCGCGCGAGAGGGTCAGGCAGCGGCCGGCTCCGTGGCGTGGCCGTGCAGGCGGGCGACGACCTCGGTCAGCTGCGCGGCGACCTCGGCGTCGTCGGCCGGGTGCGTCTCGGCGAAGCGGGTCATCGAGCCCGGGATGGACAGCTTGACGTCCTCCAGCACCTTGCCGCCGGCCACGCCCACGGACTTGCGGGTCTCGTCGTGCGCCCAGACACCGCCGTACTGGCCGAACGCGGTGCCGACCACGGCGACCGGCATGCCGCTGATGGCACCGGCGCCGAACGGGCGGGACAGCCAGTCGATCGCGTTCTTCAGGACGGCCGGGATGGTGCCGTTGTACTCGGGCGTGAACAGGATCAGGCCGTCGGCGGCGTTCGCGGCCTCGCGCAGCTTCGCGGCGGCCGCCGGAACGCTGCCCTCGACGTCGATGTCCTCGTTGTAGAAGGGGAGCTCGGCGAGCCCCTCGAACAGCTCCACCTCCGCACCCTCGGGGGCGAGCTTGACGGCGGCCTCGGCGAGCTGGCGGTTGTGCGAACCCGCGCGCAGGCTGCCGACGAGGGCGAGGATACGAACAGACATGGTGACTCCCACGTAGTGAATGACGGCAGTGAAGGACGGCGCCGAAACACTGTCGTTACGATCCGGACCGGGGTCCGTTTAATGTTCTACCACCTTAACCGGACCGCGGTCCATTTTTCTTCCCGATGCCTTACGCTGGCTTCATGTCCACCGTCCCACCGCCCTTCCCGACATCCCAGGAGCCCGTCGACCACCCCGGGCTGCTCCAGCTCGGGACCGCCCTGGAGCCCGACGAGCCGTGCCTGCGGGCCGACGCCGCGCGCAACCGGGCCCGGCTGCTGGAAGCCGCCTCGCGGCTGGTGGCGGAGCGTGGCGCGGACGCCGTCACGATGGAGGCGGTGGCCGCCGAGGCCTGTGTGGGCAAGGGCACGGTCTTCCGCCGGTTCGGCGACCGCACCGGTCTGCTGACGGCGCTGCTCGATCACTCCGAGAAGAAGTTCCAGGCCGCGTTCCTCGCCGGGCCGCCGCCGCTCGGGCCCGGAGCGCCGCCCGTGGAGCGGCTGCGGGCGTTCGGGTGCGCGATGCTGCGCCGCTCGACCGACGAACTGGAGCTGCTACTGGCGGCCGAGCCGGGCGCCAGCCGCCGTTTCACCGCCCCGCCCCGCCGGGTGCTGCGCCACCACGTGACCATGCTGCTGCGGCAGGCCGTCCCGGAAGCGGACTGCGAACTGCTCTCCCACTCCCTGATGGGTCAGCTCGACCCGGCCCTGATTCACCACCTGACCAGGCAGTGCGGGATACCCCTGGCCCGCCTGGAGGACGCCTGGGTCGACCTCGTCGACCGGGTGACGGGCGCGGTCGTGGGCGGCTGAGCGCGCGGACGGGGCTCCGTGACCGTTCACGGCTCCCTCACAACTCCCCCGCTTGAAAGGCGGATTGGGGCCTCTGCCAAGATGCCGTACGTCATGGTGCAGATACCGAAAACGCCCGCGCCCCCGTCCCCCGCACCGTCGCGCTCCGTGCCCACGAGCGCCGACGTGGCCCGCCTGGCCGGCGTCTCGCGCGCGACCGTCTCCTACGTCCTCAACAACACCAGTGCCGTAAGGATCAGCGAGCCCACCCGCCGCCGGGTCCACGAGGCCGCGAAGGAACTCGGGTACGTCCCGCACGCGGCGGCCCGCAGCCTGCGCGCCGGGCACAGCCGTATGGTCCTGATCCCCGCGCCGACCTTCCCCGTCGGCCCGCTCTACAGCCGGTTCCTCACCGACCTCCAGGGCGCGCTCGGCAGCCTGGACTACACGGTCGTGCAGTACGGCACCGGCGGCCCGCACGGCGACGAAGCCGCCCGCGCCTGGGCCGAGTTGCGGCCCGTGGCCGTGCTCGTGCCCGGTTCCGGGCTCGGCCCGCGCGGGGTCGCGGTGCTCAAGCGATCGGGGGCGCGGGCCGTGGTCACCCTCGGCCCCGAGACCATCGAGGGCGCGCACGCCCTGCTCATGGACCACGACGTGGTCGGCCACAGCGCGGGCTCCCACCTCTACGACCGGGGCAGGCGGCGCATCGGTGTCGTCGTCCCGCAGGAACCCGGCCTCGAGGCGTTCTCCGCGCCCAGGCTCGACGGTGTGCGCCAGTCCCTGCGGGGCACCGACGCCACCGTGACCCAACTGCCCCTCCCGTACGAGGAGGAGGCCGCCGCGCGCCTCGCCGGCCGCTGGCGGAGTCTCGGCCTGGACGCCGTGTTCACCTACAACGACGAGTACGCGATGCTGCTCATGCGGGCCCTTCAGGACGAGGGCATCCGCATCCCCGAGGAGACGGCCGTGATCGGCGCCGACGATCTGATGCTCGGCCGGCTGCTGCGGCCGCGGCTCAGCACGGTCCGCCTGGAACTGCCTTCCGGCCGTGACCTCGCCGAACTGGTCGACCGCGCCGTGCGCAAGCCCGGTGCCGAGCCCGAGACGCACAAGGTGCTGGGCGCCACGGTGCTGCACCGCGAGTCGAGCTGACCCGGCCGGGCGCAACTCCTCGGCAGCTGGTCGTATGCGCGGCCGGCGCGGAGGGCGGTCGGCCGGCTCGCCGACCTGCGGCATGACTAGGATGTTGCACGCTCAACAAAATGGGCCGCGTACGAACGCGGGCCGCGGCACGCACGGCTGCGGTCCGGTCGGCGCGTCCCGCCAGATGACCGCCGAACCGGCCGCGCACTCACGGGAGTTCCGCTCACCCCGTCAGCCGGTGACCGATCGATCGGAGAGCCGTCATGCCGTTGCTCGACACCAGGACCTGGCAGCCCCACATCCTGACGGGGCCCGGGTACACCGTCACCGAACCCGCAACCGGCCAAGCCCTCGGCACCCTCGCCCTCGCCACTCCCGAGGACGTCGGGGCCGCCGCCGGGCGGGCCGCCGCCGCCCAGCGCGAGTGGTCCCGCGCCCCGCACTTCGCCCGGGCCGCCGTGCTCCGCAGGGCCGGCGACCTGTTCACGGCACACGCCGCCGAACTGCGGGAATGGCTCGTCCGAGAATCCGGTTCCGTCCCCGGCAAGGCCGACTTCGAACTGCACGTCGCCGCCCAGGAGTGCTACGAGGCCGCCGCGCTCGCCTCCCGCCCGGCCGGCCAGGTGCTGCCCAGCGAGGCGCCGCGCCTGTCGTACACGCGCCGCGTCCCGGCCGGTGTGGTGGGCGTGATCTCCCCGTTCAACGCCCCGCTGATCCTGTCCATCCGCTCCGTCGCACCGGCCCTGGCCCTCGGCAACGCGGTCGTCCTGAAGCCGGATCCGCGCACCGCCGTCTGCGGAGGGCTGTCACTCGCCGCGGTCTTCGCCGCCGCGGGCCTGCCGCAGGACCTGCTGCATGTGCTCCCCGGCGGCCCGGACGCCGGACAGGCCCTGGTCGCCGACCCGCGCGTGCCGGTCATCTCCTTCACCGGCTCCACCCCCGCCGGGCGGGCCGTGGGCGAGGCCGCCGGCCGTCACCTGAAGCGGGCCCACCTGGAACTGGGCGGCAACTCGGCCATGATCGTGCTGCCGGACGCCGACCTCGACGCGGTGATCTCCACCGCCGCCTGGGGCTCGTTCTTCCACCAGGGCCAGATCTGCATGACGACCGGACGCCACCTGGTGCACGCGTCCCTGTACGACGAGTACGTCGAGCGGCTCGCCGTTAAGGCCGACTCACTCGCCGTCGGCGACCCGTACCGCGAACAGGTCCACCTGGGCCCGATCATCGACTCGGGGCAGCTCGCCAAGATCAGCGGCCTGGTCGAGTCCAGCAAGGCCGCGGGCGCCAAGCTCGCCGCGGGTGGCACCCACGACCGGCTCTTCTACCGGCCCACGGTCCTCGCCCACGTCGGCGACCACACCCCGGCCTACGCGGAGGAGGTCTTCGGCCCCGTCGCGCCCGTACGCTCCTTCACCACCGACGACGAGGCGGCGGCCCTGGCCGCGCAGAGTCCCTACGGACTCTCCCTGGGCATCGTCACCCGCGATCCGGCCCGCGGCCTGGACCTCGCCGAGCGCATACCGACGGGCATCGTCCACATCAACGACCAGACCGTCAACGACGAGGCCGTGGCGCCCTTCGGCGGAGTGGCCGCCTCCGGTACCGGCGCCCGCTTCGGCGGCGAGGCCAACCTGGAGGCCTTCACCGAACTGCGCTGGACGACGGTACGCGGAGACGTGGCTCCGTATCCCTTCTAGGGGGTGTCTGACAAGCCCTAGCCCTGGGGCGCCTGCTGGCCCTCCTGGGCCTGCTGCTCGGCGATCGCCCTGCGGACCTCGGCCATGTCGAGGTTCCGGGCCTGCCCGATGACGTCCGTCAGGGCGGCCTCGGGCAGGGCGCCAGGCTGGGCGAACACGGCGACCTGGTCACGGACGATCATCAGCGTGGGAATCGACTGGATACCGAAGGCCGCGGCCAGCTCCGGCTGCGCCTCGGTGTCCACCTTGCCGAACACGAGGTCGGGGTTCTCCTCCGCCGCCTTCTCGTAGACCGGTGCGAACTGCTTGCACGGCCCGCACCAGGACGCCCAGAAGTCGATCAGGACGAACTCGTTGTCCGTGACCGTCTGGTCGAAGTTCTCCTTGGTGAGCTCCACGGTGCTGCTCATGGCGTAAATCCCTCTTCCTGGTGTGGGTCAAGCCGTCGGCACAACACGGCCGACCTGGCACGTATTCCGCGCCCCTACCCGTGTGGCCAGGGCGCACACCACCCACCAGACTGACCCCATGACGGAAACGGAAACCAACGCGTACGACGTCGTGGTGCTCGGGGCCGGGCCCGTGGGGGAGAACGTCGCCGACCGCACCCGCGCGGCCGGTCTGACCACCGCGGTCGTGGAGAGCGAACTGGTCGGCGGCGAATGCTCGTACTGGGCGTGCATGCCCAGCAAGGCCCTGCTGCGGCCGGTCATCGCCCGCGCGGACGCCCGCCGTGTGCCGGGCCTGAGCCAGTCGGTGCAGGGCCCCCTCGACGCCTCCGCGGTCCTCGCCCACCGGGACTACTACACCTCCGACTGGAAGGACGACGGGCAGGTCGGATGGCTCGACAGCATCGGCGCCGACCTGTACCGCGGCCACGGCCGCCTCACCGGCCCGCGCACGGTGACGGTCACCGGCCCGGACGGCGGTGACCGCGTCCTGACCGCCCGGCACGCTGTCGCCGTCTGCACCGGCAGCCGCGCCGCCCTGCCCGGCCTGTCCGGACTCGACGAGGTCCGGCCGTGGACCAGCCGGGAGGCCACCAGCGCCAAGAAGGTGCCCGGCCGCCTGATCGTGGTCGGCGGCGGCGTCGTCGCCACCGAGATGGCCACCGTCTGGCAGGCCCTCGGCTCGAAGGTCACCATGCTGGTCCGCGGCAAGGGACTGCTCGCACGGATGGAGCCCTTCGCCGGGGAGTTCGTCGCCGAGGCGCTCACCGAGGCCGGCGCGGACGTCCGCACCGGCACGTCGGTGGAATCGGTGACCCGCGAGAACGACACCGTCGTGGCCGTCACGGACACCGGCGACCGCATCGAGGCCGACGAGATCCTCTTCGCGACCGGCCGCGCGCCACGCACCGACGACCTCGGCCTGGAGACGATCGGCCTGGAACCCGGCACCTGGCTCGACGTCGACGACAGCCTCCGCGTCACCGGCCACGACTGGCTGTACGCGGTCGGCGACGTCAACCAGCGCGCCCTCCTCACCCACCAGGGCAAGTACCAGGCCCGCATCGCGGGCGCCGCCATCGCCGCGCGGGCCACCGGCGAGACCCTCCTCGCACAGCCCTGGGGCGCGCATGCCGCGACCGCCGACCACGCCGCCGTCCCGCAGGTCGTCTTCACCGACCCGGAGGCGGCGGCCGTCGGCCTGTCACTCGCCGAGGCCGAACAGGCAGGGCACCGGGTGAAGGCCGTCGACGTGGACCTGTCCACCGTCGCGGGCGCGGGCCTGTACGCCGACGGCTACAAGGGACGCGCCCGCATGGTCGTGGACCTCGAGGACGAGATCCTGCGCGGTGTGACCCTCGTCGGCCCCGGCGTCGGCGAGCTCATCCACTCCGCCACGATCGCCGTCGCCGGCCAGGTCCCGGTCGGCCGTCTCTGGCACGCGGTCCCCTCGTACCCGACGATCAGCGAGGTGTGGCTGCGGCTGCTGGAGGCCTACCGCGACGCCTGACCTCCGGATCGTCCGGCCCCCGGGCCGGTCCCGCCGGGCGCGGGACCGGCCCGGGCAGCCGGTGACCGACCGGGATCCGGCGAGGTCACGCGTGCGCGGGCACCACGACGAGATCACGCGTGCGCGGGCACCACCAGTTCCCGGTAGTCGTCGCTCCACAGGTCCTCCTCCGCCTCCGGCAGCAGCAGCACCCGGTCCGGCCGCAGCGCGTCGACGGCGCCCTCGTCGTGCGTGACCATGACGATCGCGCCCGGGTACGTGCCCACCGCGGCCAGGACCTCCGCGCGGGAGGCCGGGTCGAGGTTGTTGGTGGGCTCGTCGAGGAGCAGCACGTTCGCGCCCGAGTGCACCAGGCCCGCCAGGGCGAGCCGGGTCTTCTCGCCGCCGGAGAGGACACCGACGCGCTTGCCGGCGTCGTCGCCGGAGAACAGGAACGAGCCCAGGACCCGGCGGACTTCGCCGTCGGTGAGGTGCGGGGCGGCACATGCCACGTGCTCACGCACCGTCAGTTCCGGGTCCAGCGTGTCGTGTTCCTGGGCGAAGTAGCCGAGACGCAGCCCGTGCCCGTGGACCACCCGGCCGCCGTCCGGCGTGTCCTGCCCGGCGAGGATCCGCAACAGGGTCGTCTTTCCGGCGCCGTTGGGCCCGAGCACCACCAGGCGGCTGCCCCGGTCGACGGCGAGGTCGACGCCCCGCAGAACGTGCTGCCCGCCGTACGACCTGGTCAGGCTGACGGCGCCGAGCGGGATCCGGCCACAGGGCGCCGGCTCGGGCAGCCGGATCCTGGCCGTCTTCTCGGCGCGCCGGGCCGGTTCCAGGCCCGCGAGCATCCGGTCGGCACGGCGGGCCATGTTCCGCGCGGCCACCGCGGTCGCCACCCGGGCCCGCATCTTGTCGGCCTGGGCGTGCAACGCCGCCGCCTTGCGCTCGGCGTTCGCCCGCTCGCGGGCCCGCCGCCGCTCGTCGGCGTCCCGCTGGGCCAGATACTCGTCCCAGCCGGTGTTGTGGACGTCGAGCGCGGCCCGCCCCGGGTCCAGGTGGAAGACCCGGTTCACGGTGCCGGCCA
The DNA here is from genome assembly GCF_055585925.1 of Streptomyces sp. NPDC052064. Lineage (NCBI taxonomy): Bacteria > Bacillati > Actinomycetota > Actinomycetes > Kitasatosporales > Streptomycetaceae > Streptomyces > Streptomyces sp. NPDC052064. Next base: position 113,487 of record NZ_JBVJJE010000019.1, read on the forward strand.
GCAGGGACGTGTCGTGGCTGATCATCACGAGCCCGCCCTGGTGGCTGTTGAGGAACCCGCGCAGCCAGGTGACCGAGTCCGCGTCCAGGTGGTTCGTCGGCTCGTCCAGCAGCAGCGTGCCGTGCCCGGCGAACAGGATGCGGGCGAGCTCCACGCGCCGGCGCTGGCCACCCGACAGGGCACGGAGCGTCCGGTCCATCAGCCCCGCCGGCAGTCCGACTCCGGCGGCGACCCGGGCGGCCTCCGCCTCGGCCGCGTATCCGCCGCGCGCCTGGAACTCGGCCTCGGCCCGCACATAGGAGTTCATCGACCGCTCCGTCCCGTCGGCCATCGCGGCCTCGGCGCGGCGCAGCGCCCGTACTGAGTGGTCCAGGCCGCGCGCGGACAGGATCCGGTCGGTGACGGTGACCGACTGGTCGGCGGCGCGCGAGTCCTGCGGGAGATGGCCGACATCGCCGGTGCGGGCGACGGTCCCGGCGGCGGGCCGCAGGGTGCCCGCCAGGGTGTGCAACAGGGTCGTCTTTCCCGCGCCGTTGCGGCCGACCAGGCCGATGCGGTCGCCGGGGGAGACGTGGAAGGAGACGCCGGACAGCAGCAGACGCGCGCCTGCGCGCACGTCGACGTCACGTACGGTGATCATGAGAAAACGCTCCGAACAAGCAAGAGGACACACGGGGGGCGTGGAAGCGGGTCCTCGGCTAGGAAATTCGGGGCGTAGACATGGGCGTCACGGTAACGGAGGCGCCCCACGGGGCGCCTCCGATTTTCTCGTGCCCGCCTCCGGCTTTCCGTGCCCTACGGCAGCTCGAAGCCGAGTGCCCGCGCCGCATCCTGCGGCGTCGGCTGAGCCCAGCGCTCCGTCACCGCACGGTTGGACGACAGCGAACGAGGCTCGGCCCGGTCCAGATACAGGACCCCGTCGAGATGATCCGTCTCGTGCTGCACGATCCGCGCGGGCCAGCCCGTGAACACCTCGTCCAGCGCGTGCCCGTGCTCGTCCTGCCCGGTCAGCCGCACCTCGGCGGGTCGTGCCACCACCGCCTGCCAGCCCGGCACGCTCAGACAGCCCTCGAAGAACGCGGCCCGCCCGACGTCGACGGGCTCGTAGGCGGGATTGACCAGCACCCGGAACGGCTGCGGCACCCGCCCGCGCGCCAGCCGCACCTCCTCCGGCACCGGCGCCGGGTCCTCGATCACCGCGATCCTCAGCTCCACACCGACCTGCGGCGCCGCCAGGCCCACCCCCGGGGCCGCGCGCATGGTGACCCGCAGGGCCTCGACGAACCGGGCCAGCAGCGCGGGCCCCAGCTGACCGTCGTACCGCTCGGTGCCTCGTCGCAGCACCGGATCGCCGGCCGCGACGATGGGCAACGGACCGCCACCGGCGAGGAGTTCCTCGACCCGTTCGGCCAGGGGTGCGCGCTCGCTCGGAGTTCCCATCGCGTCAGGATGGCACGACACCCTTCCCCCTCGCGTGGCACACGTCACACACCTTCTTCGGGAACTGGACGCCCCGCCGATCCGACTACTGCACCGCAACGGCCGACGACCGCACTGCGACGGCCAAGATGACGTCCCCCGGAGAAGCCCGCCGATGACCACCGCTCCCTCGACCACCACGGACGAGGCCCCACCACCCGCCACACCTGCACCGTCGAAGAACAGGTGGGCGCCACTGCGTCCGCTGATCCTCCGCCTGCACTTCTACGCCGGGGTACTGGTGGCGCCGTTCCTCCTCGTCGCCGCCGCCACCGGCCTGCTGTACGCCGCCTCCTTCCAGGCCGAGCAAATCGTGTACGACCACGAACTGACCGTCCCCGCAGGCGAGCGGAAGCTGCCGGTCAGCGAGCAGGTGGCCGCCGCCCGCAAGGCCCACCCCGAGGGCACGATCTCGGCCGTACGCCCCTCACCCGAGGCGGACGCGACGACCAGGGTGATGCTGTCCGGTGTCCCGGGCGTCGACGAGGGACACACGCTCGCCGTGTTCGTGGATCCGTACACCGCTGAGGTGCGCGGCTCCCTCGAACAGTACGGCTCGACCGGCGCGCTGCCCGTGCGTACCTGGATCGACGAGTTCCACCGCGACCTGCACCTCGGTGAATCAGGGCGGCTGTACAGCGAACTGGCGGCCAGTTGGCTGTGGGTGATCTCGGCCGGCGGACTGGTGCTGTGGTTCTCCCGCCGCCGTGCCCTGCGCAAGGTGCGGGGGACGAACGGGCGGCGCCGCACCCTCGGACTGCACGGCAGTATCGGCGTGTGGGCGGCGGCCGGGTTCTTCTTCCTCTCGGCGACCGGTCTGACCTGGTCGGCCTACGCCGGGGCCACCATCGACGAGTTGCGGACCTCGCTGGGTCAGGCCACCCCGTCGGTGTCGGCGTCGGCGGGCGGTGAACACGCCGGCCACGGCTCCGCCGCAGGGCAGACCGGAGACGCCGCGCACGGCGTGGGCCTGGACAAGGTCCTGGCCGCGGCCCGGTCCGCGGGCCTGGGCGACCCGGTGGAGATCGTGCCGCCGGCGGACGCGAAGTCGGCGTACGTCGTCAAGCAAGTGCAGCGCAGCTGGCCCGAGAAGCAGGACTCCGTCGCGATCGACCCGGCCAGTGGCGAGGTCATGGACGTGGTGCGGTTCGCCGACTACCCGGTGCTCGCGAAGCTCACCCGGTGGGGCATCGACCTGCACACCGGCATCCTGTTCGGCCTGGCCAGCCAGATCGCCCTGATGCTGCTCGCGCTCTGTCTGATCCTGCTGATCGTGTGGGGTTACCGCATGTGGTGGCAGCGCGGCCGCGGCACGGCCTTCGGCCGCCCGATCCCACGCGGCGCCTGGCAACAGGTGCCGCCACAGATCCTGGTACCGCTGCTGGCGGGGGTCGCCGTACTCGGCTACTTCCTGCCCTTGTTCGGCATCCCGCTGGCGGCCTTCCTGGCCGTCGACATCCTGCTGGGCGAGATCGCCTACCGGAGGGGACGGCGGACGTACGGAGCCGGGACGTCGACGCGGTAGCGGACCCGTCGGCGCGATAGCTGACCCGTCGGCGTGGTAGGGGCCCGTTGATGCGGTGGGGTACCCGCCGAAGCACAGGTGCCCGGCTCCACGCGGAGCCGGGCACCTTCGAGTACGTACCGGTCAGCGCTGTTCGAAGTCACCCGCGAGCGCCGAGGCGATCCGCAGATGCGACTCCGCCTCGTCGTGCCGGTTCTGCCGCTGAAGCGTACGGCCGAGCATCAGCCGGGCGTAGTGCTCGACCGGGTCCCGCTCGACGATAGTCCGCAACTCGTCCTCGGCACGCCGCAGTTGAGCCGAGTGGTAGTAGGAGCGCGCCAGCAGCAGCCGTGGCCCGGTCTGCTCCGGCACCTCCTCGACCAGCCCGCCCAGGACGCGCGCGGCGGCGGCGTAGTCCTTGGCGCCGAAGAACATCTGCGCGCGCTCCCAGCGCTCCGCCGGTGTCCCGTGGGCGTAGTACGTGGCGTCGTAGGTCGTGTTCACTCGTGCCTCCTTCGAGGCCGACAACCGAACGCGTTGGTTCAATATTCCACTAGTTCAATATTCCCCTACTGAGCGGGCCGCTAGTCGGTGCCGGCTCTATCGCCAGGTCGGCATCATCGCCACGGGCATCGGCTCCCGCCGCCTGAAAGTCCACAGTTCCAGCAGGTCAGCGGAGACTGGATGGGACGTCAGGCACCGTAACGGGACGGAGCACCGTCAGAGACTCTTCCTGGCGAGCCATCATCGCAAAGGGGAACCTGTCGATTTCCAAGCAGAGATCGACATCGTCCGGGTGGTATCCGCTCCGCAGCCCACCGGCGAGGTCTGCCGCGGCGCGAGAAGTCCTCGCGCGGTGGAGATACGGGGCCGCCTCGACATCGCCTCCGGCCATACAATGACCAATGTATTCAGCGCAGGCCAGGTCCTCGTCGGCCTGGCCTCCCTCGCCGGTGACGACGAACGTCACCGGACCGGAATCCTCGGTCTGCAGGAACCGCGCGGTCGGGCCGGCCACCACGAAACTCGCGCACAAGACCAGCGGCGCGTTCGCGACGGCCAGCGCGCCCACGGTTCCTGCCGTCGTCTTCTGCACCAGCGTGCGACCGGCGAAGTCGCATGACCTGAGCAAGCCAGGTGAGTTCACCGCGTCGAAGCCCGCTGCTGGAGCTCCGTCCTTCAAAGCCAGCCAACCCGAGTGACTCTCCTTCAAGGCAAGTGCCTCACTCTCCGTGGAAGCCAGGACGATCCTCTCGACGCCACGCGAGAAGGCCCAGGCAGCCACGGTGAAGGCGCGCATGACGTCGATGACGACTGCAATACGGGGAACGCCGGTCAACTCTGGGATGCCGACGAAGTGATGGTCCATCGCGCCATTCTGACGCCCCTGGATCATCTGGATCACCCGAAGGGCACGATTGATCCGGCTGCCGCCGTGATGACGGTCAGCGAAGCGGTTCTGGCGCCGGCCGGATGGATGAGCCGCTCGTAGTCGCGCACATTCCGGCGGGCGCGCATGATCCAGCTGATCGCCGGCTACCACCCAGCGCTTGGGCAGCACCTGACAGCTTAGGGCGTGTCTGATGGGTCGGTAACGGCCCGCATCCCGGATAGGAATCGGCGTGCCGGAGGGCCAAGAGGGTTCATCGCCGGGTCGTCGGAGGGAGCTGGACCGTCGCGCATGCCGGGCCGCGCTCTGTGAGGGACTCGCAGTCCTGGGATCCGCCGGCGGCCACGGCGCCGATCTCGACGCCCCAGGCTTCCGCCGGCACGGTAATCGGTGAACTGACCCGCTGCTCCACCACACCCTTGTCATCGGGCCTGAGGTAGCTGCTGTAGAAGTCGATCCTTTCGTCGAGGGGATCCATGTCGTGGTCCACGGCGTCTGCGTAGACCTCGACGGCCGCCCACGTGTCAACGCCGTGCGCACGCACGGTGAAGCTCAGCGTCAGATCCGACCGGTGACCTCTCAACTCGACGTCGGTGATAGTGGGGCGCCCATTCCCTCCCGCTGCCTTCGAGGCGCCCACGACCGCCACGCTCAACGACGCCATGTAAAAGATCACCCCGAGAATGAGCACGATGGTCTCCCACAGAATCCCCCGGGGCGTCGGGCGGACCAGCAGTGCCACGATGCTGCACACGATGGCGAGGATGGCGCAGAGCGAGGCCACATAGATGGGCCACGATTCGTTGTTGAGCGCGACGAAGACGATGTCGCTCGTGAGCCCGAGCGCGGTCATGATGCCTGCAACAGCGACCAGGGCACCGGCGAGGATCTTGGCGACATCGTCCAGCCGCTTCCCGACCCTGGCCTGGGCCTCGTCGGACATCGGAGCGGTCTCGTGCCTATCGCCTGGAAGCCTCATCCCGCTCATGGTGGTCGAGGCGTGGCGTGTCGGATCGCCTCGGCACCCCGGATTGGGCCGAAGGGGCGAAGGACCGCAGAGAGGCTCGCCCCCCGCCCGGTCTTCGGCGACTGCGCTTCCAGCCGAACCCACTCCGCACCTGATGAGTCACCCGCACCAACGGCCGAGAACGATCCGCGATGCGGGCCGTCACCGACCCATCAGACACGCCCTAGGAGTACCGCGGGTGGGTGAGCCCCAGCGGCGCCACCGTCCGGCCGACGTGGGCGCCTGGGCGCGGCCCGCATGACGCGCTGACGCAGGCCCTTCAACCGGACTAGGTTGTGCGCCATGAGCAATCTTGAGCGCGAGGCGGCGCCCTCCCTGTGCGGTGGCCGCGGCTTCGTCGTGGCCGAGCCGGTTCGCGAACTCCTCAGTCCTCGCCACGTGAAGCTGGGTGAGTCCAGCGAGGTCCGCAGGCTGCTGCCCAACCTCGGCCGCCGTATGGTCGGGGCTTGGTGCTTCGTCGACCACTACGGCCCCGACGACATCGCCGACGAACCCGGCATGCAGGTGCCGCCGCATCCCCACATGGGTCTCCAGACGGTGAGTTGGCTGCACGAGGGGGAGGTGCTGCACCGCGACTCCACCGGCAGCCTCCAGACGATCCGGCCGCGCGAACTGGGCCTGATGACCTCCGGCCGGGCGATCAGCCACTCAGAGGAGAGCCCTCGCTCGCACGCCCGTTTCCTGCACGGCGCGCAATTGTGGGTCGCCCTCCCGGACGGCCACCGCCACGTCGACCCGCGCTTCGAACATCACGCCGACCTGCCGGTCGTCACGGCACCCGGCATCAAGGCGACGCTGATCCTCGGCGACCTCGACGGCGCGACCTCGCCCGGCACGGCGTACACCCCGATCGTCGGCGCCGACCTGGCCCTCTCCCGGGGCGCGGACGTACGCCTCCCGCTGGAACTCGACTTCGAGTACGCCGTCCTGTCCATGTCCGGCGAGGCCCATGTGGACGGCGTTCCGGTCCTGCCCGGCTCGATGCTCTACCTCGGCTGCGGCCGCAGCGAACTGCCATTGCGAGCGGAGTCGGACGCGGACCTGATGCTCCTGGGCGGCGAGCCGTTCGAGGAGGAGCTGATCATGTTCTGGAACTGGATCGGGCGATCTCAGGAGGAGATCGTAGAGGCCCGTCAGGACTGGATGGAAGGCTCCCGGTTCGGGGAGGTGAAGGGGTACGACGGTGCTCCACTGCCCGCACCGGAACTGCCGCCGGTGCCGTTGAAGCCGCGGGGAAGGGTGCGCTGACCTGCGGAAACGCGTGAGCGTCGGTGGCTGCTAATTGGCGGGTTGCCGGGTAATTCTTACTGGCTTCTGCCCGCCTGCCAGAAGGCATCCGAACAGCCGGCTGGCTCAGGTCGGTGCGGTTGCCGATTCCACGGTGTGGCTGTCTTTGGGCGGCTGTGGCAGGACACTTGCTGACCTGATGCTGACTTTGCTGACGCCTCGTCAGGGTGGGATGAGAGGCCCTCTTCCCAGCTTCAGCGCTTGCGTAGGCGTTTGCAGGTTCGGTGGTGACCGGATCAATGCTGACCTGGCTGGCAGTTGAGTCAGGCGTTGCGGAACGGCACCGCCGCTCACGCTGCCGCCTTGTGGAGATTCCACATGCTTCCGGTGTCACCACCAACTGGCCACCTACCTGCGGTGTCACGGCGCAGCCGACTGAGCTTGGGGTTGGCGGCACGTGACGGCCGCACCCGCGTTGCCCGACTCCGGGAGGGGTGGGTAATGTGTGTGCGCTTACACGGCCGCCGCGTTCAGCCCGTGCCTACGCCTGCAGACCACCCCGCACTCCACACCTCTCCACGACTCCGAGCCCCCGGATTCCACAGCCTGGAATCCGGGGGCTCTGTCGTCCACGAGCGCGCGCGGGCCTCGTTACGCTGCCGCAGTGATCGACCCATCTTCGCTCCCCGGCATGACACGTAGCCGAGAGGCGGAGTCGGCGCGCTGATCGGTCACGGAGGGCATGCTCGTCCCAGTCACGGGCCAGCCGACCGAGGGATGTATGCAGACCGACCCCCAAGATCCACGCCTGGCGGATCGAACCCCGGGAGTACGCGCGGCAGGAGGAGAGGCGCGGCAGGCGGCACGCGTACGAGAGCCTCGACCCGGTGCGCACTGCGCTGATCGTGATCGACATGGTGTCCTTCTTCGTCGAGGCGAATCCGTACGTCCGCGGCGTCGTGCCCAACATCAACCGCATAGCTGATGCACTGCGTACAGCTGGCGGCCCGGTCGCCTGGGTGCTGCCAGCGAACGAGGCACTACTCGGGAGCGTTAGCAGCGAGTTCTACGGACCGACAGTCAGCCAGACGTTCGCGGCGACAGGAGGCGAAGGCCCACTGTGCTCGCGCCTGTGGCACGCCCTCGACGCCCGGCAAGGCGACCTCGTGGTGGAGAAGACCGCCTACAGCGCCTTCTTCCCCGGACGCTCGCCGCTACCAGGACTGCTGGCGGAGCGCGGTATCAACACCGTCCTCATCACGGGCACACTCACGAACGTCTGCTGCGAATCCTCGGCCCGGGACGCGGCCACCACGGGCCTGCGCGTGCTGATGGTCGCCGACGCCAATGCGGCCCGGCGCGACCAGGACCACAACGCTGCGCTGCACACGATCTACCGGTCATTCGGCGACGTACGGACTACGGACGAGGTGCTGGGCTTGATCGGACGGCACCCGAACTGACTACGCTGGACCGGAGGGGTGCCGTGATTCGCCGTCGCCTCCATCTCAGCCGCTGCGCGGGCCGGGAAACGGCTGTAATGCCGCTACTGGTGGAGCGGGTCGGGGGCGAGGGTTACGGTCATCAAGGCGCGGCTGACTCGCGGAGCCCGACAGGCTCCAGGCCGCTCTGCTCATTGAGGCTGAACGTTGTCACCATGATCATGACTGAATCGGCGGCGGCGGAGACGAGGTGCCTCCCGCAGCGCGGGCAAAAGCCACGGTGGAGGGTCGGGCCTGTTAACCGAACTAACTCAGCTGTCTTCGCAGGTCAGACCGGGTATCTGCTAGCTTCCCGGGGTGTTTGATGAGCAGCGGTCCGGAAGGGACCTGAGGAACTTTGTCCTGCCTGAGTTAGGCCAGTTGCTGAAGACGGGAGATCCCTGGGAGCCGTACAGGGTGCTGGATGGACGCGGGAGGCCGGTCGAGCCCGCTGCGCTCTACCTCAAGGAGCTGATGGCGAGGAACAGCTCGCCGTTGACGCCACGTTCGTACGGCATGGATCTGCTGCGCTGGTTCCGGTTCTTATGGGCGCTCGGGATCGAGTGGGACCGTGCGACCCGGGAAGATGCCCGGGACTTCATGTTGTGGATGAAGGTGGCGGACAAGCCGAAACGTGTCCATTGGCGCCATCGCGGCAGGGCTCTCTCCAAGGTCCCGCCGCCTCGCAGCGACAGGCCGGCACCGGGGACGCCGAATCCGGTGACGGGTAAACCCACGGTCGGGACCAAGTACTCACCGGCAACCCGTGCTCATTGCGAGACGGTGCTGCGGGAGTTCTACAACTTCCATCTGGATGAAAACACCGGTTCGTTGCTGGTGAACCCCTTCCCGTTGGTCCGTGGGCGCCGCTTGTCCCAGCTCGGGACACAGCGTGATGGCGGGAAGAAGCACCGGAACCGACGCACGGGCCTGTACCGGCCGACCGTTCCGCAGCGGGTCCCACGGCGGATTCCCGACGAGATGTACACCAAGGTCTTCGCCGGGCTCCGTTCTCATCGTGACCGCGCCTTGCTGGCCTTCTGGGTCGCCACTGGCGCCCGAGCCGAGGAGCTACTCACGGTCAAGCAGGGCGGCGCGGTCGTCGGCGAGCAGACCGTCAGTGTGATCCGCAAGGGCACCCGCGACTACCAGGACCTGGCCGCCACCCCGGACGCGTTCGTCTGGCTGCGGCTCTACCAAGAGTCCGCCTGGAAGAAAGGCGTCCCTCGGGGCCGCCATCATCCGCTGTGGTGGACGCTGCGGCGCCCATGGCGGCCGCTGGAGTACGACGCGGCACGCATGATGTTCAACCGCGCCAACGATCTCCTGGGCGCCAACTGGACCCTTCACGATCTGCGGCACACGGCGACGTTCCTCATGCTCGATGACCCGAACATGCCACCGGTTTACGTGCAGAAGATCCTCGGCCACAAGTACCTGTCGACCCTGGACATCTACAACCGTCCGACCAGGGACGACGTCATCAGAGCCGGCCTTGCCCACCACGCCCGCCAGGAGAAGCGACGCGAGGAGACTCCTGTGCCTGTTGACGAGCCGTCCTACAACCCCGACTCCTTGTCCATCCTCTTCGGCCGGGACGCGTCATGACGAGCACTGCGACCCACGTCGGCTCGAGCTTCGTTCCGCGGGTCACAAGCATGGTGGGCGCCGAAGCGCTCACGCTGATGAACCGATTCCCGCATCGGGAAAGACCAAGCACGTGGGAAGCGACCTCGATCACTCGTGAAGAGGTCCTTGAGCGGCTGGCTCGCCCACCGCTACGAGTTGTGGAACCCAGCGCCCAGGCGAATCGGATGTTCGGGGCACGCCTCCTGCTCGACTGGCTGATGACCTTTCCGGGAGAAACCTGGCAACAGCGGTGGCAGAGGAGCCCTGCACACGGCCAGCACATTGCGTCGCAGGGGTGGAGGGATGACTTCGCAGCCTGGGCCCGCCCGGAAGGGCGAGTATCTCGCCGTGAAACGCTCCTCGTCGGTGTGCTGGCGCTGCTCTGCGCGGATGCCGTCAGACCCGACCCGGAATTCCTCATCGGGTCAAGATCGCGGCATCTTCGGCCGGCGCTGGAGACCACACGCGACCCCGAGGGGTTCGCTCGTTTGAGGGCTTCACTGCCGACCAACATCTCGGCTGCGAATATCTCGTCCGGGCTGAAGACCATTGCGGAGATCATGGCTTGCCATGGCGGCACTATCGAGGACATCGTCGTCGGCGACCTGCTGCTCTGGCAAAGCAAGAATCCGAGCAACAGCAATGGACGGATCCAGCTCGCCTATACCTGGCTACGCGACTTGGGTCTCTTTCCAGCAGACGCACCGCACACGCTGTTCCGGATCTCGAACCGTACCGGGCAACTCACCCCGGCAGACCTTGTCGACCGCTACGAACTGCAGTGCCGTCCGATCCGCGATCTCTTGGTCGCCTACCTCTCCCATCGGTCCGTAGGGCTCGACTTCACGACGCTGCAGGCGCTCACGATCTCGCTGGCGCTTCGGTTCTGGGGCGACCTGGAGCGGCATCATCCGGGCATCGACTCTCTTCGGCTTCCTGCCGAGGTGATCACTGCTTGGAAGGTCCGCCTGGCCACGAAGACCGTCCGCAAGCGTCTGCCCGACGGATCATTTCGTGATTTCACAGAGCCACGCCGAGGTGCGATCGGGATCAAAACCCAGGTCAGAGCCTTCTACCTGGACCTGGCGGAGTGGGCAGTGGAGGACCCCGGCCAGTGGGCTGCCTGGGTGGCGCCCTGCCCGATCAGCGAAGCCGAGTGCTCGGGAAGAAAGGCTGAGAAGCAGCTCAAGGCCCGCATGGACCAACGTACTCGCGAGCGCCTGCCGGCGCTGCCCACGCTGGTGAAGACGGCTCACCGCCTGTTGAAAGAGGCCACGATGCGTCTCGATGCACTCAACGCAGCCCCACTCGGTTCGGATTTCAGCGTGCTTGGTGAGACGTTCAGGGTTCCGCGCTTCAGCAAGTGCGCTGACGGGCGCCCGATTCATGCTTGGGATGCGAAGGGCACCCGGCGCTCATTCGCGGGTGAGGAGCGCAGCGCATTCTGGGCGTGGGCTGCCATCGAGATCTTGCGGCACACCGGCATCCGCATCGAGGAACTCCTCGAGCTGGGGCATCACAGCATCGTCAGCTACAAGCTGCCCACCACCGGTCAGACCGTTCCGCTCTTGCAGATCGCCCCGTCGAAGACGGACCAAGAGCGACTTGTCTTGGTCACGCCGGAGCTGGCGGACGTGTTGAGTACGGTCGTCTCTCGAGTCCGAAAATCGGACGGGAGAGTTCCCGTTGTTCGTAGTTATGACCACTACGAACGGGTCTGGAACCCGCCGATGCCTCTCCTGTTCCAGGATCGCTCCAGTGGGTACCTGCGTCCGCTGTCGCCAGCGTCGATCCGTCGGGGACTCGACGTCACCTTGTTGGCCTCAGGTCTGACGGACAGCGCGGGTGCCCCCCTCATCTTTCAGCCCCACGACTTCCGCCGGATCTTCATCACGGACTCCATCCTCAACGGCCTGCCACCTCACATCGCCCAGGTCATCGCTGGTCACGACCACATCGGAACGACGATGGGATACGCCGCGATCTACCCCACTGATGCCATCGAAGCACATCGAGCGTTCATCGCCCGGCGCCGGGCTCTGCGACCTGCCGATGAATACCGCACCGTCACTCCTGAGGAATGGGGAGAGTTTCTCGGGCACTTTGAGCGCCGCAAGCTCGCCCTGGGCGACTGCGGCCGCGCATACGGAACTGACTGTGCTCACGAACACGCTTGTGTCAGATGCCCCGTCCTGATCGTCCACGCGACAGAGCGTCCCCGGCTTGTCGAAATCCGCGACAACCTCCTCACGCGCATCTTGGAAGCCGAAAGGGAAGGCTGGCTCGGCGAGATCGAGGGGCTGCAGAGCAGCCTGACCCACGCCGAGGAGAAACTTGCCCAACTCGACGCCCAGATCTCCCGGAAGCAGGAGTCTGTCGACCTGGGAATTCCTACCTTCCGGGAGATCGTTGCTCGCACCACTGCGGCGGCCAACCCGCCGGGGCCTGCGTGACTGAACAGCTGTCACTCCGGCGTGCTCAGCGGACACCGCCACAGAACGCGGCACTTGGACGAGCTTCATCCACGTGGATGATCTACACCACCCCGACCTCGGCCACGGGCCACGTTCTACGGGCGGCGGGCCAGCAGGTGGGTGTCGAGGAAGCCCCGCTCAGACGCCGGGTCGTGGAGCAACCGAGCCACCGTGACGAGTCCGGCCCCGGCCAGCAACTCGGCAAACTGCTCCGCCGGCCAGCTATAGGCAGGCGCCACCTTGTGGTCGAAGCGGACAGGCTCCGACCCTTCGGTTCCGAAGAAGGACGCCAGGAGCAGGCCCCCTGGTGCCAGGACACGCACCTGCTCAGCGAGTAGCGCGGGCAATTCTCCAGGTGGGGTATGGATCATCGAGTAGTGGGCCAGCACTCCGCCGAGCGCGCCGTCCTCGACCGGCAGGGCCTCCATTCGCGCTTCGTCGAACCGCAGCGCCGGATGGGCCCGCCGGGCGTGGGCGACCATAGCGGGGGAGAGGTCGAGCCCGAAGGCGTCCAGCCCCAAGTCGTGCAACATGGCCGTCAAATGGCCGGGTCCGCACCCGACGTCGGCTGCCCGCAAGTTCCCCGTCCCACGCACGAGCTCGGCGAAGGTGCCGATCATGTTCCGTGCGAACGGCTGCGTCTCCAACCGATTAGCGAACATCGACGCATAAAGGTCGACGACCCCGTCGTAGGCCGCCCTGGTCTCGTCCTGGTGTCTTAACACGGGAAGGAAGCTAACACCCGCGCCGTTCACAGCGGTTCTCCGGCCCCAGACCGGCCCCTTCCCCGCAGGACCACCTGACCACGGGACGCCCCGGTAGTTCGGAGAAGCCAGGTCGAATACCAGGTCGGTTCCCCTCCGGAGCCGGTCCAGGTCAATTTCTCCCGGCGGAACCCGACCCACGCCACCGCCGGGCCGCCGGCGATGAGCGTGCAGTGCTTGCAAGAACAGAGTTCCCTGTCAAGTCTATGTGTTCAGCCCTTGCGCTCCTCTGTGTTGGTGGCCTTCGGTGGTAGCCGTCGAAGGAGTGCGGCCACCCAAGGGATCGGACAAGCAACTCCTGTCAGGTCGACTGCGCCTCGTTCACAGGCGCGGCGTAGGCCGCTTCGATGAAATGAATGAACCTGTATGAGTTCTCGTCGCCCAGCGCGTTCTCGATGCAGATGATCACGTGGTGGGCGACTCTCAGCTCTTCGCTGATTTCCCATCCACTCCGATTCCTCGAAGCGGCCCGCAGTTCTCGAAGTCCTGGGGCATGCTCGTTCGCTTCCTTCTCGTCAAGTGTCGACGGCCCGAATTCCTCTAGAAAATATCCCAGCGCCTTTGAGTTCTCCGTCATCCTGGCCGAGCAGATGCCGCTGCGGGCCCCAGGCCCGGGAGTTAGCGCCCTACTGGCGGGCAAGGACAGGATGCCGGCCGGGACCATCGAGGGTGCGAGTTTTCAGAGCAGTCATTTCCCGATCTTGGTGATCTGGATGCCTCCGAGGCGTGGAGTGTCTATCGTCGAAGCGCGCTGCTGATCAAGTTACCAACAGGCAGGGGATGGAGCGTGGTGGCGGGCGTGAAGCAGGCGGGGGGTGCGGGCGAACTGCGGCACGTGGTGCTGTCACTGGGGATCGCGTTGACACGTACCGAGGACGGTGACTCGCCGCGGTTCGGCCTGGACGTCTTGGAGGACGCCCCCGTCCACGCCGAGAGGGTCGCAAAGATCCTGGAGCAGTTCCGGTATACGCAGCGCCCGACCGCAGCACCGGATGGACAGCCCGATTACGGGAAGCTGGTGGAGGCCGCGGTCGAGGCCGAGGACGCCGACGTACTGATCGTGCACATCGTCGGGCACGGCGAGCTAGCGGACGGTAGCAGCGAGAAGCTGTACATCCTCGGCAGTGACGGAGACCGCCTGGGCAGGCCGGTGGGCGGGTGGATCGACCTGATCGAAGACCACCCTCAGCGGCACCGGCCGACGACACTGTTCGTCCTGGACGTCTGCTACGCCGGGCAGGCCGCGGTGACTGCCTGGCACTCGCGAATGGACGTGAACAAGCGCCGGGCCTGGGTGCTGGCCGCGACTGGACCGGACAAACAGGCGTTCGGCTACCGGCTGAGTCAGGCCCTGGTACGGGTGATGGAGAAGTACCGCGACCTGGAGGTCCGCTTCGACCCTTCATTGCGGTACATCCCGCCCGGAACCGTGTGGCGGGACATTGGCCGCGCCGTCGCAGAGTTGGCCGAAGAGGCCAAGCGGCTGCCGCAATCGATCATGACAAGCCTCATCCCCAGCCACGCCGACCTGTCCCAGCTACCGTTCTTCCCCAACCCCACTTACACCCCCCAAAACACCACATCGGTGCTGACCCTGGGCCTGTCCCCGGAAATCGCCCGCCTGGCCGATTGGACCACAGACCCCCTGCACTTCATGCGCCGCGCCGACGGCGCCGAACCGGTCGACCGCGACTGGACCGAGGGCTACTTCAGCGGCCGCACCGCACAACTCGACACCATCACTGCATGGCTTGACAACGACACGGCCACCCCGGCACTGCGCGTGGTCACCGGCAAAGCAGGCGCCGGGAAATCCGCGCTCCTCGGCATCCTCCTTTGCGCCGCCCACCCGGCACTGCGCCGCTCCACCCGCCCCCTGTGGGCCGGACTCGACGACCACGTACCCGGCGAGAACAACCGGATCGCCGCCGTCCACGCCCGACGCCTCAGCCTCGACGACACCATCGCCTCCCTGACCCGCCAACTACGCCACATCACCGCCTCCGACGCCCTAACCCACCCGGACGAAGAAGCCCAGGACACGGCCGGAAAACCAGCACAGCAGCTGCTAAACCTGCTACCCCCTGGCAGCCGCCCGGTCACCATCGTCATCGACGCCCTCGACGAAGCCCTGAAACCCCAGGACATCACCACCGCCCTGCTGCTCCCGCTCGCTCAGACGACGGACGGCCGTCTGCGGCTACTGATCGCCACTCGCGAGGACCCAGCGTTCGACCAGCTCCTTAGCCTGGCGCGAGATACCGGAGCGTGTACGGACCTAAGACGTCATCTTATTTGGGTCGGTAGGCTGTCGGTCGTGGTCTCGATCGTTGAGCGGCTGGTGCCGGATGAGCTGTGGGAACTGTTCCAACGGGTTGTTCCTGAGGC
>NZ_JBVJJE010000020.1:0-104302 GCF_055585925.1 Streptomyces sp. NPDC052064
GTTACATTCCGAACCCGGAAGCTAAGCCTTACAGCGCCGATGGTACTGCAGGGGGGACCCTGTGGGAGAGTAGGACGCCGCCGAACAAATATTGAAAAAGGCCCACACCTTATGGTGTGGGCCTTTTTGCGTTTCATGACGGCTGTACCAGCTTTGTGTCGTACGCCAGGATCACCGCCTGAATGCGGTCGCGGGAACCGGTCTTCGCGAGGATGCGGCCCACGTGGGTCTTCACCGTCGACTCGGCCAGGTGAAGGCGCATGGCTATCTCCGTGTTCGTCCAGCCCTTGCCGATGACCGTGAGGATTTCCCGTTCCCGGTCGGTGAGGGAAGCAAGGCGCGGGTCCTCCTGGGGCGGGGATTCCGCATTCGGGTCGGTCGGCAGGTGGTGGACGTAGGCGTCGAGGAGGCGGCGGGTCAGGCTGGGGGCGACGACCGCGTCGCCGGTGGCCACCGAGCGGATGCCGGAGAGGAGTTCCTCGGGCTGGGCGTCCTTGACGAGGAAGCCCGAGGCGCCTGCGCGGAGGCCGGCATAGGCGTATTCGTCCAGGTCGAAGGTGGTGACGATCAGGATGCGGGTGCGGTCGCCGGCGGAGGTGATGCGACGGGTCGCCTCGATGCCGTCCAGGCCGGGCATGCGGATGTCCATGAGGACGACATCGGGGTGGAGCTCCGCCGCCAAGCGGACCGCTTCACTGCCGTTCGCCGCCTCGCCCACGACCGTCATGTCGTCCTGGCTCTCCAGGAGCATGCGGGAGCCGAAGCGCTGGAGGGGCTGGTCGTCGGCGATGAGGACTGTGGTCACTGCGGGGTTTCCTCCGGGAGGTGTAGGCGGACGCGCCAGCCCTGCTCGGGGTGCGGGCGGGGGCCGGCCTCAAGTGTGCCGCCGTACAGGGCGGTTCGCTCGCGCATTCCGGGTAGTCCACGACCGCCTCGGGACGGGCCGTCGGTTGGGCTGCCGTTGCCTGTGTCGGTGATCGTCACTGTCACGGCTCCCTTGTCCTCGTAGGACAGCTCTATCTCCGCGGTGGCGCCCGCGCCGGCGTGTTTGAGGGTGTTGGTGAGGGCTTCCTGGATGACGCGGTAGACGGTGAGTTGGGGGCCTGGGGGGAGGGTGGGGCTGCCGTGGGTGACGGTGTGGACGGGGAGGCCTGCGGAGCGGACGCCGTCGAGGAGCTGGTCGAGGTCGGTGAGGCCGGGCTGGGGGGTCAGCTCGGCCTGGTCGTCCTGTTCCTCCTCCCGCATGACGTCCAGGAGGCGGCGGAGCTCGGTGAGGGCCTGGCGGCTGGTGGTGGCGATGGCGTCGAGGGCCTGGGCGGCGCGTTCCGGGGACTTGGCGGCCGCGTATCTTCCGCCGTCGGCGAGGCCTGTGATGACGGAGAGGTTGTGGCCGATGATGTCGTGCATCTCGCGGGCGATGCGGGCGCGTTCGGCGGCGGTGGCGAGTCGGGCCTGCTGGTCGCGTTCGGTCTCCAGGCGGCGGGCGCGGTCTTCCAGGGCCTCGGTGTAGTTGCGGCGGGTGCGGACGGTGATGCCGATCAGGACGGCCACGGTGAAGGACATCAGCTGGGAGCCGACCTGCTGGTCCCAGGTGCCCTCCCCGTGGCGGGCGACCGACACCAGGACCGGGGTGATCACCAAGGCCGTCGCCCACCACAGGTTGCGCAGGGCCCGGCGCAGAGCGATGTGGTAGACGACAGCGAGCTGGAGCAGGGCTGCCTGGAGGGCCGTGCCGGTCCAGGCGTTGACGAGGGCGAACAGGGCCACGGCGGCGAGGACGGTCCGGGGGTGGGTGCGTCGCCAGAGGAGGGGGATCGAGAGGCCGAGGCTCAGAGTGAGGAGAAGCCAGCCGGGGACGTCGAGATCGTGGGCGTTGTGGCGCCAGCCGCCACCGACGTAGTCGATCAGTGCCGCTGTCACCCAGAAACCGGTGATGTGCAGGTCCCACAGCAGGGGGTGGCGTCGGTCGAAGGCGCGCACCCTGCGGGTGAGGCGGTGGGCGTACTCGGTGAGGGGCTCCGGCGCCCGGTCTTCCGTCACGGGGTCCATCGTGAGGGCTTCCGAGGCCATGTGTCAGACGTCTCGGCGTCGTAGGACCGTAGCGGCCGTCGTGAGGGTCGCCGTCGTCCACAGGATCATGGCCAGCAGGGCGGCGCCCGGGGAGGCCGATCCGGGCAGGGGCTGGGCGGTGGTGAGGGTCTCCAGGGCCTTGCCGGGGAAGTAGCGGACGGCGTCGTCGACGATCTCGTACGGGAGCATGGCCAGGACCTCCGGGACGATCATGAGGAGGCCGATGAAGGCGCCGATGGCCATCGGGACCGAGCGGACCAGGGCGCCGATGCCGAGAGCGAGGACGGCGAGCAGGGTGAGGCCGGCCGCGTTGCCGACGAGGGCGCGCAGGACGCCGGGATCGCCGAGGGAGGCCGACTGGTCGGTGCCGGAGAGGAAGGACTGGGCGAGGGGGAAGGTGAGGAGGTTCGTCAGCAGGGTGAGGGGAAAGGCGATCGCGGCCAGGACGGCTGCCTTGGACCAGAGGACGGGCAGGCGGCGTGGGACGGCGGTCATCGTGGCGCGGATCTGGCCTGTGGAGTACTCGCCGGCCGTGGCGAGGATGCCCAGCACGCCGAGGTTGATCTGGGCGAACTGGGTGCCGAGCAGGACGAACACGACCGTGTCCATCCCGCCCTCGCCGGTGCCGTCGTAGGCGGCTCCCAGGCCCGCGCCCATGGCGGCGGTGAGGGCGCTGGTGGCGATGAGGGTGATCCAGGTGGAGCGCAGGGTCCAGAGCTTGTGCCACTCGGAGCGCAGGACGCGGGCCGGGGTCACGCGGTAGGGGAGGGTCGCCGTGGTCATGCTGCCGCTCCTTCGAGGGTCGCCGTGTACTCCACCGCGTCGCGGGTGAGGTCCATGAAGGCCTCCTCCAGGGAGGCGGTGCCGGGGGTCAGTTCGTAGAGGGGGATGCCGTGGGCCGCTGCCGTGCGGCCGATGTGTTCGGCGTCCGTGCCGCGGACCTGGAGGGTGCCGGGGGTCTCGGTGGTGAGGTCGACGCCGGGTGCGGTGAGGAGGCGTACGAGGTCGGAGGCGCGCGGGGTGACGACCTTGACGGTGCCCGCGCCGGAGTCGAGTACGAAGTCGGTGACGGTGGTGTCGGCGAGGAGGCGGCCGCGGCCGATGATGACCAGGTGCTCGGCCGTGAGGGCCATCTCGCTCATCAGGTGGGAGGAGACGAAGACCGTGCGGCCCTCGGCGGCGAGGGACTTGAGGAGGTTGCGGATCCACAGGACGCCCTCGGGATCGAGGCCGTTGACCGGTTCGTCGAGAATGAGTGTGGCCGGGTCGCCGAGGAGGGCGGCGGCGATGCCGAGGCGCTGTCCCATGCCGAGGGAGAAGCCCTTGACGCGGCGGTGGGCCACGTCGGTCAGGCCGGTGAGGGCGAGGACCTGTTCGACTCGTGCCCGGGGGATGCCGTGGGTGTGGGCGAGGGCGCGGAGGTGGTGGTAGGCCGTGCGGCCGGGATGGACCGAGCGGGCCTCCAGCAGGGCGCCGACCTCCGTGAGGGGCGCGGGGTGGGCGGCGTAGGAGCGTCCGCCCACGGTGGCGTGGCCGCGGGTGGGGGCGTCGAGGCCGAGGATCATCCGCATGGTCGTGGACTTGCCGGCGCCGTTCGGGCCGAGGAAGCCGGTGACGGTGCCGGGGCGGACGGTGAAGGACAGGTCCGTGACGACCGTCCGGTCGCCGTAATGTTTGGTGAGTTTGTGTGCCGTCAGCATGCTTCGATGCTCGTGCGTGCGGGGGCGGCGGGCGTCGGACCGGTGGTGGTAATCGGGGTGAGGGGTGTCGTACCCGGGTACTACCGTGGCCGGCATGAGCTATGTGATCCGGTCCGTCCGTGCTGATGAGTGGCCTGCGGCGAAGGAGCTGCGGCTCGCGGCGCTGCGGGACCCGGTGGCGCACCTCGCCTTCCTGGAGACGTACGAGGAGGCCGCGGCCAGGCCGGACTCCTTCTGGCAGGAGCGGACGGCGGGGGCCGCCGAAGGGGCGGACCGGGCGCAGCAGATCATCGCCGAGGGGCCGGACGGGCGGTGGGTGGGGACGCTGACCGTGCTCGTGGAGGAGCCCGGGACGACGGACTGGGCCGGATTTCCGGTGGAGCGGAAGCAGGGGCACGTGGTCGGCGTGTTCGTACGGCCCGAGGAGCGCGGGAGCGGGCTGACCGAGGTGCTGTTCGACGCTGCCCTGGAGTGGTCGTGGGGGCGGGGGCTGGAGCGGGTGCGGCTCATCGTGCACGAGGAGAACGGGCGGGCGCAGCGGTTCTATCGCCGGGCGGGGTTCCTGCCGAGCGGGCTGACCGTGCCGCTGGGGGACGCCGGGGAGCGGGAGTTGGAGTTCGTGCTCGAGCGGAGCTCTGCGGGGGTGCCCTTCTCAGACCGGTAGTTCGTCGTGCGGCCAGCGGGCGCGGCCCTGTTCGCGGGACCGGAGCAGGGCCAGGGTCGGCATGCCCCGGTCCGCTCCGGTGGCCAGCAGCTCCGGGAGCTGGGGGAGCGGGGCCACGGCGGCGACATCGTCCAGGACGAGCGTGAATGGTGGGTCGAGGCGACCGGAGGATGACCGTTCGGCCATGTGCCGGCCGCGCTCGACCACGCTGGAGACGAGGGCCGTCAGGAGGGGCATCGCGCCCGGGTTCGTCCTGGGGTCCTCGATGGATTCACCCACCACATAAAGCGTGCCCCCTTCATGGACGAAGGAATCCAGGGCGAGGGCATCAGTTCGGTTGGGAGTGCACGCCTCTCGGATGTTGACCGTGGAGAGGGCCGCGAGGGCACGGGTCGTCAGCTGCTGGGCCATGTCGCGGCGTTCGGGGTGGGCGGTGAGGGCGCCTTCGAGTTCGCCCGCGGAACCCGGGGCGGCCTTGGGGTTGGTCCGGAGGATGCGTACGGCGTCCTGGATCTGGGTGCCCTGGGACCAGCGGTGGACGTGGCGGATGGTGCGGCCGTCGATGGCGGCGGCGTGCAGGTAGCTCCGCAGGAGTGTCTCGGCGGTGTCGCTGAGGGCCTGGTCGAGTTTGGCGGTGGGGCGGACGGGGGTGAGGAGGGCGGTCGCCCTTCCGGTTGCCGTCTCCTTGTCCTCGCAGCCGACTGTGGGGGACCAGTGGAGGCGGGCCGGGGTGGTGCAGAGGTGGGTGGGGTCGTAGAGGTGGGTGGGGCCCAGTTTTGCCCGGGCGTCCTTGGTTTCCTGCCAGAGGGTTGGGTTCGAGGTGATGACGAGGGCTGGGCCCTCCGCGTCGCGTACCGCCTGGGTGGCGGTTGTCTGGCGGGTTTCCCTCGGGGCTACGAGGATCCTTTCCCACCTGCCCGCCCGTTCCAGGCCGAACAGAGGAGCCGGGGCGGTGGGGATGGTCGCCGCCGGATGGGGGAGGTCGGTGGGGCCTGGCGTCGGCTCCAGCGAGTGTGCGGGGCTGGGGGCGGAGCGGGGCGTCGGTACCTCGTGCTGCACCGGCGTGGGCACGGGGTCCTGTGTGCGCGTCGGTGCGTCGTGCTGCACCGGAGTGGGTGCGGGGCCCTGTGCCCGCGCCGGCACCTCCTGCTGTGTCGGTGCCTCGTATGCGGCCCCTCCCGCGGACGCCGGCCGTTCCTCCGCCGCCATCCTCTCCGCCCGGCGCCTCGCCCGGACCGCCCGCCATCGGGCGAACGTGCCCATCACGAACACCGTCAGGACGACAAGGATCATCAGCTGGCCGATGAACAGGCCCCAGAACAGGCCGTAGCCCGAGAGTTCGCCTGGGGGTGTGTCGGGCCAGGCGCCGGGGATGTCGTGGGGCTGGGCGATGAGGCCGCGCATGGCCAGGGGCGTGCGGGCGAAGGTGACGCCGGACGGCCAGGAGCCGTGGGCGAACAGGGCGGCGAGACCGGTGGCCGTCCACACCAGCACGGTCATGCCGAGGAGGAACGCCAGTATGCCGACCAGCAGGCCGTCGGGGATGCCTCCCTGGGTGTCGCGCTGGATGCGGCGGTCGTCCGGTCTCACGCGTCCTCCCCCTACGCCACCGTGGATTCGGAGTCGCCCAGGTGGTGCTCCACGAAGGCCGCCGCCCGTTCCTCCGCCTCCAGTTCGGCGGCGTGCAGGGCGTCGTCGTCCGCGAGGTCCGCTGAGGACTCGGTCATCGCGCGGTCGGTGAAGACCAGTGGGCGTTCGGTCTCCGTGACCAGGTGTTTGACGACCTGGACGTTGCCGTTGACGTCCCATACGGCGATGCCGGGGGTGAGGGTCGGGATGATCTCCACCGCCCAGCGAGGCAGGCCCAGGACGCGGCCCGTCGCCCTCGCCTCGTCCGCCTTCTGGGCGTAGATCGTTCTCGTCGACGCCATTTTCAGGATCGCCGCCGCTTCCTTCGCGGCCGCGCCGTCCACCACGTCCGACAGGTGGTGGACCACCGCCACGAACGACAGGCCGAGTCGCCGGCCGAACTTCAGCAGGCGCTGGAACAGCTGGGCCACGAAGGGACTGTTGATGATGTGCCAGGCCTCCTCGACCAGGAAGATGCGCTTCTTCCGGTCGGGGCGGATCCAGGTGTGCTCCAGCCACACGCCGACGATCGCCATGAGGATGGGCATGGCGATGGAGTTGCGGTCGATGTGGGACAGGTCGAAGACGATGAGCGGGGCGTCCAGGTCGATGCCGACCGTGGTGGGGCCGTCGAACATGCCGCGCAGGTCACCGTCGACGAGACGGTCCAGGACCAGTGCCACGTCCAGACCCCAGGCCCGTACGTCGTCTATGGCGACGTTCATCGCCACGGCCGACTCGGGCTCGGGGTGGCGCAGTTGCTCGACGATGTCGGACAGGACCGGCTGGCGATCGACGATGGTCTCGTTGACGTAGGCGTGCGCGACCTTCAGGGCGAAGCCGGAGCGTTCGTCCAGGCCGTGGCCCATGGCGACCTCGATGATCGTCCGGAGCAGCGCGAGCTGGCCGGTCGTCGTGATGGCCGGGTCGAGCGGGTTGAGCCGGATGCCGTGGTCGAGGGCCGCCATCGGGTCCAGGCGGATGGGAGTTATCCCCAGCTCCTGGGCGACGAGGTTCCATTCACCCACCCCGTCCTCGCCCTGGGCGTCCAGGACGACGACCTGGCGGTCGCGGAAGCGGAGCTGGCGCAGGACGTACGTCTTCTCCAGTGCCGACTTGCCGTTGCCGGACTCGCCGAGGACCAGCCAGTGGGGGGCGGGGAGCTGCTGGCCGTAGAGCTGGAAGGGGTCGTAGATGTAGCCCTTTCCGGAGTACACCTCGCGGCCGATGATGACGCCGGAGTCGCCGAGGCCAGGGGCGGCGGTCGGCAGGTAGACCGCCTGGGCCTGGCCCGTGGACGTGCGCACCGGGAGCCGGGTCGTCTCGACCTTCCCGAAGAGGAAGGACGTGAAGGCGTCGGTGAGGACGGACAGCGGGTCCCGCATCAGGTCCTACCTCCGAATGCCGGTGGCGAAGGGAAGGGTGTTCACGAAGGCGCGGTGGTGCTCGCGGTCGCACCATTCCAGCTTCAGGTACGACTTTCCGGCCGAGGCCCTGATCGTCCGCTTGTCGCGGGCGAGGGCGTCGGGGGAGCGGGAGGAGACGGTGATGTAGCCGACGAGGTTGACGCCGGCGGCGCCGCTGGCGAGGTCTTCGCCGCGCTGGTCGAGCCGGGAGTTGGCGGCCACGTCGCGCGGGTCGAGGGTGCGGTTCATCTTGGCGGCGCGGGACGCCTCGGCCTCGTCGTTGGTCTTCTCGGTGAGCATGCGCTCGATGGCGACCTCGGTGGGTTCGAGGTCCATGGTGACGGCGACCGTGCGGATGACGTCCGGGGTGTGGACGAGCAGCGGGGCCAGGAAGTTGACGCCGACGGGGGTCATCGGCCACTCCTTCACCCAGGCGGTGGCGTGGCACCAGGGGGCGCGGGTGCTGGACTCGCGGGTCTTGGCCTGGAGGTAGGTGGGCTCCATGGCGTCCAGTTCGGCCGGCCAGGCATTGCGTTGCGTCATCGCCTGGATGTGGTCGATCGGGTGGTCCGGGTCGTACATGGAGTGGATCAGCGAGGACAGTCTGCTCTGGCCGAGCGGCTGCCGTACGCGGATGTCGGCTTCCTGGAGGCGCGAGCAGATGTCGGTGAGCTCGCGGGCCATGACGACGGCGAGTCCGGCGTCCCGGTCGACCTTGCCGCCGTGGGCGCGGGCGGCCCGGGCCATGGCGTTGGCCTCGGCGGCGAGGTCGCGGGTGTAGTGCATGCAGGCGACGAGGTAGGCGCGGTGCTGCTCGCTGCTCGTGGACACCATCGACTGGAGCTGTTCGTACGACTGCTGGAGCCACGGCGGTGCCTTGTCGTCCCCGCGGACGGCGACGTCCTTGGCGTGGGCGTCGGGGTCGGCGGGGAGGGTGCGGGCGAGCATCTGGAGGCGGGTGACGAAGCCGTCGCCGTTGGCCACGTGCTTGAGCAGCGTGCCGAAGCGGTCGACGAGGGCCTCCTGGTCCTCGGAGTCGCGCAGGCCGACGCCGGGGCCCTCGATCTCGATGGCGGCGGTGACGGTCTTGCGGTCGGCGTGCAGGAGCACGGCGATCTCGTCCGGGCCGAAGGGGGCGGCCAGCCAGGTGATGCGGCCGATTCCGGGGGGCGGGCCGATCTCCACCTCGCGTCCGTCCAGCCGGGTGCCGGCCTCGATGACGGCGGAGCGGTAGGCGGTGCCCTGCTTCAGGGTCCGCTTGTAGCTGCGGTTGATCTCGAACCACTTGTAGAACGTGCGGTGCTTGTACGGCACGTACACGGCGGCCAGCGCCAGCATCGGGAACCCGGCGAGCAGCACGATGCGCAGGGACAGCACGGGGACGAGGAGCCCGCACATCATGCCGAGGAACGCGCCCACGACGATCAGGGCGATCTCGCCGGTCTCGCGGTTGCGGCCGATGATCGCGTTCGGCCGGGCGCGGCCGATCAGATACGTACGGCGGGGCGTGACCGGATGGGACACGTGGGACTCGGTCGTCAACGCCCTTCACCTCCCGTGCGGTTGGTACTGCTGTTGCGGGTGTTGCTGGCGTGGGGAGTGTTGACGGCGCTGCCCGAACGGGGTGCGGGTGCGGCGGAGGGGACAGATCCGCCGCCGCCGTTCGAGGTGCGCGAGCTGTGCGCGGCGACTCCGCCGGAGGCGGGGTTGCTGGGGCGGGGAGCGGAGGACTGGCTGCCTCCGCCGTTGTTGTCGGCGCGGGAGCTGTGGGTCTTGATGCCCTGCGCGACCAGGGTGGCCGGGGAGCTGATGACCGCGGCGGCCTTGCCCTCGGCGCCCTGCATGAGGCGGTTGTTGCGGGAGCCGGCGATCTCGTCGCCGAAGCCGGGGACGAAGCGGTAGATCATCGCGCTGGCGAAGATGGCGAGCAGGATGATGGCGAGGCCGGAGACGACGGCGGAGAAGGCGTCGGGGCCGTCGTCTGCGGAGAGCGCGCCGGCGAGGCCGAGGACGATCACGATCACGGGTTTCACGAGGATAACCGCGATCATGATGCCCGCCCAGCGGCGGACGTGGCCCCACAGGTTCTTGTCGACGAGGCCGGCGTAGACGACGGTGCCGAGGAGGGCGCCGACGTAGAGCAGGGCGGCGCGGATGACGAGCTCCAGCCACAGCACGCCGGCGGCGAGGATGCTGACCAGGGAGACGACGATCAGCATGATCGGGCCGCCGCCGATGTCCTCGCCCTTCTTGAGGGCCTCGGAGAACGTGCCGAAGAAGGCGTCGGTCTGGTCGCCGGTGGCTTTGGCGAGGACCTCGGTGATGCCGTCCGTCGCGGAGACGACGGTGTAGAGGATCAGCGGGGTGAAGGCGGAGGCCAGCACGGTCAGCCAGAGGAAGCCGATGGCTTCGGAGAGGGCGGTGGTGAGGGGGACGCCGCGGACGGCTCGCTTGGCGACGGCCAGGAGCCAGAGCAGGAGCGTGAGGATCGTCGACGCGGCGAAGACGACGGCGTACTGCTGGAGGAACTTGGGGTTGGTGAAGTCGACGTTCGCCGTCTCCTTCACGGCCTCGCTGAGCTTGCCGACGGTCCAGGAGGCGGCGTCGGCACAGCCCTTGGCGAGGGAGGAGAGGGGGTCGAGGGTGGAGGTGGGGTCGAGGCGGGAGGTGCCACCGGATCGGTTGGCACCGTCGCCTCGTTCGCAGTAGTCCTTGGCGGGGCCGTGGATCAGGTCACAGGGGTCGTCACTGGGAGTGGGCGACGGCGTGGGTGCCGCGAAGGCACGCGTGGCCAAGAGGACCGCAGTGGTCTGCACGGCTGCGACGGCGCCGGTCAGCTTGAGTACGCGATGGTTAACGGGCATAAGAGAACCCTCCGTACTCCTCGACTGCCTTTGCCATCTCGTCGGCGCTGGAGGCTCTGTCGTCGCCGGGAACGGGCGCTGGACCATCCTTCTGAGAGTGGGTCACGATCTTCCAGTCACCGCCGGTCCACTCGAGTTTCATGGTGATGGTGAACCAGCTGTTCGTGACGGGGGTGGTGGAGTTTTCGCCCGCAAGGCCCAGAAGACCGCTGCACCAGACCTCCACCGTTGCGCTCTCGCGGGATGCCTCGGTGACCTTGGTGCCGATTGGACTGGTGCGGGACACGAACGTGTAGCCCCGTGGTGTCGAGCCGTCTTCGTTCAGGCCCACATTCTTGTTGAACTCCGGCGTGTAAGCCCTGTCCAGAGTGGCCTCGAAGTCCGCCACCCGGGAGGGGGCGGTGATCGATTGCAGGATGGCGTCCCGCTTGGCCTTGGAGAACATCTCGGCGGAGCCGAGTGCCACCGCGTAGTTCGCCGCCGCGCTCTCCGCCCCCTCCCGGTCCTGGGCGAAGCCCGATGGGATGCCGGCGGCCGACTTGGACTGGACGGGGCGTTGGCCGGAGGGGGCCGTCGCTGCTGTGTCCGGTTTGGTGCCGGCGTCGTCCGAAGAGGAGGAATCGTCGCCGCCCCGGTTCGCGAAGGCGATTGCCGCGATGAGGAGGACCACTACGCCGACCACCGTGACCAGGCTGCGGGACGGTGAGCGCGGGCGGCGGGGGGTGCCGTAGGGGTCGGCTCCGGTGTCGGGCAGGCGGGTGCGGGTCTGGCCCGTGCCGCCGTAGCCGCCGGAGGCCTCGTGCTCGTCACCGAGACTCATGCCGCGTACGCCCCCTCGACGTCGTGCGGAAACACCTCGTACCGGTCGTACTCCTCGTACGACGGTAGCCGTGCTGGTTCCCGCGCGGGCGCGGTGTGGTGACTCGACATCAGGGAAACGCAACCTTCGCCGGTGGGCACGACGGGCGGGTGGGGTGGAGGGGGGAGCCGGGCGTGCCCGGCCGGGGCGGGTGGGGCCCGGCCTACACGGCCATGCCGTACACGATGGTGAAGAGCGTGCCGAGTGAGCCGATGATGAACACGCCCGTCAGGCCCGCGATGATGAGGCCCTTGCCCTGCTCCGCGCTGAAGGTGTCCCGCAGGGCGGTGGCACCGATGCGCTGCTTGGCGGCGCCCCAGATGGCGATGCCGAGGCAGAGGAGAATGGCGACCGCCATCACGACCTCGATCATCACCTTGGCCTCGTTGCCCAGGCTGCCGAAGGGGCCCCAGTCCGGAGCGATCCCGCCGATGATGGTGTTGATGTCTCCCTTGTCGGCCGCAAAGAGCATGTAAGTCACCGCCCCTGTTGGGTAGTTCCGCACCCTCTGCGGTCGTGCAGAGGTCAGGCCTCATTCTCGCCGACGATGACGCTGTCGTATGTCGACTTGGCGTCATTGATTGGCGGGTTTCGTACGAATACCTTGCCACCGCTCCGCGCTGGACCCTAAGGGAGGTGCCGGACGGTGTGCGAAGGATCGTATGGTCACTCTGTGTATCACGGCAGGTCACGCCGGGCAATGAGGCCTGAGCGAAACCTGTCGTGTGGTTCCGTCGTTGCGCCCTTTTATGACCTGCGTCACCTTTCCGGACCGTTTCTGACGGTCGGTCGGGTGAGCGGTCGTCCCGGTGTTCTCCGGGTGAAGGCTACCTGGCGCGGCGAACGGGCCGCGGCAACGCAGCCGCGGCCCGTTCGTCCCCTGCCGGCCTCGGGCCCCCACGGCCCCAGGCGGCGTTCTTTCAGTGACGGTCCGTCACGAGGTGGAGGGGTCAGCCGGTGAAGGCGCCGACTCCGTTCGGGGTGCCCCAGCCGGTCGGGCCGTCATAGCCCGTTCGGGCGGTGCAGAAGTAGCTGGTGGTGCAGGTGCCGTTGGAGCCGCTGGTGACGTCGTTCAGGGCGGAGGTGTTCGCGTAGGGGAACTTCGCCGGGTAGGAGCCGCCGGACGGGGTGCCCGCCAGGGCGTAGACGCTCGCGATGATCGGGGCCGAGGCGCTGGTGCCGCCGTAGGTGGCCCAGCCCTGGCCGTCGGCGCCGTAGGTGTCGTAGACGGAGACGCCGGTCGCCGGGTCGGCGACGGCGGAGACGTCGGCGATCACGCGCTTGGCGCAGCCGGTGTCGGTCTGCCAGGCGGGCTTGACGTCGTAGGCGGAGCAGCCGGAGCCGGTGCCTTCGGTGCTGCTGGTCTTCCAGACGCTCTCTGTCCAGCCGCGGGTGGTGGAGGAGGCGGAGAGCCTGGTGCCGCCCACGGCCGTCACGTACGTGGAGGCCGCCGGGTACTCGGCGCCGTAGCCCGCGTCGCCCGCACTGACGGTGATGGCGACGCCGGGGTGGTTGAAGTACGCGGAGTCGTACGTCGCGTCGGAGGAGGACTCGCCGCCGCCGTAGCTGTTGGAGACGTACTCGGCGCCCAGGCTGACGGCCTCGTTGACGGCGGTGCCCAGGTTGGCCATGGTGGCGGACTTGGCCTCGACGAGGAGGATGTGGCAGTTCGGGCAGACCGCGCTCGCCATGTCGAGGTCGAGGGAGATCTCGCCGGCCCAGCCGCTGTTGGGGGCGGGGAGGGCGGTGGTGGAGCCGGTCTGGCCGACCTTCTTGAAGCAGCCGCCCGCGGTGGTGCAGGCGGGCAGGCCGTAGTGCGAGCGGTAGGTGGCGAGGTCGGACTCGGCGTTGGGGTCGTCGTAGGCGTCGACGATGGCGATGGTCCGGCCGGTGCCGTTGCTCGCGGCGGCGGAGGTCAGGCCGTAGGCGTCCTGGAGGTCGGAGGGGCCGTAGCCGGAGGGGGTGGAGGCGTCGGCGGCCTTCGGGGTGATGCCGTCGCGCTCGGCCCGCTGCTTCTGGAAGGCGGTGAGACCGCCCGTGACGCGCAGGGCGTTGCAGGCCATCTCGCCCTGGTGCCGGGGGAGGGCGCAGGAGCGGGTCCAGGTGACCTTGGAGGGGGCGGGCCGGGCCGCCTCCGCGTGGGCGGCGTTGGTGAGGCCGGTGAGGAGGAGCGCGGCGGTGGCGGTGACAGCGGCGCCTACGCGGCGCCATCTGTGGCGGCCGACGAGGGAGTTGTGCGGTGTCGTGCGCAAGGTACAGCCTCCTGGCAGTGGTGGACAGAGGCCTGCGGGTGGGGGTTCCGCCGGTGCGGTTCCCGGCGGGGGCGGCGACCCGCGACGACGATCGCCTTGTTGAGTACGTGACAACAAGACGGCTCTCGGAATCCTGACCTCCGCCTTACCGAAGCGGGTGCCGGGCTTACCGATCGGTGACGGGCCGATGGCCGGGGGATGGGCGCGGCTTGACCCAAGGGGTCCGGGTCAGCGGGGCTTGAGGCCGCCGGTACACGTTTTTCTCACCTTCGCCGGGCACAGTGGCGCCGATGAAGCGCGTCCTCTCCATTGCCGTGGTTCTTGTCGCCCTCACCTCCGCGTCCACCGCGGTGGCCGACGACGGGGCCGGGCCCTTCGGGGTGACCGTCACCGCGGGGGCGGGCGCGGGGAGCGCGCGGGCAGGGGTGCTCGTCCCCGCCGACCGGGCGACTCGGCCGGCCGGCGGGCACTTCTGTACCGCGTCCGTGGTGCGGGCGCCGTACCGGAATCTCGTCGTCACCGCGGCGCACTGCCTGGACGGGCGCGGGGAGCTCGTGTTCGTGCCCGGGTATCGGGACGGCCGTGCGCCGTACGGGGTGTGGAAGGTGAAGCGGCGGTTCATGCCCCGCGGGTGGGTCGAGGGGCGGCGGGAGGACAGTGACGTGGCGTTCGCCGTGGTCGCGCCGCAGGGCGGGAAGGGGGTCGAGGACGCCGTCGGTGGGTACCGGTTCGCCACGGGTACGGCGACGGGGGCGACGGCCGTGACCCTCACCGGGTACCCCGACTCCCGCGAGACGCCCATCAGCTGCACCAACAAGCCGACCGCGCACAGCCCCACCCAGCAGCGCATCGAGTGCCCGGGGTTCGCCGGTGGCACCAGCGGAAGCCCCTGGGTGAA
The DNA here is from genome assembly GCF_055585925.1 of Streptomyces sp. NPDC052064. Classification (NCBI taxonomy): domain Bacteria; kingdom Bacillati; phylum Actinomycetota; class Actinomycetes; order Kitasatosporales; family Streptomycetaceae; genus Streptomyces; species Streptomyces sp. NPDC052064. Next base: position 14,343 of record NZ_JBVJJE010000020.1, read on the forward strand.
CGGGGACGGGCAGGTGGTGGGGATCCTCGGCGGCCATGACCACGGCGGCACCACCCCCGACGTGTCCTACAGCGTCGTCCTCGGCGCGGCTGCGGAGCGGCTGTACCGGGAGGCGGCGGGCGACCCGTGACGGTCCGTGCGCCGGTTGCCCCCGGCGTGCCGCCCGGTGCCCTCGGCCGTTCCCCTTTCCGCCCCGACTCTCCGCTCCGTGATCATTCCGGCGCACCGCGGCCGCCTCTACACTGACCAGGCGACGGACTCCTGGCCGGCGAGGGGCGGTTGACGGTGCGTAAGGCATGGATCGTGGCGAGTGTTGCGATCAGCTCCGCCCTGGCCTTCGTGATGCTGCTCGTCGTCGGGGTCTACATCGTCGCCGGAAACCTGGCCAACGGGGTCGGCGGTGGGGCGAAAGCGCTGGCCAAGGGGGCGGTGCCCGCCGCGTACTCGGACCTCGTGAAGAAGTGGGGCAACCTCTGCCCCGCCATCAGCCCGGCCCTGCTCGCCGCCCAGCTCTACCAGGAGAGCGGCTTCAACCCGAAGGCACAGAGCCACGCCGCCGCCCAGGGGATAGCGCAGTTCATCCCCGGCACGTGGGCCACGCACGGCATCGACGGCGACGGGGACGGGGACCGGGACGTGTGGGACCCGAAGGACGCGATTCCCTCTGCCGCGTCGTACGACTGCGAACTCGCGTCGTACGTGAAGAAGGTTGGCGGGAATCAGACCGAAAACATGCTGGCCGCGTACAACGCGGGGGCGTACGCGGTGATCAAGTACGGGGGCGTGCCGCCGTACAGCGAGACCCGGAACTACGTGAAGACGATCACGACACTCTCCGAGAGCTTCGCGGCACCCGTCGGGCGGGTCGACCCCTCCGAGCAGGCCGCCGGCGCCATCGAGTACGCGCAGAAGAAGCTCGGCACGCCCTACCTGTGGGGCGGCACCGGCACCGTTGAGCAGGGCGGACGCTTCGACTGCTCGGGACTGACCCAGGCCGCGTACGAGACCGTGGGCGTCAAGCTGCCGCGCGTCGCCAACGACCAGTACAACGCCGGGCCGCACCCCGAGCGGGACGAACTGCTCCCGGGCGACCTGGTGTTCTTCTCGGACGACCTCACCAATTCGCGTGCCATCCGGCATGTCGGCATTTATGTCGGAGGTGGGTACATGATCGACGCGCCGCGAACGGGCGCGGTGATCCGGTTCGACCCGATCGACACCCCCGACTACTTCGGGGCCACCCGGGTGACCGAAGATGGCGCGAAAGCACTGCCCACGACGGTGTGAGCCGAGCGTGAACCCACCCCCTGAGCTGCGAAGACGTGTCTCTCTTCGATAACGTCTGGGTGATCATTCGGTGGAGTGTGGAACGTATCAGCGGGGACCATGCGTTCCTGGTGACGTAGCCGAGCAGACGTGAGTCGGCACGTGTCACGCACGCGTGCAGCGGAAGCGGATCTACAACCACGGGGGTGGCGGGAGCGGCGCACACACAGGTGCGCCGGGAGAGACGACGAAGGGGCCGCAGCATCATGGCTGGACTCGCTGAATCCGGGTCGAACCCCGACGTCGACCTGCTCTATGACATCAATGGCCTGGCCAAGGACGCGCCGCCGTGGTTCGACCGGGTCATGGAGTTCGTGGGCGAGTACGGGTTGTTGCTCGCCATCGTCCTGCTCGTGGTCTGGTGCTGGTGGTCCGTTCGGCGCCGGGGCGAGGAGGACGCGGCGTCCTCCGTCGCGGCGCTGGTCTGGGCGCCGCTCGCGGCGGGCATCGCCGTGCTGGTCAACGTGCCGATACGGGGTTTCGTGGAGCGGCCCCGGCCGTTCCTCGACCATCAGGGGCTCGAGGTGCTCGTCAGCGGCAAGAGCGACTACTCGTTCGTGAGTGACCACGCGACGATCGTCATGGCGATGGCGGTCGGGCTGTTCGTCGCGAACCGGAAGTTCGGGCTGGTCGCGTTGGTGCTGGCTGTGTTCGGCGGGTTCATTCGCGTCTACATGGGTGTGCATTACCCGACGGATGTCGTGGGTGGGTTCGCGCTGGGGACGGCTGTGGCGTTGCTGTTGTCGCCGTTGGCGATGGCGCTGCTGACGCCGGTCACCCGGGCGATCGAGCGGTCGCCTCGGGTGGGGTGGCTTGTGCGGGCCCGCGGGCGCGTGGCCGCCGGTGACGGGTCGGATGCGGTGGTTCCTGGGGCTCGGAGTGAGCGGGCCGCGGGGGCGTCCGAGCGGGACCTCGCTGCGTAGTTCTCGGCGTTGGTGCTGAGGGCGGGGGGTTGCGCAGCCCGGCGTTGCGGGGTGCCTCCCCCAAGCTCTTCGAGCAGGGGGCACCCCCAGCGCCCACCCTCCCCCAAGCTCTCGACTTCGCTCGAGCAGGGGGGACCCCATCGCCCCAGCGCACGACTGCCCGCAGCTCCGTCAGAGTGCTTGCGGGTACGTGAAGAAACGGCTGGGGTCGTACTCGGTCTTCAGTTTCTTCAGGCGGGTTGCCGCGTCGCCGTAGTACGCCTTGCGCCAGTTGGTCAGGGTCGGGTCCGTGTAGTTCTGGTAGGCCGCGCCTGAGGCGTACGGGCGCATGGACTTGTGGGCGGAGGCCAGCCAGTCGCGGGCCGTGGAGCCCGTCGTGCCCGGGCGCCAGGAGGCGATGTACTGGGCCAGCATGCGGGAGCGGCGGTGGACGAAGGCCGTGGAGGTCGGGGAGACACGGTTCACCGCTCCGCCCAGGGCGGTGAGCGCGATGCTGCCCGTGCCGCCGCGTACCGACCTGATCTGGGACAGCAGCGTGCGGATGCCGGCCGCGGAGAGGGAGCGGTCGAAGAAGTCCGACGCCGCCGCGTACGTCTCGCGGCCCAGCGCGCCCTTCGGGGATCGGCCCGGGGTCGAGCCGGGCAGATGGCACTGGGCGTCCGTCGGGAACGAGGAGCAGCCGGCGTACACCTCCATCGACTCCTCGTACGAGCGGCGCCGCAGGGAGACGCTGCTCGCCGGGGCGCCGACGCGGTCGGCGAGGCGGTCGACCGCGTTCTGGAGCTCGCCGTGGGTGCCGAGGGAGAAGGCCGCGACGGAGACGGTCGGATTGCCGCCGGCGGCGTTCGCCAGGTGGAGGGAGGACCAGATCTCGTCCGGCTGCGAGGGGCCCCACTCCTGCCAGGCCTTCACCACCGCGGCCGCCTTCGACCCCGGCCAGGACAGGTACGCCGAGACGCCCTGCGGGGCCGGGTGGGTCTTGAAGTGCAGTTCCGTCACCACGCCGAAGTTGCCGTTGCCGGCGCCGCGCAGGGCCCAGAAGAGGTCCTTGTGCTCGCGGGCGCCCGCGGTGAGCTGCTTGCCGTCCGCGGTGATCAGGGTGGCCTGGGTGAGGCTGTCGCAGGTCAGGCCGTAGGCGCGGGAGACGACGCCGTGTCCGCCGCCGAGGGTGAGGCCGGAGACGCCGACGGTGGGGCAGGAGCCGGCGGGGATCGTCACGCCCTTCGCGGCCAGGGCGCGGTAGACGTCGATGAGTTTGGCGCCGGCGCCGATCACCGCGGTGTCGCCGGAGGCCCTGACCCGGTTGAGTTTCGAGACGTCGATGATCAGGCGGCCGTCGCCGGAGGACCAGCCGGCGTAGGAGTGGCCGCCGTTGCGGATCGCCACGCGCAGGGCGTGGGCGCGGGCGTAGGCCACGGCCGTGCGGATGTCGTCCGGGTGGGCCACGTACGCGACCGCGGCGGGCTTGAGGGCGTCGAACCGGGTGTTGTAGAGCTGCCGGGCCGTCGGCCAGGCGGTGTCGCCCGGGCGGATGAGGGGGCCGTCGAGGTCGCGGGCGAGGGCCGACCAGTTGGCGGCCGTGGCGGTTTTCGTGGTGGTGGCGTAGGTGGTGGTCGTCGTCGCCCCGGAGCGGGTGTCTGAATGTGTGCAGGCGGTGGTGAGGGGGGTCGCGGCCGCGGCGATGCCCGCCGTGCCGACTGCGAGGAATGTGCGCCGTTCCATGGGGCCTCCCGGTGGTTCCGTCGGGGGAGACGGGGCGGTGGGGGCGGGGGTTCCATGGGGACCCCATCGGCCCGGCACGACGGCGTCAGCCGGCCACGTGGTTCTCCGCGTCCGTGCGGGCCTGGCTTCTCGCTCTTCTGGCCGGGCCGCGCCAGCCGCAGGTGCAGTGGGCCATGCAGAAGGGGCCCTTGTCCTTTGTCGTCGTGCGGTGTTCCGGGAGGTTGGGGGGAGGTTCCAGCCCGTCCTGCTGCGCCACGACGACCACGTTACCCAGCGCGGGGAAAGGCTTCGTATGCCGGCTCCTGCGGGCTCGCGTGACGGGGGCACTTACCGGTCGTTAACCGGAACAACAAGGGGGCCCGTGACGGACGTACCGGCTGGGGGTAGGCAGGCGATGACTGGGCGGCAGCGGGAACAGCGGCACAGGCGGACGGGTGCGGCGGTCGTCGCGGCCGGCGTCATGGCCGGGGTGGGGCTGGGGGCCGGAGGGTGCGCGGGCGGTGACGCGGTGGCCGGTGATGCCCGTGGCGGCGACGCGGTCGTCGCGCTGCACCGGGCCGCGGACCGGCTGGTGGAGGCGGGGAGTTCGAAGGCCCGTACGTCGATGGAGATGGCCGCCGGCGGGACCCGGGTGACCATCCGGGGCGCGGGGGTCTACGACTACCGGAAGCGGATGGGGCGGCTGAAGGTGCTGCTGCCGCAGGATCCCGCGGGGATCACCGAGCGGCGGCCCATCACCGAACTGCTCGCGCCGGGAGCGCTCTTCATGAAGAACCGGGGCGCCGGTGTGCCCCCGGACAAGTGGGTGCGGGTGGACACGCGGACCCTGTCCGACGGGAACCTCGTCACCGGCGGGGCCACCGATCCGTTCGCGGCGGCCGAGGTGCTGCGCGGGACGCGGTCGGTGAAGTTCGTGGGCAGGACCGAGGTCGCGGGCACCGGGGTGCGGCACTACCGGGGCACGGCGGATCTCGGTGCCGCCGCGAAGAAGGCCTCCGACGGCAACAAGGAGTCCCTGAACGCGGCGGCGAAAGGGTTCGCCACGGCCGAAGTGCCGTTCGACGTCTACCTCGACGACGAGGGGCGGATCCGTAAGGTTCGGCACCGGTTCAGCTTCGTGGGCGGGCAGCAGAAGAGCCCCGTGGCCGTCGCCTCGACCACGTTGCTCTACGATTTCGGGGCCTCGGTGCGCGTACGGCTGCCGGACACCGACGACATCTACGCGGGCAAGATCGCCCAGGAGTGACCGGCGCGAACTAGCCCGTCCGTGCCATGCGCGGTGTGTAGGCCGCTCCCTACTCTAGGAAGTCGGTAACGGCAGAGATGAGGTGATGCACGTGGCTCCGGTCGGCGGTACGGCAGTACAGGACCACGTGGCCCTCGCCGAGATCGAGCTGTGCGGAGAGCTGATCATCGCGGCCTCGGCCGCCGACGAGGAGCGGCTCAGCCTGGAGAGCATCGACGAGGTGCTGAAAGTGGCCGAGGAGCGGGACGCCTCCAGGGGCTAGCCGGCCGGGCCCTCCCGGCCCGGATCAGGTCCGCAGCATGCGGGCGATCGCCTGGGTCGCCTCCTTGACCTTCGCGTCGATCTCGTCACCGCCCTTGAGGGCCGCGTCGGCGACGCAGTGACGCAGATGCTCCTCCAGCAGCTGGAGGGCGAAGGACTGAAGGGCCTTGGTGGAGGCGGAGACCTGCGTGAGTATGTCGATGCAGTAGACGTCCTCGTCGACCATGCGCTGCAGGCCGCGGATCTGGCCCTCGATCCGGCGCAGGCGTTTGAGGTGTTCGTCCTTCTGCTTGTGGTACCCGTGCACCCCGTGGTCGTGCTCCGTCACGAGGTCCGTGTCGGCGGTGGCGTCGGCGACACTCGCGACATCTGCCGCATCCCCGGCGTTCGTTACGTCGGTCACGTCCGTCATCGCGTCCTCCTGGTGGGCTGTGAGCCGACATATACCCCTGGTGGGTATATGGTACCGAACTTTGCTGGGTATACGACCCTTGGCCGGTGCCCTGCGCAACGGCCTGATCCGGCCCCTGGACCGCCCCCGTGCTCATCACTGTGCCCGATGGGCGACACTGGTGGGCGGCCCGATAGCAGTGGCCGGATGATGCGCCTAGCATCAGCCTGACCGAAACCGAAGCAAGCCGAGGACCCCACGTGCGCTTTCGTCTGACCCCCAGGGAGACGAGCTTCTACGACATGTTCGCCGCGTCCGCGGACAACATCGTCACGGGCTCGAAACTCCTCATGGAACTGCTCGGGGCGGACGCTTCCGCCCGGGCCGAGATCGCAGAGCGTATGCGGGCAGCGGAACACGCCGGTGACGACGCCACGCACGCGATCTTCCACCAGCTGAACTCCTCGTTCATCACGCCGTTCGACCGCGAGGACATCTACTCCCTCGCCTCGTCCCTCGACGACATCATGGACTTCATGGAGGAGGCCGTCGACCTGGTCGTCCTCTACAACGTCGAGGAACTGCCCAAGGGCGTCGACCAGCAGATCGAGGTACTGGCGCGCGCGGCCGAACTGACGGCCGAGGCGATGCCGCACCTGCGGACGATGGAGAACCTCACCGAGTACTGGATCGAGGTCAACCGGCTGGAGAACCAGGCCGACCAGATCCACCGCAAGCTGCTCGCGCACCTCTTCAACGGCAAGTACGACGCCATGGAGGTCCTCAAGCTCAAGCAGATCGTGGACGTGCTGGAGGAAGCGGCGGACGCGTTCGAGCACGTGGCGAACACGGTGGAGACCATCGCCGTCAAGGAGTCCTGAGCCCTTCATGGACACCTTTGCTCTGGTCGTGACCATCGGGGTCGCGCTCTTCTTCACGTACACCAACGGTTTCCACGACTCGGCGAACGCGATCGCCACGTCCGTGTCGACGCGGGCGCTGACGCCGAAGGCCGCGCTGGCCATGGCCGCGGTGATGAACCTCGCCGGTGCCTTCATGGGCTCCGGGGTCGCCAAGACCGTCAGCGAGGGGCTGATCCAGACGCCGGTGGGGTCGAAGGGGATGGGCATCCTCTTCGCCGCGCTGGTGGGGGCGATCGTCTGGAACCTCATCACCTGGTACTTCGGGTTGCCCTCTTCCTCCTCGCACGCCTTGTTCGGCGGCATGGTGGGGGCGGCGCTCGCCGGTGGGACGACGGTCTACTGGCACGGGGTGCTGGAGAAGGTCGTCATCCCGATGTTCGTGTCTCCGGTGGTCGGTCTGCTGGCCGGCTATCTCGTGATGACCGCGATCATGTGGATATTCAGGAAGGCGAACCCGCACAAGGCCAAGCGCGGGTTCCGCATAGCGCAGACCGTCTCGGCGGCCGGTATGGCGCTGGGACACGGGCTTCAGGACGCGCAGAAGACGATGGGCATCGTGGTGATGGCGCTCGTCATCGCGGATGTCGAGGACTACGGCGATCCGATTCCGGTGTGGGTGAAGATCGCCTGTGCGGTGATGCTGTCGCTGGGGACGTACGCCGGTGGGTGGCGGATCATGCGGACGCTGGGGCGCAAGATCATCGAGCTGGATCCGCCGCAGGGATTCGCGGCGGAGACGACGGGGGCGTCGATCATGTTCGCCACGGCGTTCCTGTTCAAGGCGCCGATTTCGACGACGCACGTCATCACGTCGGCGATCATGGGGGTCGGGGCGACGAAGCGCGTGAACGCCGTGCGGTGGGGTGTCGCCAAGAACATCATTCTGGGGTGGTTCATCACGATGCCGGCCGCTGCGCTGGTGGCCGCGGCGTCGTACGGGATCGTGAATCTGGCGTTCATGTAGGTGCTGCTGGGCGTTGTGCTGGAGCCGGGTAGTACGCGAACGGGCCCGCCCCTGGGAGTAGGGGCGGGCCCTTTTCGGCCTCGCGGTGGCACCGCCATGCAGCACCGCGAGGGGTCTCGGCGAGGGTGGCTCAGCCGAAGCGGCCGGAGATGTAGTCCTCCGTGGCCTGGACCGACGGGTTGGAGAAGATGCGCTCCGTTTCGTCGATCTCGATGAGCTTGCCGGGCTGGCCGACCGCCGAGAGGTTGAAGAACGCCGTGCGGTCGGAGACCCGCGCCGCCTGCTGCATGTTGTGCGTGACGATGACGATCGTGAAGCGTTCCTTCAGCTCGCCGATCAGGTCCTCGATCGCCAGGGTGGAGATCGGGTCCAGGGCCGAGCAGGGCTCGTCCATGAGCAGGACGTTCGGCTCGACCGCGATCGCCCGCGCGATGCACAGACGCTGCTGCTGACCACCGGAGAGGCCCGAGCCGGGCTTGTTCAGGCGGTCCTTGACCTCGTTCCAGAGGTTCGCGCCCTTGAGCGACCGCTCGACGATGTCGGAGAGCTCGCTCTTCTTGTAGCTGCCGTTCAGCCGCAGCCCCGCCGCCACGTTGTCGAAGATCGACATCGTCGGGAACGGGTTCGGCCGCTGGAACACCATGCCGACCTCACGGCGGACCGACACCGGGTCGATGCCCGTGCCGTAGAGGTCCTCGTCGTCGAGCAGCACCTTGCCCTCGACCCGGCCGCCCGAGGTCACCTCGTGCATCCGGTTCAGGGTGCGCAGGAACGTCGACTTGCCGCATCCGGACGGGCCGATGAACGCCGTCACCGAGCGCGGTTCGACGGTCATCGAGATGTCCTCGATCGCCTTGTGGGAGCCGTAGTAGGCGGTGAGTCCGCTTACGTCGATTCGCTTGGCCATTACTGCTTCACTTCCAGACTCAGTCAGTCGCTGTGGCCGCCGTCAGCGACCGGTCTTAGGGGCCTTCCAGCGGGCGATCCCGCGGGCCACCAGGTTCAGGAGCATCACGAAGGCGATGAGGGTGAGCGACGCCGCCCAGGCGCGGTCGTACGCCGCACCGGAGCCCGCGCTGTTCGCGTACTGCTGGTAGATGTACAGCGGCAGCGAGGCCTGCGCCCCCTCGAAGGGGTTGGCGTTGATGAACGCGTTGCCCCACACCAGCAGCAGGACCGGGGCGGTCTCACCGGTGATGCGCGCGATCGACAGCATGATGCCCGTGGTGATGCCGCCGATGGAGGTCGGCAGGACCACCTTCAGGATGGTGCGCCACTTCGGGACGCCGAGCGCCAGGGAGGCCTCGCGCAGCTCGTTCGGGACGAGCTTGAGCATCTCCTCCGTGGAGCGGACGACCACCGGCATCATCAGGATCGCCAGGGCCAGCGAGCCGGCGAAGCCGAAGGGCTCCATGTCGAACATCAGCATGAGGCTGAGGATGAACAGACCCGCGACGATCGACGGGATGCCGGTCATGACGTCGACGAAGAACGTGATGGCCTTGGAGAGGTTGCCCCGGCCGTACTCCACGAGGTAGATCGCGGTGAGCACACCGATCGGCGCGGCGATCACCGTGGCGAGACCGACCTGCTCCAGGGTGCCGAGGATGGCGTGGTAGATGCCGCCGCCGGGTTCGGTGTCGGCGACCACGCCCATGGAGTGCGTCAGGAAGTAGACGTCGAGGACCTTCACACCGCGCGCGACCGTCGACCAGATCAGCGAGGCCAGCGGGACGACGGCGAGCAGGAAGGCGACCCAGACGAGGGAGGTCGCGATGCGGTCCCTGGCCTGGCGCTTGCCCTCGACGCCCGCGGCGATGGCGTACGTGGCGACGACGTAGACGATCGCGGCGATCAGGCCCCACTGGACGCGGCTGTGCAGGCCGCCGGCGATGCCGATGCCGATCGCGACGGCGACGGAGCCGGCGGCGATGGCGAACGGGGACCACTTGGGCAGACGGGCGCCGCGCAGGGTGCTGGGGCCCTTGGGGGTGATGGTTGCGGTGCTCATGCGTTGGCCCCCGAGTACTCCTTGCGGCGGGCGATGATCGCGCGGGCCGCGCCGTTGACCAGCAGGGTGATGACGAACAGGACCAGGCCGGAGGCGATCAGCGCGTCCCGGCCGAACTCGGTGGCCTCACCGAACTTGCTGGCGATGTTCTGGGCGAACGTGCCGCCGCCCGGGTCGAGCAGGCTGGTCTGGATCAGGAAGGTCGGGGACAGCACCGTGGCGACGGCCATGGTCTCGCCGAGGGCGCGGCCGAGGCCGAGCATCGAGGCGGAGATCACGCCGGAGCGGCCGAAGGGGATGACCGCCATGCGGATCACTTCCCAGCGGGTGGCGCCGAGCGCCAGGGCCGCCTCCTCGTGCATCTGCGGGACCTGGCGGAAGACCTCGCGGCTCACGTTGGTGATGATCGGCAGGATCATGATCGCGAGCAGGATGCCGACGGTCAGCATGGAGCGGGGGGCGCCGCCCTGCCAGGAGAAGATGCCGGTCCAGCCGAGGTAGTCGTTCAGCCAGCCGAAGAGGCCGTTCATGTGCGGCACGAGGACGAGGGCGCCCCAGAGGCCGTAGACGATGGACGGCACGGCGGCGAGCAGGTCGATCACGTACGCGATGGGGCCGCGTAGCCGGCGCGGGGCGTAGTGCGTGAGGAACAGCGCGATGGCGACGGCGATCGGGACCGCGATGACCATGGCGACGATCGAGGAGACGACCGTGCCGAAGGCCAGGACGGCGATGCCGAAGTTCGGCGGGACGAGGTTGGTGTCCCACTGGAACGTCGTGAGGAAGTTGCCCTGGTCCTTGCTGATGGCGAGGGAGGCGCGGTAGGTGAGGAAGACCGCGATCGCGGCCATGATCACCAGCAGCAGGATGCCCGAGCCGCGGGAGAGACCGAGGAAGATCCGGTCTCCGGGCCGGGTGGCTCCGCGCGCGGCGCGCTTGTCGGCGGTGGGTTGCTGAACGGGGGGAGGTGCGTCGGTTGTCTGCGTGGATGTGTCCATCAGGTTCTCCGGTCTGCGGAGCCGTACGCGGTGTGCGGCGGCTCTGCGGAGCCGTACACGCCGTACGGCCACTGGCGGCGGTGCACCGGACGGTGCGGTCCGGTCCCGGGAAGGGGGCCGGACCGCACTCGGATCAGCTCAGGCCCTCGATGGTGGTGCGGACCTGGGAGATGATGTCGGCGGGGATCGGCGCGTAGTCGTTCTCGGCGAGGACCTTCTGGCCTTCCTCGGAGGCGATGTAGCGCAGGAACGCCTTGGTGGCGGGCAGCGTGTCGGCCTTGTTGCCCTTGTCGCAGACGATCTCGTACGTGACGAGGACCATCGGGTAGGCGCCCTCGGCCTTGGTGCCGTAGTTCAGCTCCAGCGAGAGGTCCTTGCCCGTGCCGACGACCTTGGCCTCGGAGATGGCCTTGGTGGCGTTGTCGACGGTGGCCTTGACCGGCTGGGCGGCGCCCGTGTCGAGGTCGACGGTCTTCAGGCCGTCCTTGGCGTACGACAGCTCGAAGTAGCCGATGGCGCCGTTGGTCTGCTTCACCTGCTGGGCGACACCGGAGGAGCCGGAGGCGGACTGGCCGCCCTTGGCCTGCCAGGTCTTGCCGCCGTCGTAGGGCCAGTCCTTCTTGGCGGTGGCCATCAGGTACTTGGTGAAGTTGTCCGTGGTGCCGGAGTCGTCCGAGCGGTGGAACGCCTGGATCTTGAGGTTCGGAAGCTTCGCGTCGGGGTTCAGCTTCTTGATCTGCGGGTCGTTCCAGTTGGTGATCTCGTTGTTGAAGATCTTCGCCAGGGTGGAGGCGTCCAGGACGAGGTTGTCGACGCCGCTGACGTTGAAGCCGACCGCGATCGGGCCGCCGACCATCGGCAGGTCGATGCCCTGGCCGCCGGAGCAGACCTTCTTGGAGGCCGTGACCTCGTCGGGCTTCAGGGCGGAGTCGGAGCCGGCGAAGGCGACCTGGCCCTGGGTGAACGCGGTGACACCGGCGCCGGAGCCGCCGCCCTTGTAGTTGATCTGGGTGCCCTGGCAGGCAGAGGTGAACTGCTTGACCCAGGCGTCGATCGCGTTCTTCTGCGCGGACGAGCCGTCGGCCAGCAGCTGGCCCTTGGCGTCGTCGCACTTGATGCTGCCGGGCTTGGGGGCCGCGGCGGCACCGCCGCTGTTGCCGCCGGTGTCGTCGGAGCCGCACGCCGTGAGGGCCAGGGCGCCGGAGACGGCAAGAGCACCGAGAGCGAGGGCCCGCCGGTTCATGCGCTGAAGCTTCACTTGAGTTCCTTCCAGGAGCCGCCGTCCTGATCGGCGGCGTGCGAAGTCTTGGTGTCGCGGGACGAGGCCGCGCACGGCAGGCGCGGCTCGCATCTGGTACGGCTGAAATTAGGCAGATCAGATGAAGGCGCCGATGGCCGCGAGTGAACGAGGGGTGAACCCCTGCCGACGGTGTGGTTAGGTCACGGAATGCTCACGGGGAGAGTACGCACGGGTTCCGCTTTCCGGACCTGAGGGGTTCAGTCCGGTTTTCCGGCGGGTCGTGGCCGGTTCAGCACGGCGAGCAGCGCGTCGATCAAGGGGCGGTCGTGGGGCTGGGTGAGGCGGGCGCGGGCAGCGACAGGTGTCAGCCACAGCACCCGGTCCACCTCAGCCGTCGGGGAAAACGCGCAGGACATCGCCTCGGCCGCCCAGTAGCGGACCTGCTTGGGGCGGCCGTCGGCCAGATAGCGCTGGGTGGGCAGCTCGGCGCCCGGCTCGGCCCGGCAGCCCGTCTCCTCCGCGACCTCGCGCAGGGCGCCGGCGAGCGGCTCCTCGTCGCGCTTCAGCTTGCCCTTCGGCCAGGACCAGTCGTCGTATTTCGGCCGGTGCACGAGGCAGAGCTCCAGCCCGCCGGTGAGGGGGGAGCGGCGCCACAGGACGCAGCCGGCCGCCTGAACCGTGGTGTCCTCGGGGGAGCCGGAGCTCACCGGGTACTCACCGTCTCCTTCTGCCAGGCCTGCTGGAAGGCGAAGCGTGCCGCCTCCACCTCGTGCCGCTGGTCGGCATGGAGCACGCCGAGGGCGTACGCCGTGGCCGGGGCGATACGAGGGGTGCGGGCCGCCTGGGCCGCCGCTGCCGCCGCCTCCGAGGCGTCGCGGTGGCGGTTCAGGGCCTGGCCGGCGGAGAGCAGACGCAGGTCGACGACGGAGGTGCCGTCGGGTTCGCCGCGGACCGCTTCGCGGGCGTAGCGGTGCAGGCGCAGGAGCAGGCGGACCTGGTGCCAGGGGGCGTCCTGCGGGTGCGGGACCGTGTCCGGGGACAGGCCGTGGATGAGTGCGGCGGCGTTGTACGGGTGGCCTGCGGTGACGAGGGGCAGGACGCTTACGGCGTCGGCGAGGCGGTCCTTCGCGGCGGTGGCCAGGGGGCGGAGGTCCGTGGTGGCCGCGGTCCGGGTCAGGGGGACCTCGCTGGCCAGGACGGCGACCTTGTCCGCGATGGCGTGGAAACGGCTGGAGCCGAGGGCTTGCAGGGCGGTGGAGTGGGCTCGGGTGCGCGCGAGTGTGAGTTGGCGGTCCAAGAGAGCGCCGGCTTTTGCTGCTCCCACTGTGAGGTTGCCGCGCTCCGTGGTGCTGGTCGGGTGGGTCGGGGAGCTGGCGTTGCCAGGTGCCGCTGCGCCCACCCGTGCCGCCCCAGCGGCACGACTGCCCGCAGCTGAGTCGGTACGTGCGCCGGCGGCCGCGCCTGCCGTCTGTGTCGGCAACGCAGTGGAGCCCGACAAGCGGTGCAGGGCGCTCAGCAGGCGTTCCAGGCGCGCCGTGTACGCCTGTTCCATGGCCAGGGTGCCTGAGACCCAGGCCAGTTCGGGGCGCATGCCCTCGCACCAGTCCGTGTCGAGGAGGGCCTGGAACGTGTGCAGGCTGGCGCTGATGCGGCGGGCCGAGCGGCGGAGCGCGCGGGCCGCGTCGGCGGACCCCTCCGCGCCGCTCGCCCCGGAACCGGTCTCCCGGTGCAGGCGCAGCGCGCGGAGGAACTCCGTGGCCTGGGCCCGCAGGTAGCCCGCGAGGGCGTCCCCGGTGGGGGCAGGGCCGGCCATCGGGTCCGTCGGGTCAAGGTGTCGCTGTGCCACGCCGGCGCCTCCGGGCGTCTATGAGCATCTCCTGGACGTTGCGCAGGGGCTGGCCGTCCGCGTCGGTCGCATGCCGCGTCCAGTCGCCGTCCGGGCCGAGGTGCCAGGAGGCGGTGGTGTCGGACATGCCGGTCTCCAGCAGCCGGTTCAGGGCTGCCCGGTGCGCCGGGTCGGTGACCCGGACCAGGGCCTCTATCCGGCGGTCGAGATTGCGGTGCATCATGTCGGCGCTGCCGAACCACACCTCGGGCTCGCCGCCGTTGCCGAAGGCGAACACCCGCGAGTGCTCCAGGAAGCGGCCGAGGATGGAGCGGACCCGGATGTTCTCCGACAGGCCCGTCACGCCCGGGCGCAGCGCGCAGATGCCGCGCACCCACACGTCCACCGGCACGCCCGCCTGGGCCGCGCGGTAGCAGGCGTCGATGACGGCCTCGTCGACCATCGAGTTGACCTTGATACGGACGTACGCGGGCCGTCCGGCGCGGTGGTGCTGGATCTCCTTGGTGATCCGCGAGACCAGGCCGTCGCGCAGCGACTTCGGGGCGACGAGGAGACGGCGGTAGGTCTCGCGGCGGGAGTAGCCGGAGAGGCGGTTGAAGAGGTCCGAGAGGTCGGCGCCGACCTGCGGGTCGGCCGTGAGCAGACCGAGGTCCTCGTAGAGGCGGGCCGTCTTCGGGTGGTAGTTGCCGGTGCCGACGTGGCTGTAGCGGCGGAGCGTTTCGCCTTCCTGGCGGACCACCAGCGACAGCTTGCAGTGGGTCTTCAGGCCGACCAGGCCGTAGACCACGTGGCAGCCGGCCTCCTCCAGCTTGCGCGCCCACTTGATGTTGGCGTGCTCGTCGAAGCGGGCCTTGATCTCGACCAGGACGAGGACCTGCTTGCCGGTCTCGGCGGCCTCGATGAGGGCGTCGACTATGGGGGAGTCGCCCGAGGTCCGGTACAGGGTCTGCTTGATCGCGAGGACGTCCGGGTCGCCGGCCGCCTGCTCCAGGAAGGCCTGGACGGAGGTGGAGAACGAGTCGTACGGGTGGTGCAGCAGGACGTCCCGCTCGCGCAGGGCGGCGAAGATGTCCGGCGCGGACGCCGACTCGACCTCGGCGAGGTCGCGGTGGGTGCCGGCGACGAACTTGCGGTACTTCAGCTCCGGCCGGTCGAGGGAGGCGATCCGGAACAGGCCCGTGAGGTCGAGGGGGCCCGGCAGCGGGTACACCTCGGCCTCGCTGATCTTCAGCTCGCGCACCAGCAGGTCCAGGACCTCGCGGTCGATGGACTCCTCGACCTCCAGGCGCACCGGCGGCCCGAAGCGGCGCCGCATGAGCTCCTTCTCCAGCGCCTGGAGCAGGTTCTCGGCGTCGTCCTCCTCGACCTCCAGGTCCTCGTTCCTGGTGAGGCGGAAGGCGTGGTGCTCCAGCACCTCCATGCCCGGGAACAGCTCCTCCAGGTGGGCGGCGATGACGTCCTCGATGGGGACGTAGCGGCCCGGGGAGCTCTCCAGGAAGCGGGACAGCAGCGGCGGCACCTTCACGCGGGCGAAGTGCTTGTGGCCCGTGACCGGGTTCCGTACGACGACGGCCAGGTTCAGGGACAGGCCGGAGATGTACGGGAAGGGGTGGGCCGGGTCGACCGCCAGCGGGGTCAGCACGGGGAAGATCTGGTGCCGGAACAGGGTGAACAGGCGGGCCTGCTCCTTCTCCTGGAGCTCGCTCCAGCGGACCAGGTGGATGCCCTCCTCGGCGAGTGCCGGGGCGACGTCCTCGTGGTAGCAGGCGGCGTGCCGGGCCATGATCTCGCGGGAGCGGGCCCAGATCATCTCCAGCACTTCGCGCGGCTGGAGACCGGAGGCGGAGCGGGTGGCCACGCCGGTGGCGATACGGCGCTTCAGACCGGCCACCCGGACCATGAAGAACTCGTCCAGGTTGCTGGCGAAGATCGCGAGGAAGTTGGCCCGCTCCAGCAGGGGCGTGTTCGGGTCCTCGGCGAGTTCGAGGACGCGTTCGTTGAACGCGAGCCAGCTTCGCTCCCGGTCGAGGAAACGGCCGTGCGGCAGCTGGGGTCCGTCGTACGGCGACTCCTCGTACGCGTCGAGGTCGGCATCGATGTCGGGTTCGAGTTCGGAGACGGCCGCCGCGATGGTGTGCGGGCGGTGGGCTGCTATGGAGCCCACGGAGGGCTGCGCGTGCTGGACCTGTGCCTGGTTGTTCGGCTGGCTCATGGACCCATTCTTCCGCGCCGCGAGCATCACGGGCGCGTCGGAAAGCGCGGGTGGGAGCGGGGGCGTCACATGAGTGTTCCCGTTCCCCCCAGGCCCCTCTCGGGGCGGTGAAGGCTCTGGCACGGCGGGAGTCATTGGCCGAGCCTCGCAAGCCCGTCTGAATCGATGGTTACGGAGACATGACGTGTGGGATAGCGGGGGGCGGCTCGCGGGGGTGCGTTCGGTGCCGGCCGGAAAACCGGGCGTGCTTTCGTGAACCGGTCGAACGGGGTCGTCCGATGAGGAGACGTGAGCGAAACGAGAAGCGACGGGGAGCTGCTGCGGGCCGTTGCCGCGGACGCCGACCGGCGTGCCTTCGAGGAGCTGTACCGGCGGTACGCGCCGTGGCTCCGCGCCCGGCTGCGGGGCCGGTGCGCCGACGTGAGTGTCGTCGACGACGTCGTACAGGAGACGTTCCTCGCGGTGTGGCGGGGCAAGGCCCGCTACCGGGAGGAGGGCTACTCCGGGGACGCAGCCGGGTGGCTGTGGCGCATCGGGTCGCGGCGGCTGGTGGACGCGCTGCGGGGCGACGGGGCACGCGGGCGGCTGCGGCAGGCGCTGGCGCGGCTCAGGCACCGGGACGAGGTGTCGGCGGAGGAGCGCGTGCTCGCGGGGGTGGAGCACGGGGACCTCGCCGGCGCGCTGGTCCGGCTGTCGCCCGAGCTGCGGGCGGTGTTGCAGGCGACCGTCATCGACGGGCTGTCGACCCGGGAGGCCGCCGTGCTGCTGGGGATTCCGCCGGGGACGGTCAAGACGCGGGCGATGCGGGCCCGGAAGCAGTTGCGGGAGGCGTTGGCATGAGCTGGCACGTGCCTGAAGAGGATCTGCGCGCCTATGCGCGCGGCGAGCTGGCGGCACCGGCTCTGTGGTCCGCCGATACGCACCTGGGTGCCTGTGCCGCGTGCCGGGGCGTGCTCGCCGAGGTGAGTGATCCGGTCGCGCTCGACGCGGGGTGGGAGCGACTCGACGCCGAGCTCGACGCGCCCCGGGTGGGGGTGCTGGAGTCGCTGCTGGTCCGGGTCGGGGTGGCCGGGCACACCGCGCGGCTGCTGGCGGCGGCGCCGGTGCTGCGGCGGTCGTGGCTGGGGGCCGTCGTCGCCGTGCTGCTGCTGAGCGTCGGGGCCGGGCACGCCGTGCGGAACGGGGAGTTCCCCACGCTGTTCCTCGCTCTCGCGCCGCTGCTGCCGCTGGCGGGGGTGGCGCTGTCGTACGGGCCCGCGCTGGATCCGACGTACGAGATGGCCGTCGTCGCGCCGATGCACGGGTTCCGGCTGCTGATGATCCGGACGGTGGCCGTGCTGGGCGTGGTGCTGGGGCTGAACGGGCTCGCGACGCTCGCGCTGCCCGAGTACGGGCTGCGTGCGCTGGCCTGGCTGCTGCCCTCGCTCGCGCTCACCGCGACCGGGCTGGCGCTGACGCCCCGGCTGGGGCCGGTGCTCGCGCCGTCGCTGGTCGGTGGGGCGTGGGTCGGGCTGCTGGTGCTGGCCGAGGCGCTGCGGGCGGGGCCCGAGGTGCCGCTCGCGCCGTTCACCCCCGCCGGGCAGGGCGTGGCGGCGCTGGTCGCCGCGCTCGCCGCCGGGCTGCTCTTCCTCTTCCGTGACCGATTCGACCTCTTCCAGGGACGTGCCGTATGACTCCGACCGTGTCCGCCTCCGGGCTCAGCCTCCACTACGGCGGCACCCGGGCCCTCGACGACGTGTCGCTGCGGCTGACCGGCGGCGTCACCGGGCTGCTCGGGCCCAACGGCGCCGGAAAGACCACGCTGCTGCGGGTCCTCGCCACGGCCCTGCCCGCCGACCGGGGCGCCTTCACCGTGCTCGGGCACGACCCGGGCACCGCGCGGGGCAGGCAGGAGGTGCGGCGCCGGCTGGGCTATCTGCCGCAGACACCGGGGTTCCACCCGGACTTCACCGCCTTCGAGTTCGTCGACTACGTGGCGATCCTCAAGGAGATGACCGACCGGGCCGCCCGGCACCGCGAGGTGCGGCGGGTGCTCGACGAGGTGGGGCTCGCCGACGTGCGGGGCAAGCGGATCCGCAAGCTGTCCGGCGGCATGCGGCAGCGGGTCGCCCTGGGCGCCGCCCTGGTCGGTGACCCCGGCTTCCTGGTGCTGGACGAGCCCACCGTCGGACTGGACCCCGAACAGCGCATGCGGTTCCGGGAGCTGATCGCGGGGGCCGGGGAGGGGCGCACGGTGCTGCTGTCCACCCACCAGACGGAGGACGTGGCGATGCTCTGTCACCGGGTGCTGGTCATGGCCGGCGGCCGGGTCCGGTTCGAGGGCACTCCGGCCGAGCTGACGGCGCGGGCCGCCGGGCGGGTGTGGAGCAGCACGGAGCGCGATCCGGACGCCAAGGCGGGGTGGCGTACGGGAACCGGGGCCTTCCGGAACGTGGGGGATCCGCCGGACGGTGCCGAGCTGCTCGAACCCACCCTGGAGGACGGCTACCTGCTCACCCTCGACGGTGACGCCGTGGAGGTGGCGGCATGACGACGGTGGTGGAGAAGCCGGTCGTGTCCGATGTACGGCCCGGGTCCTCGGGAGCGGCCGTGGCGGCCTTGGCCCTGTTCGAGACGCGCCGGCTGCTGACGAGAGTGCCGGTGGTCATCGCCTTCCTCGTGTACCTCGGCTGGACCGTGTGGCGCGGCGGGAAGGACTGGGACGGCTACCCGGCCCTCCAGGACGTCGACCGCGCCACCCAGAGCGCGCCGATGCTGGTCGGCCTCGCGGTCCTGCTGTCCGTCAACCACGCCGCGCTGCGCTCGCGACGGCACGGTACGGAGCACCACTTCTCGGTGCTGGTCCTCCCGCCGTGGCGGCGTACGGTCGCCCACGCGCTGTCGGTCGTGGGCGCGGCCCTGCTCACCGCCGGATGTGTGGCCGCGCAGTTCGGCCGGGAGGCGCTCAGGCCCGGGGCGATCGGGCACGGTTCGGTGGCCGAACTGCTCGTGGGGCCGCTGATCGTGTTGCTGTCCGGGCTGGTCGGACTGCTCATGGCCGGGCTGGTGAGGTCGGCGATCGCCGCACCGCTGACGGTCGTGTTCTTCCTGTTCTTGTTCATGTTCTTCTCGGGCGGCCCGAGCGACGGCGGGACCCGGTGGCTCATGCCGGTGGTCGTCGAGCCGACCGCCAGTACGTTGCCGTCCGACCTGCTGGGCAGGCCCGCCGCCTGGCACGCGCTGTATCTGGCCGGGCTGGCGCTGTGCGCGGGCCTGGCGGCGGTGCTGGTCGACGGCGGCCGTAAGCCGTTGGTGATGGCCGGGGTCGCCGGGGCGGTGGCCATGACGCTGGTGGGCGGGGTCGCCCAGGCCGGCGGCGACTCGCCCGAGCTGGTCCGGGCCCGGGAGCGGGCCACGGCGAACCCGGACCAGGTGCAGACCTGTGTCCGGCGGGACGGGTCGACGTACTGCGCGTTCCCCGAGTGGGGACCGCGGGTCGCGGACTGGGCCGGGGTCGTGGACCGGGTGAGGTCCCTGGCCGGTGGCAGCGCCCATGAGCAGCAAATCGTCGTACGGCAACGGATCGAGGCCAGTTACGGGCTCTCCGGCGATGCCGCGCTGACGCCCCTGGAGCGTCCGCACGAGGTGACCGTGGGCACTCGGTGGGGCGGAAACCGCGTCCCCGAGTTCTCGGCGGCCGTGGCCGGCGTGCTGGTCGCGGGCAACGAGAAGGCGTCCACCTCGATGTGCGACGGCCGCATGGTCACCGTCATGTGGCTGGCCCTGGGCTGGGAGTCCGACCCGGTGGCGGCCCTGCGCCGCGTCCGCCTCGACGACAGCGTGACCGGCTCGGCCCTGGTGCTCCAGCCGACGGACGGGATGTACATGACGGCCGCCCAGACGGAGGTCCTGCGCGAACTGCTGGACCGGCCCCGCGGCGAGGTCACCGCCCGGGTGAAGTCCCACTGGGCCGAACTGACCGAGCCCAAGGTGACGGCGGCCCGGGCGGCGAGGCTGCTGGGCGTGAAGGCACCCGAGGGGGACGACAAGTGCCTCGACTGAGCACGGAGTTGGTCGTCATGGCCTGCCGGACCCTGCCGTGGGGCGTGGTCGGCACGGCCGGCGGGGCGGGACTGCTGCTCGCCGCGCTCACCCGGATCACCGGTGAGACGGGCGAACAGCTCTCCCTGCACCTGCTGCGGGCCGCGGTCCTGGCCTTCGCGATGGGCCTGGTGTTCCTCCTGGACGACCCCGCCCGGCACACCACGGCCACCGTGCCGACCCCGCGCCCGGTCCGCATCGCGCTGCGGGTGGCCCTCGTCGTCCCCGCGACGGCGGCCTGGTGGACCGCGGCACTGCTGCTCGTGCCGCCGGAGCTACGGCCGCCGGTCGCCGACACCACGCTGGAGGCCGGGGCGGCGTTCGCCCTGGCGGTGGCCGGTGCGGCGGTCGCGGTGCGCTTCACCGAGGTCACGCGGCCCGGACCGCGGGTCGCGGCCGGCCTGCTGACCTCGGCGGTACTGGCCATGGTGTTCTGGCCCGGGCGGTGGGCGCTGTTCGTGCCGGTGGCGGACGAGCGATGGGCGGCGGCGCACGACCGGTGGGCGGTGGTGCTGGCAGGGGCCGTGCTCGTGGGGGTGCTGGGTGTGGTGGAACCGTTGCGGCGGAGGTCCTGGCGCGTGGTGCCGGGCCGTCGTTCAGGAACCCTAGGGTGACGGCGTGGACCTCAAAGCCGTGCGGGCCTTCGTCGCGATCGCCGATGCCGGGCAGTTCCAGAAGGCCGCCGTGGACCTGTCGCTCACCCAGCAGGCGGTCTCCAAGCGGATCGCCGCGCTGGAGAGGGACCTGGGGGTGCGGCTGCTGGTGCGTACGCCGCGCGGCGCGGAGCTCACCATCGACGGGCAGGTGCTCCTGCCGCACGCCCGGGCCCTGCTCCAGGCGGAGGAGCGGGCGGTGGCAGCCGTGCGCCCCGGGGAGCGCGCGCTGCGGGTGGACGTCGTGGGGCGCCGGGTGGCCACGGCGGGGCTGGTGCGGGACTTCCACCGGGCGCATCCGGAGATCGCCCTGGACGTCGTCACGCTCTTCGACGCGGATACGGCGGTGGCCGCCGTGCGGGACGGGGCCGTCGACGCCACGTTCCGTGCCGTCACCATGCCCGGGCGCCGGCTCCCCGACGGCATCGAGGCCGTCCCCGTCCTGGACGAGCCGCTGCGCCTGTGCGTCGGCCCCGACCACGAGTTCGCCCGAGCCGCCTCGGTGACACCCGCGCAACTGGCCGGGCAGAGGATCTGGATGCCGGGCAACGCACCCGGCACGGAGTGGTCGGCCTACTACGACGAACTCGCCGAGGCCTTCGGCCCCGCCATCGACACGATCGGTCCCAACTTCGGCATCGAGGCCCTCCTCGACACCATCGCGGGTTCCCCGACCCTGGCGACCTTCCTCAGCGAACGAACCCCGCTGGTCTGGCCGGCCGACCACGACCTGCGCCTCGTGCCCCTGCGTGACCCGACCCCGGTCTACCCGCACTCCCTCCTCTGGCGCACGGACAATCCGCATCCCGGCCTGGCGGCACTGCGCGACCACCTGCTGGCGACGCGCCCGCGGCTGACCGAGGGGGAGGTCTGGAAACCGGCGTGGGCGGTTACTCGGTGACGTACGTCAGGAACGACGCCCAGGGGCTCGCGCCGAACACGAGTATCGGGCCGTCGGACTGCTTGCTGTCGCGGACGGGGACTGTGCCAGGGTGGTTGTCGGCTACCTCGAGGCAGTTGGTGCCACCCCCGTCGCTGTAGGACGACTTGCGCCACACGGCGGTGGTGAGGTCAGGGGCTCGGTTCATTCTCTGCACTCCTCCAGAAGGCGCTTGATGAACGCCGTCGACTCCACGGGAGTCAGCGCCGCGTCCCTGACGCGATCGTAGGACAAACGGAAGTGCAGAACCTTGTCCGGATCCTGGATCAGCGCACCAAAACCGTTGCCCTCCGTCCAGGCAACTGGATCGCCGACGCGCTGCCAGAAGAGCCAGAGGTGACTGTCCATGAGGTCGTGCACCCCGACCGCGAAGGGCAGTACCTGGATCGCGACGTTAGGCAACTCGGCCGCATCCAGGAGGTGTGACAACTGCTCCGCCCACACCTTCGCGTTGGGAACGGGCCGCCGCAGAGCCGCCTCGTCCAGGATCACGCGTACGTCCGGTGCCGACTCACGGAAGAGCAACTCCTGCCGCCCCATCCGCGCGGCCACCTGTTCCTCGACGTCCTCACTGTTGCCTGCTGTTGTCTGGGCGCCAGACAACCCTGACAACACCGCTCGGGCGTAGTCCTCGGTCTGCAAGAGACCCGGCACGCGCAGCTGGAACATCCACATGATCTGGGCCGTGGCCTCAAGGTCCATGAACGCCTTGTACTTGTCCTTGATGACTTCGCGGCGTGCGTCCCGCCATTCACGAACCAGCAGGTCACCGGACCCGTAGTAGCTGTCCAGGTCCTCCATGACCGCCCGTTTGGAGAGTCGCTCCCCCTTCTCCAAGCGGCTCAAGTAGCTCTTGTCGTACCCGGTGTCCTCGGCCAACTGCCCGAGCGACTTGCCCGCCTGCTCCCTCAGGAACCTCAGCGTCCGGCCGAGTGCAGCCCGCCCCGACTCCCGCTCCCCGTCAACCACTTCGCCCACGTCACCCCTCACCGTTGCCTGGAGCGCCAGGCAACACCTGGCCCCTTCCGCAGCGTACGTGCGACCAGTGACCATCAAGGCACGAACGGTAATCACCGCTCGTCACACCCCTGCCTCCTGCCCTGAGAAGGGACACCCCCGTGCGCCTGCGCATCGCTGAACTCTGCGAGTCGGTCCTGCTCCTCCTCGTGCGGATCCTGCTGCCCGCCCGGGGGCGTCACCGGGCGGTGCCGGCCCAACGGTCGTGGACCATCCCCCACTCCCCGCCGACATCCACACCCCAACCCCTCGATGTGGAAGAGCCCCTGGTGATGGACACCCCGCTCGTAAGGCCGTACCTCCGCACCGTGGAGGTGTTCGTATGAGGCTGCTCCCCTGGACCGGCACCGACGGCAAACCCTGCTACCTCAGCACCGACGACCCGGACAGCCTCCTCTCACGGCTCGCCGACGACGTCGAGGCCGCTCAACTCGCCTCCGCCGAACAGGTCCTCGCAGGCGCCCAGGCCGTACTCCGCGACACCGGGGCCGGTGAACGTGCCGTGCGTTTCGCGCTGGTCAGGACGTTGGAGTCGCTGGGGGACGTGCTGCGCGTCGCGGTCAGTCGTGGGGAACGCACCGACCCCAAGTCCCCGACCGAATACGGCACATGAAGACCCGGCAACCTTTTCGCGCCCAGCGGCAACCCACCCCCGGACCATCCCCCCGCATGGAACGGATTCGCCGCATGAGTGAGCTGCGCAGCAAGCCCCGGCACCGCAGAAGCCGCACGGCCCTGGCGGTCGGTGTCCCACTGGCCCTGACCGCCGCCGGCACCCTCGCCTACGGCACCGACCTCGGCGTCCTCGGCTCCACCGCCCAGCAGGCCTCCGCCGCCGCCCCGGCCTGGGCCGCCGACACCGCCGACGGGTTCGCCTCCGTCAACTCCCTCGGCCAGAACGGGACGTACGGCGGCCGGGACGGCAAGACCGTCACCGTGAAGACGCAGGCCGACCTGGAGAAGTACGCCACGGCCAAGGAGCCGTACGTCATCGTCGTCGCCGGCACGATCAACATGAACCCGGTCGGCAAAGAGATCAAGGTGCAGTCCGACAAGACCATCGTCGGGTCCGGGACCTCCGGGCACATCGTCGGCGGCGGGTTCTTCCTCGGGTCCGGGGTTCACAACGTGATCATCCGGAATCTGACCATCCGGGACGCGTACCAGGGCATCTGGAACGACAAGGACCACGACTTCGACGCGATCCAGATGGACGGCGCGCATCACGTCTGGATCGATCACAACGATCTGCGGCACATGGCCGACGGGCTCATCGACGTCCGCAAGGACAGCACGAACGTCACCGTCTCCTGGAACAAGCTGAGCGACAACAACAAGACCTTCGGCATCGGCTGGACCGAGAACGTCAAGACCGACATCACGATCCACCACAACTGGATCCGCGAGACCGAGCAGCGCAACCCGTCCACCGACAACGCCGCCCACGCCCACCTCTACAACAACTTCCTCGAGGACGCCCCGGGCACGGACATCAAGTCGTCGTACGGCAACTACTCGCGCGGCGCGACGAAGATGGTCCTGGAGAACTCCCTCTTCAAGGGCGTCATGAACCCCGTCATCAAGGACAGCGGCGCCGCCATCGTCCAGCGCGGGAACTCCTTCTCCGGCACCAGCGGGCGCAACGAGAGCGGCGGGACCGCCTTCGACCCGAAGGCCTACTACCGGTACACCCTCGACAAGGCCGCCGACCTTCCGTCGATCCTCAAGTCCGGTGCCGGGCCCCGCGCTTCCATCGGTACGACTGCCGCCTCCACCAAGGCCGCCAAGGCCACCACCCTCACCGTGGCCAAGGACGGCAGCGGGCAGTACACGACCGTGCAGGCCGCCGTGAACGCCGTACCGGCGAACAATCCGTCGCGGGTCGTGATCGCCGTCAAGCCGGGGACGTACCGGGAGTTGGTGAAGGTGCCGTCCAACAAGCCGCACGTCACCATCCGGGGCACCGGCAGCAGCCGCAAGGACACGACGATCGTCTACAACAACGCCTCGGGTACGCCGAAGCCCGGCGGCGGCACGTACGGCACGGGCGGCAGCGCGACCGTCGCCGTCGAGGCCGACGACTTCCAGGCCCGCAACCTGACCATCTCCAACGACTTCGACGAAGCGAAGAACCAGCACCTCAGCGGGCAGCAGGCCGTCGCGCTGCGGACCGCCGCCGACAAGGTGTTCCTGGACGGGATCATCGTCAGCGGCGACCAGGACACTCTGCTGCTCGACACCGCGTCGAAGGACCGGCTGGGCCGGGTCTACGTCAGCAACTCCTACGTCATCGGCAACGTCGACTTCATCTTCGGGCGGGCCACGGCCGTCCTCGACAAGTCCATCATCACGCTGAAGAAGCGCTGGAACGGCACCTCGGCCGGTTACATCGCCGCCCCGAGCACCGCCGCGAACCGCAGGGGCATCCTGATCGCCAACTCCACGGTGAACGGGGACGTTTCGGCCGGCAGCTTCTACCTCGGGCGGCCCTGGCACGCGGGCGGTGACGCCACGCTCGACCCGCAGGCCACGGTCCGCAACACGAACCTGAGCAACGCGATCAAGTCGACCCCGTGGACCGACATGAGCGGCTTCTCGTGGAAGGACGACCGGTTCGCCGAGTACGGCAACTACGGCGCGGGTGCGGGTCCGGCGAGTACCAACCGGCCGCACCTGAGCGACGCGCAGGCCGCGAACCAGGAGGTCGTGGACTGGCTCGCGGGCTGGACGCCTTCGGCGTCCTGACGGCTCCCTTCCGGGTCCGGCTGACAAGCGGCGCCGGACCCGGAAGGGTCACCATGGTGATTCCCGTGGGGACGTCTACTGCTTCCAGGCCCAGTGCAGCCGGTCCAGGCCGCTCTGGTTGTTCACCTTCAGGCTGAGGTTCGTGCCCGTGCCCTGGAGCGTGGTGAGGGAGTAGGTGTCACCGTTGCGCAGGCCGGGCCAGTAGACCGAGCCGAGGCCCAGGTCGCGGATGATGTCGGTCGCGGCCTGGATGTACGCGACCTCGTTGGAGCCGTTGACCGGGCCGTTGTAGTCCAGTCCGGTCGTCATCGAGGCGCCGAACTCGTCGAGGATCGTGCGCGAGGCGCAGTCGCCGATGCGCGCCTTGAAATCCTGCTTCCACTGGTCGACGCTGGTCCAGTCGGTGTGCCAGAAGCCGTAGTTGTGCAGGGCGATCCGGGTGCCGTCGAGGCGCGGGTCCGCGCAGACCGGCTTGACGTCCTCGCTGTACTTGTACCCGCCGATCAGCATCCGGTCGCGGGGCACGTTGCGGTGGGTGGTCACCCACTTCGCGGCGATGTCGGTCCACTCCTTGGCGGTGTAGCCGAACGGCTCGTTCATCGGCTCGAAGTACACCTTGGAGTTGCCGGCGTAGGCAGAGGTGATCCGCGCCCACATCTGGTCCCAGGAGGCCTGGTTGTCGATCTTGCCGTCCTTGGCGTTGTCGGCCTCCCAGTAGCCCAGGATGACCTTGAAGCCCTTGGCGGTGGCGGCGTCGATCGCGCCCCGGTACGACTTCCAGAACGGGCCGTTCACGGAGGTCGGGTTCACCGGGAGGCGGACGGTGTTGGCGCCCAGCTTGGAGAACCCGCCGATGATCGCCCTGGACTTGGCGTAGGTCGTGGCGTAGCCGTCGGAGGTGGACAGGCCCGAGGGCACGACCGCGTCGTCGGCGTAGTTGTCGCGCGGGTCGGCCCAGTTGACGCCCTTGAAGTCGCTGACGGGCGGCGGGGCGGCGGGGGAGGCGGCGGCGGGGGAGGCGAGAGCCCCGCCGAATGCCGTGGCACAGGCGAGCAGCGCCCCCAGACCGGCTGTCCCCCGATGAGTCTTTCGTGGCACGACGTCCCCTTCTGAGCAGTTGCGTCCGCGGAACTCGCATACAGATCGGCGGCTCGTTGGCTCCCGCAAACTAGAAGAGGACTCCAACAGAGGTCAACACATCTGCACACCAAATCTCATCAAGAACGCTGATCAGCAGCGGTCTCTCCCGCCTCACGGACCGGCCGGAGCTCCCGACAGCGGTCCCGCCAGTCGCGTGTACGACCCACTCCGGGCGAGGAGTTCCGCATGGGTGCCGCACTCCATCAGCTGACCGCCGTCCACGACCAGCACCCGGTCCGCGTCCGCCGCCAGGCTCAGGTCGTGGGTGATCAGGATGGTCGTACGGCCGGACATGAGACGGCGCAGCGGCCGGACCACCTGGCGGGTCGCCAACGAGTCGAGACCGGCCGTCGGTTCGTCGAGGACCAGGACGGGGGCGGAGCGGAGTATCGCCCGGGCGATGGCGACGCGCTTGGGCTGGCCGCCGGAGAGGCGGCGGTGCCGGGGGCAAGGGGAGTGTCGTAGCCCCCGGGCAGCGCCCTGATGCGGAATCACGCCCGCGGACAGATCGTAGAACCGGGTCAGGAGCTTGGACAGCGTGGACTTGCCGGCGCCGCTCGGGCCGGTGACGACGACCAGTTCGCCGGGCGCGGCCGTGAAGGTGGTCCCTCCAGGGAGTCGCGGTCCGCCCCCGGGTAACGGAAGGTCACGTCGTGGAAGCCGACCCAGCCGTGGACCGGTCAGGGAGTGACCGGGGCTGGCGGGTCGGTGACGGCCGGGCGGGCGTCCAGGATTTCGCCGAGGCGCTGGGCACCGGCGGTGGCCGAGCTGATTGCGGCTGAGACGGATTTTCAGGCGACCCGGGAGCCGAACCACAATTCACACAGAACTTACGCGCGCATCCGCAGTCAGCGATGCCAGCAACTGCTCGGCACCCCGCTTGGCTTCTGGGTCGTACCCGTCCCCGTCGATCACGGCACGAAGCAGGCGCACGGCCTTTGGCCGGAACTCCCCACCCAGGCTGAGCAGGTCCCTGACGTCCCGGCCGCGGTCCTCGGCAGTCGTCCACGGGCTGGTGATGAGACCGGCCAGGATGTCGGCGGCCGACATCCGGTGCCTGCCGCCGACCGTGACCATGAAGCGGGCCAGGTCGCGGTGGTTACCGGCGACGACCAGCCGGCCACGGGCGAATGCCTTGAAGACCGCCACCGCTTCGTCGGCGTACGGGCCACCGAGTCCGGCCAGTTCCTCCGCTGCGTGCACACGGTCCGGGCGGGATGTCGAGCGGCGTCTGATGAGACCTTTCAGGATCCCGGCCGCCGCGGGCTCGTGCGTCTCCCCCAGCGCGGTCAGGAGGCCGGCCAGCGCGATGCGGTCGCCGGCACGGGTCCACGGCCGTCTGGCCGCCCTGCGGATGGCCCGGGCGCTGGCATCGGCATGCGACTCACCCAGATCGACCAGGATGTCCTCGGCGAGGCTCCTGTTCCCGCTGGTGGTCCAGTCCATCCCACCGGAACTGCGCCGTGTGGCAATCCTGCAGACCACTCGAGCCACCTCTGCGGCCCGTCGACTGTCGAGGCAGAGCAGGGCGCGGGCGGCCAGCAGCCGTTCGCTGCCACTGGTCCGACGATCGGTGACGAGGGCGAACAGGACGGCCGGATCCGTGGGCACATGGCTGCCACCGAGCGCCAACAACGCCCGTGCGGCGTTCCGTCGGGGCCTGCTGTCGCAGTCAGGGCGTTCGAGGTCGGCCCGCAACCCGGTCACGATCAGATCCAGCCAGGGTTCACCGAGAGAGTGAAGCCGCTGTGCGATCTGCTCCCGCTGCTCCGCATCCAGCCGGGAATCGCTCAGTCGGCGACGCAGGGCGGCTGCTGTCTCCCCGACCTGACCACCACCTGTTCCGCGCAGGGCCTGCAGCGCCTTCACCGCGTCACCCGGCTCGACCTCATGGTCGGCCACAAGGTCCTGCCAGAGCGCCGGATCGCTCACCGGCACGGGCACCTGGAGCTCGAGCAACGCGCGTGCCGCGACGAGGCGATCCTTCCGCGCCGTCCTGGTGTCCATGAGCCGGGACCGGATCCTCCGGACGGTCGTTTCCCGTTCTGAAGTGCCGAGCCTTTGCAACGCCACGGCAGCCCTTGCCCGTTCATGGGGGCTGCTGTACCGGTCGACGAGCACGGAATACAGCGCACACGCCACCTCGTCGGCGGTACCACTTCCGGCCTCCGCCATGAGAGCCGCAGTGCGCAGGCGCAGCGCCGGGCTGGTCCGGCGGGCGGCCAGGATGCGCCGCCAAGCCGTCAGCTGATCCTCCGGCGTTTCCTTCGGCGCGCTGTCAATGATCTGCTGCGCCACCCTGCGCGCGCTTTTACCGCTGTCACGCGCTTCGAGGATGCGTTGCGCCCGATGACGTGCTTCTTCCGCGTAGGCGCCGCCCAGCCGTGCCAGATACCCCCCTACGTAGGCGCGGTCACGGGTTTCCAGGGTGACGTCGTCCATGATCGCCCGGCAGGCCCGGGCAGCGTACTCCCTGTGCTGAGGGGGAAAGTGGGTCAGCTCCATCGCGGACAGTGTCCGTTGCAGTGGATCGACGTTCGGGTCGGCCGCGATGTCCTGGAGCACCTGTGCGGCCGGGTCGGCGTACGCCGGGCCGAGCGAGGCGAGCTGACCGGCGGCGTGCCGACGGAAAGACGAAGGGCTGAGGGGATCGGACACCAGGTCCCGGATCACCTGAGCCGCGACCGGGCGGTGCCCTTCACCGAAGCGGGGCAGCGCCATGGCGGCGGAAAGGCGGTGGTCACGGTCCAGCAGGGAGTCGCCTGCGATCTCGGTGAGGAGGCGCGCGGCCTGAGCGGCGTGGTTGTCACCGAGTTCCGCAAGGAGGGTGGCAGCCTGCTGCCGATCGTAATCCTCGGCCCGCTGGTGGCTCAGGACGGCCCGGAGAATCGTAGCGGCCTCGTCCGCTTGCTCCGGGTGGCTGTCGAGCAGGGCGCTCGCCGCGTGCCGTAGGTCCACCACGCTCGCGTTCAGCGTTGCGGAGATCCTCACAAGAGCCTGCGCGGCATCCGCCGGACGGTGGGCCATCAGTGCCGTGGCGGCCTTCACCTGGTACGGCGTTCCGGCACGATACGCCCGGTCAAGGAGGTGGGCCTCGATGGCGGGGTGCCGAATGCCGGACAGCATCTTCCAGACGGCAGGGCCGGACCGCGCCTCGGCGATCTCCAGAAACCGCTGATAGTGGGTGTCCTCGGCCGGGCAGCGCCCCGCCAGTAGAGCGCTGGTCAGGTCCTGGGTTCCGCATCCTTCCGCCAACAACCATTCCAGCAGCCGCCGTCCGCCGGCCCGGTGACGGTGGCAGTAGTGGACGAGCGCGTCCCGGTGCAGAGCGCTGAGCGGATGGCCTGTGTGGCCCGACGCGGCCAGCAGGCTGGTACGCCAGCTCTCGTCCCGGAGATCGAAGGCCTCCGGAAGACCCGCGGCGAGTACTTCCGCCGCCAGATGTTCGGCGAACGTGGTGTGCAGGAACTCCACACCGCTGCCTTCCCGCACCACCAGCCCCGTCGTCAGGAGCGCGTCCATGACGGCGTTGGACCAGCCGTCGAGGGGCGGGACCGCACCGAATCGCTGGCCCTGCTCGTCCGTGGCGTGCTCCTCCCACCAGCGCAGCGCCGCCCGCAGGAGGTCCTGTGCCCCGTCGGCGACCCGGGCGTGGGCGAGATGGAGCACCAGTTCCTCGAGATGCTCCCTGAGCCAGCCCACGGCACCCCGGGCGCGCGGCACACCGTCGGCGCGGGCCATCAGCCGTCGCCACCCCTCCTCCGCCCGATCGCGCTTGGCTGCCAGCAACTGCATCCGGAACTGCTCGTACAGTCCCCAGCGGTGGTCCGGCAGCGGAGTCCCGGGCGCGTTCTCGAAGACGATGGCGGTGACGGTCGCCAGCAGTGGATTGCGCAGCAGATCGCTCAGTCCGCCCTCGTCCAGCTGGCGGAGGAAGTCCTCGGCCAGCTCCGGGCAGCCGGAGTCCGTGAACCACGTGCGGGCGAAGTCCTCCAGACGCGGCCGGCTGAAGGGGTCCAGGCGGTAGGTGGGGAAGCCGGCCTTCTTGAGTACCTCCGTGGCCTCGGGGTCCGGGCGGGTGGTGAGCAGCATGCACGGCGCGTCGGACGCGTCGCTCCCGGCATGGTCGGCCAGGCGGTGGATGAGCCGACCGCGCTGGTCGTGATGCACCTCGTCCAGCGCGTCGACCAGGACCAACCAGCGGGCTCCGGGCGGCAGCCGCGGCAGCGTGCCGTCTCCGGTGTCGAGACCGGTGGCCCGCGCCACGGAGCTCTCCAGCGAGTGTCCGGTCTCGGCCAGCCGCGAGGCGGTGACCAGGAGGGGGACCAGAGCACCGGATGCGCTCGGAGCCGTGCGGACGGAGCCGCCCATGTTCAGAGCGCAGCTGTTCAACAGCGTGGACTTCCCGACGCCCGGCCCGGCCTCGACGAGCAGATGGCCGCCGGTGCCACGGCCCATCACTTCCGCCAGGACGTCCTCCAGCCGCTGCGGTGGCCCGGCCTCCCGCGCACTGCTGGTCGCGGTCCCGCTCTCCGCGCTCTCCCGCCCCGCCGCGCCCTCCGCCTCCCGGGCCTCTGGCCGGCTCAGCACCTGTCGGACGTACACGGCGGTCAGCCGACGCGGACGTCGGTCCTGCCGGAAGCGGTACGGAAGCTCGTCCGCCTCCTCCCGCTGGCGGTCCAGCACCGCGCCAACGCCGGACGGCAGCCAGTGCGGGGGCGCAGTGGCAGGAGGGGCGACCTGCCGGGCCGGGAGAGGGGACGCCTCGACACCGTGCTCGGCGAGGACTCTCCGGAACTCGGGGTCCCGCAGGTCATCCAGGCCGGTTCCGGTCAGAACCCTGCGGTCACCAGCAGGGCGATGGCTGGTGACAACACCGGCCAGCAGCCCCTCCGAGACGGTGAGGATGCCCGCTCCCGAGTAACCGGACCACGGCGATCCGCCGGCGGGGGACGGCCACGGATCGCTCGTACCGACCGCCATCTGTATCTGGTGAGCGGTGCGGTCCGATCCGAGCTGGATGGTTCCGTTCATCTGATGGCTCCGCGGCTGGGCCTCCTCCAGCGTGAACTGCGGGAAGCCGACCGCGTGCACCGCGATCTGCCCCATGTCACACGGCAGTTCCGCGAACCGGGCCGGTGGCAGCGAGCCCCGCTCCGCGTCCAGCACCAGAAGGGCGAGGTCACGACCGGGATGCGGCACCACTGTCCGGACCACGGCACGGCGAGCCGACGCCACGGTCCGTATCTCGTACCGCCTGGTTCCGTCCCGTACCGCGTGCGCGGCGGTGATCGCCAGGTCACCCACCAGCAGGAAGCCGGACCCCATCAACCGCGGCCGCCCGTCGTCTCCCGTACCGACGACCTGCGCAACCCGCTCGAACCGGCCCGTCATGCCCAGCACCCGTCAGCCCTGGGTGCCTCAGTCCGGCAGAGAGACGGGGGTCGCCCCGTCCATGCCGGTGAGCACCCGGCCACCGTCGGATGTCTCCGCCTTCAGCTGGAGCGACACTGTATGCGTGGTGGACGTGCTCCCGGACGCCTTTCCGTCCGCCGACAGGACCCAGAACTTCACCCCGCCGCCGCCCTCCCGGGCCTGGGTGACCGTCACCTGAAGATCCAGGTTGACGTTTTCCACGTGCAACCGGACAGGCTGCCCCTGTGCCTGGAGCGCGGCTTCGCCCAGCTCGTCCCGGAGCGCCTTCAGCGCGTCCGCGAGTCTGATCTCCATGTTCCCCTCCCCCGCCGGGGCGCTGCCCAGGCACTCCTGCTGTCGCTGTCAGGCATGGTAAGTGCCCTGTAGGACAGGAGGATCGGATTCCACGTGCTCACCGCCCCAAGGTCAGCCCCGAGCCCGACACCCGCACCCGGATGCCGTCCTCCTCCACCCGTACGTCGTCCAGCCGTACGTCCCCCTGCTCCGGCTTCGGCAGTTCGAACGCGAGCGCCAGCCGGTCGGCCAGGACCGGGCGGGTCAGGCCGGACAGCTCGTCGAGGAGGTTGGGGTCGAGGCCGAGGCGGCGGAGCACGTCGGGGTTGTCCAGGGCCAGGTCGATGAGGTTGAGGCGCTCGGCCTGGCGGGCGAACTTCGGGGAGCCGGTCAGCTCGGCGAGCTTGCCGTCGTCGGCCAGGGCCTCGCGCACGGTCGCCTCGGGCACACCCATCCGCTGCACGATGGCCGGGACCGAGAGCAGCGCCTTGGCCTTGCGGGTCTGGCGGGAGAGGTCGGCGGTCCCCTTGGGGGTCAGGTGCAGGCCCTCCGCGGGGCGGGTGCCGGGGCGGTAGGTGGCCAGGTCTCCGATGTCGAGCCGCATTCCGCCGATCTCCGTGGCGATGCCCCGCTCGCCCTGCCGCTGTATCCGGGCCTCGGCGCGCAGCCGCAGGTCGTGTCCGGCGACGGGCAGGGTGCCGCGGGCCCGGACGCGGTCGCGGCCCTCGCCGGTGAACGTCACCTGGGAGGCGCCCAGTTCGCGGTTGAGGTCCTCGAAGGAGAGCAGGACGTCCCCGTCGAACCGGGGGACGTGGGCGCCGCGCACGGACGTGAGACCGTCGGCCTCCAGCCGGATGTCGTGCGCCGTGGCCGACACCCTCGCCAGCGAGACCCGGTCGGCGGCGACGTCCGGGACGGTCACCTTCACCGACTCCAGTCGCTTGTCGGCGAGTTGGGTGAGGAAGGGGAACCCGCCGATCTCCACCTCGGGCGCCGCCGCGAGGTCGAGTCGGTCCTTGAGCGTGTCGGCGGCCCGGTGCTCGGCGTACAGCAGGGCCCAGCGGTCGGCGAGGGCGACGAAGGCGGCGAGCACGACGAGCCCGACCACCGCCTTGATCGCGAGCGGCAGTCCGGCGAAACGATTCCGCCGACGCCGGCCGCCACGACGGTGGTCGGGCGGCGACCACTGAGGTTCCTGCTCGTCCCGCCGCTCGGCGTCCTCGCCGAGGAAGTCCTCCAGAGGGGTCTCCTCCAGCGGGCCGTCGTCGAGTGCGCCGAGTTCGTCGTAGGGGTTGCGGGGCTGCTCGGAGCGGTCGTGGGGAAGGTGTTGCGTGTCTACGCGGTGGGGGGTGCGCATCGTCTCATCCGACCATGCGCACCGCCCCTGCCCGCAACTTGAATCCCCTGTATGCGATTTACTTCACGATCGCGATACGGTCCGCCTTCGGCGGTGCCATCGGGTTCGTGGCCGACGAGTTGGCCGTCAGGTACTGCTCCAGCGCGCTCAGGTCGTCGGCGCCGACGACGTCGTTCGTGCCCTGGCCGAGGGTCGGGAAGCCGTCGCCGCCGCCCGCGAGGAAGCTGTTCGTCGCGACGCGGTAGGTGGCCGCCGGGTCGATGGCCGCGCCGTTCAGCTTGATCGAGTCGGTGACCACGCGGTCGGCGCCGGATTTGGTGAGGTCCAGCGTGTAGGTGAGGCCGGACGACACCTGGAGGACCTTCGGCGCCGCCGCGTTCGGGCCGGTCACCTGCTCCTTGAGCACCTGGATCAGCTGGGCGCCCGTGAAGTCCTGGAGGTTCACGGTGTTGGCGAACGGCTGGACCGTGAAGCCCTCGGCGTACGTCACCACGCCGTCGCCCTCGGTCCCCTTGGCCGCGTAGGTGAGGCCCGGACCCCGGATTCCGCCCGGGTTCATCAGCGCGAGGTCCGTCTCCGGGTCGAGCCCCTTGCCGTACGCGAGTTGCGCGTCGGCGATGAGGTCGCCCATCGGGGACTCGGTGCCGGTGCTGGATATGTCGGCGGCGATGTATCCGATCGGGCGGTTGCCGATGGGCGCCGCGAGGTCGTTCCACTTGACGATCAGATCGGTCATGTCGCTCGCCGGGCGGACGGTCCGGGTGACCACGTGGTTCGCGGACGCCACGGCCGTACGGGCGATGTCACCCGTCCAACGGTCGTACGTCAGCGTGGTGTCCGTGTACAGCCGGCCGAAGGACGCGGCCGAGGTGACCGTACGCGGGTTGCCCGCCGGGTCGTTGATGGTGCACGCGTACGCGGCGTGGGTGTGGCCGGTGACCAGCGCGTCCACCTGCGGGGTGATGTTCTTGGCGATGTCGACGATCGGGCCGGATATGCCGTCGCCGGCGCCCGGGGCGTCACAGTCGTAGTTGTACGACGTCGACGCCGGGAAGCCGCCCTCGTGGATGAGCGCGACGATCGACTTCACGCCCTGCCGCTGGAGCACCTTGGCGTACTTGTTGATCGTCTCGACCTCGTCCTTGAAGGAGAGGCCCTTGACGCCCTCGGCGGAGACGACGCCCGGGGTGTCCTCCAGGGTCACGCCGATGAAGCCGACCTTGACGTCCTTCTTCTTCCACACCCAGTAGGGCTTGAGGATCGGCTTCTTCGTCTTCTCGTCGAGGACGTTGGCGGCCAGGTAGGGGAAGTCGGCGCCCTGGAACTTCTCGTCCGTGTAGCAGCCGTCCTTGGGGTGGCAGCCGCCGTTCTGGAGGCGGGCCAGCTCCTCGGCGCCCTCGTCGAACTCGTGGTTGCCGACGGAGGTGACGTCGAGGTCGAGCTTGTTCAGCGCCTCGATGGTCGGCTCGTCGTGGAAGAGGCCGGAGATCAGCGGGGAGGCGCCGACCATGTCGCCGCCGGCCGCCGTGATGGAGTACTTCTCGCCCTCGCGGGCCTGACGCAGATGGGTGGCGAGGTACTCGACACCGCCCGCGTCGATGGGCTCCGTCGTGCCGTCGGTGACCCGGCCGGAGGAGCCGGTGGGCGGCTCCAGGTTGCCGTGCAGGTCGTTGAAGGACAGCAGCTGGACGTCCTGGTAGCGGCCCGGCCAGTGGCCGCCCCCGCTGTGGTTCTCGCCGGCCGACGCCGACCCGGACACCGTCGCCGCGGCCAGCGCGCCGACGGTGGCGACACCGGCGGCGAGAGCGACGAGACGGTTCGTGCGACGTCTGCGGCGCTCCTGGTGCGCCGGTGCCGGTGAAGTGGCTGGCATACGCCCCCCTGTGGTTCTGCTGGGACAGTGATGTCGTCCGGCGCAGCCTAGAGTCAACGCGCGTAGCGCGACAGAGCTTTCGGATCACATCCTGGTTGCTTCTTGCCGCCGATTTACCGGCAGTCCCCCGTACCCTCGTACGCATGACCAGCGACGACACCGCACGGCCCGGACGCACCCGCTCGATCGACACATATGCCGCGCTTTCCCCGGAGCAGACCGAGGCTGTCCTCGCCCTGCTCGCCGACGCCGTCGGCACCGACGGACAGCAGGCGGTCTCCGAACAGGGCCGGTTGCAGCTGCGCGGCGGCGAACGAGAGGGCGTTGCCCATCTGCTGCTCACCGTCGACGGCGAACTCGTCGGGTACGCCCAACTGGAGGACACCGACCCGGTGGAGCCGCCGGCCGCCGAACTGGTCGTGCACCCCGGGCACCGGGGCCACGGGCACGGGCGGGCGCTGGGCTCCGCGCTGCTGGCCGCGTCCGGCAAGCGGCTGCGGGTGTGGGCGCACGGCGGCCACTCCGCCGCCCGGCACCTCGCGCAGGTCCTCGGTCTGACCCTGTTCCGGGAACTGCGCCAGATGCGCCGCCCCTTGACCGGCTTCGACGCGCCCGAGCCGGCCCTCCCCCAGGGTGTCACCGTCCGCACCTTCGTCCCCGGCCAGGACGACGCGGCCTGGCTCGCCGTCAACGCCGCCGCCTTCGCCCACCATCCCGAGCAGGGCTCACTCACGCAGCGGGACCTCGACGACCGCAAGGCCGAACCGTGGTTCGACCCCGCGGGTTTCTTCCTCGCCTTCCGGGGCGACGAGCTCATCGGCTTCCACTGGACCAAGGTGCACGCCGAGGAGGGCCTGGGCGAGGTGTACGTCCTCGGCGTCGCCCCCGGCGCTCAGGGCGGCGGCCTCGGCAAGTCCCTCACCACGATCGGCCTGCGGCACCTGGCGAGCCAGGGGGCGCCGACCGCGATGCTGTACGTCGACGCCGACAACAAGGCGGCGGTGTCGGTGTACGAGCGGCTGGGGTTCGTGACGCACGAGGCGGATCTGATGTACCGGACGGAGACGTGACGGCGCTGGTTCCAGTCGGCGTCGGCGTCAGCCCACGGTGATTCCGGCATCGGCCGCGGTGCGCGCGACGGACTCCCTGACCGCTTCCAGCGCCGCGGCTCGTTCCCGGTCGGTCATGCGGGCCGGGCCGTAGGTGATCACGGGATCGAGGACCTGGAAGCCGACGAACTCCAGCATTCCCCGGTGGATGTGGAACAGGAAGTCGTCCATCGGGCCGAAGGCGCCACCGGGCCGGAACGACTCGCTGGGCCCGCCGGTCGTGAACAGCAGCATGGCGCGCTTCCCGGCGAGCGCCGCGTCGCCGAAGAGCCCGTGGTCGCCGCCGAAGACCCCGCCCATCACGAAGACCCGGTCCACCCATCCCTTGAGGACGGCCGGCAGCGAGAACCACCACATCGGGAACGACAGCACGAGCAGATCAGCGGCGAGCAGCCGGTCGAGATGGGCCTTGACCGCCGCGTCGAGCGTCCCTTCCTCGACTGCCCGCAGCTGCTCGGCCTGCGGCTTGAACGGGCCCTCCACCGGTGCGAACTCCTCGCGGGCGAGCACCGGCGCCCAGCCGTCGGCGTAGAGGTCCAGGACGTCGACCCGGTACCCGGCCTCGCCCAGGGACTGAGCCGCGGCGGCCATCTGGGCGGTGCTGAACGAGTGGGGCTCGGGGTGAGCGTGAACGATCAGAGCTGTGCGCGCAGCGGCGAAGGTCGACATGGAGAGATCATATCGACGTATCGCGATTCGTCAATTTGAAGATGGTGCTGACATCAGAGGGTGGTGCCGATCGCCCGTGCCAGCCGTGCCAGCCGCTCTTCGTCGCGCCGGTAGTGGGTCCACTTGCCCACCCGGGTGGGACGCACGAGTCCCGCCCGTTCGAGCGTGCTCATGTAGCTGGAGACCGTCGACTGAGCGAGTCCCGCCTTCGCCTGGATGTGCGTGACGCACACGCCGACCGTCCGACGGTCCGCGATCGGCTCGTACTCACCGAAGTGCGCGTCGGGATCCTTCAGCCACTGCATGATCTGCAGGCGGGCAGGGTTTCCGAGGGCCTTGAACACCTCGATCAGTTCACCCGAATCCAGCCCCGCCGTCGCGGCCATGCGTCACCTTTCCCGCCCTACAGTCCGACACACCACGATATCTCGATACCGAATCCGTCCTATTCGGCGGCGAAGGCCGGACTGTCCGGCGGAGGCACCGCCGCCCCCGGCAGCCGTACCGTCGCCACCGTGCCGCCGCCCTCGGCGTGGGACAGCGACACCTCGCCGCCCGCCTGCTGCACCGTGCGTGCCACGATCGACAGGCCGAGGCCCGAGCCGGGCAGCGCTCGCGCGCTCGGTGAGCGCCAGAAGCGGTCGAAGACGTGGGGGAGTTCGTCGTCGGGGATGCCCGGGCCGTGGTCGCGGACCGTCAGGACACCCTCGGACAGACGCACGTCGATCGTGCCGCCCTCCGGGCTGAACTTCACGGCGTTGTCGAGGATGTTGACCACCGCCCGTTCCAGGGCGGAGGGTTCCGCTCGGACGAACCAGGGCTGGACGTCCGCCGTGATCGTCAATTCCGGGCCGCGCAGCCGTGCCCGCCGCAGCGCCGAGTCGACGAGGTCCTGCCAGGCGACGATCTGTGTCCGGGCCGAGTGCTGGCCGGTGTCCGGGCGGGACAGTTCCTGGAGGTCGCCGATGAGTGCGGCCAGCTCCGTCATCTGTGCCTTCACCGACGCGAGGAGCGCCTTGCGGTCGGCCTCGGGGATGGGACGGC
Source organism: Streptomyces sp. NPDC052064 (assembly GCF_055585925.1). Lineage (NCBI taxonomy): Bacteria > Bacillati > Actinomycetota > Actinomycetes > Kitasatosporales > Streptomycetaceae > Streptomyces > Streptomyces sp. NPDC052064. The sequence goes on from NZ_JBVJJE010000020.1 coordinate 52,742, forward strand.
CCGTCTCCTCGCTGCGGGTGAGGAGTTCGATGTTGGTGCGCAGCGATGTGAGCGGTGTGCGGAGTTCGTGGCCGGCGTCCGCGATGAGCTGCTGCTGGAGCACCCGGGAGCTGGCCAGGGCCGAGGTCATCGAGTTGAACGAGCGGGAGAGACGGGCCACCTCGTCCTCGTCGGCATCGTCCACGGGGATGCGGACGTCCAGATCCTCCGTGCGGGCCACGTGCTCGACGGCTTCCGTGAGTTTGTCGACCGGGCGCAGACCCGCCCGGGCCACCGCGAGGCCGGCCGCTCCGGCGCCGACCACCCCTACGCCCGACACCAGCAGCAGGATCAGCGCCAGTTCGTTGAGCGTGGACTCCGTGCCCTTGAGAGGGACCGCGATGACCAGCGCGTAGTCGGCGGCCACGCCCTGCTGGAACGGCCCGTCCTTCACGATGACCGCCGTGGTCAGCACCCGCACCGAGTTGCCGTCGCTGTCGGTGCCGTTGCGCAGCTGGGCCGTCGTGGGGTCGGGGTCCTTGGCCACGGCCTTGTCACCGCTCGTGACCTTCACCTGGGGCATGAGGTTGCTGAACAGGCAGACCCTGCCGTCGGACCTGACGACCTGCGCGTAGGTCTGCGGGCGCGGGGCCCCGCCGAGCGTGTTCGAGGGCTTCTGGGGACACGTCTTCGTCAGCGCGTCGAAATCGTCCGCCTGAAGGGTCCGGAACGACGACTTCAGATCGCCGTCCACCTGGTCGTACAACTTCCCCTGCACGATGAACCAGCACGTCACCGAAACCGCCGCCACCGCGAATGCCACCGCCGCCGCCACCAGCAGCGCCAGCCGGGACCGGATCGGCAGGGAGCGGAACCGGCGTACGACCTTGTTCACTCCGCGCCGCCCTGCCGCAACACGTAGCCCACACCGCGCACCGTGTGCACGAGGCGCGGTTCGCCGCCCGCCTCGGTCTTGCGGCGCAGGTACATGACGTAGACGTCGAGGGAGTTCGACGACGGCTCGAAGTCGAAGCCCCAGACCGCCTTGAGGATCTGCTCCCGGGTGAGGACCTGGCGCGGGTGCGCCATGAACATCTCCAGCAGCGTGAACTCCGTGCGGGTCAGCTCCACCTGGCGGCCGCCCCGGGTGACCTCGCGCGTCGCGAGGTCCATGCGCAGGTCGGCGAAGGCGAGGACGTCCTCGTCGTCCGGAGAGCCCGCGCCGACGGCCGCCGCGTAGGAGCTGCGGCGCAGCAGGGCGCGGATGCGGGCGAAGAGTTCGTCGAGTTCGAAGGGCTTGACCAGGTAGTCGTCGGCGCCCGCGTCGAGGCCCGTGACCCGGTCGCCGACCGTGTCGCGGGCCGTGAGCATGAGGATCGGGGTCGTGTCGCCCGTGGCGCGGATGCGGCGCGCTGCCGTCAGGCCGTCCATGCGGGGCATCTGGATGTCGAGGACGACCAGGTCGGGGCGGTACGCCGCGGCCTTCTCCAGCGCGTCCGCGCCGTCCACGGCGACCTCGGTCCCGTACCCCTCAAAGGCGAGGCTGCGCTGGAGTGCTTCGCGTACCGCCGGCTCGTCGTCGACGATCAGGATGCGCTGGGGGTCACGGTCGCCGTCTGCGGGGCTCATGGGGCGGGGTCCTCGGGTGTGGTGTGGTGTGGCGGGACGGGGTGTCGCTGACGCTCTCAGCCTCGCACGTCGGTGGGGCGGGCCGGGAGAAGGATCAGCCCCGTACCTTGCGGCGCCGGGCGGCTGCGGCCCGGCGGGCGGCGGCCTTGCGCGCGGGCCGGGCCTTGGCCGTCGCCACCTCGGGCGCCCGCGTCGCCGACGCCGATGCCGTCGCCGGCGCGTGCAGTTCGTACGCCACCGCCAGCGCCAGCGCGAACGCCGCCGGGCCGGCCCCCGGCACCGTGTGCGGAACCTGCTGGATCATCGCCGTACTCCTCACTGGAAGGAACTCACTCGAGGGAACTCAGTCGGTGGAGCCGGCCCGCAGCTTGGCGAGGTCGGCCTTGACGGTGTTGATCGGGATGGCGAAGCCCAGGCCGACGCTGCCGGCGTCGGAGGACGAGGAGGCGGCGCCCGCCGGCGAGTACATCGCGGAGTTGATCCCGATGATGTTGCCGTTCATGTCGATCAGCGCGCCGCCGGAGTTGCCCGGGTTGAGGGACGCGTCGGTCTGGAGCGCCTTGTACGTCGTGGTGTCCGAGCCGGTGTCGCCGTTGAACTGCCGCCCGCCGAACTCGAACGGCCACCCGTCGCCCTGCTGGGGCTGCTGCTGGCCCTGGTCCTCGTCCGTCGGGACCGTGACGTCACGGTCGAGAGCCGAGATGATGCCGCTGGTGACGGTGCCGGAGAGGCCCTCGGGGGAGCCGATCGCCACGACCTGGTCGCCGACCTGGATTCCGGAGGAGTCGCCGAGCGTCGCCGCCTTCAGGCCGGAGGCGTTCTCCAGCTTGATCAGCGCCAGGTCCTTCTTGCTGTCGGTGCCGACGACCTTGGCGGAGTACGACTTGCCGTCGCTGGTCGTCACCTTGATCTGCGAGGCACCGGAGACCACGTGGTTGTTGGTGATGATCTCGCCGCCGCTCGTGATGATCACGCCGGAGCCGGTGGAGGAACCGGCGTTGGAGTCGGCGCTGATCTCGACGATGCTCTGGCTGACCGCCTTGGCGACCCCGGCGACCGTGCCCTTCTGGCTGGACGGCACCACGTTGGTGCTGGTGGAGCTGGAGGAGACGGTGTCGTTGCCCGTCAGCTCCTGTATGCCGTAGGCGGTGCCGCCGCCGATCGCCGCGGCGACGATCGCCACGGCGGCGAGCAGGGCGACGGTGCCACGGTTGCGCTTCTTCGGAGCGGGTGCCGGGGCGTACGCCGGCGGAGGCGGCCACTCGGGGTTCACCGGGGCCTGCTGCTGACCCTCGTAAGGGTTCTCGTACTCGCCACTGCGGTGGAAGCTCTCGGTCATGTCTCAGAGCTTGGAACCCGAGCATGAGAGCTTCCTGAGTCCTCCCTGAGAAGCCCGACAGAACCTCGTATGCCCGATATAAAGGCGCCCCGGGAAGGGGTGTCAGGGCTTGTCCGACGGGCCCTGGGCGCAGCCGCAGGAGTGCCGCACCACCAGTCGTGACGGAAACACCTTCAGCCGCTCCCGCCGGGCCCCCGCCACGCGCACTCCGTCGTCGAGGACGAGGTCCACCGCCGCACGCGCCATCGCCGAACGGTCGGAGGCGACCGTCGTCAGGGGCGGGTCGGTCAGCGCCGCTTCCTTGATGTCGTCGAAGCCGGCCACCGCCAGCTCGCCGGGCACGTCGATCCGCAGTTCGCGCGCGGCCCGCAGCAGGCCGATCGCCTGGTCGTCGGTGGAGCAGAAGATCGCGGGCGGGCGCTCGGGACCGGAGAGGATCTTCAGGGCGGCCTGGTAGGCGTCGTAGCGGTTGTAGAGGGCCTCGAAGAGGCGGCCCTCCGTGGAGATGCCGGCCTCGTCCATCGCGCGCCGCCAGCCCTCGACGTGGTCGGAGACCGGGTCGCCGACGGCCGGGGTCTCGGCTATGCCGCCCATACAGGCGACGTACTCGTGACCGTGCTCCAGCAGGTGCTGTACGGCGAGCTGGGCGCCGCCCAGGTCGTCCGTGACGACGGCGACGTCGTCGATGGCCTCGGGCCGCTCGTGCAGCAGCACGACCCGGGCGTCCCAGGCCTCGATCTCGGCGGCGGCGAGGTCGTTGAGCGCGTGGCTGACGAGGATCAGGCCCGAGACCCGCATCCCCAGGAAGGCGCGCAGGTAGTGGACCTCGCGCTCGCCCACGTAGTCCGTGTTGCCGACGAGCACCATCTTTCCGCGCTCGGAGGCGGCCTGCTCGACCGCGTGCGCCATCTCCCCGAAGAAGGGCTGGCGCGCGTCCGGGATGATCAGGCCTATGAGGTCCGTACGCCGGGACGCCATCGCCTGGGCGACCCGGTCGGGCCGGTACCCCAGTTCCTTGATCGCGGCGAGGACACGCTCGCGCGTGGCCGGGGCGACCGGCCGGGGTCCGTTGTTGATGACATAGCTGACCACGGCAGTGGAAGTCCCTGCCAGCCGCGCCACATCATCCCGAGTCACCTTGGCCACGCGCGGAGTCTACGCGGATATACCCGCTCTGGGCAGGGCGTAAAGGGGGTTCCGTACGATATCCCGACCGCCGTCCGGTGCCGGCCCGCGCACTCCTTCCGGAAAGCGATGCCCAGATGGGCACCGCTATACGCCGCTTTACGCCTTGGTACGCGCCTCGGCGGCGTCCAGAGCGGCCGACTCATCCTCGTTGTCCGGTTTTTCCTTGGCCGCCTTGGCCTTCGCCTCCTCGGCGGCGCGCTCCACCTTCTCCGGCGTAACGAATCGATAACCGACGTTCCGGACGGTGCCGATCAGCGACTCGTGCTCGGGTCCGAGCTTGGCGCGCAGTCGCCGTACGTGCACGTCGACCGTGCGGGTGCCGCCGAAGTAGTCGTAGCCCCAGACCTCCTGGAGCAGCTGGGCGCGCGTGAAGACGCGGCCGGGGTGCTGCGCGAGGTACTTCAGGAGCTCGAACTCCTTGAACGTGAGGTCGAGGACGCGGCCCTTGAGCTTGGCGGAGTACGTCGCCTCGTCGACCGACAGGTCGCCGTTGCGGATCTCCATCGGGGAGTCGTCGCTGACGATCTGCTGCCGGCCCATGGCCAGCCGCAGCCGGGCCTCGACCTCGGCGGGGCCGGCGGTGTCGAGCAGGACGTCGTCGATGCCCCAGTCGGCGGTGACGGCGGCGAGACCGCCCTCCGTGACGACGAGGACGAGCGGGCAGCCGGGTCCGGTCGAGCGAAGCAGCTGGCACAGGCTGCGGACCTGTGGCAGGTCGCGGCGGCCGTCGACGAGGATGACGTCGGCGCCGGGGGTGTCGACGAGGGCGGGGCCCTCCGCGGGGGCCACTCGCACGTTGTGCAGGAGCAGGCCGAGGGCGGGGAGCACCTCCGTCGACGGCTGGAGGGCGTTGGTCAGGAGCAGCAGAGAACTCATACGTCTGGTTCCTCCTCGGTCCCTGCGAGGACGTTTGTTGGCACAGCACTGGGCTCTGCGATCCCGAAGGCCCCGTACACCTGCGGTTTCCCGCGTCGTATACAACGCTTCCGAAAGCACAAAAGGACCCGGGGGCTACGCTGCCCGAGTCCTCTGCCCAGCAGAATAGCCCACATGAGCTCTGGTCCGGCAGGTCATGTGGCGCGTTCCACCGTTCGTCCGCATTCCGAGACGACTCGGGGAACGCCTGTGCGGACGCAAATGCGGACGTTTCTGCGCACGTCCGACGGTGTGACGATCGACGCCGTATACGACCCGGGTGCCGCTGTATACGACATCTCCCGGACGCCTGCCGATCACCCCGTGTTCGTCGTCGCCCACGGCTTCACCGGTGCCGTGGACCGGCCGCACGTGCGGCGGGTGGCGCAGGCCTTCGCCCGGTACGGGGCCGTCGTCACGTTCTCCTTCCGGGGGCACGGGGCGTCCGGCGGGCGGTCGACGGTCGGGGACCGGGAGGTGCTCGACCTGGGGGCGGCGGTCCGGTGGGCCCGGGAGCTCGGGCACGCGCGCGTGGGGACGGTGGGGTTCTCCATGGGGGGCTCGGTGGTGCTGCGGCATGCGGCGCTGTATCCACGGCAGACCGACGCGGTGGTGTCGGTGAGCGCGCCGGCCCGGTGGTACTACCGGGGAACCGCCCCCATGCGCTGGCTGCACTGGCTGGTGACGCGGCCGGAGGGCCGGGTGGTGAGCCGCTACGGCTTCCGTACGCGCATCCACCACCGGGACTGGGACCCGGTCCCGCTCTCGCCGGTGGAGGCGGTACCGAGGATCGCTCCGACCCCGCTGCTGATCGTGCACGGCGACGCCGACGGCTACTTCCCCGTCGACCATCCCCGCATGCTGGCCGCGGCCGCCGCTGACCAGGGCGAACTGTGGCTCGAGCCGGGCATGGGACATGCCGAGAACGCGGCGAGCGACGAACTGCTGGGCCGGATCGGGGAGTGGGTCGTGGGCCGGGCGGGCTAGCCTGACGGGGTTCACCGACAAGCAAACGAGGAAGCAGATGCCAAAGGTCACGGTGCGCTACTGGGCCGCCGCCAAGGCCGCGGCCGGGGTGGCCGAGGAGCCGTACGAGGCGGCCACGCTCGCCGAGGCGCTCGACGGGGTGCGTGAGCGACACCCCGGCGAACTGGAGCGCGTGCTGCGGCGATGCTCGTTCCTCGTGGACGGTGACCCCGTGGGCACCCGCGGACATGAGACGGTACGGCTGGCCGACGGCGGCACGGTCGAGGTGCTCCCGCCGTTCGCAGGAGGGTGAGCGATGACCAACCAGCCGTACGACGGCTACGACCCTTACGGACAGCAGCCCCAGCAGCCCCAGACGCCCCAGGGGTGGCCTGGGCAGGGGCACCAGGGGTACGACGATCCGTACGCCGCTCAGCAGTACACGCAGCAGTGGCAGGGGCAGACCTGGGAGACGCAGACGCAGTCGCCGGTGTCCGCGCAGGCGACGGCGGCGGAGGAGACGGCGTATCTGCCACCGCAGGGGTACCAGGCTCCTTCTGAGGCGGTTCCCGCTTCTGCTCCCGCTCCCACTCCCGCTGCCGGGTACGGCCCGGCCACCGTCGCCGGGAACGCGCGGGTCACGGACGCGCAGCGGGCGCGGGCGGAGGGGCGCTCGCCGATCATCGAGCCCGGGCTGCAGCCGGCCGCGCTGACGGCGCTTCTCGGGCTGTTGCTGGCGGGAGCGGCGGCGGTCGGCACGTACGCGCTGCTGGTGCCGCTCGTCGTCCTCCAGGCCGTCACCGCGGCGGGCTGGTTCCGTCTGAACGGGATGTGGCCGGCGCGGCAGGGCATCGCGCTGGGCTTCGCGGGCGCGCTGGCCGCGGACGCGGCGCTGCTGGCGTCGGACCGCTCGCCGTCGGCGATCCTGGGCACGCTCGGGGTGTGGGTGCTTCTGGCGCTGGTGCTCCAGCTGCGGTCGCACGCCGACCCGGACGAGCGGATGTACGGCCTGATGGCGACGGTCGCGGCGTCGGCCCTGGCGATCGTGGCGGGCGGCTACCTCGCGGCCGACGCGGACGCGGTGACCGTGGGCGCGATCGCGGTGGCGGTCGCGGTCCTGGCCCGCGCTCTGCCGCTGCCGACGCCGGCTTCGGTGGTGGTGGCGCTGCTCGCGGCGGCGGGCGGCGGTCTCGCGGCCGGCTCGATGACGGGCCTGGGCACGTCGGGCGCCCTCCTGGGCGCGGGCGCGGCAGTCTGCGCCCTGATCGGCCACCGAGTCGCCGGCTACGACTACCCGTCCCGCTTCGTCCACTTCACGGCGGGAGTGGCCCTGCCCCTGTCCACCGCGGCCCCGGCGGTCTACGTACTGGGCCGGGCCCTGGTCTAGCGCCTGCTCGCGGGTGTGCTCGGCTGTCCTGGCCGCGGGCAGTCGTGCCGCTGGGGTGGGCCCACCCGGCACCGGCACCCGCGCCGAGCGCCTGACCTGTCACAGATGATCGACAAACCCAGGGCCCTCACCGTCCACGGAGTTACCCTCACGCAAGGACGGCCGCTCGGTCGTCGAACACCAGACCGACGTCCAACCGCCTAGGTGGGGGTAACACCGCATGCGCGCACTGCGAATACTGCTGATCGTCGTCGTGATCCTGGGCGGGCTCTTCGTGATCGCCGACCGCGTCGCCGTGAACTTCGCCGAGGGCGAGGCCGCCGACCGCCTGAAGGCCACCGAGAACCTTTCCGCCACCCCGGACGTGTCCATCAAGGGCTTCCCGTTCCTCACCCAGGTCGTCGGTGGCTCCCTCGACGACATCGAGGTCGGCATCACGAACTACGAGGCCGCCGCGGGCAACGGCGCCGAGAAGATCCGTATCGACGACCTCCGGGCCGACATGCGGGGAGTCGAGTTCTCCGGCGACTACAGCTCCGCCACCGCCACCAGCGCCACCGGCACCGCGACCATCGCCTACGACGAGCTGCTGAAGACGGCGAAGTCCGAGCCCACCCAGGTCGCCCCGGGCGTCACCGCCAAGGTCGTCGGCCTCTCCGACGGCGGCAACGGCAAGATCAAGGTTACCGTCGAGGCCACCGTCCTCGGCACCAAGCTGCCCGAACCGGTCTCCGTGCTCAGCTCGGTGACGGTGAACGACGGCACCGTGCGGGTGAAGGCCGACGGCCTGCCCAAGTTCGGCGGCGTCGAGATCGCCGAGTCCCGGGTCCGGGCCATCACCGACTTCCAGCAGAAGATCGACGGCCTGCCCGGCGGCATCCAGCTGGACAAGGTCCAGGCCGCGCCGGGCGGCGTCGAGATCACGGTGAAGGGTTCCGACGTCCGCCTGGCCGGGTAGGAAAGGCGCCAGGTGGACCTGGGGTGTCCGGTGGGCGAGACAGTGATGTCCGTAGCGCAGATGTGACGGCGGATACATTCGGACACAACCCTTGTCCTGTGCCTCCTCGCACCCTCTCGATCCCACATCGTGGATTCTTCCGTCTCAGTATGCGACACGCCGGTGACACGCGTGCCTGACCGTCCCTACGATCGACGGCATGAAGCGACAGGCGGATCTCACGAAGCGGCGGGCAGTAGACCTGTGCCGCGTCGCCGCCATGCTCTGTCGCACCTTCTGAGCGACCGCGTCGGCCCATGCGTCGGCGCGCGCATCCCCGCCGCCCTGCATCAAGGGCACTCGTGCGCCGCCCTCCTCATGGGCGCGCGCCCCGCAGATCTCGCACGCCCCGCCGCAACTGCCCCGGAGGAGAAAGAGCATGAGCCGCAGCGACGTCCTGGTCGACGCCGACTGGCTCCAGGAGCACCTGGACGACCCGACCATCGCCATCGTCGAGGTGGACGAGGACACGTCCGCCTACGAGAAGAACCACATCCGCAACGCGATCCGCATCGACTGGACCCAGGACCTCCAGGACCCGGTCCGTCGTGACTTCGTCGACCAGGAGGGCTTCGAGAAGCTCCTGTCGGAGAAGGGCATCGCGAACGACCACACGGTGATCCTGTACGGCGGCAACAACAACTGGTTCGCCTCCTACGCGTACTGGTACTTCAAGCTGTACGGCCACGACAACGTCAAGCTCCTCGACGGCGGCCGCAAGAAGTGGGAGCTCGACGCCCGCGAGCTGGTCGCCGGCGACGAGGTGCCGGAGCGTCCGAAGACCGACTACAAGGCCAAGGCGCAGGACACGTCGATCCGTGCCTTCCGCGACGACGTGGTGGCGGCCATCGGCTCGCAGAACCTCGTCGACGTGCGCTCGCCCGACGAGTTCTCCGGCAAGCTGCTCGCCCCGGCCCACCTGCCGCAGGAGCAGTCCCAGCGCCCCGGCCACGTGCCGAGCGCCCGCAACATCCCGTGGTCCAAGAACGCCAACGACGACGGCACCTTCAAGTCGGACGAGGAGCTCAAGGAGCTCTACGCCGCGGAGAGCGTCGACCTGGCCAAGGACACCATCGCCTACTGCCGTATCGGTGAGCGCTCCGCGCTGACCTGGTTCGTGCTGCACGAGCTGCTCGGCGTGGAGAACGTCAAGAACTACGACGGCTCCTGGACCGAGTACGGCTCCCTGGTGGGCGTGCCGATCGAGCTCGGCGCCAACAAGTAAGCAAACCGACCGACCTTTTCAAGACCTCTCTTCAGGAGTACGACATGTGTGGAGCGAAGGCCGGCGGCCCGGACGCCTCGACGATCAAGCCCGGTGAGACCACGATCCAGGGTCAGGTGACCAAGGACGGCGAGCCCGTGACCGGCTACGTCCGTCTGCTGGACTCGACCGGCGAGTTCACGGCCGAGGTGCCGACCTCGGCGACCGGACAGTTCCGCTTCTACGCGGCCGAGGGCACCTGGACCGTCCGTGCCCTCGTGCCCGGAGCCACCGCCGACCGCACGGTCGTCGCCCAGAAGGGCGGCCTGGCGGAGGTCGCGATCGCCGTCTGACGGCGGCAGTGCCACGAGGGGCCGTATCCCACGGGTTGGACGCCTGGGGTGCGGCCCTTCGGCATGCCCGGACCTACGCTGGGTGTATGTACGCACGACGGCGGCGCACGTACTTCGCGATGATGGGCGGCTGCATCGGGCTGTTCGTCCTGGCCTGGGGCGTCGTCCGCCTGTGGTCCGTCCCCGTCGCCGTCGGGATGTGTCTGGTCGCCATGGTCATCCCGCCCGTCGCGGCGATGGTCGCGAACCGGCGTGGCCCGGACGACCGCTGGTGGGACGACCCCTCCGGGGACCCCAAGTCCGACGAGTGGTGGGACGAACTGGACGGCAAGAAGCGCCGGCACTGAACCGACGAGGGGGGAGCGACCGTGCGCCTGACGGCGGCGACTCTGGACGCCCCGAACGCCCGTGAGCTGGCCGCCTTCTACCTGCGGCTGCTGCCCGGGTGGCGGGTGTGGCGCGGGGAGGACGGGCAGGACTGGGTGCACATCCGGCCGCCGGACGGCGGTACCGGACTGTCCTTCCAGACCGAGCCCGCCTACCGGCCGCCCGTCTGGCCGAGCGCGCCGGACCGGCAGCAGATGATGCTCCACCTCGACATCGAGGTCGACGACCTGGAACGCGAGACCGCGCGGGCCCTGGCCGAGGGCGCGCGGCTCGCCGCGTACCAGCCGCAGGACGGCGTCCGGGTGCTCCTGGACCCGGCGGGCCACCCCTTCTGCCTCTACACGGAGGCGGCGGAGCCGTCTCAGTAGACGAGCGCCTGGGTGCCGTCCGCCATGGACTCCTGGACGAAGACCTGCGCGCCGGCGATGCGGACGCCCTTGATGACGTCCTGCTCCGTGATCTCGCGGCGGGCCGCGCACTGCGTGCACAGGGTGACGCGGCCGGCCGCCAGGATCGAGTCGAGCAGGTCGGGGAGCGGGGCCGCGTGCGGGAGCTCGAACTCGGCGGCGCGGCCGGGGAGGGCGTACCAGGCGGACTCGCCGGTCAGCCACAGGGAGACGTCGACGCCACTGGCCGCCGCCACCGCCGCCACCGTGAACGCCTGGGAGCACCGCTCGGGGGCGTCGGCCCCCGCCGTCACCTTGATCACGAGCTTTTTCGCCATGGCCGAATCGTAATCAACGCTTCTACAACTCCGGGCATTGCCTGGAGGTCTCCAGTGCGCGCGCATACGGAATGCGCGCTTCACGTTCTGTGGGGGACGTCTTGGAAGTACCCGAAGAAGTGGCCGGCGAGGCCGAGCCCGGGCCGCGTCGCCGTCGGCGGGGGCGTACGGCCGCGCTGATCGGTGCCGCCGCCGTGCTCGGGCTGGTCGCCGGCACCTGCGCCGGTTACCTCGTACAGGTGGACCGCGCGCCCACGAAGCTGCCCTCGCTCTCGCAGCCGTCGATCGCGCAGGCCAGGGGCGACGGGCCCGAGCCGTTGTCGGCCGCGCGGGACAGGCGCGTGAAGACCGACGCGGACCTGCGGAAGCTGCTGCTGAAGAAGCCGCGCGGGGCGCGGGACGCCGAGTACCAGATGGGCGACGACGGCTGGCTGGACCTGGCGGGCTACGCGCAGTACTACAAGGAGCCGGGCAAGATGTTCGGCAAGATCGTCAGCGACGAGTTCCGGCGCGCGGCCGTCACCGGCTGGCGTGTCGACGGCACGTACCAGGTGGAGATCCGCCTGCTGCAGTACCGGCAGGAAGAGGTGCTAGCCGCCGCCGACAGGGCCGGCAACAGCCAGTACTGGGCCGAGGACGAGGACGGCACCGACAGCTGGGCCGTGCCAGGCACCGGGGACGGCCGGGCCTACGTCCACAACCGGCCCGACACCGAGCCCGGCTACGTGCCGGTGTACTCCGCCGAGGCACACGCCTGGCGCGGCGACATCGCCGTGGAGATCTGGGTGAAGGACACCAAGCCGATTCCCAAGGCGAAGATCATGGACCTGGCCGAGCGGCAGATGGAGCGGCTGTGAGCGACAACCACGTGGAGCCGGGAGCCGTGTCCGAGCCCGCCCCCCAGCCGCAGAAGCAGCCCGTACGCCGTGGTCGTGTCGCCGCCGTCACCGCGTCCGCGCTGCTGGCGGTCGCCGTCGTCGGCGGCGCGGGCTACACCGTCGTGGCCGTGAACGGCGCCGACCGGGACGCGGGCGCACCCGTCTGGACGTTTCCCAAGAACAAGACCAAGGCCGAGGCGGACAAGAAGGCCGCCCCCTCCGGGCTCGCCGGCATGCTCGTGCCGTACGGGACCTACGGAGCCAACGGGTGGGGGCGCGGCCCGGACCTCGGCGAGTACGGCTCGGACGCCGCGCTGAGCGGGGAGCAGGCCACGGCCCTGCGCAAGGAGTCCCTGAGCGGCCTGCCGCGCAGCCAGCGCAAGCGGCTGGAGAAGGCGGTCGACCAGCAGCGCATCACCGGCATCGCCATGCGCAGCTATCTCAGCACCACCAAGCTCTCCGACGCTTACACCGACGACGCCTTCACGGTGCGCGTAGAGCTCTCCCAGATGGACAACAGGGCCGCCGTCCGGGACGCCTCGCGTTTCCGGAGTGCGGTCCTCGACGCCCTGGACGTCTTCCGCAAGGGCCCGAAGATCAAGGGCCACAAGAACGCCCACTGCTTCCTGCCGCCGAAGGAGGCCGACGGGGACCTGGAGACGATGTACTGCTCCGCCTACGTCGGGAACGTCCTGGTCACCGCTGTCGCGGACGGCGCGAGGCCACTCGACACCAAGGGGGTCGCGATGCTGCTGCGCGAGCAGCTCGACCGTATCGCCGAGCCGGGGGAAGCGGTATGACCGAGCAGCAGCAGCAGCAGCAGCAGCAGCAGACAGCCGTGCCGGCCGTGCCCGGAATGCAGCCGGACGTGCCACCGGACCCGGTGCGCAAGGATCGCCGGGTGCAGCGGGCCGTCCTGCGCTGGACCGCCGCCGTGGCCGTCTGCGCGGCGGTCGGCGCGGCCACGGCGTTCGGCATCACACGGATGGAGCGAACCGACCTACCCGGGCTCGCGACGGAGCCGGACGGGCGCTGGGAGTACCCGGTGCTCACCAGACCGCCGCTGCCCTCCGGCAGCCCGGGCCCCTTCGCCGAGGCGAACACGGCCGGCGCGCACTACGCCGACCCGCGTGCCCTCCTCCTGCCTGCTCCGGAGGGCGCCAGGGACGACAAGGCGCTGCGGGGCGCGGACGGCTGGCTGGCGAAGAAGGACTTCCTTGCGGAGTACGCCGCGAAGGACGACCGCGAAGAACTCGGGCAGCAGCTCACCGACCACGGTCTGCGGCACATCGCCGCCCGCGGCTGGACCATGCCGGACGGCACCCGCACACGGATCTACCTGCTCCGGTTCGACACCGCGGCCGTCGTCGACGAACTGCTCGCGCCCTACTTCGCCCCCTACAGCGCGCCGAAGTTCCCCCTGCGCGGCGCCGAGACGTCCGCCAACGACAAGACGTTCCCCGACGACGCCGTGGTGGACGACGTCGAGCGCGTGGTCTACGAGGAGGCCAGGCCGTACGGCGGCGAACAGGTCCGCCACGCCTACCTCTCCGCCGGTGACACCCTCGCGCTGGTCGTCCAGTCCCGGAAGGGCGGTGCGCGGGCCGTGCCCTTCCAGCAGACGGTGACCCTGCAGAGCCAACTGCTCGGCTGACTCCGGTCCGGGCTTACCTCACACAGAGGCCCGGGCCCCGGCCGCGTAAGCTGGGGCCCGGCCCTGCGCACCCATTCGCACCCCGCTCAAGGAGCACCCGTGGAACTCTTCTTCGAAATCCTGCTGGTCCTGGTCGCCGTCGGCGTCCTCGCCTTCGCCGGGCTCACCGTGAAGAAGCTGTACCAGGGCCAGCGCTGACCCCCGAGACCCGACGTACCTCCACGACGAAAAGCTGCTGATGATCGAGATCCCGTCCGACCTCCACAAGGACCTCGTCCCGCTCGCCTTCCTGCTCGGCAACTGGGCCGGCGCCGGGGTGCACGACTTCCCCGGCTCCGAGAAGTGCAACTTCGGGCAGGAGGTCACCTTCACCCACGACGGCCGGGACTTCCTGGAGTACAGCTCCCACGCCTGGGTGCTGGACAAGGACGGCAACAAGGTCCGGCCGCTGGAGTCCGAGCACGGCTACTGGCGGATCGACGCCGACCGCAAGGTCGAGGTGACGATGACCCGTGACGACGGCGTCATCGAGATCTGGTACGGCGAGCTGGCCGACAAGAAGCCGCAGATCGACCTGGTGACGGACGCGGTGGCCCGCACCGCCGCCTCCCAGCCCTACACCGGCGGCAAGCGGCTGTACGGCTACGTCAAGAGCGACCTGATGTGGGTCGGCGAGAAGCAGACCCCCGAGGTCGAGCTGCGCCCCTACATGTCGGCCCACCTGAAGAAGGTCGTCACCCCGGAAGAGGTCGAGCGCTGGGCCAAGGCCCTGCCCGACGACATGCCGGACGACGGCATCGCCTTCTTCAAGTAGTTCTAGACTGGCCGGTGTGGTGAGCACCGACTGGAAGAGCGATCTGCGGCAGCGCGGCTACCGGCTGACCCCGCAGCGGCAACTCGTGCTCGAAGCCGTGGACACACTTGAGCACGCGACCCCCGACGACATCCTCGTGGAAGTGAGGAAGACGGCGTCGGGGGTCAACATTTCGACGGTGTACCGGACGCTGGAGCTGCTGGAGGAGCTCGGCCTGGTCAGCCACGCCCATCTGGGACACGGGGCGCCGACGTACCACCTCGCGGACCGGCACCACCACCTCCACCTGGTCTGCCGTGACTGCCAGAACGTCATCGAGGCGGACGTCTCCGTGGCCGCCGAGTTCACCGCGAAGCTGCGGCAGACGTTCGGATTCGACACCGACATGAAGCATTTCGCGATCTTCGGCCGGTGCGAGGACTGCACCCTCAAGGCTTCAACTACCGAGTCGTAGGCTTACGGATATGAAGAGCCCCCTGCTGACCCTGCCCGGCGCCGTCCCCGCCGAGGGCGTGGACGAAGGCGTCGCCGCCCACTACGGCGATCTGTTCCGCGAGCAGCGTGCCCTCGCCGACGGCACCGGTTTCGTGGATCTCTCGCACCGGGGCGTCGTCACCGTCACCGGCGAGGACCGCCTCGCCTGGCTGCACCTGCTGCTCACCCAGCACGTCAGCGACCTCCCGGCGGGCCAGGCCACCGAGGCGCTGATCCTGTCCGCGAACGGCCACATCGAGCACGCCCTCTATCTCGTCGACGACGGCGAGACGGTCTGGGCCCATGTGGAGCCCGGAACCCAGGACGCGCTGATCGCGTACCTGGAGTCGATGAAGTTCTTCTACAAGGTCGAGGTCGCCGACCGGACGGCCGACATCGCGGTGGTGCACCTGCCGGCCGGCTCCATCGCCGAGGTGCCGGAGGGCGTGGCCGTACGGGAGACGCCGTACGGCCGGGACCTGTTCCTGCCGCGCGCCGACCTGGAGGCGTACGCCGAGCAGGCCGGGCCGCCCGCCGGGATCCTGGCCTACGAGGCGCTGCGCGTGGAGCAGCACCGGCCCCGGCTCGGCTTCGAGACCGACCACCGCACCATCCCGCACGAGCTGGGCTGGATCGGCTCGGCGGTGCACCTCCAGAAGGGCTGCTACCGCGGCCAGGAGACGGTCGCCCGGGTGCAGAACCTGGGCAAGCCCCCGCGTCGGCTGGTCTTCCTGCACCTGGACGGCAGCGAGGTCCACCTGCCGGTGGCCGGCACCGAGGTCCGGCTCGCGGACGACGGTCCCGATGGCCGGAAGGTCGGCTTCATCACGACCTCCGTACGCCACCACGAGCTCGGCCCGGTCGCCCTCGCGCTGGTGAAGCGGAACGTGGCCGTGGACGCGCGCCTGGTGGCCGGGGACACCGCCGCGGCCCAGGAAGTCGTCGTCGAGCCGTAGGACTTGTAGACCTTTCGGGTCAGATTTCGATCTGCACGGTGAACGGGCCGTCGTTCGTCAGGGACACCCGCATCGCCGCGCCGAAGCGGCCCGTGGCCACCGTCGCGCCCAGCGAGCGCAGCTGGGCGACCACCTCGTCGACGAGCGGTTCGGCGACGTCTCCGGGGGCGGCGGCGTTCCAGGTGGGGCGGCGGCCCTTGCGGGCGTCGCCGTAAAGGGTGAACTGGCTGATCACCAGGAGCGGGGCGTCGATGTCGCTGCACGACTTCTCGTCGTGCAGCATGCGGATCGACCAGAGCTTGCGGGCCAGCTGGGCCGCCTTCTCCTTGGTGTCCTCGTGCGTGACGCCGACGAGGACACACAGTCCCTCGCCTTCGATCGCCCCTACGGTCTCGCCGTCCACGACGACGCTCGCGCCGTCGACCCTCTGCACCACTGCTCGCATAGGTCCATCATGCAGGGCGGTGAACGCGCGGCCGCCGGTGGTTCGCGCATGGCCCTAAAGGGTGGTTTGCGCGAGGCTCCAACAGGCCGCGCACGGCCGTATTTTGCTGCTTAACAGCCCATCTGGGGTCTATCGGGGGCACTCGTTCCCATAGCGGCCACTTGGGGTGGCACGATGCTTTCACACACCGGTCGAGGGGACGGTTGAGGCACATGAGCACATCAAGCACCGGGCATCCGCTGGGGGCTGTCTGGACGAGCCACACGGGGATCGGGGCGTCGGAGTACCACCGGCCGCCCACACAGCGCACCGACAGTCCGCCGCTGCCCTCCGACGCACCCGAACCCGGTCTGGCCGCGCTGAGCCTGCCCGAGCTGCGCAGGCTGCGCCGCGAGGCCCAGCGCGACGAAGCCGACCTCAGCTACGTACGGCGGCTGCTCCAGGGGCGGATCGACATCCTGCGGGCGGAGCTGACGCGGCGCACCCCGGTGGACGCGGCTTCCGTCGCCGTACCCGCGGAGGCGTCCGTCGTGGAGCGGCTCGCGGAGATCCTGCGGGACGCCCCGGCCCGGCACCGCTCCTCCGCCCGCCACGTGACCCTGGGGACACCGCAGGGCGAGGAGTACCGGCGGCTGGCCGCGGAGATGCTCGCCGAGGTCGAGCTGTCCGACCTGGACGCCCGGACGGACCTGGAGCTGAACACCGCGATGGCGCGGCTCGTGCGCTACGAGCAGCAGGTCTCCCGGCGGCGGCAGCGGCTCCAGCGCACGGCCGACGAGTGCAGCGCGGAGATCGCGCGCCGGTACCGCGAGGGGGAGGCTCAGGTCGACGACCTGCTCGTGTGAGTCGCTCCGAGGGCCCAGGGGGAGGGCCGGCGGGTCGGATATTTGCGCGACACCGACCGGCCCTCCGCCTAGCGTGATTCCATGGCCCCCACTTCCCGTGCCGACGGCATCGACGTACGCCCGATCACCGAAGCCGAGTTCGCCGACTGGCTGCGTGCCGTGAGTACCGGCTTCCTGCGGGTGCCGGTCCTGTCCGAGGAGGAGATCGAGGGGCGTCGCGGGCAGTTCGTCCCCGGCCGTTACCTCGGTGCCTTCGACGGGGGCCGGTGTGTGGCGACCTTCCGGTCCTTCGGCCAGGAGCTCACGGCCGTGGGCGGGGCGACCGTCCCGGCCGACGCCGTCTCGGGCGTCACCGTCACCGCCACGCACCGGCGCCGCGGGCTGCTCAGCCGGATGATGGCGCGGGACCTGGCGGCCGCGAAGGAGCGCGGGGACGTCGTCGCGACGCTGATCGCCGCCGAGTACCCGATCTACGGCCGGTACGGCTTCGGGCCGGCGACCTGGATGTCCGAGTGGACGGTCGACGTGCCGCGCGCCGGTCTCGACGCCCGCTGGGCGGGCCCGGCGGACGGCGGGCGGATCGACCTGGTGGACGGCGAGGACGTCCGCAAGCTCGGCCCGGAACTGCACGAGCGGCTGCGCCGCACCCAGCCCGGCCTCATCACCCGCGACGAGGTGTGGTGGAAGCTCAACACCGGCGTCCTGCGGTTCGACCCGACATGGAAGCTGCCCTTCTTCGCCGTGTACCGCTCGGCGTCAGGCGAGGTCGAGGGCATGGCCGCCTACGAGGTCGACGACAACTGGGGTGACGCCAAGCAGCCGTTGAACACGGCCACCGTGAAGTGGCTGCTCGGCGCGACACCGGCCGCGGAGCGCGCCCTGTGGCAGTACCTGTGCTCCATCGACTGGGTCGTGAACGTCAAGAGCGGCTGGCGGGCGCCCGACGACCTGCTCCCGTTCCTCCTGCCGGATCCGCGGGCGGCCAGGATCACCTCGCTGGCGGACTGGCTGTGGGTGCGGATCCTCGACGTCGTACGGGCGCTGGAGGCGCGGACGTACGAGGGGGAGGGGACGCTGGTGCTGGAGGTCGCCGGTGTGGACGGTCTGACCGGGGGGCGCTACCGGCTGGAGGCCTCGGCCGACGGGGCGTCCTGCACGCCGACCACCGAGAGTGCGGACATCACGCTCGGGCCGGCCGAGTTGGGGGCGCTGTGGCTCGGGGACGAGTCGGCGGTGCGGCTGGCGGCGCTGGGCCGGGTCCAGGAAGAACGAGCGGGCGCCGCCCGGAAGGCCGACGCCCTGCTGCGTACGTCCAGGCGGCCTTGGTGCCCGGACGTGTTCTGAGCCGCCCCCTTCCGCCGACGACAGGGATCCCGCATCCGTAGCGAGCTGTTCGGTTGTGGTTGTTGTGCGGTGGTGTCGACCGGCGGTGACGCCGGCCGGCCGGGGCTCCCGGCTCCCCTCCGGAAGGGAGCCCCACGGTGGATGGCCAACCCCTTGAAGGTCTGACCATGTCGCTCAAGTTGGCGACCAACTTCACTGTACTTATCTCCGCTTGGAAGCGGCTCATAACCACCTGGTGCTGAACTGCCGGAAGATGGCGGGAAGTTGTACTGTTTGGATGTGGACCCGGAACACACCCCCGTCCATGGACGGAAGAGGTCGCAACGGCCACAGAGAACACATCACGAGGTGGCCGACGAACTGCGCGCCCGGATCAGGTCAGGAGCACTGCGGCCGGGCGAACGCATGCCCACCCAGGCCCAGCTGGCCCACGAGTTCGGAGTCGAGCGCGGTGCCGTGCGCCAGGCCCTGCGCACCCTCCAGTCCGAGCGGCTGCTCACCAACGTGTCCAAGGGCAGCCCGGCGACCGTAGCCCCCGACCCCGCCAGGGCGCTGACCGGCCCGGAAGCCCCGCCGCTGCCCACCACGGTGGCCCTCGCGCCCCGGATCGCCGCGGCCTTCGCGGCGGAGCACGTCGAGATCGACGCCGTGTGCCTGACCTCCATCTCCCTCACGCTCGCCATCGGTGAGCCGCTCCGGCAGATCCACGCCGGACGGCTGAAACCGGCCAAGGTCGACGTCCGGGTCCTGCTGCCGAGCCGGGACATCGACCTCGCCTTCCCGGTACCGGTCGAGGGGCGCGACGACGACTGGGTGCACGAGCGGTGGCTGGCGATGCGCAACGCCCAGGGGCAGGTCCTCCAGCACAACCTGCTGGCCCTGCGCTCCACGCACGGCATCGACGTGCACGTCACGTTCCGGGCGCTGCCCTTCACCCCGCCGGTGAAGCTGTACCTGCTCAACAACACCGAGGCGCTGTTCGCGTACTACACGCTGATGCGCCGGGAGGCCGAGATCGACCACGAGCACCTGGAGATGTACGACGCCCAGGGCACCCAGTCGATGCTGTTCTCCTTCCAGCAGGGGCCCGGCCTGCGCGACACGACGCTCGTCGAGCAGTCGCACCTGTGGTTCAACGCGCTGTGGGAGACGATCAGTTCGGAGCTGGTGCTCACGAGCTGACGTCTCCCACGGTGGTTGATCCGGGGTGGCGCGGTGACTCATCGGGCGGGGCCCGTCATCAGCAGCGCGAGCACGACCGCTCCGGCGGAGCTGACGGCCGGGCTCTTGGCCTTGATGCCTACGGTGAGAAGGATCAGGCCGACGATTCCGGCCGGACCGTACTTCCACTGGACGAGCTGCTCGAAGGCGACGACGAAGGCGGCGGAGAGGAGAGCGAGGGCGGGCATCGGAGTTCCCCCTTCGGAAGCAAAACTTCCGCCAACTCGGGTAAGTTGGCAACCAACTCTGATTAAGTTGTCCCCACTTGGTCGCTAGTAATAAACAACTTTCAAACAACTCCCGTCAGATGGATCAGAGTTGTAGCGTTTGGTCGTGACCCAGGAGAACGTGGCAGTGAACGGCAGCAGCAGGCTCTCGCCCCAGAAGATCGCCGACATCCTGCGGGAACGTATCCGCGCCGGTGAGCTCAAGCCGGGCGACCGCCTGCCCACCCAGGCCGAACTGGCGGAGGAGTTCGGCGTGGAACGCGGCGCCGTCCGCCAGGCCCTGCGGGCGCTCCAGGAGGACGGCCTCCTCACCAACGTCAGCAAGGGCAGTCCGCCGCGGATCGCCGCGCCCGCCCCGGCCCGCGGCGAGCCCCAGCCGACGATGGTGGGCCTGGCACCGCGGCTCACCCAGGCGTTCTCGGCCCGCCGGGTCCGCGTCGACGTCGTCTGCCACACCGCGGAGACCCTGATGGTCGCCATCGGCGAGCCGCTCCGCCTGATCCACGAGGGCCGCATCCACCCCGAGTCGATCGACGTCCGCATCCTGGTCCCCTCCCGGGACATCGAGCTGGCCTTCCCCGTCCCCGTGGAGGCGCACGGGGACGACAACCCCGTCCACCAGCGCTGGCTGTCCATGCGCAACGCCCAGGGCCAGGTCCTCCAGCACAACCTGCTCGCCCTGCGCTCCACCCACGGCATCGACGTCCACGTCACGTTCCGCGCGCTGCCCTTCACCCCACCGGTGAAGCTGTACCTGCTCAACCAGGAGGAGGCACTGATCGGCTACTACATGCTGACCAGGCGCGCGGAGGAGTGGGGCAGCCAGACCCTGGACATGTACGACGTCCTCGGCTCCCAGTCGCTCCTCTTCTCCTTCGTGAAACAGGCGGGCCTGCGGGACGCGGCGTTCGTGCAGGAATCCCAGAAGTGGTTCGACGCCCTCTGGGAAACCATCACCACGGACCTGACACTCTCCTAGTGACTTCTGATACGACGCAGACTGGTTCGGTGACAGTCGACACCGAGAACGATCAGCACCACCTCCTGACTCTGATCAAAGGCGCCCGTGTCGTGCTCTGGGACTTCGACGGGCCCATCTGCCGGCTGTTCGCCGGGCACTCGGCGGACCGGGTGGCGAGCGACCTGGTGTCCTGGCTGGAGAGCCGGGGGTTGCACGGCCTGCTGACGGAGACGGAACGCGAGTCGCTCGACCCGCAGGTCGTCCTGCGCGCCGTGGACCGCAGACATCCCGGCAGCGATCTCGTCGCGGAGCTGGAGGAACGCCTTACCCAGGAGGAGCTGCGGGCCGCGTCCTCGGCGATGCCGACCCCGTACGCGGATCCGCTGATACGCACCTGGTCGGCGGTGGGCTCCGGCCTCGCGATCGCCACCAACAACTCCCCGCGGGTGGTGCGCAAGTACCTCGAAGGCCGGGGCCTCGTCGGCTGCTTCGCCCCCCATATCTACGGCCGCATGCAGGAACTCCGCCACCTGAAGCCGGACCCTCACTGCCTCAACCGGGCGCTGAACGCCATGGGTGCCGCCCCGGCCGACGCCCTGATGATCGGCGACACCCCCTCGGACCGCGAGGCCGCGGCACGGGCCGGGGTGCCGTTCCTCGGGTACGCGAGCAACCCCCGAAAAGCCAAGAGCCTGAGGGAAGCGGGAGCCGACACCGTGGTCGAGTCCCTGGAGCCACTCCTGGAGTTGCTGCGCGGCTAGGCCCGCTGTTCGTGCGGGCGCCCGGGTCACCCGGGAGGGGACGAGTTCGGCTCGATGGCCGGGTTCTCCCCTGATCACGGCGTCCGGTGGAGTAACGTGCCTTCCCCCTTACACCATCCGCACCACCGGGGCAGGCTGAACCACCCAATGACACCCCCATCGGTCTCCGGTGCTCGGCAGCGAGCAGTCGAGATGAGCGGCGACCCGAACCTGGTCGAGGGGCCGCTCAAGGGGTACCACCACGAGACCTACGTCCTCGCGTTGCCCGGTGGGACGCGCACCGTCAAGGTCCGTGAGCCGCGCTCCGAGATCCTGTGGTTCGACCGGAGGTGCTTCAGGTCGGAGGAGGAGCTGCTGCGCGCCCTCCAGGGGCACATCAGCCGTGTCCCCGGCATCGTCGATGTCGCCGGCATGGCACTTCAGGGCTTCATCGAGGGGCGGACGCTCGGTGAGCAGCGGCGGCCGGGGCGGCGCGTTCCCGAGGCGGCGTTCGACCAGATCGTCGACCTCTTCCGGGAGATGGTGCGGGTCACGCCGGACATGCTGAGCGTGGAGCGGCGCTGTGAGGACCGGGACCGCGCCGAGGACGGGGACAGCGACGGCTTTCTGGAACGTCTGATCGTCTTCGTCGAGGAACAGGTCTACAGGAAGAACCACACGGCGTTCGCCGGCCTCTTCCGCGCGCTCGGTCTCTCGGACGAATCGTTCACCCTGCTGAAGAAGCACGTGCTGGGGCTTGAGGAGCGTCCGTTCTGTCTCCTGCACGCGGATCTGCACCGTGAGAACTTCGTCCTCGATCCGAAGGGCCGGCTCTGGGCCATCGACTGGGAGCTGGCGATGCTGGGCGATCCGCTCTACGACCTGGCCACCCACCTCTACCTGATGCGCTATCCGGGCGATCAGGAGAGCCGTATGGTCCGTGAATGGTGCGACCTGGCCGAGAGGATCCGGCCGGGCAGCTCGTCCGGGTGGGAGAGGGACCTGTCACTGATCCTGGACTTCAAGCGGGCGCAGTCGGTCTTCACCGATGTCATCCGGGTGTCGCTGTCCCTGCGCGAGGACGCGGGCTTCAACTGGGTGGCGCTGCCCGTGGCCGCCGGCAAGCTGCAGAAGATCCTCGCCGCCGCCGCACAACCGCTGGGCCTTGCACAGGTGCCGAGCCGTTCGCAGATCATGGCCGCGCTGATCCGCTGGCGCGGCGAACGGGAGGCCGTGGAGGGGGATCGGGAGGCGGCGCAGGAGGATCGGCCCGTGCTCACCGAGTCGGGCGCTTCCTGACGCGGACTCCCGCCTCGCCGTACTGCGTAGGCTCGCCGCATGAGTGAGATCGGGCTGCGTGAGCGCAAGAAGCAGCGGATGTACCAGGTCGTGTCGGACATCGCGATCCGGCTGTTCCTGGAGAAGGGGTTCGACGCGGTGTCCGTCGCCGAGGTGGCGGCGGCGGCCGAGATCTCCAAGCCGACGCTGTTCCGGTACTTCCCGGCGAAGGAGGATCTGGTGCTGTACCGGATCGCCGACCACGAGGGGGAGGCCGCGCGCGTGGTTGCCGAGGCGGAGGGGGAGCCCGTGGAGGCGTTGCGGCGGCACTTTCTGGAGGGGCTGGAGCGGTGCGATCCCGTGACCGGGCTGAACGACGATCCGCGGGTGCTCGCCTTCCACGGACTGCTCTACGGGACGCCCTCCCTGGTCGCCCGGGCGCACACGCATCAGGAGCGGGCCGAGGCCGCGCTCGCCGAGGTGCTCGGGGGTGATCTGGACGCGCGGCTCGCGGCCGGGCAGATCATGGCCGTGCGGCGGATCCTCGCGATGGAGAACTGGCGGCGGATCGCGGCGGGGGAGGGGGTGGCGGACGTACGGGCGGACGCGGTGGCGGCGGCGGAGCGGGCCTTCGGATGGCTGGCGGCGGGGCTGCCGCCGCGAGTCCGGGCGGGCCGGCTCGGTAGCGATACTGAGTAATAAATTTAACTCGGTTACATTCTTTCGGTACGCTCGGTGGAATGACGTCGACCGAACCCGACCTTCAGCACACTCTCAGCCGTGAACGCGCCCACCACGACCGCTGCCGGGCCGCCCTCGCCGCGATGGTCGAGGGAGCCGACGAGCAGGTCGTCATCGGCGAGGACGTCTCCGCGTCGGGTGCCGACGCCGAGGTTCTCGGGTACCGGCTGCGCAGCCGGTCCAAGGCGCTGCGCGAACTGCCCGAGGGCCCGTTGTTCTTCGGACGGCTGGACTACGACGGTGGTGAAGCCGCCGGGCAGGCGCTGCACATCGGGCGGCTGCGGATCACCGAGCATCCGGCCGAACCGCCTCTCGTCGTCGACTGGCGTGCCCCCGTGTCGCGGGCGTTCTACCAGGCCTCCGCACGCGATCCACAGGGCGTCGCCGTGCGCCGGCGGTTCGGGTGGGCGCCCGGCAGCCGGGGCGACTCCGACGACCTCACCGGCCTGGAGGACGAGCACCTCGGGGAGGGCGATGCGCGGACCAGTGAGATCGTCGCCCGGGAGATCGAACGGCCCCGGGTCGGGCCCATGCGGGACATCGCCGCGACCATCCAGCCCGAGCAGGACGACCTCGTACGCGGGGACCTGGCGGTGTCGGTGTGCGTGCAGGGGGCGCCCGGCACCGGCAAGACCGCCGTCGGGCTGCACCGGGCCGCGTATCTGCTCTACACGCACCCGCAGCGCATCCGGCGCGGCGGTCTGCTGATCCTCGGGCCCAACCGCACCTTCCTGTCGTACATCGCGGAGGTCCTGCCGTCCCTCGGCGAGTCCGGTGTGCGGCAGTCGACCCTGGCCGAGGAGATCGCACGGCACCCGGTCGGCGGCCGCGACGAGCCGGCGGCTGCCGCCGTCAAGCACGACGCCCGGACGGCCGAGGTGCTGCGGCGGGCCCTGTACGCGCGCGTGCGCGCCGACGGCGGTGGCGGCGAAGGGCTCGCCGTGCCCGACGGGGCGTATCGGTGGCGGGTGCCGGCGGCGGAGCTGGCGCGCATCGTGGCCCGGGTGCGGGAGGAGGAACCGCCGTACGGGGTCGGACGGGAGCGGGTGCGGTCGCGGATCGTGCGGTCGGTACGCGAGCAGGCCGAGCGGCGGGCCGGGCCGCAGAGCAACGCCTGGGTGCGCCGGGTCGAGCGGGCGCGGCCGCTGTCCGCGTACGTCGACGCCGTCTGGCCCCGGGTGCGGCCCGAGGAGGTCGTGGCCGGACTGCTCAGCGATCCCGCGGTGTTGGCCGAGGCCGCCGACGGGCTGCTGGACCCCGGTGAGCAGCGGGCGCTGCTGTGGCGCAAGCCGCCCCGGTCGTGGAAGTCGGCGCGCTGGTCGGCCGCCGATCTGGTACTCCTCGACGAGGTCGCCGGGCTGATCGAGCACCCGGAGGGATACGGGCACGTCGTCGTCGACGAAGCGCAGGACCTGTCCCCGATGGAGTGCCGGGCCATCGCCCGCCGGGCCCCCTTCGGCTCGCTGACGGTATTGGGCGACCTGGCGCAGGGGACGACACCGTGGGCGGCACGGTCGTGGCGGACGGTCCTGGCGCACCTGGGGAAACCGGACGCGGCCGTGGTCGAGCTGACCACCGGCTTCCGCGTGCCACGGGCGGTCGTCGGCCTCGCCAACCGGCTGCTGGAACGGCTGGACGTGGACGTTCCGGCGGCCCGTTCGCTGCGCGTCGACGGGGAGTTGCGGATGCGGGAGACGCCCCCGGACGGCGTGCCCGGAGCGGTCGTGGAGGCTGTACGGGACGCACTGGCGCGGGAGGGATCGGTCGGGATCGTCGCGGCGGACGCGGACGTACCCCGGATGCGGGCGGCCCTGGAAGCGGCCGGCATCGAGGCGGCGGGCCCGGAGGAACTCGGCGCGCGGGTGTCCCTGGTACCGGCGAGCGTCGTCAAGGGCCTCGAGTACGACCATGTCGTGGCCGTCGAGCCGGCGACGATCGCCGAGGCGGAGGAACGGGGGCTGCACCGGCTGTACGTGGTGCTGACGCGGGCGGTGTCACGGCTGGAGGTGGTGCGGGGGAGGCCGTTGCCGTTCTAGGCCGGGAGGATCAGGGCCTGTCCGGCGGATCATGCCCTGCGCGGCGCCGCCCGGGCCGAGCCGGCCGAGGAGGTCCGGCCCTCCTGAGGGTTCACCCTCGCCCGATGACCTCCGCGATCCGGATGAAACCGTCCGTCCCGTGCCCGAGCCCGATCGCGCGGCGGGCCATGCCCTCGGCCGCGCGCATGACGCCGGCGTCGATGCCGTGGGCCTCGGAGACGTGGACGACGTGGGCCATGGACGACACCGCCGAGGTGAGCGGGTTGCCCTCGCCGGAGTACGTGCCGGCGTCGATGTCCGCCGCGGTCTCAGCGAACAGCGGCGGCAGGATCGCGCCGATGCCCTGGGCGAAGGGCGCCAGCTCGCCGGCGGTGATGCCCTCGGCGCGGGCCACCGCCAGGGCGTGCGCGTAGCCCGCCATCGCCGTCCAGAAGATGTCCAGCAGGGCGATGTCGTAGGCCGCGGCCCGGCCGGTCTCCTCGCCGAGGTGGGTGTGGGTGCCGCCCAACGCCTGGCGCACGGGCGCCAGTTCCTCGAAGAGGTCCGCCGGTCCGCTGTGCAGGAACACGGCGTCGGGCGTGCCGATGGTCGTCGTCGGGGTCATGATCGCGCCGTCCAGGTAGCGGACGCCGTGCGCGGCGGCCCAGTCGGCGGTGTCGCGGGCCCGGGCCGGGGTGTCGGCGGTCAGGTTCACCACCGTACGGCCCTTGAGGGCGGCGGCCACGTCGTCCTGGCGCAGGACGGCGTCGACGGCGTCGTAGTTCACCACGCAGACGACGACCACCTCACCGGAGGTGACTGCCTCAGCCGCCGAGCCGGCGCCCACCGCCCCACGGTCGACGAGTTCCCGGTCTCTGCCCGGGGTGCGGTTCCAGACCGTGGTCGGCAGCCCCGCGTCCAGGAGGGCACCGGCCAGCGCGCGGCCCATCGGGCCGAGACCGAGGGCGGTGACGGCGGGCCGGGCGGAATGTTCCGGGGACGAGGGCGTGCTGTACGTGGACACGGTTGAACTTCCTTGCTGGCATGAACAATTGATGATGAATGGGATTAAAAGATGACGCGTCGGCGCCAGGACCTGAACGTCTGCGGAGTGACCGCCGCGATCGCCGTGATCGACGGCAAGTGGAAGACGACCCTGATCTGGCTGCTGGAGTCGGGCCCGCACCGCCCGGCGGAACTGCGCCGGCGGCTGCCGGGCCTCACCGAGAAGGTGCTGACCGAGGCGCTGCGGGAGATGGAGACGGACGGGCTGGTGCGCCGGGAGGTGTACGACGTGCTGCCGCCGAAGACGGTCTACTCCCTGACCCCGTTCGGCCGTGAACTCGCCGAGGCACTGGCTCCGCTGTCCGACTGGGGCCACCGGCGCCTGGAGAACCTGGCCGAGACGCAGGCCGCCCGCTCGGCCTCCTGACGTCCACGTCACCTCCGTCCCTTCGGTATCCGGCCCTCACCGACGCCCACCACCAGGTTCGCCCCACGTCGGCCCGCTGCCAAGTACCCACAAAAAAGTGGGTGTTCGGCCCTGTCCGGCTCGTCAGCCGGTCAGATGCCCCGGCACCGCGAGGTGGGGGTCGGCGAACAGCCGGGCCAGGGCCGCCTGGTCGTCACCGGCGCAGGTGTCGGCGAGCGTGTCGATGAGCCGGTCGTAGTCGGGGCCGGTCCTGCCCTCAGTCACGGCGGTGTCCACAGGGTGTGGACACCGCCGCACGAGTCAGGAGCCCGGGGTGAAGGGGCCGTCTCCGGTGAAGGCCAGTTCGTGGAAGCGTTCGCCGATGTGGCGGTGGGTGGCGGCGTCCGGGTGGACCTCGTCGGGGAGGGGGAGTCGGGCCGCGTCGGACGCGCCGTAGAGGTCGAGGCCGTCGAGGTAGTGGATGTTCGGGTCGTCGGCGGCGCGCTGCCGGACGATGCGGGACAGTTCCTCCCGGATGACGCCGAGCGTCAGCTTCCCGGCGGGCACCTCCGCCGGGTCGCCCATCGCGGCGAACCGCAGCCGGCCCTCACCGAGCGCGCTGACGTCCGGGGCCGTGGGCCCGGGCGTGTCCTCGTGGATGGCGCAGTGGATGGAGGAGACGACCAGCAGGGGTGCGTCGGGGTGCCCGTCGCGGATCGTGTCGAGGAAACCGTGCACGGCCGGACCGAAGGCGCGCAGCCGCATCACGTCCCCATTGACGATGTTGATGCCCAACTTGACGCTGATCAGGTCGGCTGGGGCGTCCCGCATGGCACGGGCGGTGAACGGGTCGAGCATCGCGCTGCCGCCGAAACCGAGGTTGACCAGTTCCACCCCGCCCAGGGACGCGGCGATCGCGGGCCAGATGGCCGTGGGGCTCGCGGCGTCGGAGCCGTGGCTGATCGAACTGCCGTGGTGCAGCCACACCCTGCGGCCCCGGTCCGGCACGGGCTCCACCGGCGCGTCGGTGCGCAGGGCGACGAGCTCGGTGGTCTCGTTGTGCGGCAGCCAGATCTCGACGTCCTTCTCGCGCGCGGGCAGGCCGGTGAAGCGGACGGTACCGACCGCGCCCTGCGTCACCTCGCCGTCCCAGGTGGCCATGTCGATCGTGAGGACGTTGCCACCGGTCCCCGCCGCCTGGCCGGCCGGACGGCCGTCGACGAGGAGGTCGTACAGGCCGTCCGGGCGGGGCGGGAAACCGACGTAGTCGCGCTTGGTGCGCAGCGTGTCCAGCTCGACGGCGGTCGCGGCGGTACGGAACGCCAGCCGCACCCCGGAGGGCTGGGCCTCGGCCATGGCCAGCTGCGCGTTGGTGTTCTGCGCGCGGGCCCGGGCGGGCAGCCGGTGCGGGAGCAGCCCCTGTTCGGTGCGCTCCAGGTCGAGGGCGCCGCGCAGCAGGTCCGCCGTGAGGGGGGTGGTGATCCAGTCGTGCTCGGTGTGCATGGTGTTCAGCCTCGGGGGTCGGTAGGGGGCGCGGGCCAGTTGCGCAGCAGCGTGTCGAGGGCGTCGAGGATCCGGGCCCAGGTGTCGTCGGTGTCGGGGGCGCTGTGGCTGAACCCGCCGCCCATCTCCAGGCTGACGTACCCGTGGAAGACGCTGCCCAGCAGCCGGACCGCGTGGGTCTGGTCCGGTTCCGTCAGGTCGTAGCCGCGCAGCAGCGCCCGGGTCATCTGCGCGTGCCGCACCCCGGCGCTCGCGGCCGCCGTCTGCGGGTCGAGCCGCAGCTGGGCCGCGGCGTACCGGCCGGGGTGCTCCCGGGCGTAGTCGCGGTAGACGTTCGCGAGGGCGGCCAGGGCTTCCTTGCCCGCCCGGCCGGCCAGGGCGTCGGCGGCCCGGTCGGCGAGTTCCGTGAGCGCGAGCAGGGCGATCCGGGTCCTGAGGTCCTGGGAGTTCTTCACGTGCGAGTACAGGCTCGCGACCTTGACGTCGAACCGGCGGGCGAGCGCCGAGACGGTCACCTGCTCGAAGCCGACCTCGTCGGCGAGCTCGGCACCTGCCTGTGTCAGACGTTCCGGTGTCAGTCCTACGCGTGCCATACGGACACTCCCTTCTGCCAGAAGGGAGTGTGCATCTGCCTAATGGTATTAGGCAAATCCAGTATGGCCTTAGGCATCCTGAAGAGCACGCCGGGCTGGTGCCCGCAGCCTCCTTCCCCGCCCGGTCAGCCCCCAGGGCTTCAGGACGGAGATCGCCGTCATGAAGACGTAGGCGGACAGCGAGACGACCGGCCCGAACAGCACGTCACCGGCATCGGGCAGGGGCCCGCCGGCGGCGACGGCGATGACCGCGGAGTTCACCCCGGGGCGCAGGGCGAACACCGTGGCGCTCGTCGTGGCGAGACTCAGCCAGAACTTCACGTAGACCCAGCGGTGCCGGGCGAGTCCCCACGGCGTGCCCAGGGACAGCACCAGTCCGCTGAGCAGCGTGAGGAACGCGGCGGGGAGCAGGAGCCGGTCGGCGAAGAGCTTCATCGCCCGGACGGACGCCTCCACGGTCACGGCGGACCCGGTGGTGGCCGCGGTGATCCCGAGCGCGAGGAGCCCGAGCGTGAGCCCGAGCCAGCTCGCGGAGGCGGTGACGTGGACGACGAGAACGGCCCGGCGCGCCGGGCGGCCGAGTTTCGGAATCGGGTGGGACTTCTGCTTCGGCTTCACGCTGCCACCGTGCCGGGAGGGGGTGGCGAAGGCGTCTTACGGCGGGAGTAGACCGGCGTACCGGCGTCGGCGTACGGGCGGGGCACCGGGATGTACTCCCTCGGCGTGACGGACCGGCCCTGTCGGTGCCGTCGTCTAGCTTCACGGCATGACCGAACCCTCCCATCTCACAGCCGTCCGAGAGTCCTACGACACCGTCGCCGCCGACTACGCCCGACTCGTCAAGCAACCGACCGAGCTGGACCCGGTGTCCCGCGCGATGCTGGCCGCCTTCGTCGAGCTCGTACGGCCGCCTCACCCCGGGCCGGTGGCCGACCTGGGCTGCGGCCCGGGCAAGGTGACGGCACACCTGGCCGCCCTGGGAGTGCCGGTGTTCGGCGTGGACGTGTCGCCGGAGATGGTCGAGCTGGCCCGGGCGGCGTACCCGGATCTCCGCTTCACCGTCGGCTCGATGACCGCGCTGGAGATGGGCAGCGGCGAACTCGGCGGCATCCTGGCCTACTACGCCACCCACCACACCCCGCCGCAGTGGCTGCCGACCGTGTACGCCGAGTTCCACCGCACCCTCGCACCCGGCGGCCGGCTGATGCTGGCCGGCCCGGTGGGCACCGGTGAGCACCTGCGCCCGTCGCACGCCTACGGCGACCATCCGGTGTCCTACGAGTCGTACCTGCTGCCGCCGGACCGGATCGCCGAACTGCTCCACCGGGCCGGACTGGTCGTCACGACGCGGGTGGTGCAGGAGCCGGACGAGGGGACCAAGAGGCAGATCGGCACGTTCCTGGCGTACAAGCCGCAGTAGCGGAGGCGGGCCCCGCCGCTTACCCGCCGTGCAGCCACACCCGCAACGGGCCGACCGGCTCGAAGCCGTGCCGGACGGCGGTCTCCAGGTCGTCGCCGCTCTCGTATCCGACCACGGGCAGGGTGGGGAAGAGCCGGTCGAGCGCGTGCAGCACGACCGGCCAGGCGGCGTCGGGCCCGCCGTCCCGCCCGAAGACGTTGGATACGCCGACCACGTGCTCGCTGCGGCCGGCCACCGCTCCGGCGACGACTCGCCCGTCGCCGGACCGCCCCGCGATCACGAAGGTCTCCGGGTCGGTGAGCAGCCCGTTCCGGAACAGGTCCGCGTTCCCCGCGCCGCCGTCCCAGGCCAGTGCCCAGGCGCGCAGCGTGTCCGGATCGCGCACCACCTCCCACGCGAGATCCGTCGGCCCGGGGGCGCGGGCGGGCGCGGCCGCACCCGCCGGACGGTGGATCCACCGCGCCTCGAACAGCACCCGGAACCCGGCCCCCGTCAGATCGAGATCGGCGAAGCTGTCCTTGACCGAGGCACCGGGCGAGTCCGTGTCGACCCGCGCCACGAGCGCGTCCGGGTCGGCGCCCGGCTCCAGCGTCACCGCGTCGGGGTAGTAGGGCGGCGGCCGCCCCGCAGCGGCCCACGCCTCGCTCCCGAACTCGCCCGCCACCCCGTGCGCCCGGCACATCGCCGCACACCACCCGGCGTTGTTGCGGGCGGCGGCCCGGACCAGAACCTGCTGCGAAGTCGTCACGAGTGCGGATCATGGCCGCGTTCGGCCTGTCAGTCGAACAATTTTGGGCCGGGGCACTTCTAGGGTGATCGCGAGTGTCCACCGATGATCGGCCTGGAGGCGGCATGTCCGTGCAGATGAAGTTGAGCGCCATAACCCTGGACTGCCCTGACCCTCTCGCACTGGCGGCGTTCTACCAGGCGGCCACCGGCCTCGAACCGCACCCGAAGTCGAACGCCGAATTCGCCTCGCTGGGCGGTGGGGACGAACTCTCCCTCGGCTTCCAGCGGGTCGCCGACCACCGGGCTCCGAGCTGGCCCGGCCAGGACGTGCCCCAGCAACTGCACTGCTGCTTCAGGGTCACGGACCTGGAGGAGGCCGAGGCCCGGCTGCTGGAGCTCGGGGCGGGCAGGCCGGAGCAGCAGCCGAACGAGGGCAGGTGGCGGGTGCTGACGGATCCTGCGGGGCATCCCTTCTGCATTGTCGGGGGGTGAGGGGGTAGAGGGGCATGGGGCCGGGCCTGCTGCTGCTCGGGCCGCGTGCCGGCGCCGTAGCGACGGAAGGACACCACCCTGTGCCTGCTTCTTCTGCCGCTGCCGACCAGGCCATGGTGCTACTGCGCGAGCTCGGTGCCGCGGACGTCGCCCATCCGGGCGGCACTCTCCTCGCCCACCTCCAGCGCGTCCGGGGACAACTCGCCGTATGGGGCGCCCGGCCCGCCCTCCAGGTCGCGGGCCTGTGTCACGCCTTCTACGGCACCGACGGCTTCCCCACCGCCTTGTTGTCTCCGGACAGCCGCACCGAACTCGCGGGGGTGATCGGTGCCGAGGCTGAAGCCATCGTGCATCTCTACGCGTCGTGTGACCGGAAGGCCACCTATCCGACGCTCGCGGATGCCGACGGGGCCTTCCGGAATCGGTTCACGGGCCGTCTCCACACTCCGGAGCCGCGACTTCGGCGGGACTTCGCCGAGTTGTCCGCCGCCAACGAACTCGACCTCGCCCGCGTCGACTCCGCGTTCCGCGAGAAGTGGGGAGCCGAACTCCTCGCCCTGTTCACCCGATTCCGGCCCCTGCTGAGCCGGCCCGCGTGGTCGGACTGCCGTACGGTGCTCGCCGCCGGGGTCCGGTGACGTCAGCCGAGCAGCGGCGCGACCATGTCCCGCAGCTGGTCGAAGCGTTGGTAGTGCAGGCCGGTGAGGCCTGCCGCCCTGGCCGCGTCGACATGGGTGAGGGTGTCGTCGACGAACAGGCAGCGCTTCACGTCGGCCCGGACCCGCTGGGCGGCTGTCGCGAAGACGCGCGGGTCGGGTTTGGCGACTCCGATCCGGGCGGTGTTGATCACCGCGTCGAAGGCTTCCGCCAGCCCCACTGAGGCGAGATACGTCTCCAGCCGGGTGGTGGCGTTGGAGACCAGGACCACCGGCACCTTGCCGCGGAGTGCGGCGAGCAGTTCGACGACATCGGCGTCGATCCGGCCGGTGAGCCCGCTCCACGCCCCGACCAGGTCCTGGGCCCGGGCGAGCGATCCGCAGGCGGGTGCCAGGACCTCCGCGACCCGGTGCCGCCACTGCTCGTCGCTGAGCCGGCCCGTGACGGCTGCTTGAAGAAGCTCGCCGTCGAAGGCCGCGCCGGCCAGCGTGCCCTCGGCCAGTCCCCAGGACCGGTCCAGCGCGTTCATTCCGTCGGGGTCCCACAGGTGCACGACGCCGTCGAAGTCACACAGCACCGCGTCGAACGGCAACCCATCCATGAGACGCGATCATGCCAGCTCCCCGTGGGCTGTTCGAGTGGCGGGCGGGCCTCAGCCCTTGACGTCCTCTGCGATCCGCTGGGCGGCCTGGGCAGGCGTGATGTGCGTGGTGTCGACGACCTCGGCCTCGGTGTGCAGCCACGTGCGGGCCGCCTCGGCGTAGGGCTCGAGGTATTCGAGACGGAATGAGGAGGGGCCGAGAACGGTGTCCCCCAAGATGCGCCCGCGGAGGGTGTCCTGGTCGGCGTGGAGGACGAAGTGCCTCACCGGGATGTCGTGTCGGGCGAGGCCCGTGCTGATCTCGCGCCAGTACTGCTCGACCAGGACGGTCATGGGCATCACCAGGGTGCCGCCGGTGTAGTCGAGTACGCGGCGGGCGGTCTCGACCACGAGCGGCCGCCACGGTGGCCAGTGCTGGAAGTTGTCCGTCCCTGGCAGCCCGGGCTTGATGTCCATGAGTGTCTCGCCGACCTTCTCGGCGTCGAACACCCGTGAGTCCGGGATCAGCTGCTGCACGAGTGCACTGGTCGTCGTCTTGCCCGCGCCGTGGGTGCCGTTGATCCATACGATCATGGGCCCAACGCTAGCGCTGTGCGGGGCGCGGGAACGGGCACTTGGTGTGACGCCGGGGCGCGTGGTGTGGCGCACTATTGCAAGCAGGTGCTTGCAATAGTTAGCGGGGTGCGGCACTGTGGAGGCATGGCAACGCTCAACGTCGGCAATCTCGGTGACTACCTGCGCGAACAGCGGCGCAACGCGCAGCTGTCGCTTCGGCAGCTCGCCGACGCCGCCGGGGTGTCCAATCCGTACCTCAGCCAGATCGAGCGCGGGCTGCGCAAGCCCAGTGCGGAGGTGTTGCAGCAGGTCGCCAAGGCCCTGCGGATCTCCGCCGAGACGCTGTACGTCCGGGCCGGCATCCTCGACGCCGAGCGGGACCGGGACGAGGTCGAGACGCGTGCCGTCATCCTCGCGGACCCGACGCTGAACGAGCGGCAGAAGCAGGTGCTGTTGCAGATCTACGAGTCCTTCCGCAAGGAGAACGGGTTCGGGACCGGCGATGGCTCCGCGATCGTCGACCTCGTGGTCGCAGAAGACGAGGCGGACGGGGACGGGGACGCTCCCGACGGCGGCACCGGGATACGACGGACCCGCACGGCCGACGGCGGCCGGCCCGCCGAGCGCCGTACCCGCGACAGTGACGGTGGTGGCGCGTCCGCGTCACCGTCGGCGACCCGCCGTACGCGCAAGGACGACAGCGGTACGCCACCGTCGCCCGCCCGTCGTGCTCGCAAGGACAACGGCGGTACGTCCGCCACCCGCCGGGCCCGCAAGGACCCCGGCGGCAGTGACACCGACCCGCAGCGGACGGCCGGCTGAGCCGGACCAGGGCACCGGCCGTACCGCCGCGGATCACACAACCCTCAGCCGAACCCTCAAGCGAAAAGAATCCGGGAGGACCATCACCATGGCCATCACCGACGACCTGCGCAAGACCCTCAGCGACCCGACGCCGCTCTACTTCGCCGCAGGCACCGCCGACCTCGCCCTTCAGCAGGCCAAGAAGGTGCCGGCCCTGGTGGAGCAGCTGCGCTCCGAGGCCCCCGCGCGGATCGAGGCCGTACGCAACACCGACACCAAGGCCGTCCAGGAGAAGGCCTCCGCCCGGGCCAAGGAGGCCACCGCCCGCGTCAAGGAGACGCAGGAGACCCTCCAGAACAAGGTCACGGAGTTCATCGGCTCCATCGACGTCGACATCAAGAAGCTCGGCAGCACGATCGACGCGGACCTGAAGAAGGTCGGCGAGACCGCCCAGGACTTCGCGCTGCGCGGGGTCGGCGTGGCCGCCGAGTACGCCGTCAAGGCCCGGGAGACCTACGAGAAGGTCGCCGAGCACGGCGAGCAGGCCGTGCGCACCTGGCGCGGCGAGGCCGCCGAGGGCATCGAGGACGTCGCCGAGGGCGTGGAGGAGCTGGCCGTGGCCGTCGAGCCGAAGGCCGAGCCGGTCGAGGTCAAGGAGGAGTCGGCGAAGCCCGCCGCCGCCACGGCCGCCCCGACGAAGAAGGCCCCCGCCAAGAAGGCCCCGGCGCGCAAGCCCACCGCCAAGAAGACCACCCCGCCGGCCAAGTAGGACGGCAGAGGGCGCAGAGCGAGCACACGGGCCGGGCACCCTGGGGGTGTCCGGCCCGTTGTACGGGTACGGTGACCGCGTAGGGACGAGCCGAGTCAGGTGGTGGACCGTAGTGCTGATGCAGGGCTTCCAAGGGTTCCTGTGGCTTCTGAACATGGCCCTGGTCATTTTCAGCGGCTTCGCGTTGTTCGACGCCGCCGTGCGGCGGGAGGACGCCTACCGCGCGGCCGACAAGAAGACCAAGCCGTTCTGGCTGATCATCCTCGGGCTGGCCTTCGTGGTGAACCTGATCTTCGACATCCTGTCGTTCCTGCCGATCATCGGGCTCATCGCGACGATCGTGTACATGGTCGACGTCCGTCCCGCGATCCGGGCTCTCCCCGGTGGCGGCCGCAGCCGGCGCGGCTCCAGCAGCGACGGTCCGTACGGCCCCTGGAACGGCGGCCGGTAAGACCCCCTGGCAGCACTGGATCCGGGGCTACGGCACCCGGTCCAGCAGCAGTACCGCCACGTCGTCCGTCAGCTCGCCACCGTTGAGTTTGCGCACCTCGTTCACCGCCGCCCGCAGCAGCTCCTCGCCCCGCAGTCCCTCGGCGATCTGGCGGCGCACCATCTCCGTCATGCCGTCCTGGCCGAGCCGCTCCCGGCCCTCGCCGACATGCCCCTCGATCAGGCCGTCGGTGTAGAGCATCAGGCTCCACTCGGCACCCAGCTCCACCTGCATACGAGGCCAGCGGGCACCCGGCAGCAGCCCGAGGGCCGGCCCGTTGTTGTCGTACGGCAGCAGGCGGGCCGGTTTGCCCGGGCGGGCCAGCAGCGGCGAGGGGTGGCCCGCCAGGCACAGGCCGGCGCGGCGGCCGTCCGGCGCGATGTCCACCGTGCACAGGGTCGCGAAGATCTCGTCGTCGGCCCGCTCGTGCTCCAGCACCTGCTGGAGCGTGCCCAGCAGCTGATCCCCGCACAGGCCGGCCAGCGTCAGCGCGCGCCACGCGATCCGCAGCTCCACGCCCAGGGCGGCCTCGTCCGGGCCGTGCCCGCAGACGTCACCGATCATGGCGTGCACGGTGCCGTCCGGCGTGCGCACGACATCGTAGAAGTCGCCGCCGAGCAGGGCGCGCGAGCGGCCCGGGCGGTAGCGGGCGGCGAACCGGAGCGGGGAGCCGTCCAGCAGCGGGGTCGGCAGCAGACCGCGCTCCAGGCGGCGGTTCTCCTGGGCGCGCAGCCGGCCCTCGGCGAGCCGGCGCTCGGCCGACTCGGAGCGCTTGCGCTCCACCGCGTAGCGGATCGCCCGGCTCAGCAGCCGGCCGTCCAGCTCGTCGCGGAAGAGATAGTCCTGGGCGCCCACGCGCACCGCCTCCGCGCCGCGCTCGGCGTCGCCCGAGGCGGTCAGCGCCAGGACGGCGTGCCGGGGGGCGAGCTCCAGCACGTGCTTGAGCACGGCGAGCTCGTCATCGGTGTCGCTGCGGCCCGGAGCCGGCAGCGCGAGGTCCAGCAGGATGCAGTGGACGTCGTCGGTCAGCAGCCGCCCGGCCTCGGTGAGGTTGCGGGCCGTGCGGACGCGGATCGGCTTGCCTGCCTGGTCGAGCATGTCGGGCACGATCGGCGAACCGGCCGGATCGTCCTCGATCAGCAGCAGGGTCAGGTTGGTGTGGGCGGTGTTGTTCTCCACCTTGTCCGTGGTGTTCCCGGCCGGGCCCGGCGTGCGCGGGGCCGCTGCCGAGGCGTCCGTGACGGACTGCTCGGCGGGGCCGTCGCACGGGGACTCGGCCTGCGCCTGACCACTCTCCACGGCCGGGATCGCTCTCTGCCGCGGTATGGGTACGGGCATCGTCTTGGGTTCCTTCCCTCCCCCCGAGGGCATGGCGGGGGCGAGGGACCTCGACCCACCGACGGGGACCATAGCGGGTGTCGGCGCCGCATTGGAATGGTGTGAGCCACGCCGCTGCGCCATCGGCCAGTGTCATATGCCGCGATATGCCCCCCAGTTGGACACCGCCGGGATGCTGCGGGGATGACGAACGTCACGTCAGCACGCGGTTTGGCGGCGGGTTCGGGGTGGACTGGCTCACGTGGCCCAGGTCACCGGCAGGGCCACTGCGACCCGTTGTCCGATATTCGGTTCGGTCGGCGCCGCTCGGTCGGTGCCGGCACCCGGCTCAGTCGTTGCCGGCGTCGGCGTCCGGCCGAACCACCCCGAGGATGGGCATCGTCCCCGCCCCCGCGATGGTCACCGTCCGCCCGGGCCGCGGCGCGTGCACGATCGCCCCGTCGCCGACGTACATGGCGACATGGCTGGCGTCGTCGAAGTAGATGATGAGGTCGCCGGGCCGCATGTCCTGGACGTCGATGTGCCGCAGCCGCTTCCACTGCTCCTGCGAGGTGCGCGGAATGCCGCGTCCTGCGGATATCCAGGCCTGTGAGGTCAGGCCGGAGCAGTCGTAGGTCTTCGGGCCCTCGGCGCCCCACTGGTACGGCTTGCCGATCTGGGCCGTGGCGTACGCGACGGCCTTCTTGCCCTGCTCGGAGGCCTTTCCGTTGATCTCGTCGAGGATGCCGGAGCCGAGCCAGGCGGTCTGCGCCTTGCCGGCCGCCTCCTTCTCCAGCTCGGCGAGGCGCTCCTGCTCCTCCTTCTGGAGCTCGGATTCGAGCTTCTCCGCCTGCGCGATCTGCTTCTCGATCTTCTTCTGCGCGGCGGCCTTGGCCTTGCGGCCCGCCTCCAGTTTCTTCCACTGGGCGGAGGCGTCCTGCGCGTACTGCTCCAAGTCCTCCTGGGTGCGGGCAAGTTCGCCGATCAGGCCCTTGGCCGCGTGCTGGCCCTGGCGCACCCGGCCGGCCCCGTCGAGGAACTCCTGCGGATCGTCGCTGAGCATCAGATGGACCTCGGGCGGCAGCCCGCCGCCGCGGTACTGGGCGGCGGCCGAGGCGCCCGCCCGGTCCTTCAGCTTCGCCAGTCTCTCCTTGCCCTTGACGATCTTCTTGGCCAGCTTGACGATCTCGGCGGACTGCTTGTCCGCCTTCTCCTCGGCGGCGTTGTACTCGTCGGTGGCGCGGGCCGCGGCGCGGTAGAGCTTGTCGAGTTTCTTGCGTACGGCCTCGAGGTCCTTGCCGGACCCGAGCGTCGGGCCCGCACTCGGGGTGGGAGTGGGGCTGGGGTTCGCGAACGCCGTGCCCGGTGCCGCCAGCACGGTGACCGCGCAGATCACGGCCATGGCCGTCGCGATCAGGCCACGCTTGCCCGTTCCCATACTTCAGCCCCCAAACTGATTAACCGTCAGTAATGTACGGTTCGCCTGGGGATGCTGCCACGTCGGCGCGCGAAGCGACAGGGGTAGTTTTTCCCGTGGCCCCCTCCCCGGTATGCCCCCGGCATGATGATCTCCCCACCTGTGTGACGAACGACTCAAAGAGATCGTTCCCTGCGGGCCCCGCCGAGGAGTTTCAGCCGCTCGGCCCCGGAGGTCAGTCCCGCGGCGCCAACGCCTCCCACCGCACCGTCACTTCGCCCTGCCGCCACCGCACCGGCCCGTCCGCCACCGGCCAGTCGGCGGTCAGGTCCCGTACCGCCCGGATCCAGCGCTGGCGGGTGCCGTAGGACGCATAGGGCGCGGCGGCCGCCCAGGCGCGGTCGAAGTCGCGCAGGAAGGCATGCACCGGCTCGCCCGGGACGTTGCGGTGGATGAGCGCCTTGGGCAGGCGTTCCGCCAGGTCCGAGGGGCGTTCCAGGGAGCCGAGCCGGGTCGCGAAGGTGACCGTGCGCGGTCCCTCCGGGCCGAGCGCGACCCACACGTGCCGGCGCCCGATCTCGTCGCAGGTCCCCTCGACCAGCAGTCCGCCGCGCGAACCGGTCGCCGGATCGGCGGGCGCGAGCCGCCCGCACAGCCGGTGCCAGACGGCCGCGACCTCGCCCTCCTCGTACTGCCGCAGCACGTTCGCCGCCCGGACCAGCAGGGGCCGCTGCGGGATCGGGACCTCGAAACCGCCGTGCCGGAAGACGAGCCCCGCCCGCTCGTACGGCAGCGCCGCCGCGACCCGGGCCGGCTCGATCTCGACGCCCACCACGCGCGCGCGTGGCGCGACCGTACGGAGGCGGTGCAGCAGCTCGACGGCCGTCCAGGGGGCGGCGCCGTACCCGAGGTCGACCGCCACCGGGTCGGCGGCACGGCGCAGCTCGGCGCCGTGCGTGGCCGCGATCCAGCGGTCCATACGGCGCAGGCGGTTGGGGTTGGTCGTCCCGCGCGTCACCGTTCCCAGGGGGCGGGTCGCCGCGCGGGATGTCATGCGTACGAGGTTAAGCGGCCCCCGGCGTCGAACGGCTCCCTGGGCCCCGGCCCCGTACGTCCAAGAACCCCGGTACCCCCGGCCTACGCCCCACGCTCTCGAACAGTTGAGCGAGAAGCGGTAATGATTCGGTAAAAGTCGCGAATCAGGAAATGGAGGCTGCCCCTCCGGTGTTCCACCCCTGAAGGGCACGTGAGCCCTGCAAAGGCATGCCCGGAGCGAGGAGGAACGCCACGTGAGCCAGTACATCGGCAGGCTCGGGCGGCGCTCCGCGTCCGCGCCCGCGCGCCTCCGGCTGCACCGCAGGCCCCGCCGGGTGGCCATGCTCTCCGTGCACACCTCCCCGCTCCACCAGCCGGGCACCGGCGACGCCGGCGGCATGAACGTCTACATCGTGGAGCTGGCGCAGCGCCTCGCCGCGATCAACATCGAGGTCGAGATCTTCACGCGCGCGACCTCGGCCGCCCTCCCGCCGACCGTCGAGCTGGCCCCCGGCGTCCTTGTCCGGCACGTCGACGCCGGCCCCTACGAGGGCCTCAACAAGGAGGACCTCCCCGCCCAGCTGTGCGCCTTCACGCACGGTGTGATGCAGGCCTGGGCCGGCCATCGCCCCGACTACTACGACCTGGTCCACTCCCACTACTGGCTCTCCGGCCACGTGGGCTGGCTGGCCGCCCAGCGCTGGGGCGTCCCCCTGGTGCACGCCATGCACACCATGGCCAAGGTCAAGAACGCCAACCTGGCCGACGGCGACACCCCCGAACCGGCCGCCCGCGTCATCGGCGAGACCCAGATCGTCGGCGCCGCCGACCGCCTCATCGCCAACACCACCGAAGAGGCCGACGAACTGGTGCGGCACTACGCGGCCGACACCGACAAGGTCGCCGTGGTCCACCCCGGCGTGAACCTCAGCCGCTTCTCGCCCGCCGACGGCCGTGCCGCCGCCCGGGCCCGTCTCGGCCTGCCCCAGGACGCGCTGATCCCGCTCTTCGCGGGCCGCATCCAGCCCCTGAAGGCCCCCGACGTGCTGCTGCGCGCCGTCGCCGCCCTCCTCGACGAGCGCCCCGAGCTGCGCTCGCGCATCCTCGTCCCCGTCGTCGGCGGCCCCAGCGGCAGCGGCCTCGCCAAGCCCGAGGGCCTCCAGAAGCTGGCCGCACGCCTCGGCATCGCGGACGTCGTCCGGTTCCACCCGCCGGTCGGCCAGGAGCAGCTGGCGGACTGGTTCCGCGCCGCTTCCGTCCTGGTCATGCCCTCCTACAGTGAGTCGTTCGGCCTGGTCGCCATAGAGGCGCAGGCGGCGGGCACCCCCGTGCTGGCGGCATCGGTCGGCGGCCTGCCGGTCGCCGTGCGCGACGGACACACCGGCTTCCTGGTACGCGGCCACGATCCCGCCGACTACGCGCGCGTGCTGCGCGACTTCGCCGACGACCCGCGGCTGTCGCCCCGGCTGGGCGGGCAGGCCGCCCGCCACGCCCAGTCCTTCGGCTGGGACACCGCGGCCGCCACCACGGCGGACGTCTACACGGCCGCGATGCAGGCACACCGCCGTCGCGTACGCTCGCAGCATGGGTGAAACCGATCTGGAACAGCGTGCGGCACAGGTCATCGAGGGAGTGCTGAAGGACGCCGACCTGGAGTGGGAGAGCCCCGAACCCGGCACCTACGTGGCGCAGCTCCCCGGCACCCGCAAGCTCAAGACGACGGTCTCCCTGATCGTCGGCCGCCACTCCCTCTCGCTCAACGCCTTCGTCATCCGTCACCCCGACGAGAACGAACCGGCCTTCCACCGCTGGCTCCTGGAACGCAACCTCAAGCTCTACGGCGTGAGTTACGCCGTCGACCAGCACGGCGACGTCTACGTCACCGGTCGGCTCTCCCTGTCCGCCGTCACCGCCGACGAGATCGACCGCCTGCTCGGCCAGGTCCTGGAGGCCGCGGACGGCAGCTTCAACACCCTTCTGGAGCTGGGCTTCGCCTCGGCGATCCGCAAGGAGTACGAGTGGCGGGTGTCCCGCGGGGAGCCGACGAGCAACCTGGACGCGTTCGCCCACCTCACGCAACGCCCCGACAGCTAGGCGGTCCGGTCGGGGGAAGTGCGGCCTTTCCCGCCGACACGGAACCCGACGGCCTGGCTACTTGATCAGGGCGTTCAAGACAATGATCACTAGGCCGATCAGCATGTCCATGCCCCCTGCCCGGCACGAGGACGGCCATCCGTGCCCGGCAATGCGGGCGGCCCAGGCGCCCCAGCCGAACAAGGCGACGGTGTTGAACAGCAGGGCCGCGTCCACAGCAGTGGCCTCCGCCCACCACCCGGCTGCCGCGGCGAGCAGGATCGCCGCCGTGGGCAGCACGGCGGCGACCAGTGGCCACTCGGCGAGCACCGACCGCAGTCTGCTGGTGGCAGCTCCGTCGTCGGACGCACGCTGGGCGATGACGTGCGCGTACCCGTGGGCGGCGCCCGACGCCAGCGCGGTGAGCAGGACCCACAGCGCGTCCTGGCCGGGCTCGGCCTTCTCGCTCGTCGCGTCCAGGGCGGCCACCAGGGCACTGGCCAGCACCAGTCCGTAGATACCGCTGAACAGCGACTGCTCCGGCGGCCGATGCCGCATGATCCACCGTCGGGCGGCGCTCTCGGGGCGGACCTGGTCGGCGCGGTCGGACATCGCATCGCCTCGGTGCGGGAGGAGGGCTGAGTCCGCACATGCTCACCCGCGTGGCGCCGGGGAACACGACGCCACGCGCTACTCGCATGGCTGCTGTGCCCCAAAGAGGGGTCCGGAGGCCGGTGCCGGGGGCCGGGGGACGTCTTGGGGCCCGAGCAGGACCAGGGCGTCGTGGATGCGATGACCCGTGCGGACTTCGCCGCGCCGTGGTAGCCCGGCCCGGAAAGCCATGGTTAGAACTCTTGACCGTAAACGTCTTCCTTGTAGTGAAGAATCCGTGTTGCACCTGACTGGCGGCTTTCGCCCGAGCAGGATGGAGCCTTGCTGCCCGGCCGGCCGGTCACCGGCTGGTTCCGGGTGGCCCCCATCTCTCCGTACGCAAGGACACCGCGTTGACCAGAATTTCGCCTCGGACTGCATACGCCCGTCGCCTCGCTGCCGTGCCGGCCGTTGGCCTTCTCCTGGCCGGCTCAGCACTCGCCGCCGACGCCACTGCGGTTCCCGCGGCCGACACTTCCCGGGGCAGCGCCACGGCAGTGGCTTTCCGCGCAGCGCTGGACGTCTCCCGGGCCGAGTCGGCCGGAACGACGCCTCTGCGGGCCACGCTCAATGAGGTTCGAGCTCCGGGGACCGCGGAGAAGAAGACCCTCGACGTCACCCTCGACCACGTCAACGGCGACCGACCGGTCCGTCTGCTTGAGGCCGACGTCGCCAGGACAAAAGCCGAAGTCGCCGACGGCCGAGCCGAGGGGACGTCCCGTCTCGTACGGGCGCGAGTCCATGTGCCCGGGCTGCCTGTGTTGTCCCTGGTGGAGGTCGAGCAGGTCACCGGCACGGCAACGTGTGTCGCCGGACGGAAACCGGTCGCCGAGTCCCAGGTACTGGGCCCCGTCACCGTTCTTGGCAAGCGGGTGCCGCTGGCAGCCGACGGCACCGCCACCGTCGAGGTCCCAGGTGTCGGCACGGTCCGTCTTTCCCTGTCCCAGAGGGAGACGACCAATGCCACGGCCGCCGCTACGGCACTGCGCTTGCAGGTGTCCGTGGATCCCCTGCGGCTGGGCGTCGAGAAGGTGGAAGGCACCGTGACCCTGGCGCAGGCCACCTGCCGGTCTCCTCAGCCGGCCTCCGAGAGCCAGGCACCGTCCGACAGGCAGTCGGCCTCCCCGGCAACGTCCGGCAGGTCGGCACCCCTCGCGCAGTCGGGCACGCAGTCGGGCACGCAGTCGGTCGCGCCTTCCCGGAAGACCGATCTGGCGGAGACCGGTGGCAGCCCCATGACGCCGTACCTCCTGGCAGGCGGAGCGGTGCTGGTCACCGTGGGCGGAGCGGCCGCCGCACTCGTCGGCAGGAGAAGCCGCAGGAACCCCTGATCCAGCGCGCTCGGCGCCGACAGGGTGGGCCGGCAGCCCTGGCCGCCGTCGGTGCGGCTGGGCTGCTGACCGTTGCGATGCCGACGGTGACCGGTGTTCTGTCTGCGGCGCCGGCACCGTCGCTCATCAGCGGACAGCGGCAACGGATCCAGCTTCGGGCCCCCGACGAGGAACTGACGCGCCGGCAGCAGAGGTCACACCACAACCAAGGATCGACTACTGGCGCGGGACACCAGGCCGTCCCCTTCGGTAACGCCCCGGCGGCACACCAACCAGCCTGCGGAAGTGCCGGGTGAGGTGCGACTGGTCGTAGAACCCGGTCTCGGCCGCCACCTCTCCCGGCGAGCGCCCTTCGAGCAGCAGCCGCCGGGCGCGGCCCACACGCAGGGACGTCAGGTACTGGTGCGGTGCGATGCCGTAAGCGGCACTGAACGCCCGTACGAGATGGGCGGGATGGGCCCCCACGAGTCCGGCCGCCTCCCGGAGCCCGACCCCCTCCACGACCCGCTCGTCCAGCAACTCCCGCAGCCGGCGCGCGAGGACGGGGTCGGCGGGACGAGAGGACGTCCGGTCGCTGTCGGCCCGCAGATGGCCGCGCAGCCGCTCCCCTACGAACATCAGCCTGCTCTCGGCCTCCAGCTCCTCACCGGGCCGCACCAGCGCGCCGTGCAACTGCCCGACGCGCTGCCGCAGCAGCGGATCACGCAGGTCCGGCCGGTCGACGGCGGCCCCGATGAGCTCGTCCCCGAGATACGTCCCGTCGAGATACAGCACCCGCTTGCGGAAGCCCTCCGGGGTGACGGGGGAGCCGTTGTGCGGCACGTGCGGCGGCAGCAGCGACACGGTGTCGTGC
The DNA here is from genome assembly GCF_055585925.1 of Streptomyces sp. NPDC052064. NCBI lineage: Bacteria > Bacillati > Actinomycetota > Actinomycetes > Kitasatosporales > Streptomycetaceae > Streptomyces > Streptomyces sp. NPDC052064. The sequence continues at coordinate 97,104 of NZ_JBVJJE010000020.1, forward strand.
GGGGTGCCGTGCTCGTGCCGGTCGAGGTCGTACCGGACGGCGCCGGTGTCGACGATCAGCAGCGTCCAGGCCTCGTGGACGTGCATCGGATACGCGTACTCGGTGAAGCGGGCGTGGAAGACCTCGACGACGCCCGGAACGGCCGGCTGCCAGGCCGAGACGATCCGCTGCCGGTCCGGCTGGTCCGGCCGGTTCGTGCCGACGGGCTGTGAGGCCATGCAAAGAACGTACAAGACCCTGGCGAGAACCGCCGGGCACGCTCGCATCATGAACACGCACACCGAACCGGCTCCTGAGCCGATCCGCTTCGACACGAAGATCGCCGTACTGCTGCGCGCCGACCTGGAGCCCTGGCAGCGCCTCAACGTGACGTCATTCCTGGTCAGCGGCCTGGGAACGCAGATCCCCGAGGTGATCGGCGAACCGTACGAGGATGCGGACGGCGTGCCCTACCTGCCGATGTTCCGCCAGCCGGTCATGGTCTTCGAGGCCACGAAGGAAACCCTGACCACGGCCCACGCCCGTGCTCTCTCCCGCGCCCTGCCCCGTGCGATCTTCACCTCGGATCTCTTCACCACGGGCAACGACCGCGACAACCGCGCGGCCGTACGGTCGGTGCCGACGGCGGACCTGGATCTGGTCGGCCTCGCGGTCCACGGCCCGAAGAACGCGGTGGACAAGGTGGTGAAGGGGGCGCGGATGCACCCGTGAGGCGGGCGTGACCGTGGCGGCGACCAAAGTCGCGGACGCGTAGACCAACGGCTGATGACAGCGCATGCCCCGCCCGCCGAGGCTCGCCTCATGGAGGACGCGAGGAACGTTCAGATGGGGAAGCAGCGGGTGCCGCAGGCGGGCAAGGACACGGAACTGGCCGAGTCGGCCTGGGTGATCACACTCTTCTGCGTGGCCTGCGGCGCCGGCATCGGCGCGGTGCTCCCGCTCGTCGCCCGCTTGCTGCTGAAGCTGCCGTGGGCACCGCTGGAGGGCCCGGCCGAACTGCTGACCTCGGTCCCGGAACCCGCCCTCACCCTCGGCGCGGTCGCGGTCGGCGCGCTCGGCGGCCTGCTCCTGGGCCTCGCCGCCGTGCACGAGTCGCTGTCGGTCCGCGTCTCCGACACCCACCTGTCCCTGACGATCAGGGACAGCACGCAGGAGTTCACCCGCGAGGAGATCGCGCTGCTGTGCAGGGACGGCAAGCAACTCGTGGTGCTGGCCCCGGACGGCATGGAACTGGCCCGGGAACACTGCGGTCTGCCCTGGCCCCGCCTGGCCGACACCCTCGCCGAGCACGGCTACCGCTGGGTGGAGGAGGACCCGTACCGCGCCGAGTTCCGCCGCTGGGTCCCCGGCACCCCGGGCCTCCCGGAGGGCGCGGACGCCCTCCTGCGGGCCCGCGCCCAGGCCCGGAAGAGCGACGACGACGCCGAGGACGCCCGTGAGCTGCGCCTCGAGCTGCTGCGGCTCGGCGTGGTCGTACGGGACGAGGAGAAGCGGCAGTACTGGCGGCCGGCCCGGCAGAACTGACGCGGCCGCACCGCTCAGGGAGTGCAGGCCTCGGCGATGGACAGGCTGTTCTCGTAGAGATGGTGCCGGGTGATACGGCCGTTCTCGACGGTGAGGCGCAGCGCGAACGGCCCCTCGAAGGACTTCCCCGTCGCCCGTACGGTCCCCGACAGGTGCCCCATGAGCACGGCGTCGGCGCCGTCGACTAGGAAGGCGTCGAGGGAGGCGCGGGCGTCCTCGGGCACGGTGTGCTCCATCAACTCCGTGAACTGCGCGGCGCATTCGGCGGCGGTGGACCGGGGCCGGATCCACGGGACACCCGGGTTCTCGGCGAGCACCCAGTCGACCTCGTCGGCGAACAGCTCGACGAGCCGCTCGGTGTCCCCGGCGAGCCGGGCGGTGAGGAACTCCTGCACGACGGCCCGGGTGGACTCGGCGACGGAAGCCGGCTTCACCGGGCTGGACTTGACGGACATGGCACTCTCCTCGCGACTGCGGCCGGGTCCCGGACGGGTTTCGTGGGGACGTGTCCGATCCTGCCGGAGAAGGGAAGAGCGGTCGATTACCCGAGGGGTAATGAGCGGCTGACCGGCACTGAGGTCCCCCGCCCCGCCCCGGCCGTCGATCAGCTCGCGCAGAAGGTCGATGAGCATCGTTACCACTCCACTACTTGAACGGAGCGGCACGGGCCCGGCCCGATTGCGTCGGGCCGGGGTCCAGGTGCCACACGGGCAAGCTTGTCGCTGCCCTTGGTCCGCGTGGGGGTCAGTGGCGACTGTCGAATGCTCGGAAGCTGCCTACGAGCGCGAATGGCGCCGCGGCCCCGTCGAAGACCGTCGTGCCGGGGATTGCGCTGCTGGAGTTTCGGGGCCCGATCGTCGCAATCGCAGCGCCGGCGTCGCAGGTGATCCCGCTGAAGAATTCGACGGTCCTGTCACTCTCGTTTCGGACGTTGAAGCTGGTGGCGGGACTACTGACCACAGCGGTGCACACACCCGGCTCGGCTGAATACGTCCGCTCGTTGACGTGGATCCGTCCGTCGTCGTCGTTCCTGTAGTTGTAGTCCGTCCGGCCGTCGCCTCCGAGGGGAGCATTGGCAGCGGCATCCTGCACCGACCGGGCGGACTGCGGGACGGAACTGGAAGCCGAGGCGTAGTTCACACTGCTTGCAGCCAGGGCCGTGATGCCCACCGACGCTGCGATCGCGATAACGGTACGCCTACGCATTCCGTTTCTCCTTCTCTCCAACATTCCGCTTCTCCATCTCTCAGGGATGCCGGCTGAGGCGCCGACCATGAATGAACTTACTCATGCCTATTTCTGTCGCCACCTCAGGAAAGTCGGAGGGGTGCCGAAAAGGGGCCGATCGGGTGTTCGAAGGCGTCAGGATCCTGTTGTGATGATCAGTCAAAAACATGCGATTAAAAGCCCGTTGCTGAGGAGGTTGGGCCGCCCGAGGGATCGGGCTGACGCTCCTTCACGCTGCTGCTGGAGTGTCGTGCGTTGACATCACTCCGCACAGTGGCTAGCACTCCACCTGGACTTCTGTGTTTGTCCTGGTCAGCGGCCTGGCGGCTGGGAAGGCGGCGGGTATGCGCGGTGGGGAGAGGTCTTCGGCGCCTAGGAGCGGGTGTGCGGGCCTTCGACGCCCTCGGCCGTGATGCGCCACAGAGGCGCTTCGTACTGCTCCGGACGGCTGTCGATGAGCAGTCGGTGCAGGTCCTCGCGCAGGGAGCCGTTGAGATTCAACGCCTCGGTGATGCGGCGGAACGTCGTGTGGGTGACTCCGCGGTTCCGGGCTTCGGCTTCGAACTCGTCGAGTCGGGACAGTACGGCCTCAGGGTCGAGCGGCACCGATGGCTGGTCTTTGAGACGTGCGGCCTTGTTGCGCTCGTAATCGATCTCCGAGTAGCCGCAGATTTCGCGGCTGTGTGCCTCGACCTCGTCCAAGGCGGCGGTCGTCAGAATGGCGCGGGCCAACTGGTTGCGGTTCAGAGCCTCGTCCAAGTCGACCTCGTGGACGGTGGGGCTTTCGTCGCTGAGGGGGACGGGGAGGCCGGCGTCGCGCATCTCGCACGTGCCGCGTACGCCTCGGGCTGTCGCCGCGAGCATCCCGGTTGCCTCGGAGGGGTGCCACTCCAGGACCGAGCTGATCGGCTCAGCGTCCTTCGCGGTGAAGGTAAGGACCAGTGGGCCAAGCGTGCTGCGCAGTCCGTCGAGAGGCAGTTCGCCGTCCAGGCCGGGACCTGCCACCAAGAGACGGATCGGTGCGTTCACCTGGCAGCACGCCCCGAGCGTGACGGCGTCGGCGAGTGGGCTCTTCAGCGTCGGCTCGTCTCCTCGGGCGAGGATGTCGCCGCCTACGTCCAGGAGGTCGATCGATTCCGGTGCCAAGTGGTCCACGAGCTCTTCGAGTTGGTGTGTGATGCCCTCGACTCCATGGCGCGGGTCGATCAGCGCGAAGGTGTGTGGGAGCTCTGCCGCGAGTCGGGGGAGGGTGGTTCCTGCCGGAGCGATCGGGCGAGCTTCGGCCGGCACTACCCAGACCGCTGGGGTGAGGGGGCGGAGGCCAGTGAAATTGCCGGGACCTCGTGGGCCCGGAACGGGATCGATCAGAAGGCGGTCCCACGCGTACGTGAGGATCACCGCCCGGTCCTCGCCGCCGTAGAGGGCGGCGTGAAGCATTGCGGCGGCGACTGCGTCGCCCCCTCCTCCTGCTGCGACCATCAGCCGCGTCATGCGGTTCAGCCTACGGGGTCGGGAGCTGACGGTGCGGGTGACGAGTCAGCGGCTGGACCAGGACGCGCGTTTGGTTGGCCGGGGGTGTCGAGGACGTGGTTGGAAACGCGCCGGCTCCCGTACGGCTCTGGCGCTCTCCACGGCCGACGACGGCACCCATGCCACATCGAAAGGGCTCATTGGTCGTTGGTGGTCCTTGTTGGGCGGCCTCGGACGGCCCAGAGACGGCCCAGACAACGGTCCGTCGACCCATCCGCCGGCCTACGAGCTGATGGGCAACTCCCGCGCTCGCCGGCGTGCCTGGGCCCGTAGTTCCTTCAAGCGGCTGTGGAACGCGTTGTGACGGTTCTGGTCGAGGTTCAGGGGGAGGTCGAGTCGGGAGATGAGTTGTGACTCCAGGGTCCACGGTTCGCTTTGCTCGATCCAGCACACTCGCGCGTTGTCCGCCATCCACTGGCTCAGGGTGGCTTCGCCGGCCTTGCCGAAGGTCATCCGCTTGCCACTACCCACGCGGCGCAGCTCAAGCCCGAGCAGGCAGCCGAGGGTGAGCCGCAGGGTCGAACCGGCCGAGTTCCCTCGGAAGTGGTAGCGCACCCGCTTGCGCAGGTTCTGCGTGCTGGTTCGGTTCGCCATGTACCGCGGGGCTATGCCGACGTAGAGCAGGCGCCCGGCGTCCAGGTCCGCGTGGGGCGCCTGCTCGAAGTGCCAACCGTAGACACCTGCCGCCGCCGGTACAGGGCTCGGGCGCAACAAGACCTCCCGGGCCGACCACAGCCGGTCCGGACTGATGAGAGCGGCCGCGTCCATGAAGCCTCCAGACGTGACGGTTGACGGTCGCAGGCTACTGGTCGGCGCCGCAGCGATTGGGCGATCTCGTGGGACAGGTCCTCACACTGGTCGACTTCGAAAGAGATTTCGACCACTCGAAGCCTATCTCCCCCTGAGTGCTCCTGACGCGCATTACTCAGGGGTAGCAAGTCGCTGCCCCTGTACGGCGGATGTCCCCGAAGTTGTAGCGATGCAGGACTCTCTTCCCATACCCTTACACTCCGTACAACCTTCGTGGCTAACTCTCTGCAAGGGGGATCAGTGAGCGGGCTTCCTTTCACGTACGAAGAATTCAGCGACTGGTTCGACGCCTATTGCAAGAAGTATCTTGAACCGGCGAAAGACTCCGCATCGCGAGCCCTGAGTGAACACCTGGACGCGGAGCTACCGGAAATTGAACGAGTGCGAATGAAGGTCTCCCCCGGACGGGTCAAGGGGAAAGAGAGGACCTGGAAGAAGCTTGAGCTCGAGAAGTACAGGGGCAAGGTGACGTCCCTTGAGGAGATTCCCAAAGCAATTGACGACCTCGTTGGACTGAGAGTTACGTGCAACAATAAATCTGACGTTCAGCGAGTAGTGGATATTGTGAGAGCGCTGAAAACATTCCAAGTGGGCCAGGAGCCTGTATTGGAGCAGCAGGAAGGGTCTTTTCGGGACTACCTGGAACAGCCAAAGTCCAGCGGTTATCGGGCTATGCACATCAATCTATGTACATCAGTGCCTGCCGGATTGAAATGGAAGGTTATTACGTGCGAACTCCAGATTCGAACTCTCCTTCAGGACGGTTGGGGTGAACTGACGCACGAGGACACCTACAAGCCCGGCAGTACTCCGCCTGTACTCGTTGAAACCCTGAGTCGCCGGATGGCTGACCTGCTGGCCGCAGTGGATGACATTGCGCAAGATCTAAGGCAGGAACTGGACCGCCTGTCCACGAAAGATATTGAGACTTCCCCGGAAAGTGGCACCGTCGTACCCGCTTCAGCGGCTGGGAGGCTCGATGAAGTCGCATTTCAGCCCGCCATCCGTGACGCGGCATCGGAGTATTTGCGTGCCCGCGTAGCTCAGCTTCAAAGGCCTATGGACCTGGCCAGCCTGGCATGGGAATTGAGCAGAAAATTTGGTCAAGAGGTGAGTCAGGGGTGGTTCGGCCTCGGAAACTTTAAGAGCTTCCTCAAGGAGTCGATTCCGAATGTCAGGGTGACGGATGAGCCGCCGTCTTACGTTCTGCCGGGAGATTATCAGAGCGGGGTGACTACCAAAGCCTCGACTCCTCCCGGGATTCCGGCTGCCGCAACGACCCTCAGGGATCTGGACCGGTCTTTCCCGCTGCTTGATTCGGCTCGCCTGAATGCGGCCTATAGGCAGCTTGCGGAAGCGTCACAAAGCGTCAATTGGGGCGATGAGACTACAAATGATATTGGGCGTCTCAATGAGATGACCCGTAGAGCTCGGGAGTTGAACTCGGAAGATCTTGCTATCTCGCGAACTCATCTTGACTATATTGCGAAGGCGCTTCTCTTCTCTGGAAACCTTGGACGCCCCTTGTCGGAAGATGAGGTGAAGTCTATCTACTCGACGTGGACGATTAAGAGACTGTATAGCGTGGCGAATCCGAGCAATCGGCAAGTCGCCGCAATTAAAAAATGGCTTTCTTAGTTTCCGTGCGTGCGGCCAGTCGCGTATCGATGCGGCCGTCGAAGGATGCTCGGACTGCCGGCAACCCTGCGTGCCGGCAACCCTGCCTGGTCGTTGACGTCTTGCGTCCAGCACTCGCACCAGAATCCCCGCTGGGGCTTGTCCATCAGCACGGGTGTCCTCCCGGCTGGGGGTCCGTGAAGAGTTCGGCGGTGACGGTGTAGTCGCTGTGGCTGCCGTGGACGACGACCCGGTGTGCGATGACGCTGACCATGCCCAAGCCGCGGCCGTGCACGGCGTCCTCGCTCGGCTGCTCGACCTTCGGGGCCGTGCCCATGCCAGGTGGAAGCTGCCTACCCCGCCGCAGGCCGTGTGGAGGATCGCGTTCGCGCTCAGCTAGGAGCTGTCCGGGCGATCACGGGTTCCGTTAGGGTGACTTGGCGGAGGGACCTGATGAGTGCTGTGGAGTTGAGTCGCGCGGATGCCGTCGC
>NZ_JBVJJE010000021.1:0-101231 GCF_055585925.1 Streptomyces sp. NPDC052064
GCGCGCGGTCTGCTCCGCAGACACGCCGCGCCGCCGCTACGCGGCGGATCCCCAACCCCCGCTCCGCGGGAGTTGGGAGGTGATCCACTCCGTGGATCACTGAATGGGTGTCAGGAGCGTGGAGAGCCGATCGCTCCGTGATCGGCTCTCCACGCTCCTTCAGCTCTGTTTAAAATCTGCAACTTGGCTTGTAGTTAAGGTATCTGAGTGGACGTCCGCTCCGCGGTCGTCCACTGGCTGGCAAGTAGGCGGGAGTGTGCCACGCGGCTCCTGTGAGGCAGGCCCCGGTCTGGAGAGGGAAGAAGCAGTTCAACCCGTTCTCCCACGGGCCGGACCTGGCCAGCACTCCCCATGCCTCCTGATGGAAGCAAAAAACTATGGAGTATCTGAGATGTTGTCTTCCCCTCTTCAAGGTCATGCGGCCTGATATCGAGTCAGTTTGGCTCGGGCAGTTCGCAGCAGAGTCACCTGCGCGGTTGCAACTATCTCTCGTGGAGGTCACGCAGATGGATCCGCGGGCCTGGCCCGATGTGCGTGACCCGGGCTTCGGACGGCGCTGGCGGACGCAGGCTGCGACGTTCTCCTGGAGCAGCAAGTAGGCGTAGAGCGTGGCGGCGTTGAACCGTTCCTAGAGACTGAGCGGGAGTGAGTCCTGTTGCCAGGCCCCCTGCTCAGCAGAACGCCCCGAACGGTGTTGGGTGTTCTGGTCCCCCGCGTTCGCTCCGCATCCGGCGCGCACGGATCGTGTCCGTGGTCCGGGAATGCGGGTGGCGGGTTCCCCCCACGCCCTGGGGCACCCGGTCCAGCCTGGACGGTCCGATGCCCCTGCTCATCACTCCGGTGAGCAGGGGGCGGTGCCGTCCGACGCCGGACCGGGTGCCGCAGGGCGCGCCTTCTGATCGCCACGGCGGCAGCCTCATGGCGAGTGGTCTTACGAGTCTTGGAGTTGAGGGGTTTCTGCCGTGCTGGGCGGCCCCAGCGGCTGGTGTAGGCCGGGTCCACGGCGAGGACCGCGATACCGGTCTGGTCGGTCATCGGGGTCAGCCGGGCACGCAGCCGGCCGGTGGGCTTGCCCGGGTCCTCTATGTCGCGGTGGAGCGCGGCGGATCTAGGGCACCATTCGCCTGTCTCCTTGACGGTGCTCCGGCCAAGGTGCCTGGCGCAGCGTCGTTCACCAGGCGGGTCGGTTGCGATCACTGACTCACCCTGCTTACTATTATGATCGTAATTTAATGTGTCTGGGCCACGTCAGGCCATGCCGTCAGCGCTCTGGTCATCTCCTCTCCACTTCACCGGGAACCTTCATGGACCTCTCCGCCAGTACCGCCCTTGTCACCGGGGCGAACCGGGGCTTCGGCCGGGCCCTCGCCGCAGAACTTCTCAGCCGCGGCGCCACCGTCTACGCCGGCGCCCGCAACCCCGACCAGGTCGACCTGCCCGGCGCCAAGCCGATCGCGCTCGACATCACCGAACCCGCCTCCGTCGCAGCCGCCGCCGAGGCCACCGGCGATGTGACCGTCCTGGTCAACAACGCGGGCTCTTCCACCGGTGCCGACCTGCTCACCGCCGACCTGGATGACATCCGCCTGGAGATGGACACCCACTACCTCGGCACCCTGTCGGTGGTCCGCGCCTTCGCACCCCAGATCGCGGCGAACGGCGGCGGGGCGATCCTGAACGTCCTGTCCGGCCTGTCCTGGGTCAGCTTCCCGGAGATAGGCGCCTACTGCGCCGCCAAGTCCGCGGAGTGGTCGCTCACCAACGCCCTGCGCGTGCAGCTCGCCGACCAGGGCATCCGCGTGGCCGGCCTGCACGTCGGCTACATGGACACCGAGATGGTGCGGGCGGTCGACGCGGAGAAGTCCGACCCGGCCGACATCGCGCGCATCGCCGTGGACGGCATCGCCGCCGGCGCCTACGAGATCCTCGCCGACAACGCGGCCCGCCAGGCTCAGGCAGCACTGTCCGGGGGCGTTTCAGCACTCTACCCGCAGCTCCCCTGAGGAGCCGCGCCTCCACCGGCCCACCGCCAGGCGCGTCCGCCAAGGGACCGTCACGACGCAGCGGCACAAGCAACCGGTTCGAGGCGACAGCTCCGTCCGGGCGTGGTCATCACCAGCATGGCCGGATTCATCACCGCAGAGGGAAGCCGCCGCCGAGATTCTCGCGGATGGAGGGGAGGGCGCTAGCGACGATCAGGCTGTCCAGCCGAAACGGCCGGCGATGATTCCCCCGCATGTCGAGTCTTGCCTGCTGAGCGCTTCCCGACCTATTATATTATGATCATAAGATAAATGGTGGGAGGCGAGCGATGCCTCGCCATCAGCTCGAACGAACAGAGGCCACACCATGCCGCACACCTGCAGGCGGGGGCGGCACAACCGATGCATCTCCGACTGACACGTCGGCGACACCCGCACCCCACCAGACCCAACAGCCGCGTGGTCGCGGGACGCGATCACGGCCACGCAAGCCCAAGCCCCCTCCATGAAACGGAAACCACGCCATGAGCCAGCCCAGCACGATCCGCCTTGAGCGGACGACTCCGCGGACCGCGAGGATCACGTTCTCGAATCCTCCGGTGAACCTGGTGGTTCCCGAGTCGATCGTGACGCTGCACAAGATCGTCTCGGAGCTGGAGAACGACCCGGACATCCAGGTCGTCGTCTTCGCCAGCGAACTCCCCGACTTCTTCATCAACCACTTCGACGCCACCGCGGCCGCCGACATCCCCGCGCCCGAGCACGAGGACGACAACCCGCTGTGGACCGACATGGTCCTGCGGCTGACCAAGACCCCGTTCGTCAGCATCGCGGCCATCCGGGGCCGTACCCGGGGCGCCGGCAACGAGCTGGCCCTCGCCTGCGACCTGCGCTACGCCAGCCGCGAGAAGGCGTTCTTCGGCCAGCCCGAGGTCGGCCTCGGCCTCGTCCCCGGCGGAGGCGGCGGCGAGCGGCTTCCGCGCGCCCTCGGCCGCGACCGCGCGCTGGAGGCGATCCTGACCAGCGCCGACTACGACGCCGACACCGCCGAGCGCTGGGGATGGGTCACCCGAACCCTGCCCGACGCGGAACTCGACGCCTTCGTCGACGCGACCGTCGTCCGCCTCGCCTCCTTCGACCGGCAGGCACTGGCGACCGCCAAGTCCCAGGTCAACCGGGCGACACTGCCGCCGGACGCCCACCTGGTCGCCTCCTTCGGCGAGTTCGCGGGCACCCTGACGCAGCCGGGATTCGCCGCGCGCGCGGTCGGGCTCGGCGCACTGGTCGCCGAAAAGGGCCTCGACGTCGAGTACCAGCTGGGCGAGTACATCGGCCGGGTCAGCGAAGCCCTCTGATCACCCACCACCGACCGCAGCGCCCCACAGGGCGCCCGTGGGTGCCGCGACACCCCGGGCAGCGTCCATCCCCCACCCATCAGGGTTCCCACGGCGGCCGGGCACGCCTCAACGGCAGCCCGGCAGCCGGCTTCCCGGCCGGAGGGCCCCGCCGCACCCACCGGTCTCCGAACACGGAAAACGCGACGGCCAATGTCCCACCGTCGTCACGTGCAAGTGGACCGAACGTTCGGTTCAAGAGCGACGGGATCGACTGTTCGGGGATCGCCGCGCTGATGGCCTGATGCCGGGGCTGGACACGATTCGCCCCGCCCCCGGCGGCTGTCAGAACATCGTGTTGTCGTTGGCGGCGGTCTCGGGCACGGCCTGTTCGGAGCTCCAGTGCTCGACGATCCTGGCATCGCGGACCCGGAAGAGGTCGATGACCGACCGGCCACGCTCGCCCGGCGTGTCGACGTAGTGGCTGTGCACGGCGACCAGGTCGCCTTCGGCGATGACGCGTTTCGGTGTGACACTCGACTGCGGGAACTTGTCGAAGTAGCTGCCCAGGTCGGCCTTGAGGCCGGCCGCGCCGTCGGAGATGTTCGGGCTGTGTTCGTGGTAGTCGGCGCCGACGTAGGCGTCGATGGCGGTCAGGTCCTTGCGGACCAGCAGCTGGTCGACGAACGCGGTGACCAGTTCCTTGTGGTAGGCGGTGAACCAGCGCTGCCCGACCGCGTCGGTCCGCGGCTCGCTGAGCGTGGCGAACATGTCGTTGCCGCTGGCCGTGGTGGCGGGCACTTCCTGAATGACGTCCCAGTGCTCGGCGATCTTGCCGTCCTGGAAGCGGAACAGGTCGAACACGGCCAGACCCTCGGTGCCCGGCACCATGACGTAGCGGGAATGCAGCAGCACCAGATCGCCGTCGGTGATGATCCGGCGGGGCTCGAAGGCGGCCTGCGGGAACTGCTGTCGCATGGCGCCGCTGAAGTACTTGAGGGCGTCGGCTCCGTCGGGCGCCAGGGGGTTGTGCTGGATGTAGGAATCGGGCCGCACGACCCGATCGACGATGGCCGTGTCGCCGAGGACGAACACGTCATGCAGCAGTTGGCTGGCAACGTGTGCCTTGCTGTCTCGGACGGTCAGCACGATCTTGCCGGTGGTGCGGCCGGTCTCGCCGAGCGTGTGCGCCTTCGCAGCCTCGGCGAGCGGGAAGGTGGCCTCGACGTGGGCGCGCAGTGCGCCGGTCTCGACGAGGGCAGCGATGGCCTGCATGCCGGCGTGGTCGGCCTCGACCAGCAGCGACTCGTAGCGGATCCCCCGCTCGGCGATCGCCGCCAGTTCGCCGGCGTCGACGGGTACCGGAAGGATCGAGACGAGGGTGCCGCCCGGGCGCAGCACGGCCACGGATCGGGCGCGGGCGGCGGAGTCGCGGGAGATCGGGTCGAGGACCACGTCGATGTCGCTGAGCACCTCGGTGAAGTCGACGCTGTGGTAGTCGATGACCTCGTCGGCACCGAGGGATCGCAGGAAGTCGTGTTTGGCGGCGCTGGCGGTGCCGATCACGTACGCGCCGCGGGCCTTGGCGATCTGCACGGCGAGGTGACCGACGCCGCCGGCCGCCGCGTGGATCAGGACTCGCTGCCCGGCCCGGACGCCGGCGGTGTCGACCAGTGCCTGGTAGGCGGTCAGCGCGGCCAGCGGCAGCGCACCGGCCTGGACGTGGTCGATGCCGGCGGGCTTGTGCGTGAAGACGCGGGCCGGCCCGGTCACGTACTCGGCGTGCGAGCCGACTCCGCCCGGGTAGGGCAGCATGCCGAAGACCTCGTCGCCGGGCTTGAACAGGGTGACGCCCACGCCGACGGCCTCGACGACGCCGGAGACGTCCCAGCCGAGCACCAGCGGCATCCGGGCGATGGTCGCGGACTGGGCACGGTTCCCCCAGTCGGTCGGGTTGACCCCGGCCGCGTGGACGGCGACCAGGATCTCGCTCACCCCTGGCGCCGGTTTGGGCAGCAGGGTCTCCTGCAGCACGTCGGGGGCGCCGTAGGTGTCCTGGCTGATGGCTCGCATGGTTTCGGTGTCCGTCATGGGCCCAGCCTGGCCGCCGTCACAGGCCCCTACAATGGCGTGATCGCCAATTTTCGACGGGATCCTGCCGTGATCAAGGTGCACCGCGTCGTTGTCCTCGCCTCGCACGGGGTGTACCCGTTCGACCTGGGCATTCCCCACCGCGTCTTCGGCGCTGCGGACGGCCGCTACGAGGTCGTGACCTGCAGCATCGACGGTCACCCGGTGCGCACCAACGCGGACTTCTCCATCAGCGTCGATCATGGCCCGGAGGCGTTGCGCACCGCCGACACCGTCATCATCGCGCCGTTCCACACCGGCAACCCCCGCCGTCAGACGTCGGTCGACCTGGCGCAAGTCCTCGCGTACGTGGCCCCCGGCACCCGGATCGTGTCGACCTGCACCGGCGCCTTCGTGCTGGCCGCGGCGGGGCTGCTCGACGGGCACCGGGCCACCACGCACTGGCACGCCACGGGCCTCTTCCGGGAGTGGTACCCGCAGGTGGACCTCGACCCGAACGTCCTGTTCGTCGACGAAGGCGACGTGCTGACCTCGGCCGGTGCCGCTGCCGGCATCGATGTCTGCCTGCACCTTGTCCGCAAGGACCACGGGAGCGAGATCGCCAACCGTGTGGCCCGCACCTGCGTCGTCCCCCCGTGGCGCGACGGGGGCCAGGCGCAGTACATCGAACACCCGGTCCCCAACGCAACGGCGAACGACACGTCCGCCGCCCGGCAGTGGGCGCTGCAGAACCTGCACAAGCCGCTGACGCTGAGCGACCTTGCCGAGCAGTCGAACATGAGCCTGCGCACCTTCGCCCGCCGCTTCAAAGAAGAAGTCGGCTTGAGCCCCGGACGCTGGCTCATCCAGCAACGCGTCGACCGGGCCCGGCAGTTGCTGGAATCCACCGACCTGCCGGTCGACGACATCGCCGGCCAGGTCGGCTTCGCCGGCGGCACCTCGCTGCGCGAACACCTGCACGCCGCCATCGGCGTCACACCACTGGCCTACCGGCGCACCTTCCGAGGCCCACTGGCAACGAGCCGCGCCGCCGCGGCGGATGCCCGGCGGGACGGTCAAGCACGTCGCCCTCGACCGTAAAATTATGCACGTCATACCATCGGCCATGCCGGGAACCGGTATCGGTCGCGCGTATGACAGCAAACGCACCCGCGAGTCGAGCTGTGGCCGAACACGCTGATCCTCAACCGGGCCGGCACCGACATCGCCACCCGCGCCAAGGACATCGACAACGGCATCGCCGACGTCGTCACCGTGGGCTCGATGGCACTCGCCAACCCCTACCTGGTCGAGCGCATCCACCTTCTACGGCGGCGGCGCGGCCGGCTACACCGACTACCCCACCCACACCGCCTGACCACAGCCCCCGGCGCCCGAGGCAGTCGCCTTCCTCGGGCGCTTCGGCGTACGCACGGCGCAGCCAAACAGCGGTGAACATGCACTCGCGACGCGAGCGGTGCGCCGTCGATGACCACGAGGTCCCCTCCCGCGGCTCCGCATCCGGACTCGCCGCACGGGACGTGGACTCAGCCCCATCCGACAAGGTCGTACTCATCACCGGCGGGACTCGGCAGCGCCACGGCCCGAACCCTCCTCTCCCGCGGCGCCCAGGTCGGCATCGTGGATCTGCGTCCGGACACGCCGGAGATCGCGGCCGGCATCTCGTCGTCCCACGTCGTCGGCTCTACCGCGGACGTCTGCGACCGCAGCGCGCTCGACGATGCCGTGGCCCACGTGTGTGAGCGGTTCGGGCGGGTTGACGTCGTGATCTCGAACGCCGGCATCATGGGGCAGGGCTCCACACGCCCGCACCCGCGGTCGACAAGGTGCTGGCCGTGAACATCAACGGAGTCGTCAACACGGTCAGCGCGGCGATGGAGCAGATCATCGCCAACCAGGGCCAGGTCGTCCTGATCAGTTCCGTCCTCGCCTTCCTCAACGGTGTGGGGGCCATTCCCTACGCGATGAGCAAGTCCGCGGTCGAGCAGCTCGGGCGCGGACTGCGCGTGGAACTCGCCCGCCACGGCGCCTCCGCCACCACCGCCTACTTCTCTCTGATCCAGACGGACATGATCAGAAACGGCGTCGACGCGGATCCTGCGATCACTGAGATGCTAGCCAGGACATCGCCGCGGCCGCTGCTCAAGCGCCTGGAACTGGACCAGGCCGCCGAAGCCGTCGTGCAGGCCATCGAACACCGTTGACCCCGTGTGATCCGGCCGGCTCGCTGGCCCCACTGTCCGTGCTGCGAGGAGTGATCAACCCGGCGATCGACGGGCGGCTGGCACAGGATCGCGTGCTGCACGCGATCCTCGGCAAGCTCGACGGGCGGTCAGGCCGCTGAGCAAGGTCGCAGCGGGCTGTCGGCACCGAAGCCGACCTGGCCCGCGATCTCGTCCGCCGGCAAGTCGGTGGTCTCCAGGAGGCCGTCGCATCCGGACCCACCTCGGGGACGGCTGCCTGTCTTGCTGTCTGGCTCTGCCGCCTGGGCCGAGGCAGCCGGCCTGATCAGGAGAGGTGGCGCTTGAGGATCTTGCCGGTGGAGGTCAGGGGCAGTTCGTCGACGAACTGGACGATGCGCGGGTACTTGTACCCGGCGAGCCGTTCCTTCGCCCAGGCCACGAGCTCGTCCTCGGTCGTGCCGCTGCCTGCCTCGCGCACCACGACGGCCTTGATCTCCTCGCCGTGGGACTCGTGCGGTACGCCGATCACAGCGACCAGCGAGACCGAAGGGTGCTCCATGAGGACTTCCTCGATCTCGCGCGGATAGACGTTGAAGCCACCCCTGATGATCATGTCCTTGGACCGGTCGACGATGTAGTAGAAGCCGTCCTCGTCCCTGCGGGCGAGGTCGCCGGAGCGGAACCAGCCCTCTTTGATCGCCTCGGCCGTCGCGCCGGGCCGCTTGTAGTAGCCCTTCATGACGTTGTGTCCCCGGATCGCGATCTCCCCGATCGCCTCGCGGCCACCCTCGGCATCCGACCAGTCATCGCGGATGAGCTTCATCTCCACGCCCGGAATGGGCACACCGATCGAACCGACGCGGGGCTCCTCGCCGAAACGGGAGAAGGACGCGATCGGCGAGGTCTCGGACAGCCCGTAGCCCTCGAGGATCGTCACACCGAAGCGGTCCTTGAACTGCTTGTGGATCTCGGCGGGCAGCGCCGCGCCACCGGCCACCGCCACGCGCAGGTTCGCCGCCAGGCGGGCGACGTCGACCGTCTCGTCGAGCGCCGCGAGCAGACCCCAGTACATCGTCGGGACCCCGGCGAAGAACGTCACGTCGTGGGCGAGCATGAGACGCAGGGCCGCCTGCGCCTCGAACCTCGGCTGCATCACGATCGTGCCGCCGAACGCGAAGGCGCCGTTCTGGACGACTGTCTGGCCGAAGGCGTGGAACAGCGGCAGCACACACAGATAGGTGTCGGGGCGCCCGGGATCGGCGGCGAACAGGTCGCGGCCGACGAGCGCGTTGTCGTACACGTTGCGGTGCCGCAGCTCCGCGCCCTTGGGGTGGCCGGTCGTGCCGGAGGTGTAGAGGACCACCGCGGTGTCGTCCTCGTCGCGCTCGACCGTACGGAACGTCACGGGCTGCTCGGCGACGGCCGCCTGGTACGACTCTGGTGCCCCGCCCCCGGCCGCGCCGCCGCTCTCGATCAGGAAGAACTCGGTGCAGCCATCGGTCGCCCGGAACCCCTCCCACGCGGCCTGCGCGATCGCAAGCTCCGGCGTGCCCTCGAACGCGAAGTACGCCTTCGCGTCCGAATCGGCGAGGTGGTAGGCGATCTCGCCAGACCGCAGCAGCACATTCAGCGGCACGACCGCTGCGCCGGCCTTGAGGATGCCGAAGTAGACGCTGGAGAAGTGGGGCACGTTGGGGCAGGACAGCGCGACCTTGTCGCCCGGCTGGATCCCGCGCGAGGCGAGCAGGTTCGCGACACGGTTGGCGGCGGCGTCGAGAGCGGCATACGTGATGCGGTCGTCACCGAAGACGATCGCGGTGCGCTCCGGGTGTCGGGACGCGGTGTCAGTCAGCAGTCGTGGGATACGAGGCAATGGCCCGGCGGAGTTGAGGGAGGAACCCTGTGGCGCGCTACGCCAAGGAGCACAAGCAGGTCACGCGGCAGCGGATCATCGAGCGGGCCGGCCACCGGTTCAAGCAGGACGGCATCGACGGCTCCGGCATCTCCACCCTGATGTCCGACGCCGGGCTCACCAACGGGGCCTTCTACGCCCACTTCGAGTCCAAGGACGACCTCGTCGCCCACGTCGTCGCCGAGCAGCTGCGCACGCAGGTCAAGCAGTACGACACGCTGCGGCCCGGCCGCGAGGGACTCGAGGATTTCATTCGCTGGTATCTGTCGCCCGAGCACCGGGACAACCCCGGCGACGGCTGCCCGTCCGCGGCCCTGCTCGACGAGATCGGCCGCTGCGGTGACGCGACCAAGGATGCCTACACCGACGGCGCGAGGGCCATCCTGGACGAGCTCGCCGCCCGTCTGGCGCCCGAGGATCCGCAGTCCGCCCGGGGGCAGGCCATCGGGCTCTACACCATGGCGGTGGGAACGCTGCAGCTGTCCCGCGCGCTCTCCGACCGGAAGTTCTCCGACGAGGTCCTTGAGCAGGGGATCGAGAACGCCCTCGCCTTCGGGCGATGACGGTCAGTACCGGCTGGGTGAGCACCTGGCATGGGCCGGGACGCCGGCGCCGTGCACCCGCGTTTGCGCGCTCAGCCTGAGCGGGTGGTCCCTGGGGCGACTGCGCTCTCGGCAGCGACACCGACGCGACGGTCCTCCGCTCGTACGGCGGCCGGCGTCGCGCGCGTTCGGCAGGCGCCGCAGCGGCAGCGCACTCCGGGGCCTGGCGCCCGGACGGGACGCCGACCACACCGGTCTCCGCGTCGCCCTCCTGCACGACAACCGCCTCGGCGCCGTTTGACCGAGAAGCGAGCAGGTCAGTCACGTCGGACAGGTGACAGAGCCGCCCGCCCACCCGGGCGTCACGGCTCTGACCCAGTCCTCGGCCCGTACAGACCGCACCGCGGCCCTACTACGGTCGGCCGAAGAACTCGAGAGCCGTCGGCACGAACTGCTCGTGGTACTGGAAGATGCCGCCGTGGCCGCCGTCGGGGTAGATCACCAGCTCGGAGTTCGGCAGTCGCCGGTCCATGTCGTACGAGTTCGACGTCGGAACCATCCTGTCGTGGTCACCGTTGGCGACAAGCACGGGGATCTTGATGACGGACAGATCCTGCGGCCGTGCCAGCCCCCAGCGGTGGATGGCCTTGAGCTGGGAGAAGTAGGACTTGAGAGCGATCGCCTTGTCGCGGTCCTTGGTGCGCTCCTTCAGACGGGCCAGGAACTCCTTGCCGGCCCGAATCCCGTTCGGGGTGCGGGTGAAGAAGAGGAACTGCTTCACGTCCTGGAAGGTGAGCAGTGCCCGGAGGGTGTCGAAGTGGGAGATCCGGGTGACGTTCTTGATGCCCTCGCCTCCGGCCGGACCGGTGCCCGCGAGGATCAGCCTGCGGATGAGCTGCGGGTCGGTCTGTGCGATGACCTGGGCGATCATGGCGCCCATCGAGAAGCTGAGGACGTCGACCTGCTCGAAGCCCAGCGCCCGGATGAAGGTGACGGCGTCCTTGGCCATCTCCTCGATCGTCTTCGGCGTCTCACCGGTTGACGCGCCCACGCCCCTGTTGTCGAACGTGATCACCCGGTGCTTGGCGGCGATGCCGTCGACGACCCTGGGGTCCCAGTTGTCCAGGACCGCAGCGAGGTGGGTGATGAAGATGACCGGCATGCCGGTGCGGGGGCCGAGGTCGCGGTAGGCGAAGGTCACTCCGTCAGCGGTGACGGTGCGGGTCTGCGCGTTCTTGTACGACGTCACCACGTCGCCTCGTGTTTCGCGTGCGTTCACGGTCGTGCCCTTCAATGTGAGGATTACCGCCACTGTGCGCCGGCCTACTGCTTCCTCGCAGGTGGGCGCAGAGCGATTCCCGGGTCTCCCGGCTGCGGCTGCAGTCCGGGGTCGGCGGTCAGAGGAGGCCCAGGAAGCGGGAAACCCCTTGGATCAGGTCCCTGAACAACCCGCCACCATTGAAGTATGACCGTAATTTCATCAGGGTGCAAGGGGGCTTGCCGAACGCGATGCACAGCGGCGGAATCACGGGTTCCCCGGGCGCCGGGGTGCACCAGCACAGCGAACCACCAGGGCAGGAGCGGCTCACCCACGCCGGCGGCCACGAGACGCTGGTCGTGACCGGCGAGCCGTGGCCGTCCTGCCCCGGACCGGGGACAGCCGACGATCTGCACGACGGTTTCAGGACCTGGCTGCGCTCCGGGTTCCAGGACGAGGACTGGGCCGGAGGGCGCACCGTGGACCACGACGACGCCCGCCTCAGCCCCGAACCCCCCGCCACCGGTACGGCGCACCTCCCGCCTGCACCCGCAGCGGACCTGGTGCAGCGCTTGCGGCGCTCGTCGGCAACACCGTCGGCCTGACCGGGGAAGGCCGCTTCATGGCGCTGGAGCTCATGGGGCGTCAGATCGCACTCCTCGACGCCCTCCGGAAGCTCGACCGGCCCATCGTCGTCCTGGTCCAGGGCAAGCCCTCGACCCTGCCCGCCCGGGCGCACCGAGCCGAGCGGGCGGCTGCCGGTCCACTACACAACCAGGGCCGGGGGGCAGCACGGCTACAGGTGCGCCGATCTGACACAGGATCAGCTGTTCGCCTTCAGCGAGGGCCTCAGCTGCACGGCGGTGCACGACTCGGACCCGACGGATCCAGAATCCGTTGTCACGTCCACGGGGACGCTGCGGGCCACGGTGACACTGACCAGGACGGGCCGCCGTCCGGCACGGGAGACTGCGCAGGCGTATGCCCGCGACCGCGTCACGAGCGTGACGTGGACCGATCGCGAATGAATGCCTTCACCCAGGTCGACGTCGAGCCGGGCGAATGGGTCGAGGTGATGATCCTCGTTCCCGCCGGTGACTGCACCGTCGTCGTCGCTCGGGACCCGCGTCGTCGGACCGGGTGAGTTCGATCCCCTGCTCGGCCGCGGCTCACGCATCGAGGAGCTCCGCGCCGCCGCCTTCACCGTCGACCACCTGCGCGGAGCGAGCGCCACGGCATCCTCTGGACGGGCCCGGCAACGCGGTGATGCCCGGTGCGTGTGATCGTTTCACTGTGAGCGCGCGGGACGGGACGCTTCACGGTCTCTTCGCGAGACCCGGCACCGAGACAGAATTGCGTGCCGCCGAAAGTCCCGGTCGCCGGACACTGCCGGCGACGGGAACAGACCCGCGGACCCCTGTCGCAGGACAGGCGCGGGGTGACGGCAGGCGGACGACCAGTAGTGCGTGCCGCCTGTCGTGTCGAGGAGCGCTACGAGGTCACGGGGCCGGTACGCACAGGCTGCCCGGGCTCGACGGTGATGACGGCCGGAGCCGTGCAAGGGCCGCCTCACGGCTGTGAGGCGGCCCTTGCACGAAGGCTGACCGGCCGTCGCCCGAGGTTCGGGATCGGCGGCGCGGTCGGCGTCTTCAGGCGGCGAGGAAGTCGGCCACCTGCTTGGTGAAGGCCCTGGCGTGCTGGAAGAGGAAGGCGTGGCCGGCGTCGCCGTAGAGGAGGAGGGTGGCGTCGGCCAGGTGCTGGACGGCGACGTAGGACGCGTGGGCGGGGACCATCACGTCGTGCAGGCCGTTGGCGTACAGGACGGGGTGCTTGATGGACTCCAGTTCGGCCTTGACCTCGTCGAAGGGGGCTGCCAGGAGCTGGCCGATCGCGGCGAGCATGCCCTGCGCCGTCGCCTCGGTGACCGCGGGGCCACCGGCGGCGAGCCGGGGCGCGACGTGGGCGAAGTGCTCGCGCCCCGAGGCGCGGGCCGCTTCCGTCTCCGGGTAGAACAGGTACAGCATGTCCTCCTGGTCGGCGTCGGGCTTGGCCATGATGCCCAGGACCTTCTCGCTCGCCTCCGGCGCACCGGGCACCCAGCCGGTCGGGCCGCTGCCCGCCACGATGATCTTGCGCACCAGTTCCGGGCGACGCGCGGCCAGGCGCTGGGCCACGAAACCCCCCAGGGACCAGCCGAGCACGTCGGCCCGCGCGAGGCCGAGGGCCTCGATGAACTCGGCGGCGCCCTCGGCGAATCCGTCGAGGGAGTCGCGCGGCTCGCCGGTGGTGTAGCCGGTGCCGACGTTGTCGAACACGATCACGTCGTGGTCGGCGGCCAGGTAGTCCAGGAACTCCGGGTCCCACCAGTCGATGGTTGCCCGGAAACGCTGCAGCAGGACCAGCGGGACACCGCCCTGCGGACCCATGCGCCGGTAGGTGAAGGTCGCGGAGGACCCCTCCACGGTGAGGTTCTCGGCCTTGTCTGCCAGATAGGTGCTCATGACGTCCTTCTCTTGCGGGCGGGTGCCCGTCATGTCTCGTGGGTCTGCTCACGCAGCACACCAAGACATGCCGGGTCTGCGGGGTCGCTGCCCTCGGCTGCCCCATGCGGCGAGCCAGGGCTGTGGATCAGGCCGACGGCCTGCTCGGATCACTCGGTCACCGGCTCGCCCCAATTAAATTACGCTCATAATATTAAGCAGGGGCGACTCGGGTGCGCAAGGGGGTTCCCATGGTGAGCAGAGCCCGCGGCCCGGCCGCGGAACCTCCTGCGGGCCGGCGGCGCAAGCGGTCCGGCGCGGCGGGGGCCGAGGGGCGGCGGCCCCGCCCCGGCCGCGAGGGCGCCGGAATCCGGGGTCATTGAATTACGTTCACAATACAATACATTGGAGGAGCCGACGGAGGGCGAGCGGCCCACCCGGCACGTAGAGGAGTTGCGGTGCGATACAGGAAAGAGCACAAGCAGGCCACCAGGCAGAGGATCATCGAGACGGCCGGCCGCCGCTTCAAGGAAGACGGCATCGACGGCTCGGGCATCACGGCGCTCATGAAGGACGCCGGGCTGACCAACGGCGCCTTCTACACCCACTTCACGTCCAAGGACGACCTGGTGGCCACCACGATCGCCGACCAGCTGCAGGCCCAGAACGCGAGCATCGTCGCGCACGCACAACCGGGCCGCGCCGGCCTCGAACAGATCGTGCGCTGGTACCTGTCCCCCTGGCACCGTGACAGCCGTGACGTCGGCTGCCCCTCCGCCGCCCTGCTCGACGAGATAGGGCGCTGCACACACCCCACCAAGCAGGCATACACCGAGGGCGTCCTGGCGGTCGCCGACGGCATCGCCGCGCGCCTGGCGCCGGGCGACCCGCTCTCGGTCCGCCCCATGGCACTCAGCTCCTACGCCATGATGGCCGGCACACTCCAGCTCTCCCGAGCCCTCGCCGACCCGCAGCTCGCCGACCAAGTCCTCGAACAGGGCATCCACAACGCCCTCGCCCTCCTGGGCATCGAACACGAAGGGGACACCAGGACGGCGCACTGACTGGCGTACACACAGACACTGCGGAGCGCGCGCCGCACCGCCCGCGCCGCGCCAACCCCTCACCTGCGGCGCGACACCCCTACGGGAAGAGGCGTCCACTCGACACCCGGAGCCTGCACGCGGACCCGTCCACCCTCTACGCCCAGGCACGACGCCGCGGGCGTCGTCCGCCACAAGGACCAGCCGGCCGGTCCGGGTTTCGTGGACTCGCCCAGGTGCCGCATCAGCTCGTCGTACAGGTCGAAGCGGACTGCCCATCGGGCTGCAGGCCATGGGCCCGAGCGGAGGCGATCTCACCACCATCGAATTCGCCCCGCTGCTCGGCCGGGAAGTAGACGGGTTCGTGCCGCCTCCGGCCCTCGTCCAGATCTGACCGCCCAACCCGGGGAACCAGGAAAACGACGCACACCACCCGACCCGCACGTGTCACGGCCGCCGCCGGATTCCGCCTGCCACTTCTCCAGAGCACACCGCGACCTCGTCAGCGACGACCGCATCGCACACGACGTCTTCGGCGCCGCAGCCAGCCGGATCGCGACCCAGCCAAGGTCGTGGCCAGGTCGTAGATCTCGTACAGGGCGATCCTGCCGGGCCCTCCTGTTCGGGGAAGCCCGGATACCCACCTGCTTGTGGTCACGCTGGGGGCGGCACTGACGGCCCGCGTTCTTGTAGACGCCTGGACCAAGGACATCTCGGCGTTGAGCTTCTCACATGCCTCCGAGAACCCCCGCCCCGGATCGCCCCGCACCAAAGGATCAGGGCCCTCGGAAGCTCGAGGGCGCGAAGCCGTCCGAGCACCCACGGGCCCTGTTGCCGCGTGACGAGCACATCCCGCTACATGTTGATCATGTGGCCGGCGAGGCCGTGGACGGCTTCCTTGACCGCTTCACCAAGGGTGGGGTGGGCATGGACGTTGCGGGCGACCTCGTGGACCGTGAGGTCCCACTGCTGGGCCAGGGTCAGCTCGGGCAGGAGTTCGGTGACGTCGGGGCCGATGAGGTGACCGCCGAGGAGCTCGCCGTACTTGGCGTCGCTGATCAGCTTCACGAACCCGGTCGCGTCGCCCAGGCCATGGGCCTTGGCGTTCGCGGTGAACGGGAACTTGGCGACCTGGACGTCGAAGCCCTTCTCCCGCGCCTGCGCCTCGGTGTAGCCGAAGCTGGCGATCTGCGGCTGGCAGAAGGTGGATCGCGGGATCATCACGTAGTCCAGCTCCATGGTCTCCGCGTCCGCGATCGTCTCGGCGGCGACCACGCCCATGGCCTCGGCGGCGTGCGCGAGCATCAGCTTCGCGGTGACGTCGCCGATGGCGTAGATGTGCGGGACCGAGGTGCGGCAACGGCCGTCGACATCGATCGCACCGCGCTCGGTGACCCTCACGCCGGTGTTCTCCAGGCCGTACCCGGTGACGTTCGGCGCAAAGCCGATCGCCTGCAGGACCTTGTCCGCCTCCAGCACCTGCTGCGCGCCGTCCTTGCCGGTGACCGTGACACGGACCTGCGCGCCCGACTCGTCGATCGACTCGACCCGGGTCGAGGTCAGCACCTGGATCCCCAACTTCCGGTACTGCTTCGCGAGCTCAGCGGAGACCTCGGCGTCCTCCAGCGGGGCGATCCGGTCCAGGAACTCCACGATCGTGACCTTGACACCGTAGTTGTGCAGGACATACGCGAACTCGACGCCGATCGCGCCGGCACCGGCGATCACGATCGACTGCGGCAGGTCCTCGGCGAGGATCTGCTCCTCGAACGTCACCACGCGCGACGTACGGCGGGTGCCGGGCAGCAGCTTGGGGCTCGCCCCGGCAGCGATGATGCAGTGATCGAAACCGATGGTGCGGGTGTTGCCCTCGTAGTCGGCCACCTGGAGCGTGTGCGGGTCGAGGAACGTGCCGCGACCGCTGATCTCCGTGATCTTGTTCTTCTTCATCAGGAAGTGGACGCCCTTGACCCGGCCGTCCGCGACCTTCCGGCTACGGCGGAAGGCCTCCCCGTAATCGAAGGAGACCTCCCCGTCCACCTTGATGCCGAAGGTCTTCGCCTCGCGCGTGAAGATGTGCGCGAGCTCGGCGTTGCGCAACAGGGCCTTGGTGGGGATACAGCCCACGTTCAGACAGACGCCGCCCCAGTACTTCTCCTCGACGACCGCGACACGTTTGCCCAGTTGGGCAGCCCGGATGGCGGCTACGTAGCCGCCGGGGCCCGCGCCGAGTACGACGACGTCGAAGCGCTCACCCTGCTCGTCCATGGACGGCTTCCTTTCCGCTGGGGCGACCGACTCCCGCGAGGGCCGATCGCTCCCGATCGAACGATCTGTTCATCAACACGCCGGCGGCGGCATCCGCCACCTCCCGCCAGGGGGAACCGGTGGAGGCGACCGTATGGTCCGCCATCTCGGCAGCGGCTTCCCGACGTCAGCTTCAGCGGCGCGGCACGGTGATCTATGCCCGCTCAGTCCTCATCGACGGCGGGCCGACGCCTCGTCGGCTTCGTGTACTCCGGCCTCGGCGGCACCGAGCCTGAGAGTGTCGAGGCCGAAGGCGGCGACCGGGCCGTGCGCGCCGGGCTTGAGAACGGCATCCGGCTGTGCCGCGCGGGCGGCGCCCCATGCCAGGAGGGATCCCGTCATCTCGTACGGATCGGGTCCGGTGAGCGCCGTCGTGGCCAGCGGTCGGCCCCGGCTGTCGCGGGCGACGGCGATCACCAGGGAACGGCCGTCGGGATCCGGCTCGCGCCGGGATCCCGGGAGCCGCTCGGACCACCGCTCCAGGGCGGCCCGCACCTTCGCCGAGCGCAGCAAGGGCGCCTGGATCGTGGCGGCGATCTGCACCGGGCGCGTCCACCGTCCGAACCACCCGAGGCCCACCTCGACGCTCTCCAACTGGGGAAAGACCTCCGGCAGCCCGAGATGCTCCGTGCCCGGGACGGTCATGGACGCACGTTTCACACCGCCGTAATAGAAGGTACGCACCCGCTTGCCGACCCGCTCGTCGACCACACGGGCGGTGGCCCAGGGACGCGGGCTGCGGTAGGCGAACCCGTCCCCGGCCGCCGCAGCGACCAGCGTCTGACGTGTGCCTCCCGTGGTCAAGGTGTACGCGTCCCGCAGGGTGCTCCGGTAGAGCAGCTCGTCCCCGTGTCCGGAACGGGTGATGAAGTATCCGGCCTCCACGTGGCGTGCCCGCTCGCCCGCCCGCGTCAGGGCGAGCGCGCCGGCGAGGTTGCCCGGCACGTAGTCGTAGCCGAACGCGGGCACAAGGGTCGCTCCCCGGACGGCCGCGACGGCGTCCAGCTCAAGCAGGACGCGGCGGGCGAAGGTCCCCTCCCCCGTCGAGTCGAAGTAGTGGGCCCCCACCCGCGCGGCAGCCGTGACCGCGGCCATACCGAGCCGCATGAACGGACCGATCGTGGAGACGACGACATCGCTGGGCTCCACGAGGCGCGTGAGGTCGGCCGTCGAGGTGACGTCGACCTCGGCCACCGGCAGGTCCGCCTCGAAGCGGTCCGCCAGGGCCAGCATCCTGGTCCGGCTCCGCCCGACCAAGGTCGGCTTCTCCCCTCGTGCGAGCAGTTCCCGGAGCACGCGCTGCCCGGTGTACCCCGTCGCACCCAGCAACACGATCCTGCGCTTTTCCACGGCTCCGCCTGCCTTCCGGAGGGCACTGTCACGATCGACTGACCCTCGGTCATTCACTGACCTCAGGTCAGTGAATATACGATGGTTCGCATGCGAGGCCCAAACCGACGACAGATGTACGCGGAGCAGACCCGGGCGGACCTGGTGACGGCCGCACGGAAACTGTTCGTGGACAACGGGTTCGCCAACACGTCGGTCGAGGCCATCACCGGGGCGGCACAGGTGAGCAAGGGCACCTTCTACAGCCACTTCCCGGACAAGAAGGCGATGTTCGCCGAGCTCTACACCGAACTGCTACAGCAGGTCGGCGCCCTGAGCGACGCGACGTGCGAGGCGATCCGTGCGACAGGGCCGGACCAGCCCGCCCTGACCGCGGTCGCCGATCTCACGCACGCCTTCCTGCGGCGGACCATCGACGACCCCCTGCACCGGGAGCTGACGGCCCAGGCACCCTCGGTCCTGGGAGAGCAGTACCGGCACATCAACGACACCGTCGCCCAGCCACCCATCGAACGGCTGCTGACCGCTTTGGCCGAACGCGGTGAGCTGCAACCAGACGTTCCCGTCGCCACTGTCGCCAGACTGCTGCTGGCCGGCCTGTGCGAGGGCAACCAGATCATCGCCGCCGCAAGGAACAGAGAGGAAGCCCTGACCAGGACGTTCCATGCGCTCACCCTGCTGATGTCGGGCGTGGCGGCCGACAACATCAGCGCCCGCGGTTGATCTGAACCGGGGCCTGACGGACGGCGTCGGCGTATGACGACCCGCCTCGGCCGCGTGGCCTGTCGTCAGCGTGCTGCCTCGTCCTCGAACCCTGGCCGACCGCATGGGCCACCGGAGGAACATCATGTTCTTCGCGGCGAGATGCCGCATCGTCGCGTCGGCATTTCCGGCATTCGCCGGCTTCCTCAGCGGCAGTCCCGGCATGGGCGCAAGCGGCCTGTGCGCAGGAAGCTCTTACGGCATCGGCGTCCTCCCCGAGACCTCACACAGGGAACCCGACACCCAAGCTCTGACCACTCTGTTCAACTCCCGACTTCGCACACATCCGTTCGCCGCTCTTGATCGTGGGTGCTCTCCAAGGAGATCGCCGATGCGCTCATGGACAAAAACCCGCGCTAAACAGCCCTTGCGCCAGCCAGGAATGGCCGCAGATGCGCCAGCAGCGCTGTCGGCTGCTCCTCCGGGATGAAATGGCCGCACTCCGCAATCTCGTCACCGATGACGTCGTCCGCGTACTCGCGCCAGATTTCCAGCGTCGGCAGGCGGGAGGGCAGCCCCACGGAACCCCACAGCGCCAGCACCGGCATGGTGAGGCGCCGGCCCTCGGCGGCGTCGATGTCGTCGAGGGCGACGTCCTGCTCCATGGCGCGGTAGTCGTCGAAACTCGCGCGCAGGGCACCCGGACGGGAGAACGCCCGGACGTAGGCGTCGACTGCTTCGGGTGTCAGGCCGTGGCGGTTGTAGGTCCAGCGCTCGAAGAAGTACTCGAGATATCCGCGGATGTCGCGTCCCACGAGGCGCTCTGGAAGGTCGGGTTGCATCTGGAACAGCCAGTGCCAGTACCCGGAGGCGAGGGAGGCATCCAAGCGACGGAACATCTCCCGGGTGGGCACGATGTCGAGTACGGCCAGCCGCTCCACCTGCTCGGGGCGATCCAGCGCCCAACGGTGCGCCACACGGGCGCCGCGGTCGTGCCCCACGACCGCGGCCTTCTCGAAGCCGAGCGCTTCAACGAGACCGGCGATGTCGGCAGCCATCCGCCGCTTGTCGTAACCGGCCGTGGGTTTGTCACTCAGGCCGTAGCCGCGCAGGTCGGGCGCCACGACAGTGTGGTCGGCCGCGAGATCCGCCAGCACCGGCCGCCAGCAGTCGGAAGTCTGCGGCCAGCCGTGGAGCAGCACGAGCAGGGGGCCGGATCCGGCTCGGACGTAGTGCAGGCGGATCCCGTCCACCTGCTTGACTCCGGTCGTCACTGTCGGCTGTCCCATCAACGCGCCTCCTCGGCACGACAAACCGTCTTATATCCGGCGGGTACGCGTCTGCGGTGCGGACGAATGCGCCCTGCGCTTCGTGGACCGCTCCCCCTGCCCGCAACCGCCGCTGGTGCTCCATGTCCCGCTGCGGCAACCGCACAGAGGTCCGTCTCCACCAGGCCGGGCCAGGCGGAGTGTGAGTACACCCCGGCAGACTGACCCCCTCGAGCTCCTGGCGCCACCGCGCTCAGGTCACTCGGCGGGCCTCAGACGAAAGGCGGGGCCTGGGATGCTCTCGATGTCTTCCGGCTCTACGGCGTGGCCCCGGTCGCAGCGGATCCGGGCGTCGACGTGCGCGCCGCATCCACGGTGCCGCGCCAGCATGGCCGGGCCCTCGGGGTCGGCGCGGTAGCGGTCACCCCACTGCAGGAGCCCCATCACGGCCGGGACCAGATCCGCACCCTTGGGCGTGATCACGTACTTCGGCCGGCTCCGCGAGCCCGGCTCCTTGTAGGCCTCGGTGGCCAGGATCCCTTCCTCCACCAGCATCTTGAGCCGCGCCGCGAGGAGGTTGCGAGGACAGCCCAGAACACGTTCGAACTCACTGAAACGGGATGATCCGTACCAGACCTCGCGCAGGATCAGGATCGTCCACTTCTCACCCACGACCTCAAGGGTCCGGGCGATCGAGCAGTTCGACGTGTCCCGGTCCAGGCGGGGGTCCCTGCCGGCGTCCTGAAGAGTTTCGGTCCTCGCATCCATGCAGTGATACTAACCTCTTCTGAGTTTACTTTTCTATACTCAGCCAGTAGCGTCATGACCAGCAGCTCCCCCGGCCGCACGCGAGAAACGGGGCGCACAAGGGGACCTGCCCGAAGCATCACATCGAGCACCGGAACACCCACACAGAAAGGCGGCCGGCATGAAGGCCTTCGTCGTCGAGAAGTACGGCAAGGACGGCGTACGCGCCGCGGAGGTACCCGAGCCCGCCGTCGGGGACCGCGACGTCCTGGTCAGAGTGAGCGCCGCCGGCGTCAACCCGCTGGACAAGATGGTCCGCAACGGGGAGTTCAAGCAGCTCCTGAAGTACAAGCGCCCGTTCGTGCTCGGCCACGACGTGGCGGGCGTCGTGACGCGGGTCGGTTCCGCCGTCCGCGGCTTCGAGGTCGGCGACGAGGTCTACGCCCGTCCGCGCGACCTGCGGGTGGGGGGCTTCGCGGAGTTCATCGCGATCGACGTCGACGATGTCGCGCCCAAGCCGGCCTCGCTGTCCCTGGAGGAGGCAGCCGCGGTGCCGCTGGTGGCCCTGACCGCCTGGCAGGTCCTCGTCGACCGCGCGCACGTGAAGCCGGGGCAGAAGGTGCTCATCCACGCCGGAGCCGGGGGGCTCGGGTCGACGGTCATCCAGCTCGCCAAGCACCTCGGCGCCACGGTGGCGACCACCGCAAACCCCAGGAACGAGGAGCTGGTCAGAAGCCTCGGCGCCGACCTCGTCGTCGACTACACCACGGAGGACTTCTCGAAGGTGCTGTCCGGCTACGACCTGGTGCTGGACTCCGTGGGCGGGGCGAACCTGGAGAAGTCGCTGACCGTGCTCAAGCCCGGCGGTCTGGCCGTCAGCGTCGTCGGCCCGCCCGACGCCGGTTTCGCCAGGCAGCTCGGCGCCCCCTCCGTCCTGGGCCTGGTCATGAACACCCTCAGCCGCAAGGTCCGCAAGCGGGCCAAGGCGCTGGGCGTGCGCTACGAGTTCCTCTTCATGCAGGCCAACGGCTCCCAACTGCGCAAACTCAGCGCCCTCTACGACAGCGGGAAACTCCGCCCGGTCATCGACAGCACTTTCCCCTTCGACCAGACCCTCGAGGCGATGGCATATGTCGAGCAGGGCCGCACCAAGGCCGGCAAGGTCGTGGTCTCAATGGTTCCCGGCAACGACTGAGACGCGGCCGGCAACAGCCCCTCCGTCCCGGCACGGTCATCAGAGGACGACCCCGTTGGCGGTCCACATCGCAACTATGTCGCGGAGAGCTGCAGTTGCAGGGGTTCGGGTCATTCGGCACGCCGCATGCCCGCGACACAGCGCGGCGCGCGGCTTCAGATGCCCGCGCGAAGTGTGCCCTGCCGCCCCACATCCCGGTAGATCCTTCCTCGCCACTCGGTCCAGAACGCGCGCAACCGCGACAACGGTGGCACGCTGTCGCCGTGGTCGATGAGATCCGGCTGTACGGACGCGGTCAGACCGCTCGCATCAGCGGCCTACCGGTTGTCATGATCGGTACGGCTGCCGCATGCGTTCCCCTTTCGTTGACGCGCGGCCCTCCTGCCCCTCCCCTCGCGCAAGGCTGTGTCCTGCTCACGGCGGACATGCTCCGGACGGCATCGTCCGCCCGCCGAGCGACGCACGTTGCCAGGTGGGAGCGCGGTCCTTGTCGACCAGGGCGGCACGGACGCCCTCCAGGAAGTCCGGCGTGCGGATGGTCGTGCGCGTGAGGGCGAGTTCGGCCTCCAGGCACTCGCGCAACGTGCGCTGTCTGCCCCGGGCCAGCAAGGCGTGGGTGATCTCCAGGCTCTGCGGCGAGGCGGACTCCAGGGCACCCAACGCGGATGCCGCCCAAGGGGTGTCGAGCCGGCGCAGGCGTTTGTCGATCTCACCGAGGGTCGACGCGCCGAAAGCCCAGTCCACATCCCCGCGAACCTCCGCCAGCCTGCTCTCCGCCACCGGGGAACGGCCGGCGAGGCGGTTCAGGACGACGTCCACCGGCTCATCGGGGCTGTCGGCCAGGGCGTCCCCCACCGTGTCCAGCTGGTCCGCCGGAACGAAATGCGTGGCCAGCCCCGTGTACAGGGCATCGGCCGCGTCGATCCGCTGCCCGGTCAGTCCCAGGTACATGCCGATCGCGCCGGGCAGCCTCGGCAGAAAGTAGCTCGCCCCGATGTCAGGGAAGAACCCGATCCCGGTCTCGGGCATCGCCAGCACCGCGCGTTCGGTGACGACACGGAAGCCACCGTGGACCGACAGCCCCAGGCCGCCGCCCATGCACAGGCCGTCGATGAGCGACACGACCGGAACGGGATACTCGGCGATCCGGGCGTTGAGCCGGTACTCGGACGCGAAGAACCGCTCACTGGCCTCGGCATCGCCGGCAAGGCTGTGCTCACGGATCGTACGGATGTCCCCACCGGCGCAGAACGCCTTCGTGCCGGTACTGGCGAGCACCACAGCGGACAGCGGTGCCTGCTCCCATGAGGCGAGCGCACGGTCGATGGCGGCGACCATGTCCGTGGTCAGGGCGTTGAGCGCCCCAGGCCGGTTCAACAGGATGCGGCCGACGCCCCGGTGGACATCGGCGAGAATCTCGGCCGCAGCGTGGTCAGGCATGGCTCGTCATCTCGTCCCCGCGGACCTGGCTGTCGTGGCCATCACGTTCCTTGACTCGCTGTCGGCGCCGCGGGCTTGAGGGGTAGACACCAGGCACCTCAAGATCCTTGCACAAGGCGCGGAGCGCCTCGACGAGCTTACCGGCGGCCACGGCGGGGCTGCGGCACCGCCTTCGCCCCCCGCCCTGGGACGCGTTCGCCGCCGGTACCCCAAGCTCCAGGTCGAACTCATCACCGCGACACGGCAGCTCGCCCTGCGCCCGTCCGGTTTCGATCCTGCTCTCGTCATCGGCGTTCCCCCCAGCAGCCGCCTTATGACCGAGCACCTCACCGACTGCACGACCTCGCACTGGATCAGAGCGGACCACCTCTCACCCCCGGCCTCCAGGGCCCGGGGCGATTGCGCCGTTGGACGTCCCCGGTCGAGATGGGGCCCATCTCCGATGCCCTGAAGGGCCTCCTCGCATCCATGAGGCTGATATCACCCCATCTGAGTTTACTTTTCTATACTCAGCCAGTAGCGTCATGACCGGCACATCGACCCGGCTGCCGCAGGGGAACCCGGCACGGCACCCGCCCGAGAAGGAGCACCACCACCATGGGAGTAAGCCCACAGGCACACGAGTTCGCGGAGTTCCTCGCGAGCGTGAGCGCGAAGTCGGCGACACCGGGCCTCGACCTGGCCGTCATCCGTGACATCGTCGACTCCAACCACAAGGCGTCGAGCGAGCCGGAAGGCGTCACCTACGCCGAAGTGGACGCGGGCGGCGTCCCCGCCCTGTGGGCCATCCCCGAGGGCGCCAACCCCGACCGGGCGCTGCTCCACTTCCACTTCGGCGGATCCGTCACCGCCTCCATGCACTCCGACCGCAAGGCCGCCGGTCATATCGCGAAGGCGGCCGGCGCACGGTCGCTCGTCGTGGACTTCCGTCTGGCGCCCGAGCACCCCCACCCGGCGCAGCTCGACGACGCCGAGACCGCCTACCGGTGGCTGCTCTCCCAGGGCTACCAGCCGCAGAACATCGGCAGCACGGGCCACTCGATCGGCGGCACCCTCGCGGTGATGCTGCCGCTCCGCCTCCTCGCCAAGGGCGAGGCGACCCCCGGTGCGATCGTCAGCGTCTCGCCGTGGACCGACCTGACCATCCAGCACGCGTCGGTCGACGAGAACGAGGACAACGACAAGATGCTCAGCCGCACCACCCTCGAACTCTTCCGGGGAGCCTGGCTGCAGGACCCTTCGGTGGACTTCGCCGCCCCCGAGATCAGCATCGCGAACGCCGACCTGACGGGCCTGCCGCCCACGATCGTCTACTACGGCGAGTACGAGACCCTCGCCGACGACGGCGCCGAGCTCGGCCGCCGGCTCTCCGACTTCAAGGTGACCTCCGAGGTCCACGCGATGCCCGAGGGGCAGCACTCGTTCGTCCTCGGCGCGGGGCGCGTACCCGAGGTGGACCAGGCCATCGGGCAGATGGGCCAGTGGCTCCGCAAGCACCTCGGCGCGTGAGCGAAAGCCGCGCCGGACGTCAGGTCTGCCCCTCAGGCCGCCGCACCACCGCGATGCCGGTGACCGGCCCACCGGTCAGCGGCATCCTGCTCGACCACGCCGGGCGCCATGCGGTACGTGTGTCCGACACCGTTCCGCACGCAACCACACCACCGTCCCGATGCCACAAAGGAGTGCGCGATGGGAACGTACGAGGATGTCTTCCGCGCCAGTACCGAGGACCCGGAGCGCTTCTGGCTGAAGGCGGCGGAAGGCATCGACTGGGATGTCACCCCGCACCGCGCCCTGGACTCCACGGGCGCGCCCTTCTACCGCTGGTTCCCCGACGGACGGCTCAACGTCTGTTTCAACGCACTCGACCGGCACGTCGAGGCCGGCCGGGGTGAACAGCCCGCGCTCGTCCACGACTCACCCGTGACCGACACCCGACGCACCTACACCTACGCGCAGTTGAGAGACGAGGTGGCCGCCTTCGCCGGAGCACTGGCGGGGCTCGGCGTGGGGCACGGCGACCGGGTCGTCATCTACATGCCGATGGTCCCCGAAGCCGCTGTCGCGATGCTGGCCTGCGCACGGATCGGCGCGGTCCATTCGGTGGTCTTCGGCGGGTTCGCCCCGCGCGAACTCGCCCTGCGCATCGACGACGCGGCCCCCAAGGTCGTGGTCTCCGCCTCGTGCGGCATCGAGGGCCAGCGTGTGATCGCGTACAAGCCCCTTCTCGACCAGGCGATCCACCTCGCGGCCCACAAGCCGGAGAAGAGCGTCATCCTGCAACGCCCGCAGGAGCGGGCCGAGTTGGGGCCCGACGATCTCGACTGGGCCGACGCGGTCGCGGCCGCAACGCCGGCCGACTGCCTTCCCGTCGCCGCCACCGATCCCCTCTACATCCTCTACACGTCCGGAACGACCGGAAAACCCAAGGGAGTCGTCCGGGACTGCGGCGGCTACGCGGTCGCGCTCCAGTGGTCGATGGGCGCCGTCTACGACGTGGGCCCGGGCGAGACCATGTTCACCGCCTCCGACGTCGGCTGGGTCGTCGGGCACTCGTACATCGTCTACGGGCCCCTGCTGGCCGGCGCCACGACGGTCCTGTACGAGGGCAAGCCGGTCGGCACACCGGACGCGGGCCAGTTCTGGCGCGTGGCCGCCGAGCACCGGGTCAAGACCATGTTCACGGCGCCCACCGCCTTCCGGGCCATCCGCAAGGAGGACCCGAAGGGCACGCTCACTGCGGATCACGACCTGAGCGGCCTGCGCCACCTGTTCCTCGCCGGCGAGCGCCTCGACCCCGAGACCTACCACTGGGCGAGCGCCCTCCTGGGCATCCCGGTGATCGACCACTGGTGGCAGACCGAGACCGGCTGGCCCATCGTCGCCAACCCGGTCGGCATCGAAGCCGCTCCCCTCAAGCCCGGGTCCCCCACCCGCCCGCTGCCGGGCTGGGACGTCCGCGTCCTCGATGCCTCGGGCGAGCCGGTACCCGCGGGCGTCGACGGCGCGATCGTGGTGAAGCTCCCCCTGCCGCCCGGCGCGCTCCCCACCCTCTGGAGGGACGACGACCGCTTCGTCGCCTCCTACCTCTCCGCCCACGACGGCTACTACCTCACCGGCGACAGCGGCCACATCGACGACGACGGCTACGTCTTCGTCATGGGCCGCACCGACGACGTCATCAACGTCGCCGGACACCGGCTGTCCACCGGCAGCATGGAAGAGGCCCTGGCCGCCCACCCCGACGTCGCCGAATGTGCCGTCATCGGGGTCGCCGACGAACTCAAGGGACAGATCCCGCGCGGCTTCGTCGTCCTCAAGACAGGCAGCGACCGCGAACCGGGCGAGGTCGAGGCCGAACTCGTCCAGCTCGTACGGACACGCATCGGCGCCGTCGCCTCCCTCAAGGACGTCACGGTCGTGGCCGCCCTGCCCAAGACCCGCTCGGGAAAGATCCTGCGCAAGACCATGCGCGGCATCGCCGACGGCCACGACGAACCCATCCCCTCCACCGTCGACGACCCCGGCGTCATCGAAACCCTGCGCCCGGTTCTCCGCCGCGCCGATCGCACGCCGTGAACGGCTGCCCCGGGACATGAGTCACGGGGAGCACGTTCCACACCGACGGACACCGGTGCCGATCACTTCACGCGCTGGATAGTTTGACGACTCTGGCTGACAACCGTGCCGATCGCCCGCACCGTGCCCGTGTCCACGGTGATCCGCCGCAGGAACTTCACCGTCAAGTCCAGCGAGGTGTACGCCACGCGATGGCGGGCCTCGGCGTGTGGGACCGCACGGCCAACGAGAGCGGGTGGACCGCGTTGCTCGGCGAGCGGCGCGTGCGGCCCGGACGTCTCCCCGTACGCCGCCCCGGCCCGCGCGGAGGATCTGTCCGGGCTGCCCCCGGCCTTCCTCGACGTCGGCTCGGCCGAGACGTTCCGCAACGAGGTCGTCACCTACGCCACCCGCCTGTGGCAGGCCGGCGGAGTCGCCGAGCTCCACGTATGGCCCGGCGGCTTCCACGGCTTTGACGGCCTCGTCCCCCGGGCAACCCTCTCCCAGGCCTGCCAGACGGCCCAGATGGAGTGGCTGCGCCGACTGCTCGCGGAGTAACGGGGCAGGCTGGAGCCCGAGGGGCACGCGGCCGACGGACTCGACGGTGCGGAGTGCCGACCCGGCTCGGCCGACTGCCGCTGCTGGTTGCTGGAATGACCGGTCGCGCTCGCCCGTGTTCGTTGCCGGTCGAGTCACCCCTACCCGCGGCTGTCCTGGCAGGGATGACGTCTTGGCGTTGTGGCAGCGTGAACAGGTGGTCCGAGGGTCAGGATCCGGTGCCGTAGCGGCTGAGCATGAGGGCGACGGCTTCGTCCACGATCGCGGCGTCGGTGGGATTGGGCGGGACAAAGTCGGTCCGTACAAGTTGGGGCCACAGGAACTGGCTGCAGATCATGCCGAGGAACTGTTCGGCGACTTCGGCCGCCGACTGTGGCTGTCCGTCGGCCGAACGGAAGTCGAGTGTGCCGGCCTGCGCCTCGGCGTCCAGGTAGTCGCGGAGCCGGTCGAAGAAGGGTCCGCGGTCGATGGCGAAGCCGGTGCCGACGATGTCGGCGAGTTCCGGCATCGTCGGCAGCTCGGTGATGATGAGGCGGCACAGCGCCGCCGTACCGGGCCGCGAGACCAGGCAGGCGTAGTCACGGCCGATGTGGTCCAGACCGTACCGGGGGTCGCCGGGCGGGGGCGGTTCGGCGTACTCCACGTCCAGCTGCCACTGTTCGGAGGTAACGGCCGCGAACAGCGCGGCCTTGGAGGGGTACCGCTTGAAGAGGGTGCCGGTGGAGACGCGAGCCTCCTTGGCGATCTGAGCCAGGGAGGTCTTGTCGTATCCCCGGGCGAGGAAGAGGTCGCGGGCGGCGCGGATAATACGCGCACGGTTCTCCTCTTTGATCTGCGCGTGATACCCGGCCTGGCACGCATCGCCACCGCTTTCCGCTCGGTCACGGTCCGCCACCGACATACCCACGCCCCTCGCCCGTCTCCGGCCGCGTCCCCGCTGTCAGAGGACGGTCTGGCCGCCGTCCAGGATAAGGTCCTGGCCCACCGCGAAGGCGGAGGCGTCGGAGGCCAGATACACGACGGCTTCCGCGACCTCCTCGGGCAGACCCATGCGGCCCAGCGGGATGCCGGCGCTGATCCCCTCCAGCACCGCCGCCTGCACCGCGGGGTCCTCGATCCCGAGCTTGGCGTACAGCGGGGTGTCCACCGGGCCGGGGCTGACCGCGTTGAACCGGATGCCGTGCGACCTGAGCAGGTCCGCGTTCCACGACCGCATCAGAGAGGAGACAGCCGCCTTCGTCGCGGCGTAGGCGTTCGAATGCCCGTAGCCGCCGTGCGCGCTGTTGGACGCGTTGAGGATGACCGAGGACGGGTTGGCCAGCACGGGCACCAGGGCCTGCGTGAGAAAGAAGACGCTCTTGACGTTGATGTCGAAGAGCCGGTCGAAACTGTCCTCCGTGTGGTCCTCGAACGGCCGCCAGTCCGAGACACCGGCGTTCAGGAACACCACGTCCAGCTTTCCGAAGTGCTCACCCACCTGCTTCGCCAGGGCGCGCTGCGCGTCGAGATCGCGTGCGTCGGCCTGCACCACCGGCACCTTGTCCCCGAGGATCTGCCGGGCCCTGTCGATGCTGGCCGGGGTGACGCCCGTGACCAGCACGTCGGCGCCCTCCGCGACAAAACGCTGCGCGGTCTCCAGACCGATACCGCTCGTGCCGCCGGTGATGAGGGCGCGCTTGCCCGCAAGACGATTCATGGTGAATGTTCCTCGCCGAGAAGTAAGGTAAGTCGATGAACTCACCACCGGAAGGTAGCCCCCGCACCACCCTTAAGGCAAGTCGATCCACTTACCATCGGTGGCGGGGGTGGTTCTGCTGAGCCGGGAAGGTGGCGAGCGAGCGGGCCACTTCCGGCGACCGAAGCTCCTGAGATCCACGCCGCGGGAGGCTGTTCTAGCGCCCCGCCGGTATGCCCAGAGCCCGATGAGCGCCGCGAGATTTGTGCGGGGCCGCCCGGGTTGGGAAGACCACCATCTCCCGACTCCTCACCGACGGCCGCGACATGGCATTCGAGTTGCGCACGCCTTGCGTACCGGCGGCACGGATCGTCGCTGCGAGCGGGGTGAGGCCCGCCCCGCCTCGAAACCGAGCGGGATCAGGCAGCGTCGACGAATATGTCGAGCGCGAGATCACTCTCGAATCCGGCAGGGCTGTAGACGGACAGGTCGGTGACGCCTTCGTCGAGCAGGACCTCGTCGTCGATGAACAGGTTGGCGGTGCACGTGCGCGCGTCACGCGTGAGGACGGCGTACGCGGCGTCAGCCATGATCTGCGGACTACGGGCTTGTCCGGCGCCGCCGACCACGTTGCGTACGGCGGCGGTGTCGATCAGGGTTCGCGGCCACAGCGAGTTGGCGGCGATGCCGTCGGCGGCGAGTTCCTCGGCGAGCCCGATGGTGCACAGACTCATCCCGTACTTCGAGAGCGTGTAACCGAGATGCTTGCCCACCCAGTGCGGCGCGAGGTTCAACGGCGGCGAGAGGGTGAGGATGTGCGGGTTGTCCGCCGCGCGCAGGTGCGGGATCGCGGCCTTGCTCAGCAGGAACGTGCCTCGCGTGTTGATGTCCTGCATCAGGTCGTACCGCTTCATCTCCAGCTGCTCCGTCGACGACAGGTCGATCGCGCTGGCGTTGTTGACCACGATGTCGATGCCGCCGAAGGCAGTGACCGCAGCGTTGACGGCGGTGCGTACGTCGTCCTCGTTGCGGACGTCACCGACGACGGCCAGCCCCTTGCCCCCCGTGCGCTCGATCTCCCCGACCGCGGTGTGGACCGTGCCTTCGAGCTTCGGGTGCGGTACGGCGGTCTTGGCAAGCATCACCACGTTCGCCCCGTCGCGGGCCGCGCGCAGGGCGATGGCGAGTCCGATGCCGCGGCTGCCTCCCGACATCAGGACGGTCTTGCCGGCCAGCGTCCGTGTCATGGTCGAACCTCCACAATCGATTGGTCAACTAATCATACGCACTACGAATGATACGGTCCGCGCATGACTTCCACTCCCGCACGCCAGAGCGACCGGCTCTACCACGAGCTCCTCGCCCCCAAGGAGACCCAGTCCGTACGCGCCGCCGTGCGCCGGATCGCGGAGCAAGAAGTGGCTCCGCACGCCGCGGCGATAGCGAACGGCGACGAGCGCACCGACGGCTTCCCCCGGCAGGTGTTCGACGCGCTCGCATCGGCGGGGGTCTTCCGGATCCCCTTCCCCGGCGAGGTCGGCGGCGATGGCCTGGCCCACCCGGCGACCGCCACCGCCGCGGCGATCGAGGAACTGGCCTACTACTCCAGCAGCGTCGCGGCCGTCTTCGACGTGCACTGCATCCTGGCGGGCAACGCCCTGCGGCAGGGCACCGAGGAGCAGCAGCAGCTGTGGCTGCCCAAGGTCGCACAGGGCTCGGTGGTCGGCGCGTTCGCCACCACCGAGCCGGACGCCTCCAGCGACCTGTCTCCGCAGGCCGTTCAGACCGAGGCCGTACGCACCGAGACCGGCTGGGTGCTGAACGGCCACAAGCGGTGGATCTCCAACTCGCCCGTGGCCGCCTTCGTGGTGGTCCTCGCCCGCACCGGCGAGCGGCTGAGCATGTTCATCGTCGACACAACGCTTCCGGGCGTTCAAGTGGGCCTTGCCGACCGCAAGATGGGCAACCGCGGCCAGCTCACCGCGGACATCCGCTTCACGGACGTCCGCCTGTCCGACGCCGACCTCCTCGGCGGCGCCGAGGGACACGGACTGCGCCACGCGCTGTCCACACTGACCTACGGCCGGATCGGCATCGCGGCCGCCGGGGTCGGCATGGCGCAGGCCGCCTTCGACCACACCGTGGCCCACCTGTCGACGCGACACGCCTTCGGCAAGCCGGTGGCCGCCAACCAGCACTGGCAGTTCCTGCTCGCCGAGCGGGCCACCGAGATCGACAACGCCCGCACCCTCGTCACCAAGGCGGCCCTGCGCCTGGACGCCGGCAACCCGTCCCCGGAACCCGAGGCCGCGATGGCGAAGTACTACGCCACCAAGCTGTCGGTGGACATGGCGCGCGACGCCGTCCAGGCTTTCGGAGGCCTCGGCTTCGCCCGCGAACTGGGCGCCGACGGAAGCCCTGGCCCCGTCGAGGCGATCTACCGGGACAGCAAGATCGGCGAGATCTACGAGGGCACCAACGAGATCCAGAAGTGGGTCATCGCCCGGCAGATCTTCGGCCGGACCATCGTCGGCTGACGGCGGCGGCCCAGCCGATGCCCTGCCCTGCGAGCCCCTCTTCCCGCGCACCGGGATAGCTGCCCCGGTCCGGCCGCGCCAGGCCTTCTCGTACGATGGACCCAGACGATACGCAGGGCTAACCATAGGCGGGATAAACGATGTCCGAGGCTCCGCTGGTACCGGGGACCGTGGCCGAACACACCATCTGCCTGCTGGTCA
Organism: Streptomyces sp. NPDC052064; assembly: GCF_055585925.1. Taxonomy (NCBI): domain Bacteria; kingdom Bacillati; phylum Actinomycetota; class Actinomycetes; order Kitasatosporales; family Streptomycetaceae; genus Streptomyces; species Streptomyces sp. NPDC052064. The sequence goes on from NZ_JBVJJE010000021.1 coordinate 32,364, forward strand.
AACTCGGACAGGTGGCCTTCAGGATCGCCGAAGACGGCATCAGCGGAACCGGCCTGCGCGTGCGCCACTACAGCGTCCTGCAGGCCCTGGCCGACAACGGCGCCATGCCGCAACTGGCGCTCGGCTCGTTCCTGCGCATCGACCCGGCGACGATGGTGACGAGCCTCGACGACCTGGAACGGGCCGGATACGCCGAGCGGACACGCGATCCGCAGGACCGACGCCGGTACGCCGTCGACATCACCGACGCCGGGCGCAAGGTCCTGGCCGACCTCAACCGCACACTCGTCGGTCTCGACAGCGAAACCCTCACCGACCTGGGCACCACTGAACGGCACTCGCTTCACGCCCTGTTGAGCAGCCTCGCCGAGAGTCCCGCTCTCACCGCCATGTTCGATGCCGTCCGCGAGCAGAGCGGCGCGAAGAGGGCTTAACCGCAGGAGGAGATTTCCACAGTCCGGGGCGACACGCCTCGGCCGCGATGGCCGGGCCGCACGGGCAGTCAGCCGCCCCCGCCGCCGATTCGAGGCTGCTCGCCTTCGCGGTCGGCGGCGGCTGCGAGGTGGTCTGCCCGCTTACAGGTCGTCACGACGATGACGAGTTCACCGTCACGATGGTCGGCCTCATCTCCGGGATGCCTGGCCGGCATCAGCAAGGGCATCGACCGACAACTCGGCGAAGGGAACGCGCACGGACCGGTGCCATATCCGCCGGGCCCGCGCCGAGCACGACGACGCCGTGTACTCACCGTGTACGTCCATGGACGGTTCCTATCAACCGCGTGATCGGCCACCTCGGCGGTGGCCTGGTACATCCCCGTCAGCGCCCCGTCGCCACGGCGTACGCCCAGGACGGTCATCGCCGATCGCGGACCCCGTCGACTTCGCGTACTCCGGCCTCGACGGCACCGAGCCTGAGGGGCTCAAGGCGCGGGTCTGGCGGACGGCGTCGGCGTATGGCGCCCCGCCTCGGGCCGCGGTGGCCTGTCGTCAGCGTGCCGCCTCGTCCTCGATGTCGCGGACCAGGTCGATGGCCCGGCCCAGGGTGGCGAGTCGGGCGTCGAGGCTCTCGCCGGCGGGATAGAAACGAACGGTGTCGACACCGACGTCGCGCCACACGCGCAGCCGCTCGCGCACCATGTCCTCGGTTCCGATCAGCGTGGTCGCCAGCACCATCTCGTCGGTGATCAGGCCGGCCGCGCCGTCCCGGTCCCCGGCCTGCCAGCGGTCCCGTACCTCGGCCGCGACCTCGGCCCAACCCTGACGGCTGTAGGCGTTGTTGTAGAAATTCGTGGTCGCAGATCCCATGCCGCCGAGGCTGAAGGCCAGCTCCTTCTTGCGTCCGGCCACCATCGCGCGCAGCGCGTCCTCGTCGTCCGCGAAGGCGACCTCGGCGCCCTGGCAGATGTCGAGGTCGGCGCGTGTACGGCCGGCGTTGGCCAGGCCGCGGTCCAGGTGGTCGAAGTACGCCTCCTTGGCGCCTTCGGGTACGAAACTGGTGCCCAGCCAGCCGTCGGCGATCTCGCCGGTCAGGTGCAGCATCTTCGGCGAGAGGGTGGCCAGGTAGACGGGGATGTCGTGTTCGGCACGCATGGACAGGCGCATGGGTCTGGCGTCGCCGCCCGGCAGCGGGATCCGGAACTCCTGCCCGGCGTGGGTGACCTTCTCCCCCGAGGCGGCCTGTCGCACGATCTCGACGGTCTCGCGCATCCGGGTGAGCGGCCGGTCGAACGGCACGCCGTGCAGCCCCTCGATCACCTGCGGTCCGGAGGGGCCTAGGCCGAGAAGGAAGCGCCCCTGGGAGATCTGCGACAGCGTGATCGCGGCTCGGGCGATGGCCATCGGCGTGCGGGTGCCGAGCTGGATGATTCCCGAGCCGAGAAGCATGCGCTCGGTCTTCGCGGCGAGATAGCCCAACGGCGAGGGCGCCTCGGAGCCCCACGCCTCCGCCACCCAGCAGATGTCGAGACCGAGCCTCTCCGCCTCGGTGACGTAGTCGACGATCTCCCGCCAGTCGCCCCCGGAGGCTTCGATCGTGGTGGAGGTACGCATCAGACATCCGCCTCGTCCGCGGTCTGGGCGCTCTCGGCCAGCTTCTTGAATCCTTCGAGGGTGACGGTCATGTTGGCCTCGAACTCCCGCATGCGCACGAAGACGATCTTCTGCTCCTTCTCCGGCATGCGTTCGATGGCGAAGGAGAGACCCGAGGGGGCCGGCCCCATCTGCATCCATTCCCGCAGCAGCGTGCCCCCGTCCTGCGGCTCCAGGGTGAACCGCCAGATCGCTGTCGGGTGCTGCGGATCCTCGACCGCCCAGGCGAGCCTCCTCGGCGGCTCGTACTCGACGATGTGGGACGTGGTGGCCCACTCCCCGAACGCGTCGTGCTTGCTCCGGCCGACGAACCGCGCCCCGAGGGCAGGGCCGCTCCCGCCGTCCAGCCATTCCACCGACTGCAGCTCGGAACTCATGCGCGGCATCAGCTCGATGTCGGACACCAGCGTCCACACCTGAGCCGGCGCTGCGGCGATCCAGGTGTGCACCTCGACCGTCGGCTTGTCCGCATAGCGTGCGCCCGTCCACTCCATGACCTCGCAGCCTCCCTGCCCGCCAGGAACTCCCGCATGAGCTCCTGACCGGTAAAGTTGCGTAGATAGACTCACTTGTCAAGGGTGACCTGCCGTGCAGGGCGCTGCCTGGTCAGCTCGTGAACCGGGCCCGCACATCCGGCCGTTTGGCCAGGTGCGGTGGGTAGCCGGGGCCCATCCGGGGGTGGGTGTTGTCCGCCGTCATGGGCTCGCCGCAGGCGGCGCACACCACCTCGGCATGAGTGTCCTGCCCGCACGCCTCGTGGCGCATCGTCACCGGCGGGCCCGCTTCGCCGGAGAGCCAGCGGTCCCCCCACCGGTTCATCACCAGCAGCACGCCATAGAAGTCGCGCCCCTTCTCGGTGAGCACGTAGTCATGGCGGACCGGCTCCGTCTGGTAGGGCCGCTTCTCCAGCAGCCCCTCCTCCACCAGCCGGCGCAGCCGGTCCGTCAGCGTGTTGCGGGCGATCCCCAGCGACTCCTGGAACGCGTCGAACCGCCGGATCCCGTAGAACGCCTCACGCAGCACCAGCGGCGTCCACCAGTCGCCGAGCAGGTCCATGGTGCGCGCGATCGAGCAGGGCCACTGTGCAAAGGATGTCCGTCTCATGACGGCCAGCATAGGTTCGTCCAGTCGTGAGACCCAGCAGGTGAACCTAACAGCGACCGGTGCGCAGTCTCTTGTGCTCCATCAATAACGAAGTTATGTTGCCGCCATGAAACGTGACTTGCTGGGCAAGAAGCTGGTTGTCACCGGTGCGGCACGCGGCATCGGTGAGAAGGTGGCCCGCCTGGCCGCCGCCCGAGGGGCCCGGGTGACTGTGATCGGCCTCGAAGCGGATCGGTTGCGGGCTCTTGCCGACGAGCTGGGTCCCGCCGCTTCGTGGCGTGAGGCCGATGTGCGCGACGGGGCCGCTCTGCGATCGGCGCTCGACGAGGCCGCGGAGGTCATGGGCGGCATCGACCTCGTGGTCGCCAATGCCGGCGTCGTGGCGTACGGGACGGTGCGGCAGACGGACGAGGCGTCGTTCGAGCGGGTCCTGGACATCAACCTGAACGGCGTGTTCCGCACCCTCAAGTACGCGACGCCGCACCTGGAGCACAGCCGGGGCCACGTGCTGGTCGTGGCGTCCGCGCTGTCGTTCATGCCGCTGGCCGCGATGGCCTCCTACGGCGCGAGCAAGGCCGGGGCCGAGCTGCTCGCCCTGACCTACCGGCAGGAGGTGGCGCATCTCGGGGTCACGGTCGGCGTGGTGCACCCTTCCTGGATCGACACGGACCTCGTTCGGGGCGCTGAGGCGGATCTCCCCTCGTTCCAGGGCCTGCGCGCGCGACTCCCCTATCCGGGCAATGTCACCACGAGCTCCGACCGGGCGGCCGCCGCGATCGTCGACGGGCTCGTGCGTCGACGCAGCCGCGTGTACGTCCCGCGTGCGGTCGTCGTGGCCAACTGGGCCAAGGCGGCGCTGAATTCACCGCTGGCCTGGCCCTGGGCGAGGCGCTTCGCGGCCCGGGCGGTGCCGTCCCTCGAACGGGAGGTCGCGGCGCTGGGGAGGCAGGACCAACTCACGCCTGGCACAGATGCCCCTCCCGCGGAGACCAGGGCGTTCTAGGGCCTGGGGCAGCACCCACCCGCCCGGCTTCTCAGCGGCCTTGGACGATCGAGTCGTACAGGCGCGCGCCGGCCTCGTGGGAGGCTTCGGCACGTTCGCGCTCGTCACCGAGTCCGACAGTGAAGTTCACACCCATCGGCACGAGCACTTGCGCCACGGCGTCGTCGAACTCGACGAAGTGCTCAGCCAGTTCAAGGGTGATGTAACCGTGCACGTAACTCCACAGCTGGGCGGCGATGGCTTCGGGTTCCTGCCGCTCGACCCTGCCGGAGCGCAGGAGCCGTTCGCATGCCGCGGTGACATGGGCGTGGGCTTCACGGAAGGCCGGGGAGTGCCCGCTCAGGCGGCGGTCCGTATCCGGCAGAGGCCGGTAGGTCGCCCGAGTGGACAGGCCGAACATCAGGTCGTAGAGGTGAGGGTTCTCGCGGGCCTGCCGACGGCAGGTCAGGGCCATGGCGAAGAGATCCGCGACCGGGTCCTCCGTCACCGGTACCCGGCCGAACGCTGCGCCGAGTTCCTTGAACCCGTGGTCGGCGACGGCACTCATCAGCTCGGGGATCCCGCCGAAGTGGCTGTAGACCACCATCGTCGACAGTCCGCTCGCGGAGGCCACCGTGCGCGCCTTCACAGCCGACGGACCCTGCTCGGCCAGCAGGCCGATGGCCGCCTGCACGAGTCGTTCCGGTGCGTCTTCGAGCCTCGCCCGCCCTGCCATGTTCCGTACGCCTCCACCGTTGACACACCAGAAATAACTTGGTTATGTAATTCTTCGCGGCAATAGTACACATCGCACGTGACGTGCCGCCTTCGATACACGCATCCGCCTCGGACACGTCATCACGCGCCGGTCCAGTCTCCTGCCGCCCGTGCGGGCACAGCGTGTCGGGGCGAACCCGACCTCATCGCTGCGACACGCATCCGCGGCCGCCCCGACGCACTTTCCCACCCCCGCCATGAACTCAGCACGGGAGCAGAACTCATGCCATACAAAGACAAGGGCCGTCTGACGGTCGAAGATCGCGGGGCTGTCCTGATCGTCCGGGTCGACGGCGGCCCGCATCAGGAGTTCGGCCTCGACATCGCCCAGCAGCTGGAGAAGCTGGTGGCCCGAGCCGACCGCGATCCGAACGTCCGTGCCGTCGTCTTCACCGGGGCGCATCCCGAGCGGTTCGTCAGCCATGCCGCGGTCCGGTGGCTGCAGGAGGAGGGCGCCGCGAGCCCTACGGTCGGCCGGCGCGGTGCCGCGGCCGTCGTACGCCTGGCCAAGCACGTGGACCGCTCCCGCCTCCTCGGGCCCCTGATGCGCAGGACCCCGATGCGGGGAGCCCTCCAGTTGGAACGTCTGCACACGACCTTCCTGCGGATGAACGCCAGCGGTGTGCTCTACGTCGCCGCCCTCAACGGTTCGGCTCTCGGCCTCGGCGCGGAGTTCGCCTGGGCGTGCGATCTGCGGGTCATGGCCGACGGGGACTTCTTCATCGGCCAGCCGGAGATCCTCCTCGGCATCATCCCGGGCGGTGGCGGCACCCAGCGGCTGACCCGCCTGATCGGCACCCACCGGTCCCTGGCCGCGATCCTCGAAGGCAAGCCGTTCACGCCCGCGGAAGCTCTCGCCAACGGGGCGGTGGACAAGGTCGTCGCGCAGGACAAGGTGGTCGCGCAGGCGGTCGAACTCGCCGAGTACTTCGGGAAGCGGTCGAAGGGGTCGGTCGCGGCCGCCAAGAGGTCGGTGTACTTCGGCGGCTCCATGTCACTGGAGGACGGCCTGCACGTCGAACGCGCCGAGTTCTTCACCCAGGTCATGTCGAAGGAAGGCCAGAGGCTGATGCTCGACTACCAGGCCACTACCGACGCCACCGGCGAACTCCCGCTCTACACACCGGGCACCTACGCCCGGGCCCTCGCGTCGGGCAGCGTGCCGGGCCGTCGCTCGACGAGCGGGCGGTGAACCGACGATGACCACTGCGCAGTCCTTCACCCGTCACGACATCACGTTCCCTTCCGGCGACAGCACCTGCGCCGGTTGGCTCTACCTCCCCACGGGCGTCACGTCTGCGCCCGTCGTCATCCTCGGGCACGGCCTCGGCGCCGTCCGCGAGATGCGCCTGGACGCCTTCGCCGAGCGCTTCGCACAGGCCGGCATCGCCGCGGTGGCCTTCACCTACCGGCACTTCGGCGACAGCGGCGGCCACCCTCGCCAACTCCTGTCGATCAAGCGTCAGCTCACCGACTGGGACGCCGCCATCGCCTACGTCAAGGCACGCACGGACGTCGACCGCACACGCATCGCCGTATGGGGCAGCTCGTTCGGCGGCGGCCATGCCATCACCGTCGCCTCACGCCACCCCGAACTGCGCGCGGCCGTGTCCCAGTGCCCCTTCACCGACGGTCTCGCCTCCGCGCTCGCGCTCGGCCCTGCCGCCTCGCTCAAGGTCCTCCCCGTGGTAGCCCGCGATCTGGCGGCCAGAGGCCGCGGAAAGCCGCCCGTGATGGTTCCGATCGCCGCCGCCCCCGGCTCGTCGGCCCTCATGAACGCCCCGGACGCCCTGCCCGGATACCAGGCGCTCCAGCCCGCGGGAACGACATTCCGCAACGAGGTGGCGGCGAGGGTCATCCCGACCATCCTCGCCTACCGGCCCGGGCGCGCGGCCAAGAAGATCACCATCCCGATCCTCTTCTGCGTCAGCGACACCGATTCCGTCACGCCTCCCGCCCAGACCCTCCGCTACGCGCGCACCGCACCCAAGGCAGAGATCAAGAGGTACGACGCCGGCCACTTCGACTTCTACACCGGCGAGACCTTCGAAGTACTGGTGCGCGACCAGATCGAGTTCCTCACCCGCCAGCTGAACCCGGCAGCCGCCACGTCAGCTCCGTGACCGGATCGCATCACACCCAGACAGGTACGCCCCGCCATGAATTTCGCATCTCTGCCCGACCGCCGCGCGGCCCTCGACCCTGATGGGGCCGCGGTCTCGGACGGCCGCCAGGCACTCACCAACGTCCAGTTGCTGCGTCGCGTCCAGGCGGCGGCACGTCACCTGCAGGACCTCGGGGTCGGCCCCGGCGACGTCGTGGCCCTCAGGCTGACCAACCGCGTCGAGTTCGTGCTCCTGCTGTTCGCCGCCTGGCGGCTCGGCGCCACCATCACGCCGGTCAATCCGAGCATGACCGACATCGAAGTCGCCCGACAGCTCACAGACTCCGGCGCACGCCTCCTGGTGAGCGAGGACGGTGAGACCGCCGTGGCGGACGGGACTGCCGTCCTCGCCGTCGGCGAACTGCACCACGCAGCGGCGCAGCCGGATCAAGCACCCCTTGCGGACCCGTCCGCGCTGGCCCTGCTCATCTACACCAGCGGCACGACCGGCGTTCCCAAAGGGGTGATGCTCGACCACGCCAACATCGATGCCATGGCGGACATGGGGCGTCGGGCGCTGGAGGTCGGGCCGGCCGACCGGTGCCTGCTGATCCTGCCGCTCTTCCACGTCAACGGCATCGTGGTCAGCACCCTCACACCGTTGCTCGCGGGCGCGAGCGTCGCCATCGCCGACCGGTTCCATCCCGAGACCTTCTTCGATGTCGTCGAGCGCGAGCGCCCCACCTTCTTCAGCGCCGTGCCGACGATCTACAGCATGCTCGCGGCGCTCCCGGACCAGGTCCGCCCGGACACCTCGTCCCTGCGCTTCGGAGTCTGCGGCGCGGCACCCGCCTCCGCCGAGCTGCTGACCCGGTTCGAGGCCCGTTACGGGTTCCCGCTCGTCGAGGGCTACGGGCTGTCGGAGGGAACCTGCGCATCCACCATCAATCCTGTTGCGGGCCCCCGACGCGCCGGAACCGTGGGAATGCCCTTCCCCGGCCAGGAGATCCGGATCGTCGACGCCGACGGCAGCGAGGTGCCCCCGAGCGTGGAGGGAGAGGTCGTCGTGCGCGGCCCCAACGTCATGCGGGGATACCTCGGCCGCCCGGAAGAAACAGCCAAAGTCCTCGTCGACGGCTGGCTGCACACCGGCGACGTGGGCCGGCTCGACGCCGACGGATACCTGACCCTGGTCGGACGTTCGAAAGACATGATCATCCGGGGCGGGGAGAACATCTACCCCAAGGAGATCGAGGACGTCCTCGTCGGTGACCCATCGGTGCTCGAGGCCGCCGTGATCGGCGTCCCCGACGAGAAATGGGGAGAAGTCGTCGTCGCCTACGTCCAGCCCCGACCGGGCCAGACCGTCGATCCCTCGGCACTGCAGTCCCTCTGCGCACGCAGCCTCACCGGCTTCAAGCGCCCGACCGCGTTCTTCGTGGTGGAAGCCATCCCGAAGAACCCGGTCGGCAAGATCGACAAGGTCTCGCTGCGCGCTGCCCACACTGAGGTCTCTGCGCGGACCTGACCTTTATTGATGGCGCTGTGGGCCGTCTCCGGCGGCTGGCCCCCAGCTCCGTGCCAGGGACCGAGTGGCAGATCCGGGGCTCCCCGGAACTTCGCGAGCTTCGCCGCGCGCCCGGCCTACCGGGGACATCCGCGAAGTTGCCCGCATGGGTGGCTCAGGCCCTTGGCTATTGGGCGGCGACGGTGAGGGCCGTCGCCGCCCAGCGGCCCCGCACAGTCGCCGGGGGCTTCGCCGGCCAGAAACACACATCGCGTATGGCGACCCGGACACCGGTCTGGTCATCGCCGGACCTGCGGGCAGCCACCCCGACCGGGCCGCCCGAGCCGCTCGCCCAGAGGCATCACGGCTCTTAAGGCAGCCTCCTCGGCCCGGGCGTCAACGGCGCTCCATGCTCACTGTCGTTCGAGGAACTCGAGCGCTGTCTCCACCTGCGCCGGTCAGCTGCGGTCCTTCGGCCTGAACGTGGATCACCAACTCCTCGATCAGCCGGGTCATCCACCGCTTTCACCGACTGCGGGACAGTTACCCAAAAGAGGTCTCTACCCGGATTCACAGGCAGCCCAGTCCGCTTTGAGAATCTCTGCTATCAAGTCATCTTGTTCCGAGGTGAGTTGACCGGCGTTCCTTTTGGCACGCGTCTTGCAGAGCCAGGGTCCGATCATGACGCGTTCTCCGTCGACCTCAACCCATTCCCGGGCACCTGGCGGGCGGTTCCAGTGCTCGACGAAGATCCGGAGAATCTGCGCGGTCTGCTCGAAGGAACGGCGGGGCCGCTTCGCCGCGGGAGGGCTCATCCGCCTCGCAGGGGGCAGGGCGGTGGCGTTCGGGGTCAGCCGCAGGCGGGCCAGGAGGTCGCGTTGCCCGGGGGCGAGCTGGTTCCAGGTGGAGAACTGGCGGTGCAGCCAGCTTCCCACCTTCACCTCGTCGATCACCGTGTCGCGGCGCAGCGTGGCGGGGCTGTGGCCGGCTTCGATGTGGCGTCGCAGGAGGTGGTATTTGCGGTGCCAGTCGGGGCCGTGCGGGAGGGTCCAGTGGGGGTCCAGGGCCGTGAGCTGGGCGTGTCGGTCGGGATGGAGGCGGTGGTTGCGGGCGAGGGCCCGTTGGCTGACGAGGAACTGGCCGCCGGGCTGCTGGAGAGGGATGGCGAGGTGGCCGTGCTCGGTGTGGAAGGCGGTGACGGTGGTGAGGTGGCCCTGCCAGACTGCTTCGTGGTCGTCCCAGATCATGCCCAGCGCGTCGAGTTCGGCGATCCAGTCCTCGGTGAGAATGCCTTGTCTGCGGGCGGTGCGCTGGCCGGCGATGAAGCTGCCGAGCCGGTAACCGTAGGCGTCCTCGTAGTCGGTGGGGACGCGCAGGTGGTGGTGTTCGGCGTGGAAGCGGGTCGCGGCCGCGAGGCCTGCCCGGCGCGGGGCGGAGAGGGCCGCGTTGTCGGCGGGCCAGGCGATCAGGTCCATGGCCCGGGCGATGGCGTCGGGGTCGAGGGTGAAGTCGAAGCGGAAGCGGCGGGCGAGGAGCGTGCGGGTGCCTTGCTCCAGGCGGTGTTTGGCGGTGGTGCGCGGGGCGCGGGCCGCGATGGTCTGGTCGTGGTGGCGCAGGGCCGCGGTGACGAGCCAGAGGGCTTCGTAGGGGGTGCCGAGGAGGTCGGTGGGGTCGGCGCCGTGGGGGATGTAGGCGGGGATGACGAGGCTGGCGGTCTTCGTGTCCTGGGTGGGAGGTTTACGCAGGGCGCGGCCGAGGGCTTGGACGATGCGGCGGACGCTGGCAGTGCGGTCGGCGAAGACGACGGCGTCGACGGCCGGCAGGTCGACGCCCTCCCCCAGCACCTGGGCGTTGGTCAGCACGGCGCGGTCAGCGGCGGCGAAGTCGGTCAGGATGTCGTGGCGCTGGCCGGGGTTGTGGGTGCCGTTGATCGACTGGACGACCAGGTCACCGGTCCAGGCGGGACGTTGGTCTTCGGTGAGGGTGCGCAGGGTGTGCGGGAACTGGCGGGCGAAGTCGGTGGCGTCGGCGACCTGCTGGAAGTACACGATCACGTGGTGGAGGTCGTGTTCGGTCATCGCTTTGAGTACTGCCAGGTGCAGTGCGGTGGTGCGGCGTGCGGCCGGGCCGAAGCCGGAGTGCGCGTCGGGGGTGGTGAGTACGGTGCGCAGGTGGGCGTCGGTGATCGTGGGGACGACCAGTTGGTAGTCGGCGAGGACTCCGTCCTCGATGGCGTCCGCGTGGCTGTAGGTGTGCAGGCGGGGGCCGAAGGTTTTCGTGTCCGCCATGGAGGCGACGAGGGCGGGGGTGTCCCAGGCGGGGGCGGTGGCTGCGGTGCGCTTGGGCTGGGGGCGGGTGGTGGGTGCTTCGGTCAGGCGGGGTGGATCCCATTCGTAGGGGGTGGCGGTCAGGTAGAGGCGGCGGTCGGCGCGGATGCAGGTGTGGTCGTGCAGGACGGTCCAGTCCTTGTCCCAGCTTCCTGCGGTGCGGTGTGCCTCATCGACGATCAGGAGGTCGAAGGTGGGTGCGGGAGCGCGGGTGTGCTGGGTCTGTTCGATTCTCGGGAGGGAGTCAAGGGTGACGAAGACGGTGGCGTGCTCGTGCCGGGCCAGCCAGGTCGCCAGGAACTCCGGGTTGTTGGTGCTGTGGACGGCTGCTCCGGCCAGGACCGGGTGCTTGGCCGCAGCCAGGGAGGAGACGGCCATCATCGGTTCTGGGCGTCCGTCGTTGCGGGCTGTGCGGGCCCACTGTGAGATGAGGTCCAGACTCGGCACGGCGATCAGCAGGTGCCGGGCATCAAGGGCTTCGGCGGTCCGCAGCGCGGTGAGCGTTTTTCCAGTGCCGCAGGCCGACACCATGTGTCCGCGGGTGCGTGCGCGTGCCAGGTGACGTGCCGCACTGTCGACGGCCCGCTGCTGGTCCGGGCGTAGTGAGAGCCGGGCGGGGCGGGTGCGGGAGGCGGTGACGGCGGCGATCTCGGCGATGGGCTCCTCGGAGGGCATGAAACAAGATCCTCAGTGCGCGATGGAGCGGTGGCCGGCGGGATCCATCGTGTCGGGTGTCCTTCGCTGAGTGGTGTTGCGGGGGCTTGCGGGCCGGGCCGGGCCGGGCCGGGCCGGGCGGGCGGGGGTCGTGTCGTGCAACGTTAGGGGATGCCGCGGGGCTGATCTGGAGGCTAGGCGAACAGGGCTTCTACCAGGACTGCCTGGAGCCTCCCTTCTTCCAGGGCGGTCGTGATTTCGGCTGCGGAGGGGTCCCCGGTGAGGCCGGTGCACAGGACCGCGCAGGGCTCGTTCTGAAGCATCGTCCACATCGCGTCGGACAGAACGGTATTGGGGACGCGGAAAGTCTGCGTCTCTTCCTGGGTGGGGCCCTCGTAGTAGAGGCCCCTGAAGGTGCGGTCCTGGGGGGCGAAGACTGCCTTCCACTGCTGGTGGGCCTCAGGGATGATCTCTCCCCGCCAGGGCGGCCAGATAAAGCGGCTTGGATCGACGTCGGTCTCGGCCAGGTGGGTGGCGGGGCTCACCACGATCACGATCACGTCGGTGCCCAGAGTGATTTCGTTGCTGCGGTTGGTCAGGCGGTTGACCTGTACCTGTGAGGTGGGGAGCGTGACGTGGGTGAGGCCGATGTTGAAAACAGGCGGCCGGCCGGGTGAGTGGGGCGGTGTCGTCATGATGCCGGAGTACTCCTGGTTGAGGTCGTTCGGTTCTTTCGTGCTTCTGGGCTGCGGTACGTCTGGTGATGTCAGCCGAGGCTCGGGTTCCGGTTCTGTTGGACGGGTTCGGCGGGCGCTGCCGGGAGGATCCGGTGCAGCTGTTCGTGCCGAGGGCCGGAGCGGAGGGACGCCCGTGGTCCCATGGTCTGCCGGTTGGTACGGCGGGTTCAGGGTGTGCGGTGCCGGTGGCGTGAGGTCCAGCGCATGTCGAGGGCTTCCAGGGCGTCCAGTTGTTCTCGCGAGAGGGTCTGCGGAGCTCGCCGTTTCTCGGCGAGCCACCTTCCCAGGGCGAAGGCGGCTGCGTCTTCGCAGGTGTAGTTGCAGGGAACGTCCAGGTGAAGGTGGCGGCGGCGGTAGGCGTAGGCGGCCTGCAGTCCTCGGGCGAAGGCCCGTTGGGAAGCGCCGCGCGGGCGGCGCAGCAGGAGGGCCAGGGGGTGCTCGATGGGGAGGTCGCCCAGGAGGTTGTGCTGGTAGGTCTCGAGCTTGTCGAGGTTGTCGATCTGTTCGGCCAGCCATTGGGTCAGCACAGGGGCGTCGCCGGTGAGTTGGTGCGGGCTGGGGAAGATCAGGGTGTTGTCGCGTGCGGCGGCGTGGGCGCGGGCGTAGGTGCGTTTCCATTCGGCTCTGCCTTTGGCGTTCCACCAGGGGTAGATCTCGTTCAGGGCCCGCTGGTAGCAGTGGGGCAGGCGGCGGGTGTTGGCTTCCTTTCTGCTGTCGGCGAGCCAGCGGCCCAGGTGCAGGCCTTGGTGGTGTTCGGCCCACCGGGGTGCGAGGTGTCCGTGGCGGGTGACGTAGTCGCGGGCGATGAGGAGTTTGCGCTCGATGCTGTGCGGGGGGTGCTCCCAGAGCATGCCGAGGGTGTCCAGTGCTGCGATGCGTTCGGGCAGGAGCAGGCCGTTGTTGCGCATGGAGCGCTGTGCGCCGATCCACCAGCCGAGGTAGAAGCGGCCGTCGTGGAGGTAGCGGCTGGGGACGTCGAGGTGGCCGTTTTGGAGGTGGAAGTCTGTGGCGACTTCGAAGGCGGCCTCCCATACGCGGTTGGGTGCCATGACGTCGTTCAGGTCGAGGACGGGGATGATCTCGTCGGCGCGTTCCGGGGGCGGGGCGATCTGGGGGGTGGCGGTGGGGTCGCTCGGGTACCGGAAGTGGTCGACGAGGTGGAAGGTGTGCTCGTCGTAGACGTCGAGGTCGATGAGGACCCGGTAGATCAGGTGGAAGGCGGTTTTCTTGACGGCCTCCTCGAGGGTTTCGCCGGGTGCCATGTAGATGGGGATGACGATGGTGGAGATCTTGTTGTCGCCTGGGGTCTGGCGCAGTGCGCGTCCGATGGACTGGATGATGTCGATGCTGCTGGTCTTGGGGTGGGCGAAGAGCAGGGAGTCGATGGCGGGGATGTCGACGCCTTCGGCGCAGCAGCGGCAGTTGGTGAGGACGGCCCGGCGGGGCGGCTGCTGTGAGGCGGGGGTATTGAGGGGCGCGGAGGCGAAGTCGGTGTAGTTCTTGTGGCGTTCGAAGGGGGTCTGCCTGGAGTTGACGGTGCCGACCTGCAGGGGGGCGTGGTAGGCCGGGGGCATGAGGGCCGCGGTCTCGTGGAGTGTTTCGGCGAAGACGTCCGCTGCGGCGATGCAGGGGTGGAAGGTCAGCGTGCGGCGCAGGTCGTAGCGGTGCTGCGCGACCAGCAGGGCGACTTGGGCAGCTGCGGCACGCAAGGCTTCGCCGGTCCAGGTGTGTGCGGGGAGCCGGTTCAGGAGGCCCCGCAGGTCTTCGTCTCTGATCACGACGCCGGCGATGCGGTAGTCGGCGAGGAGCCCCTCGTCGATCGCCTCTCTCAGGGAGATGCGGTAGACGACGGGCCCGTAGATGCTCACGTCGTCCATGGAGGCGATGACGGTGTTGGGACTGATGCCCTTTTCGCGGGATTTCTTTTCGTCGAAGACGCGGGGCGTCGCGGTCATGTAGAGGCGGTGGCGGGCGGGCAGCTTGTCGTCGTGGTGGATGCGGGCCCAGGGCTTGTCGTAGTCACCGGCGGTGCGGTGGGCTTCGTCGGCGACCACGACGTCCCAGCGGGGCAGGTGGAAGTCGCGGTGGGCTTCGACGACCTTGTCCAGGGAGTCGTAGGTGCAGAACACGTTGAGCGGTCCTGGGGTGTCGGCTGCCTGCCAGGCCAGGTCGTCGGCGGTGCCCACCATGGTGAGGACGTCGGCCAGGTACGGGTCTGCGGGGTGGCTTGAGGAGCAGACGCCGAGGTAGCGGCCGGGACGTCCTTCGCTGTGCCATTTCGCGGCGGTCTGCTCAAGGAGCCGCAGGGAGGGGACTGCCACCAGGGAGGCGCCTTCGGGTGCGGTTTCCTGGACGACGTGCAGGGCCACCAGGGTCTTTCCGGTGCCGGTGGCCATGTAGACGCTGACACGGCGGTAGCCCTCGATGAAGCTGCTGGCGGAGGTGTCGACGGCGATTTGCTGGCCTCCGCGCAGGCGGGTCTTCAGGCGCGAGGCGGTCGCGGGGGCGGGGGCGGTCGTGTCCGGGCGGATGCGTGTCGTCGTGGCCATGGTCCTCCCCCGGGTGACGGTGTGCGCAGGCACCTGGTTCACAGGGTGGAAGGAGTGTGCGAGGCCGTGGCTGGGCGTTCGCCTGGGTTCACCTGAACGAGTGTCGGTGTTCTTGACCGCCTGCTGGCGGGCCGGTCACGGTGATTCTTGGTGACGGTTTCGGCGGAAGGGCAGCGGTGCTGGACGATCCCGGTCTGTACGGGCCTCGCTGGCCGCTGCCGCTGCGTGTGGGGCCGGTGCCGGGTGAGTCGACGGGGTCGTTCGTGAACCGGCTCGCGCACGCCAACGGCCTGAGCCTGGCTGCTTTTCTCGACCGCGTCGGGCAGGGCGAGGCATCCGCGTACCCCGAGCGGGTGGAGAAGTACCCGCAGTCCACCGAGATGTACGTGAACGAGGCGGGGCTGCGCTATCTGGCTGTCCTTGCTGACCGGGCGGCTGGTCTTCTGCAGCAGGATCTGCCCAGCCTGGGCGCGGAGCACCTGCTGCCAGGCCCAGAGGAGGCGGAGTGGAGGTGGCGCTGGGAGCCTGTGGCGGGGCACCTCGTGCGGTACTGCCCGCTGTGCGCTGATGCCCTGGGGGTCGGCGAGGCGGTGTGGCTGATGTCGCCGGACAGCTGGCAGGTCTGTCTGCGGCACGGTTACTGGTCGGACGACTCCCGCAGTCGCGGTCCGGACTTCGTGCAGCTGGCCGAACTGCCCGAGACGGTGACGGCGCACCAGGTGCGCCAGCAGCTGGCCGAGCGGTGGGGGCCGGCCGGCGAGGAGTTGTTCGCCGATGCCTTCCAGGTGGCGGTGTACTGGTGGACGCGGATGCCGGACACCGTGTGCTGGGTGCGGCGGGCCTGGACGGCCGGGCTGGACGCGCGGGAGATGCGGGCGGCCCCGCTGGTGATCTACCCGGAAGCCGCGGAACTCGCGGGCGCCATGCTGGACTTCGAATGCGCGGGGCGGCGGGATACGGCGGACCGGTCCCTATGGCTTGCGGGCGTGGAGCAGTTGATGGCCGGGTGGGGGGTGGATGTGGCTGAAGGGCGTCAGGCGCTGCTGGTGTGGCTGGGGCGCCACCGTAGGGGGCTGCCTGCGCCGTCCGGTCCGGCGGGCGGGAGCGGGCTGCTGCTTGGGGTGGGGCACAACCGGATCGCGTCCGGGACCGGTCCGGTGAGCCAACGCGCGTGCCTGCCCTGGCAGTTGGGCATGGCGGCTGCCGACATGTAGGCGTCATAAGAGTGGAGGGCTCACAACCGTACGGTTGTGAGCCCTCCACCTTGCAGTAGCGGGGACAGGATTTGAACCTGCGACCTCTGGGTTATGAGCCCAGCGAGCTACCGAGCTGCTCCACCCCGCGTCGGTGAACACCACCGTACGTCATAGCGGCGGGCGCTGAAGACCATTTTCCTGCCGGCCACCGGCTGCTACGCGGCGAAGCCGACGTTCTTGACGTACTCGTACTGGCCCCACTGGGAACCCAGATCGGGCAGGACATCGGCGGTCCAGACGTCCTCCAGGCCCTGGTGGTCGCCGACCGCCCAGGATCCGACGATCTTGTCCCAGCGGCGCACGTTCATCGTCCGGTGGGCCACCACCCGCTGGAGCTGGCGCGCCACGCCGGCCTGGTCGAGGGGGTGGATCTCCACGCGAGTGCCGCGGCCTTCACGGTTGAGGCGGGCGGTGAGGTGGCGGGCGACGTTGCGGCGCCGCACCGCCTTGTAGGCGGCGTCGATGCGTTCCAGGTTGGCCTTCGAGGGACGGCGTGTGCCCTGCAGCCATGCCTTCAGCGTCCGGTCGCTCACGGTCAGTCCGGCGTCCTTGGCTGCCTGCCAGGCCCTGTCCGACGTCGTCAGGTAGTGCAGGCGTGCCATCAGGCCGCGCCTGGCGGTCACCGGGGTGGCGATGTGAGCGGCGAGCCGGTCGAGCTGGCGGGCGACGGCTTCGCTGCCCTTGATCCCGCTCGCGCCGAACTTCCCGAAGTCGATGTTTTTCTCCGGCATCTACTGCTCCTGCCCCGTGCCGGCTTCGGTGCCGGTCCCTGCGGTGTACGTGTCCTTGACCTTGACCTCGGTAACCGAGCGGCCTTCGGGGAAGACACGGCGCCAGTCTCCGATGACGTGGAGTTCGTCGGTTCCCATCGCCCGTACGACCGTCAGTCCCGCGTCGTGGGCCTTGAGCGCCTTCATCCAGAGGTTGGCGAATGCCTGGGAGCGGATGATGTGCATCCAGTCCGGGCGGTAGAGCTCCCGGTTGTAGTTCGACTCCCCCATCGTGGACACGAACTTGGAGTACATCGCCTTCACGTACTCCAGCGTCAGCCCGTCGCCGTCAGCGATCGCGGTGTCGCGGGCGTCCTTGAGGGCGATCCGGAACTTCTCCAGGAGGTTCTCGGTGGCGCCCGAGGTGTACGACTCGTGGATCTCGGGCGGCTCGCACAGGCCGTGCTTCGGTCCGGACAGGCGCAGCAGCAGGCGCAGGGTCGGCTCGGTGACCCACAGGGGGCCTGGTTCGTCGCGCTGGCCGATCGGGTTGGGCAGCACCGCGTCGTGCTCCCAGGCAGGCGGGGTGATCAGGTGGACTCCGGCGCGGCGCCGGTCGTGTGCGAAGCCCGTGGTGTGTTCCAGCTGGCCGAGCGGGAGGTGGGTCTTGAGGGCCGAGAGGTAGGCGCCGTTGATGTCGAGTGCGGTGACCTCGTGCCGGCCGGGCGGGAGCGTGGTGCGGGTCCATTTGGGGCGGGCCTCCCAGATCTGGTCGGCGCCCCTGGAGGTCTGCTTCTTGAGGATGTCGGGGATCCAGGGGTGGGCGATCACGTCGTAGCGGGCGCCCTTGCGAGTCTCGTCCAGCAGGCGCATCGCGTCCGGGATGGCCCGCTTCAGCAGTACGGCGCTTGCGGCTTCGACGTCGCCCCGGTGCTCGGCGAGCACGGCGTGCACCGCTTCGTGGATCAAGTCGGTGGGTCCGGACGGCTCCTGGAACGCCCGCCCGCGCGGGGCCGTGCTCCCGCCAGCCGGACGAGGCGGGCGGGCCGTACGCGGCACTTGAGCCCGGGCAGATGGCGCGGTGGGCGAGGACTTCGGGGTTTGTGCAGGGGGTGCCTGACAGCCGGAGGGGTCCAGATGCTGAGCGAACCCCGCCACGCGCTGTTTGGCCGGACGACCGCACAGCACACACGGCTCGGGCACGGCGAGCAGCTCCACCTCGTCCTCGTCCTGGCCGGGTTCCGTCGAGGACGTAGAGGTGACGGCCGCCGCAGCAGTGCCTGATGCCACAGGCCGCTCCGCAGCCGGCTCCTCCGTGGTCTTGGTTTCGGTCTCGGTGGTGAGTTTGGCGTTCAGCCCGTCCAGCAGATAGGCGTACTTGGTGCGGACCTCACCGGCCGGGTCCCGGCCGCTCTCCCATCCGCTGAGGGTGGACGGGCTCACCCCGAGCGCACGGGCCACCTGCGCCTTGGACAGCCGGGCCCGCTCCCGCAGCTCGCGGCGTACCTGACAGGGCGGGAGTGCGGCCTCCGGGCCGACAGCGTCGAGCAGTGAGTCGATCGCGTCGAAGTCACTCACCGGCTCGCCCCCTTCACCTCGGCCCGGACGGAACGGCGCCGGTCGGCGGGCAGCGCCTCGCATGCTCTGGTCGGACCCGCAAGCAAGTCCAGGGCGCCGATGCCGTAATGCTCGGCCAGGACATCCACGTCGCGCAGGCTCCACGAAACGGCACCCGACTGCCGGCGCGACACCTGCGTCTGTGTCAGCCCCAGCACTGACGCGACCGACCGCTGCGAGTCACCCGTCACCTGCATCAACGCGGCCACCGTCAACCGCAGCGACTCTTCCAAGGTCAATCCCACGCCCTCATCGTATCCGAGTCGATGCAAATTCCGCATGGATATCAGCTTATTGCTTTCAATGATGCACAGAAGCTTCATCATCCTGCCCTGCGCGGGCCCTTGCTATGGCAGTCTCCGCTCAGGCCTGCAAGTCAGCGATGAGGACCGTCTTGTTCACGCGGAATCCGGCGGGCCGCGCGCCAGGCGTCCCGCTTCCCTTCGGCTCATCCTCAATCGCGGCCATCGCGGCCATCGCGGCCATCGCGACGGGCGGCCGCCCGGGTTCGACCGGGAGATCTACCGCCGACGCAACCTCATTGAGCGCTCCTTCAACCGGCTCAAGGGCTTCCGTGGCATCACCAACAGATACGACTGTGAGGATGACAGTGCCGCCTCGGTGGGGTGAGCCCGGTGGAAGCCTTGTCGGGCAAGACACAGCGCATAAGACTCAACCGCGGCGGTGACCGCCAGGCCAACTCGGCTCTCTACACCATCGTCCTTGCCAGACTCCGCCGGGAGACACGCAGCCGCAGCTACGCCGGGCGGCGCATCGCCGAAGGCAAGACCAGACGCGAAGCCAGCCGCTGCCTCAAAAACGCTACATCGCCCGAGAGCTGTACACGATCATCATCCGAACCCATGCCTTGCCTCGAGGCCAGGCTCTGGCCGCTTGGCATCCATAGGGGTATCAAGACCGCCGCCTCCTACGAAGCAGCGGTCAGTCTCGCGTCCTTCCTGCACTGCGCAAGATCCGTTTGAAGACGGACCCTGGCGCCCTACGACCGCGTGCTCTGCGGCATGCCGTCCACGCTGTGGGCTCGTCGTGTGCGGATGGGCTGGCGGACGACGGCCGGTATCGGAGCGTCAGCCCATCCCTGGTACCAACAGCACCTTGCAGGCGTCGCCGGTGAGCAGATCGATCGCCTGGTCGACCTGGCTGAGTTGCAGTCGGTGCGTGATCAGCCAGTCCAGGTCCAGGCGCCCGGAGTTCAGCAGGAGCAGCGTCTGCTCCCAGGTTTCCCACAGGCGGCGGCCGAAGATGCCCCGCAGTGTGATGCCCCGCTTGTTGATCTGGGCAGCGACGTCGATCGGCACTGGCCGGCCCGGGTGTCCCACGGTCACGACCGTTCCTTCTCGGCGCACGGCGTCGAAGAGGGACGGGAGTGCGGCGGCCGCTCCCGAGCATTCGAAGGCGACATCGGCCCCGCCGCGGTGGCCGCTGAGTTCGCGGCTGCGCTCGGCGACACCCTCTCCGGGCTCCATCGTGATCACTCCGAGCCGTTCGGCTTCGGCGCGGCGGAACGGATTCGGCTCGATCACGATCACGTAGGCGGCGCCCATGAGGGATGCCAGTCGCGCGACGACCATGCCCACCGGCCCGGCGCCGCTGACCAGAACGCCTCGGCCGGCTACCGAGTAGCCGGCTCGCTGGATGGCGTGTACCGCGACGCCGGCCGATTCCAGCAGTGCGCCGGTCTCCAAGGGCACGCTGTCGGGAAGGGGGACGCAGATGCGGTGGGGTACGGCGACGCGTTCGGCGAAGACCCCGTCGAAGTGCATGCCCAGGATCTGCGTGCGCTCGCAGGTGTGTGCGTCCCCGGTCCGGCATGCGAAGCACTGACCGCACGCCAGGTGGCTTTCCAGAGCGACGCGGTCACCGACGCGCAGGTTCTCCACCCCGGTGCCCACCTCGACGACGGTGCCCGCCGCTTCATGACCGAGTACGACGGGCAGCCCCAGGTTGAACGCCCGGGCCGCCGGCGACCACTCGTAGCATTCGCGGTCGGTGCCGCACAACGAGGCCGCCGCGATCTCCACTACGACCGCGCCGTCGCCGGCCTTCGGCTCGGGCGCATCGGCGACGTACTCGACTCCCCTGTCCGCGACTGCTTTGACGACTGCCCTCATGACTGCACACTCCTTCGTGTCTCGTACGTGGCGGGATGACTGGTGGCCCGGACGGACGGTGGTCAGTCGGCGGGATGCGGCTGCGCGAAGCGTTCGAGGACATCGACCGGACCGACCTGTCCGCCCTTGAGCAGCAGCCGGCAGCCGGCCACGGCGGCTTCGCTGTCGGTGCGGCAGACGGGGGCGGCCGTGACGAACTGGGTGGCGACGCGCAGCTCGCTCACCCCCATGGTCAGCAGTGCGTGGCTGGAGGTGTCGCCGCCGAGTACGGCGACGTCCCGGGTGAGGCCCTTGACGGCCATGTTCCCGGCCAGGGTGCCCAGGAGTTTGCCCACATGGGCGGCGTCGAGGGGACCGGCTGCGGCGTAGCGGGGGTCCTGGGTGCCGCGCGTGGTGTGCACGATGACGTTCCGTCCGGCCGCGAGCATGGCGGCCGAGCGGTTTTCCAGGCCGTCCAGCAGGGACGGGTCCTGTCCGTTGAGCAACTGCGTGGGCACGGCCAGCTCGGCCCAGCCGTGCCCGATGGCGTCGGCGATCTGTGCGTCCGTCGTGCTGGAGGCCGACGCGCTGACGGCCAGCACCGGCCCGGAGGCGGGCTGGGCGCTGTCGGCCACGTCGGACCGCTTGGTGGCGGTGCGGGCGAGGGCGGCCATGACACCGCCGGAGCCGACCACGATCGACGGGCCCTGCCGGGTGTCGTCCTCTCGCAGTGCCAGCGCGAGGGTGTCGAGGTGACCGTCCTCGACGGCGTCCACGACGAAGGCGGCCCGGCTGGAGTGGCGGAGCCTCGTCCACTGCTCGTCGAAGGAACCATCGGCGAAGGCAGGGAGGTGGATGGCTCCGGGGACCTCGCCGGTACGCAGCTGCTCGGCGATCACCTGCCGCAGGTCGGCCTCGTGCATTGGGGTCGAGGGATGCTGCGCCATGACGGGATGCCGGTCAAGACGGTAGGCGTCCCCGGAGTAGTCGGCGAAGTGGTTGCTGAAGGCGGTGTACCGGCCGAAGCCCGGCTGTGCCGGTGCGACCGCGACCGGGCCGTGGTGTGGGAAGCGCTCGTGCAGCAGCTCGATGCCTCTGCCGATGCTGCCGCGTGCGGGGGCGCTGTCGAAGGTGGAGCAGACCTTGTAGATCAGCACCTGGGCATGGGCGGTGGCGATGCGTTCCAGCTGTGCGCGGACCAGCTCGTCGAAGGCGGCTCCGCCGAGCGAACGCGATGGTCCGGCGATCCCGACGACATCGCAGTCGGTGGGGAGCGGTCGGCTGCCGTCCCCGATGACGAGCACGGCGTCGAGACCGTGCCGGTGGGCCTGTGCGAGGACATCGCTGGCACCGGTCAGGTCGTCGGCCACGAAACTGACGTACGTCATGTCAGGCCACACCTCCGAACGTGCGCCCGGCGTGCAGCAGCGCCGGGTCGCCTGCCTGCGCCGCCGCGTGTGCCGCCACGTCCAGGGGAACACCGTCGACGGCAGCCGCCCAGGCGGCCCGGAGACTGCGCACGCCGGCCGCCGGTCCGTCGGGATGCGCGGCCACGCCGCCGCCCGCGAGCATCAGAAGGTCGGTCGAGCCGACCGCGGTGAAGGTCGGTGCCGGGGTGGTGACGTTCTGGCCGGACGACAGGGTCGGTACCGGACTCAGGGTCTTGCCCAGGGGCTCGAGCAGGCTGCGCACGTGGGCGGCGACCTCCTCGTCCCTCTCATAGAACTTGCTGCCGAGGCCGCTGACATGCAGATGGTCGGCTCCCGCCAGGCGGGCCAGCTGCTGCCACACCCGGTACGACATCCCCAGCGCCGGCGAGCGCATCGATGCGGCCAGTCCGGCGCGGTGTCCGTGCACGGGGACTTCGGAGAACTCCCGCAGCCAGGCCAGTGCGGGCAGTCCCATGACGGGGACGTTGAGCATCACGCACCGGCCGCCCGCCCCGACCACCAGGTCGTGGCGCCGGCGGAGTCCGGCGAGGTCCCCCGTGATGTTGAAGGCATACATGACCGGGTGGCCGGTGATCTGCTCGGCCTCCCGGATCTCTTCGGTGGCCACGGCGACCCGGCGCTCCAGCGGTAGGTACACCGGATCGGTCATCAGCTCGTCGTCCTTGATCAGATCGACCGACGCCCTGGCCAACTCCCGTACAACTAGGCGGAACTCGCTCTCGTCCAGACCGACGTTCGGTTTGATGATGGTGCCGATCATGACGCCCTCGGCACCTCCCATCAGCCTGCGGGTGCCGGGGATGCCGAACGCGGGGCCCGGGTGAGCGGCAACGAACTCCTCCGGCAGCTCGATGTCCTGCAGGCGGCAGGCGAACAGCTCACCCAGTTCGAAGAGGTTGCCTGCGATCGTGGTCTGCAGGGTCGCCAGGTCGGTCCCGATGTTCTCCATCGGGAACTCGACCACCACAAGGGCGGCCCGCACCGTCTCGGGGCGGGACCGCGACGGCAGCGACGGGCTGCGCGTGCCCAGGTCCCGCACGCTGACGACCTGTGCTGCATGCCGTTCGCGGATGCGGGGGGACTCGCCGGGCACAGCGACGAAGGTGCCACTGGACTGCTCCCCGGCCATGGCCGCGGCAGCCTGCTCCGGATCGCTCTCCGATTCCAGGTAGTAGGTGCAGCGCACGACCCGTTGGTCACGCATGTGCTCTCCGTTTCTCGACGACCGTGGTGTGGGGGTCGTTCGTCTCAGGTGCCGTCGTGCTGTGCGGCAGCTTCTCTGCTCCCGCCGGGCACGTGGTGCGGGGCGGAGGACGGCCCGTCGCCGTCGGCTGTCGCATCGCCGACCCCGGCGGCCGCGGGCTGCTTCAGGATCCGGCGTGCCCAGAAGACGGTGATCAGCGGACAGAGGATCGACGTCACCACAACCGACGAGGCCACGAGCACGGTCGCGTACTGGGCGGCTGGCGCGTAGACGGGATTGGCGGCTGCCACGATCGAGGGGACCACTGCCGCGTTGCCGGCGGTGGTCGCCGCTGCCAGGCCCGCGATGCCGTCGCCACCGCTCGCCTTGTCGGCCAGCAACAGCACTGCCCCGCCGACCAGTACCACGAACAGCCCCAGCCCGGCCCCCAGCAGGCCGGCTTCCCAGACGGCTGTCAGGTTGAGCGTGAGTCCCAGTGACAGTCCGAGGAACGGCACGAGGGCGGGCACGGCGGGCGCCAGGAAGCGACGCATCTCGGGATCGAGGTTGCCCAGGAGCATCCCGAGCACCAGGGGCAGGATCGCCCCCACCAGGGTCTGCCAGGGAAAGGCGGACAGACCGGCGACGCCGAGCGTGACCATCGTGAGGAAGGGGCCGGACTCCAGGCTCATGACGCTGTAGGCGCCGACGTCTCGCTTGCGTCCGAACTGGGCCATCAGTGACATGTAGAGGCCGCCGTTGGTGTCGTTCAGCGCCGCCACGACCGCCAGCGTCGACAACCCCGCGAAGACTCCACCACTGACCGGCGATTCGCCGAGGAACCTCCCCAGGACGACACCGACGGCCAACGCGAACAGGACCTTGGTCCCCAGCAGTACACCGCCCTTCTTGGCGATGTAGGGCGTCGCCTTCACGTCCAGGGTCGCACCCAGACACACGTAGAAGACGGCCAGGATCGCGGGCAGGCCCGTGTACAGGGCTCCGGTGAAGGAACCGAAGAACTCTCCGGAGCCCGGCGCCGCCGTGTGCACCACGGCTCCGACGAGCATCGGGACGAGCATCAGCCCACCAGGCACCTTCTCGATGCCGGCCTTTATGGGCACAGCCATGGGGACCTCCGAACGGCGATGTTCGAATGAACATTTGGTGACTCGGAACGTAGCCGCAGGAAGCGGGCGGGTCAATGGGTTCTCGCCACGGCATCGCCTGTATCGAGCCGAACCCACCCGTGCGAGCAGGCGTCGCAACAGGTCGAACGAGTCGGCTGTAATGTTCACATGAACACCGCTTGGACGGGATGGCAGCAATGGGTCACCCCGGGTGGAAGCCCAGAGCAGGAGGCCGGATAGCGTGATGAGCGTGGCTCAAGACGAGATGGAACCCGTGCGCAACTCCCGACAGCGAGCCATCCTCAGTGCCTTGCAGGAATTCCGGCAGGTCGACGTCAACACGCTCGCGGAGCGCTTCGGAGTGTCCGGCATGACGATCCGCCGCGACCTGGCCGAGCTCGATCAGGCAGGGCTGCTGGACCGGGTGCATGGCGGCGCGGTGCCACGCCGGGCACCCGCCTACGGGTCCCGGTCCTCGACCATGACGTCCGAGAAGTCGAGAATCGCGCGGGCCGTGGCGGACCTGGTCAAGCCGGGTGCCTCGGTGGGCGTCGACACCGGCACCACCTGTACCGCCGTAGCCGCGCAACTCGCCGACCGGGACGATCTGACCGTGATCACCAACTCGCTCCACGCGGCGTTCGAACTGCGCGACACGAGGAGCCGGGTCCTCGTCCTGGGCGGACTCATGACACCCGAACTGAGCCTGGTCGCCTCCACGGCCGCACAGGAACGGCCTCAGATCCATCTGGACCTGATGATCCTCGGCTGCGGAGGACTGTCCGTCGACCGCGGGATCACCTACTTCGACCCCGCCGAAGTCGAGGTACGCCGCACACTTCTCGACCTCGCGGACCGGGTCGTGGTCGCCGCCGACCACACCAAGTTCGACCGCAAGAAGGCGATGGCCCTCGGCGACCTGTCGGTCATCGATGTCCTCGTCACCGACCAGACGCCTCCCCCTGAGCTGCGATCCGCATTGGCGGAGGTCGTGGTCGCTCCGTAACGCTCAAACCGAGGCCAGAGCGCAGGCCACACCGCGCGGGGGCGGCGGACCTCGGGTACAACCGTCACCGCACTCAGGAGAAGCCTCCGATAGCGGCCCAGCGGGCGGAGAGTATCTCTTCGCACTTCAGCTGCTTACGGGCAGGTTCCTGGCGGCAGATCACCTCATTGTGACCCCGCCTGGTCATCATCAGGACGGGCCTGGCTCGGCGGTGTGCCGTCCGGGTGGTCGTAGATCCAGGAGAGGCCTCCCAGGTCGAGGCGCCGGCGAGTGCGGGTGACGGCGACGTAGGCGAGACGGGCCTCTGCATCGTCGACGGGCTCGGGGACGGGTGCCGGCGCGCTTCCCGTCTGGCCGGTGGTGTCGTTGAGGGAACGGGCGAAGTCCTCGGCGATGAGGACGCTGGGCCATTCGCGTCCCTTGGCCTTGTGGGCGGTGGAGACGGTCACGTGCGCGTGCGGTTCAGGGGCGAGCTGGGCGATGGCGGCGAGGATGGCGTCAGTGCCGTGGGTGTCGACGAGGTTGACCAGGGGCTGCAGGTCCCGGCCCGCGGGGTCGTGGGCGGCGTAGTCCTGCAGGTCGCCCCAGCAGGGAAAGAGGAGCAGTTCGGGATGGTGGGTGCGGCGGCCTTCTTTGAGGTCTCGGGCCGCGAGGGCCAGGGCGTGCAGGCTGTCTCCTCCCCCGGCCAGGGCGACGTGGCGTCCCGCGGCCATGTGGGCCATGACCTGGGCCATGGCGCCGACGTTGGTGCGGCACAGGACAGCGTCCGGCTGCGTGACGAGGCCGAGTTCGGTGGGCACGGCGGGGGTGCCGGTGAGGCGGATCGGCGCGTCGGCCAGGTGCAGCCAGCGGTTGGCTTCGGCGGCGAGGTCGGGGCCGAAGCGGAAGGACTGGGACAGGGCGAGCTGGGTGCCGTCGAAGCCGGTCATGATGTCCTTGGCGCCGCGCCAGTGGTAGATGGCCTGGGCGGAGTCGCCGACCATGACCAGCTGGGCGTGGTCGCGCTGGGCGAGGAAGATCTGTTCGACGACGGGGTTGGTGTCCTGCGCCTCGTCCAGCAGCAGGAAGTCGGCCTGGATGCGCGGCCGGGTGAGGGCCCAGATCTTCAGGTAGTGGTCGTGGTCGAAGCGGACGGCGCCGTCGTCGGGGTGCTGCAGGTCGGCCCACGCCTTGTGGGCGAACGGCACGATGTGGGCGGCGAGTTGGGTGTGAAGGTCGGTGTCTTCCAGGCCGCGAAATCGGGGCACGTGATGGGGGGTGATGGCCTCGTCGGCGGTGTGGCAGAAGCGGGCGACGGTGCGCAGGGTGGCGTTGGAGAGGGCTCGTTGTGTCACCTCGCGGTCGCCGATGCGGATCGGCTTGGTGATGCCGAGGGCCTGTCCGGTCTGCCAGGCCGGGCGGCGGGGGGCGTTCAGGCGGCGGGTGTAGCGGTGGCCGACGGCGGCGTAGGCCAGGGCGTGGGCGGTCTTGCACTGCACGGTGTCGGGGAAGCGGGTGCGTGCGTCCTGGGCGATGGCCCGGTTGTAGGCAAGGTAGCGGCCGCGGCCTTTGGTGGTGCGGGCGAGCAGGGTCAGAGTGGTGGTCTTGCCGGTACCCGCGCCGGCCTGCAGGGCGAGGTGGTGGCCGGCGTGGAAGGCGTCGGCCGCGGCCGTCTGTTCATCGGTCGGGTTCATGCGGGGGCTGCTCCGGGGGTGCGGGTCAGGGCGTGGCCGACGGCTGCCAGGAGGTGTGCGGCCGTGGTGCCGGCGAGCAGGTGCTGCACGGCCCGGTCGAGCCGGTCGGCCTCGTCGCTGGCGTGCTGGGCCAGTGCGCGGTGCAGGGCCAGCTTCACGAAGAGTTCCGGGCTCTGCCCCGTTTCATGGGCGGCGTGGCGGATCGTGGCGTGGACGGTGGGCGGGAAGGCGAGGTTGAGCAGGACCTGCCCTGCGGCGTCCGGGTAGTGGGTGGTGATCACGTCCACGGGGAGCCGAGTGGCGAGGTGCTGGCGCAGCCGGTGTGCGGCGCGGCCGGGGGTTTTGGCGCGTACGAGGGTCATGAGGCGGGTGGTGTCGTGGTTGGTCGCGAGCGGCAGCACGCGGGCGGCGTCACGGAGCTCCGCCGGGACCAGCGGGCGCGTCAGGAGGATTTCCAGGGCGTGGTGCGGCATCGTCACCTCTCTTTGCTGCCGGGTGCCGGTGGGTATGGCAGACCGGTACGCAGGTGCTTGGCGTGCAGGAGGGGATCGAAGACCTGCCATCCGGCCAGGGCCAGGTCGGCGGCGCCGTGGGTGGTGGCGTGCGCGGGGCAGCGCTGGATACGCCAGCGCCGTTGTTCGGCATGGGGCAGCTGGCTGAGGTCGTAGACGGCCGTCGCCTGTTCGGACAGGGCGAGTTGGCCGCGTTGGGTGCCGACAGGCAGCAGTCTCCAGGATCCGGGCGGGGCGTCCGGGGCCAGGACGGGACGGGGGCAGCGGGTTCGGTGGCTCGTCTGGGCTACGCAGCGGATGGCCTCCACGGGGCCGTCGGCGAGGTAGTAGCCCAGCAGCATCCGCACGAGCGGGCGGTCGGGGCCGTCAGGCGCTGCACTGGTGGGAGCAGCCGTGGGGATGAAGGCGCCGGTGTCGATCAGGCGACGGGTTCGTACGGCGAGTTGGCGGCGCACCGACGTGAGGGACGGGTTGATCCGGCAGAGGGGAGTGCGCTGCGGGCAGAGCACGGCGTGCGGAATGCGGCACCATGCGCTGCCGTCGCCGTGCGGGTGAGCGATGCCGGAGCTCAGGTGCCAGTGACAGGAGGCAGGGGCGTGGGCTGTGGCCAGTTCGGCGGGATGCAGGGCGATGGGACGCCCGTCGGCACGCGGGTAGAGGTCGATGCGGTTGCCGCAGTGGCGGCAGCGGCCGCTCTGGCCGGCGCGCAGCAGGCGGCTGGGACTGGTGGCGGCCACCCGCAGCGGACGGCGCGCCGGGGCGGTGCGAGGGCTGCCGTCCCAGTGGCAGCCGGGGATGGAGTGGGGGCACATGGCGAGGACCGTGCCAGGTGACACGCCCCGAGGGCGGGGATGGCGGACGGGCAGTCCCCCGGGTGGCCCAGCCCTGTCGAACGGCAATGCGAGTCGGCGGGTGTGCGTTCTATGCATGCTCGCCGGTTCGGGTGATTTGCGCGGCGCGCCAGGCCTGACGCGGCCGGAGTCAGGCGCCCTTGGATCCGGGCGGGGTGTGGTCGTCGCAGAGCGAGCCGAGCAGCTGCTCGATGGGGACATCGAAGGCGTGCGCGAGGGCATGCCAGGTGGTGACGGTGCCTGCGGCTCGGCCGTGTTCGAGGTCGATCAGCGTGCGCCGGGCCAGGCCGCTGCGGCCGGCGAGTTCGTCGAAGGTCCACTCGCGCGCGTTCCTCAGCCGCGCCAGCGTCACACGCAGGGCGTCGCGGTCCGGGTCGGGCGGCAAGATCGTCACCCCACCATCCGACGGTGCAGACACCTGCCCTGTCAGTGCGGATTTCTGCACTATCAGTGCAGGTGAGCGCACCCTGCACCCGCGCTGCGCGAGTGCAGGTATCTGCACTACGGTGCGGGCGGCTCCCACGTACGTACCGGGAGGCCACCGCGCGAGGCCGACGCGGACCAGAACGGAGGAACAACGAGCCGATGCGGCTTGCCAGCACACACGCCACGGTGCAGCGCATCTGGACGGTGCACCTGCGCCCGCAGACAGGCGGGCCGGCCCTGACCTGTCCCCGCTGCGCACACAGCCCCGTCCTGCCAGCCTCCTCCGCCCGCTCGGCCGCCCTCACCCATCTGGCCCGCCACGCCCGCGCCGACACGCTGCCCGGGCATCTGCGCACCTGCCAGTGCCGGACGAGAGGCTGCCACTGGCACCCCCGCCACCGCGGCTGCGCGGGACCCGTCCTGCTCGCCCTGACCTGCGACCGCAGCGGGCGCGCATGGCGACTGGCCGATGCCTGCGCCGCCTGCGCGGCCGCGATGAGCCACACCGCCGTCGTGCCGCCCACCCTGCTCGGCACCGGCCGCGCCCAGCCGGCCGCCGGCAGGGCGCACCCTGCGCGCACCACGCCTCCGTTCGGCCCGGCAGAGCAGCAGCGCGTACGCGAAATGCTCACCTACCTCGCCACAGCGCTGCCCCGCTTCTCCTCCCCCGCCGCCCGGCTGCTCGCCCTGCAGTGCGCACTGCGCGCCGACCGCCACGGGCAGATCCGCCTGCCCCACGGGTTCCTGCGCGGCATGCGGCTGCACGGCCACGCTGAGCTGTGGCTCGAACTGGAGCACGCCGGCTGGCTGCACCGCCCCAGCCGCAGATGCTCCCCCGTCCAGGCACAGCTGCTCGACGCCGCTGTCCTCCACCAGGCCCCCGGACGCACCGGGCGCGTCCGCGCCGCCCAATGGGCCCTGCAACCCACCCCGCTGGCCCTCCCGCCCGCCCTGCCCTCCGCTCTACGGCTGACCGCACTCGCCCTGGCCGCCCACAGCGCTTCCGGGGCGGGCGGGGGCGAGCTCGACGTCCTCACCCGCCGGTGCGGACAGCCGCCCCAGCAACTGGAGGACCTCCTCGACCAACTGGTCCGCGCCCGCCTCGTGACCGCTTGGCACCATCATCACGACAGCGGCGAGGTCCGGTGGAAGCTGCCCGCGCACTCTCCGGCCAGCGAGGACATCGCCCGAGAGACCAGGGCGTAAACGGGCATTGCGGCCTGTATGCCAGCCGCAATGCATCCTGCCGCTGTGCGTTCCAAAGGGGCATTCCTACTGGTTGCTTCGCTGCCTCCTCACCGATGTGCGGGCCGCAAGTACATCGGCAGGACGGTGCGCATGAGCTGTTCGCCGCGGGTGGTGATGGCCTCGAAGTCGCTGCGGGCCATGGCCGCGAAGTTGGTCGGGTAGGAGGCGACCGCGCTGCGGGGGACGAGGTCGGCGGGCGGTGCGGGCAGCCGGTCGTCCTTCATGCCGAGGTAGGCCAGGGCGAAGCCGTCGATGCGGCCGTTGGCGGCCCACTCGTGCAGGCGGGAGCGGGCGGAGTCCTGGGCCTTGCGGTGGACTGTGGCGAAGGAGCGGTTGAGTCGTCCGAACATGAAGTGCGGTGTCTTCAGGGCGAGTTCACCCAGGCCGGCGTCGCAGGAAATGATGAAGGGCACGTCGTAGACGTGCTGGGTGTGGTGCGGTGAGCGTCCGGGCTCGAGGACGGACAGGCCGAGGTTGTCGTAGACGCCGCCGTCGGTGAGCAGCACGGTGTGCTGCTGGCTGTGTCCGTCACGGTGCTGGAAGGTGAAGGTGCGTTCCAGGGCCGGCAGGAAGACGGGGTAGGCGGCGGAGGCGGCGACGGCGGTGGCGACGTGGATGGGTTCGGTGATGGTGCCGTAGCGGGAGCAGCCGCTACGGGTGCTGCCGAAGCGGACGGCGTTGGTGGTGGCCAGGTCGGTGGCGGTGAGGACGACGTCGAGGCCGGGGTGGGTGACGTCGGCCATGGTGGTGGTGCCGAATGCCTTGTGGGTGAGGACGGCGGCCAGGGCGTCGGTGCGGTTGGCGGGGCGGGCGACGCTGACGCCGCCGTGGCGGGAGAGCAGTCCGCGGGTGCCTGCGCGGGCTGCCGCGGTCAGGTTGCGTACGGCCGCAGAGGGCTTGAACGCCTGGCGTGCGATGTCCAGCTGGAGGCCCGAGCGCAGCAGGTCGGTGGTGCGGGTGTCGAAATCGGCAAAGTCTTGCGGGCCGTAGGCCCACAGAGCGGCGAGGAGGGAGCCGCCGGAGATGCCGGAAACGACGCGGATGCGGTCGAGGAGATCGCGGTCATGAAGGGCGCGCAGGCACCCGAGGTGGAACGCGGCCGCGCGGGAGCCGCCGCCGGACAGGGCGAGGCCGATGGTGCGAGTCATGGGCGAGCCTTGCGTGGAAAGGAGACGGGACGGTGGGGGCGGGTGGCGTAGCCGCCGGGCCACCAGGTCAAGGGGCCGAGGCGGGCGGGTGGTTGCGGCGGGGGCGGCTCGGCCGCAGCGGAGGCAGTGCGGGTGGCGAGGTGGGCGTAGAGGTGGGCGCCGTCACCGGTCGCGAGCCACTTGTGCCAGACGGGGTCCGGTCCCCCGGCGATCAGGACCAGGGCGCGGGCGGGGGCGTCGCTCAGTGGGAGGGTGAGACTGGTCATGGCGGCGCGGTCGGTGGCACTGGGCTGCGCGGCGGTGTGCGGGTGGGTGTGCCACATACCCAGGAAGCGGCTGATGTTGCCGGTCGCCTCCCGGCGGGCGGTGAGGTGGCCGCTGACACCGTCCAGGCCATGCCGGAAGTAGGCCTCCGTCAGCAAGGAATCGGGGGGCGGGCCGGTGGCCTCGTCGACGAAGATCACACCGGTGGCGTCGTCGATGACGCCGAGGAGGGTGCCGCCGGTTTCCACGAGCGGGCCCCTGAGCCGGGTGCCGCGGCGGGCTTCCGCGCGCATCTCGGCCAGTGCGGCGGGGGTGATGCGCACGTCGTAGCCGGTGGCCTCATCCGTGACGACGGTGTCGTTGGGCCAGGTCAGCCAGCGCGGCCCGGCGGGCTGGGCGCTGGCGGGGCCCGCGGGCATGCGGACGATGAGCGTGGCCATGGTGTGCCGGCCGCCGAGGTCGGCCAGGGCGTGGAGGATGCCCGTCACCAGTTGTCCGGCCAGCGCGGTGACATCGGCGGCCGATCCGGTGAAGGTGGCGTCCGAGCAGCCGGGTTCGGGCTGGAAGAGCTCGGTCGGTGGCTGGGTGGGGAAGAAGTCCTCGATCAGGTCGTCGAAGGCGTGCGTGGCGTCGGTGTGCGCCGCCAGCGCGGTGCGGCGCAGGACGTCGGCGCCACCGCCGGTGGCGCCGCGGGGTGAGAGGGCGGCGAGGCCGCGGGTGGCGTGGTGGCCGATCATCAGCGTGGCCAGGTGGGGCCACGGGGTGGCATCGGTGCGGCGGGCACGTTCGAGGTGGGCGCGGACGATGCGGTTGGCGGTGCAGTCCCAGATCAGGTCGAAGGCGCGCAGGTCGAGTTCGGACAGCCGGGTGGTGATGTCCCCGACGACGGCTTCGACGCGGGTGGTGTGGGGGTCGATCCGGTTAAGGCGGTGGGCCAGGACGCTCGCCTTGGGCAAGCCGATGTCGGCGTCCGTATAGGGCTGGCGCGCCAGAATTCCCGGATGGACGAGCGCCTGGTCGGCGACGGTGAGGTGCGCGGCGCCAGCGCGTGCGCACATGTCGGCGACGGGGGCGCCCAGGGCACCGGCGCCCAGGACGAGGATGCGTTTGCCCCGCAGCCAGGCCGCGGGGGTGGCGTGGTCGCGGCGAACGGTGACTTCGGGGCGGGCCTCGTACACCCGCATCCACCGGGTGGGCAGACGGTCGAGCCACTCGGTGCCGAACTGGATGACCTCCTCGCCAAGTTCGGCCAGGTGCGCATGTCCGCTGAAAGCAGTGTCGACGGTCAGGCGGCCGAGCCGGTCGGCGAAGTCGGGCAGGTGCCAGGCCACCAGGTGGGTCTGGCGCGAGCCGTCGCCCGCGATGCCGCGTGAGGGGGTACCCAGCAGCAGATGCACCGGCGCGACCGGCGTGTCCTCCTCGTCCTCGTCCGGCGCCTTGCCGTCGGGGTGGAGCAGGGTGCGGTTGTGGTCCGCGACGAATCCCGTCAGCCCCAGCAGCAGACGTGACGTGATGTGGTCGCGAGCCAGTGCCTCGACCAGTTCCCGCGCGGTGAGCGGGTATTCGAACGTCAGGTGCTTCGTGGTGACGACGGCGGGGGCGAGGAACGCGCGAGCGCCGGCCGGGAGGGCGGCCATCCCCCGCAACTGCTCCAGGCTGCCGGGCCAGGGGTCCTCGATGGCAAGCCAACCCACCACGTCGCATCGCGTGTCGGTGACCTGGTGCAGTACGGCGGCGCCCAGCCACGGCCCGTCCGGCCGTGCGACGGGCGCGTCGCGGCGGATCACGAGGAGCCCCGCCGCGCGGTCGGTCAGGGCATTCGGAGGGTGCAGGGGTTCCCCGGGGCGGTCCAGTTCTCCCGCGGCGGCCGCTTCGAACCAGTCCAGGAGGCGGTTGATGAACCCGTACATACCGTCGGCCGGATCCCACTCGGTCGCCGTCGAACGGTACAGACACAGGTGGCGGCCCCAGTTGACGTGCGGGGCACCCGCGAACCGGGTATGCCGGGTCCGCACACTGGGGGCGGTGAACGGGAAGCGCGGGGGGATCAGCAGGGTGACCGCCTCGACGCTGCGCAGCCTCAGGCCGCCTGGGGTGCGCGGCAGGTTGGCGCAGCCGATGCTGATGCGGACCTCGACGTACCCGGCCCGGTCGGCGACAGCGGCCACATGCGTGGCCGCCACCGCTCCTTGGGAGGCCTCGACGATGCGGTGAAGCTGGTCGAGAGCGAGCCGCTGGCCCTCGGTGAGGTCCAGGGTGGTGCTGTCCTTCACGCGGCACCGAATCCGATCTGTACCGCCGGCTCGGCCTTGTCGCCCCTGGCCTGCTGCACACCGGCGCGGGCGGCGTCCGTGCCGCGCCGGTGCGGGAGGCCGGCCGCGGCAGTGAATGAAGCGGCCGGGAAGCGGGTGGTGCCCATCGCGGCCAGCAGCCGCCGGCCGCCGCCTGCGGCCTTCAGCACCTGGGCCTTGTTCTCCAGGTCGGTGACGTCGACGAGCTCCAGCCCCAAGCCCGGCTCCAGAGCGAAGACCACCGGCCGGGGCTCCTCCTTGGAGGGGTACTCCCCCGTGCACAGCACCTCGTAATCGGTGATCGACTCATAGGCAGTGCGGGCCAACAGGTGCGGCGGGTCGTTGCCCGTGTCGTCCTTGTCGCGGAAAGGCCGCGAACTGGAGATCACCCGGGCATCCGCGCCGGCATGCGCCTCAAGCTGGTCGAGGATGTCCTGCTTGAGCTCCTCCTCGCCGTCCTCGCCCTTGGCGTACATGACCTTCTTCGAGCAGTGGTGCGGGGAGAGCAGCACGTCCCACTCGATGCGGTCGGTGCGGCCGTGGAACTCGCTGTAGTCGAAGATCTTCTTGATGGTGGGGTAGGCGAGGTCGCCCAAGAACAGCAGCCGGCCCGTCGTACCGTCGTCCGTGTGCAGCTGCACCTGCAGGGCCAGGGAGGTGTCGTTGCGGTCGCCAGCGCAGTCGTCCTTGAAGGGCGCGTGGACGAACGCCTCGAACCTGTCCGAGACCTCCACGCCGTCGACTGTCGTGATGGACTCCCCGGGGAAGGTGAAGTACTCGTCCGGCAGCTGCGCGTAGGAGTGGTCCTCGCGGTCCTCGTCGTAGCCGATGATCCGCACCCGATCCCCGCTCGCGGGCTCCTTGCCGTCCTCGATGGCCTGGAGGGTGGCGTCCACGCGCCGTTCGACCTCTTCCTGGAAGCGGCGGGCGTCCTCACACATATCCTTGTCCTCGGACAGCTCCCGCCACAGCCGGGGCGTCGCCCAGATCTCCCCGATCAGGATGGAGCTCTCCAGCAGATCGCCGAACCCGCAGCAGTGGTCCTTATCCGCGTGGGTCAGGGCGAAGACCGCCAGGTAAGGCGTCTTGCCGTCGGGCTGCGGCAGGGTCTCCTCCAGGCGGTCGATGACGGCGGCGACCACCGCGTCGTCCTCGTCGGCCGCCTTCATGTCCCGCAGGTCCACCTGCATCACCAGGTCACCGCCCAGCACGATCGTGGTGGAGTCACCCGTGCCCACCGGCCAGAACACCACCCCCTGCCCGGGAAGTTCCGTCTCGACCATGTCCTACCTCTTCACTCAATAATGATCAACTAGCAGGAAAAACACATCAGTTCACTGCTCAGGCCAGATGTACCACGCGCCACTGACAACGCCGCCGCGATCGGACAGCGGAGCGTTCAGGCACTGCTCGCGGGGAGGGGCCGGTGATCGCCGCCTCGACGTCCTCGAGCGTGTCGAACGCCCGGTAGACGGACGCGAATCGCAGGGGACAGGGAGACCTGGCCCCTGCCGCGGGCCGGGCACGGCCAGCCCCACGTCGCGGGAGGTCGGCTCGGTCTTTCCGGTGGCCCGCACCGCTTCCACGATCCGCTGCCCCGGGTGAGCAGGAGCGCGCCGGCCGTTCTTCTGCTCACCCGGGGCGGGCCTGCTCAGCGGCGGGGAAGGGCCAGGAGGTTGTTGGTCCACACGCCGTCGGCGCGGGTCTGCAGGTACTTCTCGCCCCGCGCCGGGGTCACCACGACGACCTCCGCCCGGTGCCCGCCCGCATCGCTCGTGTAGGCCTGGCCCTTCTTGTCTTCGATCCAGGTGACGATCTGCGCCCGGGTGTTGTCACCGGTCTTGCCGTCCGCCGGGTTGGTCCACCACAGGTGGGTGATGTGCTCGTGCAGGGTGCCGCCGGACAGGCGTACCGCGGTGATCTGGATGGCCATGGTTCTCTTCTGCCGGCCTTGCCCGACGGGGTTCCGGAGCCGGCGCCGGGACCCGTCACCCCGGTGCGGGGTGCTTCGCCTGGGACGGACGACGTAACTCGCCGGTAGCGCAACGGGAGTGTCTTGGAGGGGCTGGCGGGGTGTCAGGAGCAGTCGAGGCAGCGGTCGCTGCCGTCGGCGAACATCGCGGGCGGATGCTTGATGAAGCATCCCGGGCACAGGCGTTCGTTCACGCGCGGTGTGCATGCGCAGCGGCCGCACTCGGGGCAGTGGGGGACGCGGCAGGCGGAGCAGGCGGGATCGAAGGAGCGGTACTCCTCGTCGCAGTGTGCGCAGAGGTAGTCGCTTGCCTGGGGGCCGGTGTCCTTGGTGGGAGGCGTGAAGCGGCGCCAGGGGGCGGAGTCGGTGACGAGGACGGCGACCAGGTAGCCGCCCATCGGCGCGGTCTGCGCATGCAGTTCCCGTCCCAGGATGCCGTCGCGGTAGCGGACTTGGGTGCGCCCTTGCGCGCGTCCGCGGCCGGAGGCGCGGGCCCGGTCGATGACCGGGATGTCGCCCTGGAAGCTTCCTCGGCGCAGGGGCGGCAGGCCGTGGGAGGCGGCGAAGGCTATTCGGCCGCCGTCATCGAGCAGGAGGATGTGTCCGGGGGCGGGCAGATGCTGGACGGCGCGCACGCATACGGCCATGCGGGAGGCGGCTCCCGCCCGCCACAGGTCGGCGACCATGTCAGCGGTGGGGCCGGCGGCATCCAGGTGGTGGTCGACGAGCGGGGTGGGCAGCAGGATCTCGGCGGCGAAGGCGTCGCAGGCCGCGTCCTCCAGCTGCAGGCCGCCGTCGGACTGGCTCTCGAAGGCCGTCATCAGGTCGAAGCTGTTCTTCTGGAGGTGGTGGCCCAGCTCGTGCAGGGCGGTGAAGTCCCGGCGGGCGGGACTGGCCGCCTCGGCGACGGAGATCCGCGCAGGCGGTCCAACGTCGTAGGCGCCTGCCACACTGCAGCGGGAACCGGCCTGGCTTTCGGGGACGAGGTCGACGGTCAGCTCCGGCCAGGTCTGCAGTTCGGTGAAGGTCGAGCGCGCCAGGCGCTGCGCTGCGCCCGGGGTGTGCGTCTCCAGTTCCGCCAGCATCGCGGTGGCCTGCTGACGTGCAGTGGCTGCGAGTACGTAGTTGACCACAGCTGACCTCGCTAGTGCAGATGGAGTTCGAAGTAGCGGTCCGTTCTCGCACTCCAGTCGGTGGTGCTGCCTTCCTGGCGTGCCGCCAGGGTGTAGATGCCGAAGGCGGCACGGCGGCGGGCGTCGGGTTCGCTCGTCGCGGTACGGGTGGCGAGGGCGCGTACCTGGGGGCGGCGCGAGGGACGGCTGAGCTCGTGGATCACGGGGGCGGGCAGGGCCGGATTGGCCGCCAGGACTTCGTCGGCGCCGAGGCCGAGCGCTGTGGCGAGGTCTTCTGCCTGCTCGGGTGTGAGGGGCGCCTGTCCCCGCCACACCTCCAGGGCGTGGGGGGGCTGCAGATTCAGTTGTGAGGCCAGCTGTTTGATGGTGATGCCCCGCCGCTGCAGCAGTTCGGGCAGGGCTCCCGATCCCTGTGGCACCCACCGCGCACCGCTCAGTTCGGCGAGGCTGTCGGCCAGGACGCCCCGGTACTCCGCCGCCGCGGCCGTGGGGTGCGGCGCGGTGCTCCCCCATGTCGCGCCCGGCGGCACTTCGTGCGGGAGTGCCGGGCCCGTGGAGGCGGGCAGCGGCACGGTCAACTGGCTGACCTGACGGTCCAGCACGTACCAGGGCAGGGGCAGTTGCAGTCCCCACCACAGGGCCAGCGGCTGCTCCAGTGTGGAGGCGCCGGCGGGCAGCAGCAGCGTGTCCGTGTCGGCGTAGCGTTCGAAGGAGACCGGAACAGCCTGCACCGTGTCGTCTGCGACTGCTGTGATCACCAGCAGCTGGACGGTGTCCTCCCAGACCGCTCTCCAGATCTGGCTGGGCTCAGGATCTCGAGGCGGCGCAGTGGCGACCTCCCGGACGGCGTCGGGCACTTTCAGTCCCGCCGCAGCAGCTACCAGCCGCTCGTAGGCGCTGCTCTGGGCAGGGTTCATCGTGTCTCCCCCTCTCCTCGGCTGTGGTCCATCTGCGCATTCTCTTCTCACTGGATACGGACGACGTCACAGGGGCGGCTCAGGAGGTGGATCCTCACAGCGTCGTAGCAGTGCTCGCATGACTGCTTCCCGGTCACTGTCCTCGGACAGGGCAAGCCGGAGCTTTGCCTTCAGCCCTGCCAGAACAGCCCCGGCCTGGGCCTGTCCAATCTCCAGCAGCTGCGCAGCATGATGGGCGTCTTCGTCCAGGTAGGGCAGCAGCAGGCGCTCGTTGGCCGTCAGCCGCTGCCAGATGTCTTCGGCGTCGCCGCTGGCGCCCGTGGAGTCGGCAGGGGCCGCCGCCGTGCCGGTTTCGGCCGGATCGACGAGCGTCCCGTCGTCGGCGAAGAGCGTGGTGAAGCGGGCCGGGGCCAACAGCTCGAACCGTGACTCGAGGACCTTGGCGAGGTCTTCCTCCCGCACCGCCCCTTGGGCGTGCTCAAGGACCCGCGTGAGAACGGTCATAAGAGCCTGGACCGTTTTACGGGGTGTGGGCCCGGAGTGATTCCAGCGGGTGATCCCGACCCCGTCCACGCGCGAGGCCTCGGCGATGAGATCGTCGAGGTCGCCCTGCCACACCGCGTCCTCGGGCAGGCCGCTCAGTGCCCACCGCGGCGGGGAGCCCGGCCTACGGCGGAAGGACGTGTCCTCGCTCATCAGCCGGGCGATGCGGCGCCGCAGTTTGCCCCGCGGGGTCTTCTTCGCCTCGTCGATGAGGAAGTTCTTGATCGACGCGAGGAACAGCCGCTCCAGCGTGGCATCACTGATGGCCAGCGCGAAGCAGGCAGTGACGAACTTCTGGCCTGCGCCCTCGCGGGTCAGCATGGCCGTGATCACGTCGTAGGCCGCGTCGTCGCTCCACTGCGTGTATCCCTCGGGCGGGGGAAAACCCGACGCACGGCGCACCTGGTGGACCATGCGCAGCAGCAGTTCCAGCGTCTTCGGCCCGGGCTCGCCCGTCTGCGACAGCTCTTCGTACGCTCCACCCGTCACCGGTTCACCCCCCGACCCGCCTGGACCGCGTGAACCAGGCTTCCTGCCTGCATACACCTGCCATCTCGGTCACACCAGGCAACACGCCCTGGACCGGAACCGCAGGTGCGTTCGTTCGTAGTGGGCTTCTTCGCTCTTTCCCTCGGAGCGATCGGCGCAGGAGACCTCTTGGAGAGCGAAGCCGGTTTCCTGGCAAGCGAGTTCAACGGCCAGACCGGCACGCAGGACGCGGGCGGCCAATACCCGACGTCCTGCCTTATCGCCAGCTTGTTCACCCATTCAGGTGGATCCAGCGGGCGGTGAAGTTCTCGTAGCACGAAGCAGCACAGCATGGGATGCCGGGCTGCTGCGGCAGCGGTCATCGCCCCGAAGGGGCCAGGGATGGGTGAACAGGTGGCGGAAGACTGGCGATCCGGCTCTCGTCGGCCGCTGCCGGTACGGAGGCCGACGGCTGCAGGCGGATTCGGGCGCCGGCTGGCACACAGTCAGGGACTGGAACTGGCGGCCGGGCAGGTGTGCGAGACCGTGCTGCGGCGCGACAAGAGGTGGCCGGGGTGAGAACGGTGCGTGCCCCCGGCGACCTGCCGGACCGCGAGGCGGTACCAGGAACCGGGCAGGGTGTCGTGGCTCTGTACCGCGAGCCGTACGGGCCGGTGCACTCGTGCGACGCGTCCGGGCTTCGGGGAGTGGCGCTGGAGGAGTTCGGGCCGGTGAGCGAGCCGGTGCCCTACCGGGGCCGCAAGGGCATCATCACCTACTGGCC
Source organism: Streptomyces sp. NPDC052064 (assembly GCF_055585925.1). Classification (NCBI taxonomy): domain Bacteria; kingdom Bacillati; phylum Actinomycetota; class Actinomycetes; order Kitasatosporales; family Streptomycetaceae; genus Streptomyces; species Streptomyces sp. NPDC052064. The sequence continues at coordinate 71,889 of NZ_JBVJJE010000021.1, forward strand.
GGTGGCGACCCGGGAGCACACCGTGGTGTGCGGAAGTCTGCGGCAGTGGCGGCTGGCGGTGGAGCTGGACTTCGAGCCTGCCTGGGCGGCGTTCAGTGCCGGACCGGTGGAACTGCGGTGGCGGGCGGGGGGCCGTCTTCGCCGGTGGCGCCCGGATTTCCTCGCCCGCACGACCGGTGGCGTGCGCGAGGTGCTGGTGCTGAAGCCGTCCGGCCGAGAGAGCCTGCCCTCAGTGAGGCTTCAGGTGATCGAGGAGGTGGCCCGGGCGGCCGGGTGGCGGGTGCGGCAGGTGCGTGAGCCGGCGGGAGTGCGCGGACGCAATCTGGGATGGCTGGCCGGCTACCGGTTCCCCGAAGGCGACGAGGACGGCCAAGGGCGGGCGTTGCTGGAGGCGTTCAGGGAGCCGATGGGGCTGCGGGCGGGGGTGGCGGCGAGCGGGCTGGACGAGCTGACGGGGCTGGACCTCGCCTACCGGATGCTGTGGCAGCGGCGGCTGCTGTTCGATATCGCGCGGCCGCTGTTGCCCGACGCTGTGGCCTGGACGGCCTGAAGGACCGGAAGGGAGGCGCATGGCGGGATCGGGTGGGGGCCGGCTTGCGGGATCGCTGTCCATCGGGGCGGTGGTGCGCTGGCAGGGGCGCGAGTGGGAGGTGGTGGCGTGGCAGGGGGCGCAGGTCACGCTGGTGCCGCAGGACGGCGGGCAGGAGGTGCCCCGGGCGGTGTCGTACCGGTGGCTGGTGGGCGCGGAGGACTTCGCCGTCGTCAGCGGCGGTGGGGCACCGGCCGCGGACGGTGCGGCCCTTGGCGGGTGGGGGCGGCAGGAGGGCCGGGAGGAGGAGGCCGCGCTGTGGCAGGCGCGCATGGTGGAGATCGACACCGGTCTGGCGCCGGGCAGGAGTGAGCATGCGCGGGGATTCGGGCCGGGCACGACGCTGGCCCAGCGGTGCGCCGCGATGTCGGCGCGGCTGGCCGCCGACGGCGTCCGCTGCTCCGCCCACACCCTCGCCGACAAGCGGCGCAAGTGGAAGGCGGCCGGGGAGAACCCGGTCGTCCTGCTGCCCGGGCCGCGGGACAAACGCCCGGGGGGCTTCACCGACCCGCGGTGTCTGACCGCCATGCAGGAGGTGGTGGCCCGGCGCGCACACGCGTCGGACGTGACCATCGACGTGATCCGCGAGGAAGTCGAGGACCTGCTGCACTCGCGGTACGCCGAGGAACTCGGCTCGGCTGCCGTGACGGCTCTGCTGCCCTCCCGTTCCACCTTCTACCTGCGGATGAAGGAGTCCGGCCTGGCCGATGCCCTGGGCCAGCCGACACGAGCCCGGGCCGCTCTGGCCTCCACGCCGCCGCTGCCCCATGGCGGGCGCGAAGTCGTGCTGCGGCCGGGACAGGTGACCCAGGCAGACACCACGCCGCTGCGGATTCTGGCCCGCGGCGACGACGGCCGACCCACCGCCACGGAGCTGACCACGCTCATCGATGTGGCCAACCACAGCGCGTGCGCGCTGATGATCACGCCCAGCCGTCCCCGGGACGCCGAGAGCGGGCAGGCGGGCCAGGCGACCCGGGCAATCGACTTGACCCTGATGCTGGCCCAGGCTCTCGCGCCCTGGCCGGTGATGCCCGGCTGGGACCCGCTGAGTGCAGCCGCCGCCTCCAGTCTGCCGTTCGGGGCGCTTAGGGCGGCGGACGAGCGGTTCACCGAGGCCACCGCCGCCCGCCCTGTCATCCGCCCCGAGCTGATCATCTACGACCAGGGCAGCCCCTATGTGAGCGAGCACTTCACCGAGGTCTGCGACCGGCTGCGCATCGCCCGCCGCCCGGCGCGCAAGAAGACCCCGACCGACAAGCCGCTCCCCGAGCACTTCTTCGTCACCCTCGCGCACCGCTTCAGTCAGCACGTCACGCACGGCTGGCAGGGCCGCAGCCACAAGAAACGCGGCCGCGGCATCGACCGGATGCCGCTGTACACGATCGCCGAGCTCCAGCAGATGGCCCAGGAGTGGGTGGCACTGGAGTACCAGCAGACCCCCGACGCGGGGCTGCGCGACCCGTTCCGGCCAGGCGTCGTGTTGTCGCCCAACGAGATGTACGCGGTCCAGGTGGCCCGCAGCGGCTACCGGGCGGTGCCGCTCTCCCCCGCCCAGAACCGCTTCTTCCTGCTGCGGCAGTGGGTCATCCCCGGCAAGGGCGGCTTCATGATCGACTATCGGACCTATCAGCCCACCGCGCAGGACGCCAGCCACTACCGGGAGATCCTCCTCCGTGGCGACTCGAAGCTGCCCGGCCGGGAGAAGCAGTGGGAATGCCGCTTCAACCCCTACCGTCCCGAGCGGGTGTGGCTGTACGACCACACCGTCGGCACCTGGGTGACCTGCGATTTCCGGCTCCGGCACCTGCTGCACGACCCGTGGACCGCGGACATGTGGCAGGAACACGCCGAGCAGCACCAGGCGGCCGGCGGCAGCAAGCAGGACGAGGAGGCGATCGCCCTGTCCCTGGCGCAGCGCGACCGGCGACGGCGCAGTCGCAGACCGCCACCGAAGCGCACTGGGGCCGAACCGCCCTTCCAGGGGCTTGAGTTGGAGACCGAACAACCGTCCCAGGACCCATACGCGGATCTGGAGGAGTTCGACCTGTCGACCCTGCGGCCCTACCCGGCGCTGCCCATCTCCCCCATGGCACCCCCGCCCGCAGCCGCCCCGCCGGCGCTGCCCTCAGGCACCGGCGACGCAGACCGGCCGCCGGACAGCGGGCAGACTCCGCATCCGCTCGCAGCGCTCTTCCCCGACGACGGCGACGGCAGCAGACCGCAGGCCCCCACGGCCGAAGTACCGGCAGCTGCCTACGAGGTCGTCGAAGCGGAGCTCCTCGATGACCTCGATCCGGACAGTGACGACGAGGCTGCGGATGACGTATGGGAGATGTAGACGACCTGGGGCAGGGGCCCGTGAACGCCGCAGCCGCATGCCGGCCTCGGGAACGGACGCGTTCTCGGTCCAAAGCCGGTCCGCCGGTGTCGAGGCAGGAACCGCGATGAGAGAGAAGCGTAATGAAGGCATCCGTCGAACTGCGTGACAAGCGTGAAGCCCGTCTGCGTCAGCAGCTGAAGGACACCCCGATGCGGCCTCTGCCGCTGTTCCAGCTCACCGGCTGGACCCACTTCGTCGACGAGGAGGTGGAGCCGCCCGTCCTGCCGGCTGGCAGCAGTCCCACTGAGGACAGGAAGACCGACGAACAAGCCATCGCCTACCACCGGCATCTGCGGATGGTGCCCACCGACGCGATGACCCACATGCAGGAGATGGTCGTCGAGGCGGTCCACCGCAACAGCGGGAGCCGTGAAGGCCTGATGGACCATGTGATCGACGGGCCCGCGGGCACCGGCAAGACCTGCCTGCTGCGGGCAATCGGGCGCACCGCCCAGCAGGAGATAGAAGCCGCCATGGGCGGCAGGCGCCAGAACACGATTCCGGTGGTGCACATCACCACCCCCGCAGACCCGGAGCCGAGGGTGAACTGGCTCTGGGAGATCGGCTCCTACCTGGGTCTCAACCCTGAACCGAAGAACCTCGTCGAAGTCCTGGAGATGCGCAAGCACCAGGACGTGACCCTGTCGGTCAACTACGTCCTGGAGACGGCGCAGACCCGTCTGCTGCTCATCGACGACATCAACCGCGCCTCGCCACAGCACCTGGCGAACGTGCTGCCCTACTTCGACTACCTGCGCGACAAGCTGGGCATCTCCATCGTCTTCTGCGGCACCGGAGCCAGCCACCGCCTGCACCAGGCCCGCATCCTGGCCGGAGAGCTGACCCGGGTCAGCGAGGAGAACCGGGTACGGCTCGAACGGGCGGGACAGCCGGCCCAACCCGTCTCGCCCTCACCCACCGAGCTGCTGCCGGTGACCTGGCTGCACCCCCTGCCTCTGGGCACCAAGAAAGAGGAACAGGAGATGTTCCGGCGCGTCCTGGCGAGCTTCGAGGCCGACCTGAGCCTGTACCGGCTCGAGGAGAACGCCCTGAGCAAACACGCTGCCACACTGCACCAACGCACCGGCGGCTACTTCAAAGCCCTCGCCTACGTCATCTCCACCGCCGCCGTCATCGCGATCCGCAGCGGCAGCGAGAACATCACCATGACAGAGATCGACGCCGCGACCGCCCAGCTCCGCTGATGAACCTACCGAGTTCGTGACCGCTGATCTCTGCCGGGACCCTCATAGAAGTGAAGGATCAGCGCCGCGAGACAGATCTGATCGACATGATGACCGCCATGAACGATTTCCTGGACAAGCTGTGGTCGATGGAGTTCGGAGCTGCCCTGCTGGGTGCCCTGGCAGGTGGGGCCTTCACGATCCTCGGGTCGTGGCTTCAGGCCCGAAGTGCCAACCGGGCCACCGCTTTGGCACAGGCCCAGGCGAATGCTCAGCGGGCCTTCGACACGCTCACCGAACTCAAGGTGTACATGGAGGCCCAGACCTTCGTGGGCAGGGGCACGCATGGGACCAGGACGGAGTGGAACCGGCAGCGCAAAACGCTGATCACTACGGCCAACAGTTCGATCATGCTGCTGCCGGATGCATACAAGGAGACGCGTGGCCCGGCTCTCATGCTGCTCCAGATGATCAAGGAGTGGTATGGGGATCCCGAGTGGCGCGAGTACGAGGCGGAGACGAACCTCCTCCTGTCCGAGGCGTTGAATTTCCTTGGGCTGTTCGTCCGCGGGTCTGCGGTTCCGGAGAAGCGCGAGATGAGCGAGGTCATCGCGGAGACGCTCGGACAGTACCGGCGCCAGTGGATGACCGCCGAATTGGAGGACCTCGCCCGCGAAGCCGAGAATAGCGGCTTGGACGAGGAGGACCAGGAGCGGGCCAACCAGCTTCGGCACGCCCTGGGGCTCCTCCCCCAGCAGGGGCCCCGCCCCCGACACTGCGACCAGTCCGGCCCAGGCTCCCGGAACGCAGTGACGTAAGAATCGCGCAGATGTTGGGGGCCTTCTCCCGCGTGAGGGGTGGCGCGGTGCGGGGCAGCGGCCTCTCCGGTCGGGCGACGACGACGAACCAGGCGGAGGAGGGGTTCTGTTCGAGGAGGAAGTTCTCCCGGATGTGCGCGAAGAGCCGGTCGAGGGTGCTCCGGACTGCTTCGTCGTTGGATCAGTCGAACATCAGCGCGGTTCTGGCAGCTCGCCGGGCCTGGCTCCGACCCCTCCCAGATACAAAATCTGCCCAGGACCGGAATCAGACGGACGGCATGAGGACGGCGTCTGGCCCGTGACAGGGACAGCGTCGATTCTCCTCGCGGGCCGTCTGTGGAGCCAGAGCTAATAGCAGGTGACGGTACGTCACTGTGCCTGCTTTGGATCAGTGTTGGATTGAACTCACTTTGTCTGTTTGTGAGGCGCAAGAGGCCTTGTGTATGCCTTCCTGACAGAGTGGAACTGCCTGGGTTCAAGGTCCGATGTGTCTCTGGGGAGGGCATATGAGTGCCGGGGCGGGCGCTATGGCTCTGTTGTTCAGTGAAGCGGAAGGCCGCATCCGGGTATCGGTGGCTGAAGCCCCGGAGGGCATACACGCTTTGTCCGTACCGGTACGTCGTGAGGGGATGAACCGCGCACCGCGTAATCGCCGGGGTTTGCTGCGCATTCGGGAGGTCGACCTGGTGACCGCGCGGGAGCAGCCGGCCTATGAACCCCCGGAGACTTTGGATAGCCGGCATCTGGTGTGGGTGCTCTCGGCGCAGCGGCGCTCTTGGGCCACGGTGGAGTCCCGTTTCGGAGACAGGGCGTGGGATGTAGCTCTGGCGCTGGTGCGGTGCGGAGGTGTGGTCCTGCGTTGCGCGGTTGATGACGATCTCGAGCTCGCCGGTCCGTTGGCATGGCGTCTGTCTCATTCGTGGGCATTGCAGGCGGATGAGTTGTTGCAGGAGCTGCGCGGGTGGCGGGATCCCGATGAGGTACGCAAGGAACTGCTTGCGTTGATGGCGCCGGTACCGGAGTTGGAGCGGGAGCAGGTGTTGCTGGATGCCTGTCCGGCGGGTTCGCCGCTGAGGGTGCCGCAGGACAGTGCGGTGGCGACCGAGGCGTGGACTGCCTATGAGGCGGCGGTGCGCGCGGCGTCTGTGTGGTGGCCGGCGCACCGGGACGGGGAGCGGTTGTCCGCCAAGGAGTTGGCTGGCCTTGCGTTGAGCGGGTCGAAGAAGTGGACCCCTCCACGGCAGGCGGCTTTCGAGAACCTGGTCGGGATGAGCTTTGACCTGGCGCTCGATGAGGCTGATGTCGATATTCGGGTGCGGGGGCCTTTGCGGTGGCGGGTGGGGTCGGTGGCTGCCGACGCTGCGGTGGCCAAGCCGTGGATCGCTCTGCCTGCTGGCGCTCTGCGGCTGGTGGGGGAAGTCGAGCACGGCGGGCGGGGCGTCTTCTTGGTTGAGAACTCCGACACGTTTGAACGTGTGTGCGCGATCTCGGAGGTCACGTCGCAGTGGCTGTGCATCTGGGGCAAGGGGTACGTCACCAACAAGCTGGTTGCCCTGCTGGAGTGGATGCGTCCGGAGCGGATGGCCATCTGGGGAGACCTGGATGCCGATGGGATTGCCATCATCGATGATCTGTCCCGGCGCTTGGACCGCAAGGTGCATCCGGTGGGGATGGAAGTGGAGATGTGGCGTGCCGGCCCCTACCGGGATCAGGAGCCGGAGCAGTATCCGAAAGCGCGCGCGCTGGCGGAGAGGATGGCGGCGGAGGGGCCGGTGGAACTGCGGGCCCTGGCGGCGGAGATCGCGGTCTCGGGCGAATCGTGTGAGCAGGAGCCGTTGCACCGGAAGGTGCTGCCTCGCTTGGTTGGGCTGTTGGAGGCGGTGCCGGCCGGTGGGTGAACAGCTCGCGTTCGGGGACGGCGATCGGGAGGATCTGGCGGCGGCTGTTCAGTTGGCCAACTGGCGGGCGTTCATGGCTCCCGTTGCTGAGGATGCTGGTGCTGTGGCGCAGCACCCGGAGGTGGCGCGGGTGGCGCTTGCGATCCTGAAAGTGTTTGCCGAGCATGCCGGGGCGCACGGGCTGTCGAAGGCTGAGGTCGTGCAGGCATTGAAGGGCAATCCCTCAGGGTGGCCGGAGGAGCTGATCGATCGCCGTTTGGCTGTCCTGATCCGGCTGGGGTTCCTTGAGCCCTATCTTCTGAAGTCCCATCAGGACCGGTATGTCGTGCGGCCTGCAGGGCTCGCTGGTGCTTTGGCGGCTGAACGGCTGGCGGAGCACGGGGGTGTTGATGAGTTGATCTTGCTGTTGGATCGGGCGAGGGCGGTGTTCGATCGCAGCAATCCCGACCCCGAGGCGGCTCTGGACTATCTGGTGTCGTGCCGGAACGCGCTGCGGGTTTTCGCTCTGGATTTGCAGCGGCAGATCGCTACCGGCACGACGGCCGAGTTGATGGAGTCCCATCGACAGCATGATCATCAAGGGTTCACGCGCCAGGTGAAGGAACTGAACAAACTGGTCACGGACCGGTTCAGTGGTGACTGGGCGCTGGAGGAAGCTGGTTCGGCTCTGATCGAGGCGGAGCAGTTCTACCGTCTGCAGGTCATGGCCGCTGCGGACAAAGTGCTTGAGCAGGGCGGCGGCAGTCTGAACTTTGACGTGCTGACCGTCAAGGAGTACGACCACGCCGCGGTCCAGGGTGACGTCGAGCTGCTGTCGCAGGTGGGTACGGCACTGGTCGCCGACGTGCCGGCAGTGTGGATCGAGCCGGCTCAGCTTCTGGAGACAGTGGAGGGGTTCGCCCCGCGCTCGCGGGCACGCGTGCGGCCTCTCGTGGTCGAGGGCGACGACGAGGATGAGGACGATCCTTTGCAGTGGGCCGAGGATGCACACGCGCATCTACGGGAGCGGTGGCGGCTGCGGGCCGATGAGTTGTTGGCGGCAGATGAGGAAGTCGATCTCACTCAGGCGCTGTACGAAGCGGGATGGCCTGCGGCTGCTTCGATCATCACCGATGTGCTGGCGCTGAGTGCCGATCCTGACGAGCCCTATACGGTCGTGGTGGAGGACGGTTTGCTAGCCGATCCGGAGGCCTCCGTCACCTATCTGCATCCCCTGCGTCTTCGGCGTCAGAATGTGGCTCAGAGGTCCGATGGGGGTTCGGATGGCTTCTGAACAGGACGCCATCCGTGAGGCGGATGAGGACAGAGCGTTTCAAGCAGCGTTGCTTCTGGGGCGGTTGCGGGCCGCTGGAGTGACATCGGCCGAGACGACCGGTCCCGTGGCGTTTGCCGCTGCGGCCGCGGCCGCCCGGATCGGACGCCGGGTGATCCGCGTGCACGGGGTGGGCCGGTTGGCCGATGTGCTGGTCTTGGGGTGGGACGGTGAGACGGCACCGGTTGCCGGCCTGTCGCCGGCGTTCCGGATTGGTTTGTCGCCGGTGCCGACCCTGGTGTGGGCGGCGTGCCTGCGCGCGGCGTGGCCGCGGCCTGAGCGCGCGCCGTTTCCGGGCGGGCCGTTTAGGCGTGCCGCCATTGTGGCGTTGTGTTCTCAACTGGGCGCGGACCGCGAAGCGGTGGAGCGGGCACTCGAGCGGACCTTGCCGGAGGCCGGCCTGATCTCCAGGGACGGGGACGAACTGCGGCTGGGGGCAGCCGTTGCGGCGTTTCCTGCTGTGGTGGTGGAGGGCCTGCGTCGCGGGCACCATCTGCTGCCGGCTCCCGGGGCGGATGAGCAGGCGAGCGGTGAGCCGGATTCGGCGGTGCCGCCGCATGAGGTCCGGGCCGATGCCGGGACGGTGCTTGAGATGTCCGATGGATATGTGGTGCGGTCAGTGGTCGCCACACTGGAGACGGCTCGTCGGCCGGTGCCCCGGGGTGAGCTGCCGATGCTGGCTGATCCTGCGATGCGGGCCGCGGTGGAGCAGGCATTGCTGCCGTGCGGGCGGCAGCTGCTGCAGACAGCGGAGGGCAACTGGGTTACCGGGTTTTGTGACCCGCTCGCCGATGCCCTGGTGGCCGAGGAGGTCGGGACCCTCGCCGCGGTGGACCGGGCCGTGCTGGCCCTGGTCCTGTTGCACACGGTGGCGATTCCGAGAGCTCGGGGGCGGCACCGGCACAACCGTTGGACGGGGGAAGTCCACACCGTCACCCTGGCGGAGCTCGCCTCCAACCGGCGGATCTCCAAGGCCGCGATGAGAACGGCGCTGCGCAGGCTGCGGGCGGCGGGCATGGTCGCTGAGACCACCACGGGCCGTTACCTGCCGGGTCCCGCCCTGGAGCGCATGAGCGAGGCCCGCAGCAACCTGCTCTGGGAGGACCTGATCTTGGTCGGTCGGCCCGGTGGGCAGCTGGCCGCCGCCATCCGTCGGCGGCGTGGCCTCGAAGTCCCCGCGCCTCGCGGCGAGTTATCTGAGATCCCGACAGAGACGGACCGCATGTGAGTCAGCAGATCCCTAGTGCACGTGGCAAGCGGGGAGTGGTCGGTACCCGTCAGCTGGTCGCTGTCCAGACGTTCTCCATTGCCCGTTTGACCTCCCACCCGGTGGCGATCGTCCCAGGCACATTCGTCGCGGTGACCGGGCGGGGGCCGAAGGACTCCAATGAGTCGGGAAAGACCAGCTTCCTGTCTGCCCTGGCCCTCTTGCTGGGAGACCCGGAATGGCGCATGACGGGCGGTGGCTCCGTGCACGCACCCAAGCTGCTGTTCGAGCCCGTCACCGCCGGGGCATCGCCAGAGGTGAACGAGGCCGCCTCGGTCGGCTATGTGGTGGGCGTCTTCGCCGAACCCGAGGATCCATGGGGCAGCGCGCACACCGTGTGGCTGCAGGTATCGGCCAAGTCACCGCACATCGAGGTACGACACAAGGAAGGGGTGCACCTTCTACTCGGTGGAGACGATCGCAGCCAGCACGAGCTGGCTCCAGGGTTCTTTCGCGCGCTCGGTGGTAAAGCCCTGGGGGCCACGGACTACGCGGAGGTCCTCTACGGCCGCGCCCCGCGTCTGCTGGCCTACATCATCAGCCGCGGCGGTATGCGGTCGCGGCCCTCTTTGCTGAAGCTGGATGCGGGCACCTTTACGCCCGTGCAGATCGGGGAGGCGCTGCTCGATCTCACCGGCAAGGCCGGCATGCTCGCCACGGACGTACAGGCCCGCAAGGACCTGGCTAGGACGCAGAAGAACCTGGCCGACAAACTGGCCGATGCCGAGAAGTCCTGGCACGAAGAGGAAATCATCCTTCACTCTGTCGACACCCGGCAGCGGGCCCGGGTGGAGGCTGGCCGGGCTCACCTCTTCTGGCGACTGGCATCGGCACGCGCCGCACTTGATGCCGTCGTCTACGAGCGCAGGATCGGCAGCAGCCTCGCCCGTGTCGAGGATGATCTGGCAGCTCTGGCTGCGCGGCATGATGCAGTGCAGGGCCAGCTCACCAAAGCCCGCGACATCGGCCAGCTCCGGCAATCGGCCCGTTCCGCACAGTTGCGCAGCGACCAGCATCAGCGGGAGGTGGAGGAGGCCAACGAGAAGGTGGGACTGCTTCGAGGCGACTTGAAACGGGCGCAGCAGGATCACCGCCAGGCGCGGCAGCAGGCCGAGGACTACGCCGGCCCCTCCCCCACCGAGCTCGCCCAGCACGTCAGCGACCAGGAGGCGCGTCAGCTCGAGGTGAAAGCCGAACTCCTGCTGACCGAGGAACGTGTCAGGGCGCTGGAGGGAGAGCTCGCCGAGGCCCGGGAGGGGCGCACCGGCCAGGCGGGGGCGGCGTTGCGGGCCCTGGAGGGGGAAACGTCCCACCGGAGGGTGGGGCTGATGGCCACCACTCGCGTCCGTCCTGAGGCGCGGTCCCAGTGGGAGGCCCGCCTGGCACCGTGGAGGGAGGCGGTGTGTGTCGCCTCCGATGCCCTGGAGGATGCCAGCCGTGCGGTGAGCACTCTGCCCGGGACCATCCTCATCTGCGGGCCGTCGAGCGAACCGGAAGCGGCAGGTTCCGGCGCCCCGGATGGCTTGCCCGAGGGAATCCTGGACGCCGATCCCCTGGCAGTGCCGTTCCTGCATGCCCTGGCCGATTCAACCGATGTGACGGTTCCTCCGCATGCCTGGCTGGCCGGGCTGGGGGTCCGCGTCATCGGAGGCTTCGAGAAGCCGATCGCCGGCCAAGAAGACATCTGCGCCCACCTTGAAGGGCAGCGGGATCAGGCCCGGGCCCAGTGCGCTGCGCTGGAGACCGCAGCCGACCTGCACCGTCGCCGGATCGCCGAACTGCGCCGGGACATCAAACGGGCCGAGGCCCAAGAGCTCGCACAGCGGCTCGTTCCCAAGATCCGCGACCTCGAGGACACCCACGCCCAGTGCGTTGCCGCGCTGCCCGGGCTGCGTACGTTGGCCAAAGAGGCAAGCGAGACGGCGCATGAGGCCCAGACGGCGTTCCTCACCGCGAAGGAGCGCGCAGACAAGCTCGAGGGCGAACTGCGGAAGTTGAAGGACGACAGGGCGCAGGCGACGCGGAGGAAGGAGAAGCTGGAGGAGCTCCGCAAGGGGCTAAGCACCGACCGGGCACGGATGATCTGGACGGGCTCTGAGGAGGAGGCTTTGGAGGAGCTCAACTGGAGCTGCCTGCCCGAGGATGAGCCCGGCGCGGAGCCCGCCGACGGCATCAACTCCTACGCCGTCGTACCGCGGGACACCGAGCGCCCGCCCGAGGTCCGCACCTGTGCGGACCTTCGCAGCGAGAGCCGGTCCCGGCTGACGGCGGCGCTGACGAGGCTCGCCGCAGACACGGTAACCACCGGTGTGGCCACCGTGGAGATCGCCGACGCCCTGCACCATCACGAGGCGCACACCCACGATCCGCACGACACCATCTTCCGTGGCTCGCTGACCGCGCTGAAGACGTGGCTGGATGAGTACGAGGAGCGGGACGCAGGAGCTCGGGAGCAGGTGGAGGTGAAAAGACGGGAGCGGGAGGACGAACAGAGCTACCTCCACGACCTCGTCGAGGAGTCACGCCAGGCCCTTGAAGAAACTCAGGAGTCCATCAAGGAACGCGTGCACAGCGCGCTGGACCGCATCAGCAACCAGCTCAACCTACTGCACAAAAAAGAGGGGTACGCGGCCGACCTGCTCTACAGCGTAAGCGCGCCGGAGAGCGCCGAGGGCCAGTGGATCTGTCATGTCGTGCCCCGGTGGCAGCGCAACCCCGGCGGCTCCTTGCTGGCCTACGATGCGCCCACCAACACCGCCCAGGAGAAGCTGTTCTCCATCCATCTCGTCCTGGCCGCCCTGCTGGCCGCACCCGACGCGCGGGGCCGCGTCCTCATCCTCGACGAACTCGGTGACTCACTCGGCGCGGAGCACCGTCGTGAAGTGATCGCCGCACTGCGTGACGCTGCGCTGGAACACGGCATCACCGTGCTGGCCACCTGCCAGGACGGCCTGATGGCGGACGTGGGGCCAATGTGTGGCCAGGTACTGCAGTTCCGCTACTACTCGAAATCCGACCCCTTGAACCGGCCCACTGCCATGTACGGCTTCGACGCCAACCGACGCCGCGTCAAGCTCACCTTGGATGATCTAGTGGTCAGCCGATCCTGAACGACGTGTGAGTATCCGCCGACGGCCGTTGGCCCGACCTCGGCACCCGCAGCCGGAGCACGGCTCTCCTCGTCGTCTTCGTTCTTCCACCCCTCGTCACCCGTCATCAGTGTCCTCGAAGTCGTACGGCACCGCGGGATGCCCGTGACCGTAATGCACTGCAACCGGACTAGATCGACCGGGAGTTCACCGACCGGGCGCGTGAGCCTCGCTGACGTTATGTCCACACCTTAGGAGCGCGCACTGGCACCCACCGGAAACGGGTTCGACGAGCACTGCTTGCTCCTTCTCCTGATCACGGATACGCAGAGATCAACCTCCTTGCACCAGGCCAGCCAACCAAGCTTGTCACCACCGACCGCGCCTGCAGCCACGCCCTATGACCCACCCCACTCCCCCAAGCCTCCAGACCACCCTGACCAGCACAGACTCCCTCCGCCGGATCCACCCAGCAATAGCGAATCCTTCGACGATCACTGGATTCCGGAACGATCACTGAACTCGCACCTCAGAGGGCTCCTTGGCTCTTGCACCTCCACGGAAATCCCAGCTCAGATTGATTCGCCACGACGACTAGGGATCCTGAAACGATCACTAGATCAGCAGCGCAACCGCATCACTCACGCAGTGATCCTTCGCAGATTTGTCACATGGCCAACCTGCGCCGGAAGGGCGGCCTGGGCAAGGACCCGGAGCGGGCGGCGGAGCGAGCGAAGCAGCTGGCCGCGATCGCCCCGGACTGGGACTGCCCGTGGCCGCTGGACTGGCAACGCCACTACCGCGTCCTCGCGGACCTGGTCGACGCCGACGGCGTCCTGCCGGCCATCGAACCCGGGGTGCTGTTCGAGGGCGATGACCTGGGCAAGTGGCTGGAACGGCAGAAGAATCCGGGCACCTGGGCGCAGCTGTCGAGCGAGCAGCAGGAACGGCTGTCCGCGTTGGGCGTGCAGCCCGCTGAGGCCCCGTCTGCTGCCCCGGCGGCCACCCGCGCGACGAAGGGCACGAGCAAGGCGCAGCAGGCCTTCCAGCGCGGACTTGCCGCCCTCACACAGTGGATCGAACGGGAAGGCGCCCACCGGCCCGTGCCGAGGGGCCACAGTGAACAGATCGCGGTCGGCGGCGAGGCCGAGCCGGTGGTCATCAAGTTGGGCGTATGGGTATCGAACACCCGCGCGAGGCGGGACAAGCTCACCCAGGAACAGCTGGACGCACTGCGGAAGCTGGGAATGGAGTGGGCGTAACGGTGCCGACGGTGGAGGCAGGACCGGAGGTGGGCGTGCTGTTGGCCCAGGAGGCAATGGGGTTTGTGTGCCGGATCCGTTCCGCCGGCAACTTCTGGCGGGGGATACGCCGTGTGCCCGGCTGGTTACCGTTCGGCTTGCAGCCCCGGGAACAGGGTGCGAGTGCGGTGGGGGTCGGGAGCAATGAAGACCCCGTCGGCCGTGACGAGGTTCGCGTCAGGGTCTGTCTGGGTGGTGATCGACCCGCTCACGAAGATCTTGCGGTCGTCCGTGCCGGTGACGCGGGCGAGGGTCCGCAGAGGTGTTTCCAGTGGGACCGGGCGGTGGTAGCGCATCTGAAGGGAGACGGTCAGGCCGGGCGTTCCCGCTGCTGCGCAGGCGCGGCCCATGAGTTCGTCCAGGAGCATGGCGCTCATGCCGCCGTGGCCGTAGCCGGGCGGCCCTTCGTGGGCGATGCCGAGTGTGCAGTGACCCACCAGGCCGTCGGCGGTGGGTGTTACCTGTACGGGCGGGGCCAGCGGGCTTCCGGCCCCGGTCACTGGGCTGTAGATACGTGTCCCTGTGGGGAACTCGTCCACCTCGGGGATCTCCGCCCGCGACCGCTGTCGGCCCGTCAGCTGGCTGGTGATGGCGCGGACGCCGTCCGCCACACGGTGGAGGGTGTCCGGGGAGGCGGCGGTGCGGACGGTGGCTTCCACCAGGGCGCGCAGTTCGTGGCCGAGGTGGGTGATGGCCGCCTTCTGGTCTTCCAGTTCCTCTTCCTCGGCTGTCGCTCGCGTGGGGTCGGTGGCAGTGCCAGTGGGCGGCGGGTCGGTGAGGGAAGTGTGCATCGGGTTTCTCGGTGGGGTGGGCTGGTGGGGTGGGGTCAGTCATCGGCCCGGACGAAGACCGGCTTGAGGTGCTTCTCCGGCAGCGCGGTCGGCAGGTCCTCCCAGTCGATGACGCGGGAGACGACTTTCTCGGGGGCGACCTTGCCGGAGGCGGCGAGTGCGAGGGCGTCGGGGATGTGGGCACGGACGTTGTCGCGGGCGATGCGCAGGGTGACGCCGTTGAGGTACATGTCGAGCAGTGGCAGTTCACCGGGACGGAAATGATTGCCCGCCGACTCGCACATCCCTTCCGGAGTCAGGGATTTGACGGCGAGGGCGAGCTGGTCGACGCGGCCGGTGGCCTCGACGGCGATGTCGTAGCCCTGGGGGATCGGGTCCAGGGTCTCGGCGGTGGCGGCCCCGAACGCGCGGGCCAGGGTGCGGTGTTCGGGGTCGGGGTCGACGTAGAGCACGTCGGAGGCGCCGAGGGCGCGGGCGATGTCGCACACGTAGAGGCCGATGCTGCCGCGGGCGACGACCAGGACGCGTGCTCCGGGGCGGGCCTTGAGGTGCGGGGCGACCAGGCGCCAGGCCAGGGACCAGTTGTCGCTTGCCGAGGCCATGGCGACCGGGTCGAGGCCGGCCGGTAGCGGGACGAGCATGGCGTCGGCGTAGGGCACGCGGACCAGGTCGGAGAAGAGCCCGCCCCAAGTGCCGCCGATCGGTGCGCCGTACATCGCCATGTAGGGGACGGCGGTGCAGTGCGCGGTCAGCCCGGCCCGGCATCGCTCGCAGGTGCCGCAGTTGATGGACCAGGGGACGACGACCAGGTCGCCGGGTGCGACGGTGGTCACGGCGTCGCCGGTATCGACGACCCGGGCGACGCACTCGTGGCCGAGGGCGAACGGTGGGTCGATGAAGCCGTGACCGGCCAGGATGGAGGAGTCGACGTCGCAGGAGGTGGCGGCCACCGGTGCGACGATCGCCTGCCCGTCGGACTGGAGTGTCGGGTCGGGCGTCTCGCGCCACTCGACGGTGCGCCGGGCGACGTAGGTCAGTTCACGCATCGGTGCGCTGCCCCTTCGCCAGTGCCACCAGGTCGGCGTAGCGGATGACGGAGCCGCCCGCACCCCAGGTGCCGTCGGGCTGCTCGTGCACCAGCACCCACACCCGCAGTGTGTCGTCCCGGCCGAGGCCGGCCGCGGCCAGGACGGTCTTCGTCGCCTCCTCGACCAGGCCCGCCTTGCGGCGCTCGGACAGGGCTCCTTGTGGGACGGTGACCTCCACCAGGAAGCGCGGCGCGTCGTCCTCGGCGGTGGTCTGGGCGCCTTCCGGCAGTTCGGTGAGGTAGCTCCACGCCTGGGTGCGGAAGAACGCCGTGTCGGGTGCGCCCTCCCAGCGCAGCAGCACCGCCGCGAGGTCACGCTGGATGCTCTGGCGGCCTTGTGCGGTCAGGGCGGCGGCCGGGGCGGTGAGCCGGATCATCGGCATGGCATACCTCGCTTTGTTTCGTTCGTCTTCTTGTCGTTCGACGACACAGGTATATGACGGTCGTTATAAGTGCCGATCACGCTAGACTATGACGGCTGTTATATCCAGTGGGGTCAGAAGGGATCATGTACGTGACCAAGCCCAGCCCGGCGGCGCGCGAGCGGATCGTGGCCGGTGCGGCCGACATGATCAGCCGGCGCGGTCTGAACGCGACGAGCATCCGCGAGATGGCCAAGCACGCCAGGGCGCCGCTCGGCTCGACGTACCACTACTTCCCCGAAGGCAAACAGCAGTTGGCCACCGAGGCCGTCCGCTACACGGGCGAGTGGGTCGCGCGCCGTCTGCGCAAGGAGCTGGAGGCGGGGCCGGCCTCCGGGCTGCGGGCATTCCTCGGCCTGTGGCGCAAGATCGTCGTCGACAGTGACTTCCGGGCGGGCTGCCCGGTTCTCGCCGTCTCCATCGAGGAGCCGCCCACGGACGAGACGCCGGCCGCCCTGGTAGCCGCAGCTGACGTCTTCAACGCCTGGGAAAGCCTGCTGGCCGACTCGCTGTGCGAGCACGGCGCCGAGCGTGAGCAGGCGGCCCAGCTCGCCACCCTCGTCGTCGCGGCCGTCGAGGGGACCGTGGCCATGTGCCGCGCCAAGCGCAGCACCCAGCCCCTGGATCGCACCGCGGAGCAGTTGCAGGCCCTCGTCCTCGCCGCGATCAAGGGCTGACCGGGCAGGGGCAGGGCTCCGTGCATGCCTGGAACCGTCGTTGTCGACTTCAGGCGCCCAGCGCGGCACGGACGGCTTTGGCCCTCTCCTCCGTGAACACACCGCTCTCAAGGAGGGGGAGGACGGACAGCACACCCCCGGACGAGCCCCAGCTACCCTCGTCGATCACGCGGAAGTTGACCCACCACGTCGGTGACGGCTTCTCCAGTCCGCAGGACTTCGCCAGCGCGGCCAGGACGCGCTCGATGACCTGGCCTCGTACGTCCGGCTGCCAGGCGGCGTCCATGACCGCGATGTCGATCACCATCACGTCGAGTTCCTGACCGGCGTCCGAAAGCAGCCGTCCGCCGATGGCCACCATGTCCAGCTCGCGCTCGACGAAGTGCACCTGGAACCCGACGCGGGCGGCCGGGACGGGCTGCCCCACCTCGGGCACCAGCACCGCGTCCGTCAGCGTCTCGGCCAGCTCACGGCGCTGCTCAAGGCCGAGGCGTCCCTTGGGGGCGTTCACGGTAATGATCGTCACGACATCCTCCTATGACAGGCGTTATAGAGCCCGAGGCTACACCCGTCTATAACGACTGTCATACTCGGAGTGCGGACACTCAGTCCGAGATCACGGCGGCGCGGTTGATCCACTCGCTGCCGTGTGCTGCCTGGTGCATGAAGGCGGCGACGTCCGCGCGGCTGATCGTCGGGTTGCCCTTCATCGGCAGCCGGTCGTCCGCCCTGTACGTGCCCATGGCGGGGCCGTGGGTCAGCCTGGTGGGGTAGACCACGGTCCAGTCCAGCCCGCTGGAGCGGATGCTCTCGTCCGCGATCTCCTTGTCGGCGTAGATCGACCGCAGCAGCGTGCTGTAGATCAGCTTCTGTGTGGTGCTCGACCAGTGGAAGGTGTCGCCGACACCGAACGACGACAGCCACACCAGGCGGGAGACACCCGCTTCCCCGGCTGCGCCGATCACGGCCGCCGAGGCGCGCGTGAAGAGGCCGTCGGCGCGCACCGAATTTCCCCTGCCGAGCGCGGAGACGATCGCGTCGTGTCCGGCCGCGGCGGCTGCGAGGTCGCGGTGTGAGGTGGCTTCGCCGGTGACCGGCGTGACCCGCTCGGCCAGGTCACCCAGGGCCGCCGGGTTGCGGACGAAGGCCGTGACCGAGTCACCGGATCGCACCGCCAGGTCGATGACATGACGACCGGTGGGACCGGTCGCGCCGAGGATCAGCAGCTTCATGGCAGGGGCTTCTTTCGTGTGCGATGTCAGGACAGGTCGGCGAGGTCGTCGTCGGTGAGGGTGATCGCGGCGGCGGCCATGTTGTCCTCCAGGTGCGGGAGGGATCCCGTGCCCGGGATGGCCAGGGCCACCGGGGAGGTGGCCAGCAGCCGGGCGAGGCCGATCTGGGGGACGGTGGCGCCGTGCCGGGCCGCCACCTTCGCAAGACGCTCGTCGTCGAGTTCCCGACCGCCGCCCACAGGGAAGAAGGGCACGAAAGCGATGCCGGCCTCCTGGCAGGCGGCCAGGACGTCCGCGTCGTCAGACTGGGCGGCGTGGTTCTGCACGGCGGCGACAGGTGCGATGGCGCGGGCCTCCGCGAGATGCGCGGTGTCGACGTTGCTGAGGCCGAGGTGCCGGATCAGGCCCTCCTCGCGCAGCGCGGCAAGCGCCTCGAAGCGTTCGGCGAGCGACTCACCGTGCGGGGGTGTCATCGCCCCGATGCGCAGATAGACGAAATCGAGCCGGTCCACGCCCAGGCCGGTGAGGTTGGCTTCGACAAGGCCGCGCATGTCGGCCGGGGTGCCCTGGTGGAGGCCGTCGGGACGGATGATCGGGCCCACCTTGGTCGCGATGACCAGGTTGGACGGGTAGGGGTACAGCGCCTCGCGAATCAGGCTGTTCGCACGCACCGCACCGCCGTGGCTGACGTAGAAGTCGGCGGTGTCGATGTGGTCGGCCCCGAGTTCGACGGCGCGCCGCAGCACGGCACGGCCGGCCTCCGGGTCGCGGGCGGGGCCGCCCATACCGTCCTTGGACGGCAGACGCATGGCGCCGAATCCGAGCCTGTTGACGTCCAGGTCGCCGCCGAGGCGGAATCTGTTGCTCATGGGCTTGAGCCTGTACGGCCCGGCACCAGCCGACGAGAGCGTGGCATGTTGCTGCCACCCGCACAATGAACGCATGCCACAGGTCATGATGCTTCGCGGTGATGTTGAGCTCTGGACGCGGCTCAAGCCCTTGACGGAGTCCGACGACACGGAATGGGTCAACGTCGCCCGCGACCTCGACACCTGGCCCGGCGCGCGCGAGGCCGCCCGCCTGACGATGCGCCGCAACGGGGCAGTTCCGGCCCGCAAGCTGTACAGCCCCGCCGTACTCGCCGACGAGCGCGACCGGGAAGCACTGCGCGAGATGGCAGCACACGGCATGCAGATCCGGATCACCGCCGCCCCCTTGTCCCGGGGAACTTTCTTCATCGACCGGCGAACCATGATCCTCACCGACCCCATCACACCCGCACCGGCCGCCCACGGACACCGCACCTACACCATGAGCGCCACACCGGCCCTGGTCGACGGGGCCTACGCGCTGTTCCAAGCCGCTTGGGAGAGCGCCACCGACCTCGCGGCCTTCCTCAGCGCGGAATGGCCCCGGATCGACGCCCAAGCCGCAAGGGTTCTGCGCGCCCTGACCTCCGGCGCCACCGACGAGACAGCCGCACGGGAACTCGGCATGTCGCTGCGCACCTACCGCCGCCGGGTCGCCGAACTGCTCGTCACCCTCAACGCGGGCTCCCGTTTCCAGGCCGGAGTACGCGCGGGCGAGTTGGGCCTGATCCACGGGTGATCGCCGCCATCAACCGACACGCTCAGCCACAGCCGTGGGCAGCCGCAGCCGACCACCATTGCAGAACATCGGCCGCGCACTCACGTTGAACCGCGACAGCTCAACGAAGGTCGCACGGATCATCGTGCCCGTGTTCCCGGAGCCCGGCGAGGACCCCACCGACATGGTCGCCAGCTTCCGCCCCCTTGTAGCGGTCCTCCAAGGCCTCCGCAGTCACGATGAACAACTCGTCGAGCAGCTCACCTCCCATGCCCTCAGCAGCGGCGGGAAGCGCGGTCGGTCAGGACGGTCTTGGAGCGTTTGCCGTTGCGGGAGTTGCCGCAGTCCTTGCCGGCCGGATCGTGCTTGTCATAGCCGAGGTGGTCGGTGATCTCACCCCCCAGGGCGGATTCCAGCAGCCGTTTGGTCAGCTGCTGGAATCCGCCCTCGCCGGTCAGCTGCAGGCCCTCGGCCTGGGCACGGCCCACCAGCTCGTCAATCAGCTGGTCGTCCACGGCCTTCACCGACACACCCTTCGCGGGCTCGACGGCCTCGGACTCGGACACGTTCTCACTGGTCAGATGCATCCTCCATGATCGGGAGTCACACCGAACGATTTACAGTCCCGCGTGGGCCGAGATACGGAACGTGCAGAACTTCCGGGGCCCTTCGGTCAGTACATGCGGTGGGGCACTCGTTCCCGCTTTCTGTAGCCAGACGGTTGGGGGCAACCCCTCATATCTTCCTCAGCGATGTACCAGGAGGTGCTGTGGTGGGCATTGCTGAGGGGCCACACGGTGGGTGGCGGTGACTTTTGGCGGGTGTTCTTACTCCGCTTGGGGCGTGGTGGCTGGGGCGGGCGGAGTTTGCACTGTTCCGCAAAGTCGGTCAGGCGCGGCAGCCCTGTCGAGCCTAGCCTCGATCTTGCGTAACGGTCTGCCGACAGAGTCGGCGGACCGTTTTGCATTCTTACGGGGTGATGGACAGGCCGATGGCCCGACTCTCGTGTCGGATGGGCGCCGGGTTCCACGGGTCCGGGTGTGGAAGTGCTGTCGAAGGGACGGGGGGATCTGCTGGTCAGTCGGGGCTCGGCAGTTGGGCGAGCCGTTCGAGTGCGGCCGTGATGTGGTTGGTCCAGGGCCAGTGCCCGGCAAGGCGGAGGATCCGTCGACGGCCAGTGGTGATGAGTTGTCCTGCCGCGGTGAACAGGCGGAGTCGCAAACGGCGGGGCTCCCAGCACCTGGCCTTGCCGGTCAGGGCGAGCATGGGCATCCAGGCCAGCAGGTCGAGGGCGATCTGCACGATCTCGAGCCAGACCTGGTTCTGGGCGGTGTGGTGCAGAGGGAGGTTGCGCAGGCCGGTGGCCCTGGCGGCCCGGATCCGGTCCTCGGCCCGGGCTCGCAGTCGGTGTCGCAGCTCGAGCTCGGCAATGGGCCGGCTGGTGGTGTTGGTGGCGAAACACGTGAGCCGCATGCCGTCGGCGTCGGTGAGCCTCAACTGGGCTCCCGGATGCGGCCGTTCCTTTCTCACGATCAGCCGCATGCCCGTCGGCCAGCCGTCCAGGATGTTGCCGGTGAGTTCGGCGACCCAGGCCCCGTCACGGATCTCGCCGTCCGCTTCGACGGCCGGTGTCCAGGCGGATGCTGGGACTTTCAGCACGTGCTGGTGGATCGCGTCGGTGATCACCATGCCGACGGAGTAGGACAGCCATCTGCCGCGCTGGGTGAGCCAGGCGAGGAAGTCGTGGGTACCGCCCGCGGAGTCGGTGCGGATGAGGGTCTGGCGACCACGCCGGTACTTCTTCGGGAGTTGGGCGAGGGCTTGGCGGGTGGTGGTGATGTGGTCGGCGGCGGTGTTCGAGCCCGCGTTGCCCGGTCTGAGCAGGGCCGCGACGGGTTCCCCGGTGCCGCCCGGTCCGTGGTCGACGAAGGCCATGAGGGGGTGGTGGCCGTAGGTCTTCTTCCAGGTCGGGGCGGCGTCCTCCTTGTCCGAATGCGCGATCACCAGCACTCCGTCCAAATCGATCGTCACGCGGCCCTCCTGGTCGGGAGCGTGTGAGCCGGCCAACGACCACATCCGGGAGCGGACTTGGGATCGTGCGGCCCGGATGGCCCGTAAGCTCTTCTCTCTGCTGGAGGCGAGGGTGCCGATGAGGCGGGAGACGGTCGGGTCGGAGGCCACGTGGCCGAAGACGGCCGGCTCGGCCCGGAGCATGGCGATGTCAGCGAGGCAGTCGCCGCCCATCGCGACCGCCAGGGCAAGGTCCAGGAGGATCTTGCCGGGATCGTGGACGGCCCGCGGCTTCCTCCAGGGAGCGAGTCCGGCGGATATCGCCTGTTCAAGGCCACTCTTGCGGACCGTCTCAACGAGCAGGACCGAACCGGCCTGTGAGACGACCTGACGGCCGTCGCCCTGGACACGTGACACGCGGGTACGACCCGATTGGCTCTCTCACCTGGAAGGTGCTCTTTTCCTTGCAGCCAACAGGGCCCTCAGCAAGTCCTATCGTTGCAGGTCACCAGCTCGTGGTCACCTCGCCTCGGAAAAGCGCGAGGCTAGAAGCGTGGGCCGGTAACGAGCAAGCCGCCGACCGTTGGTGATCGGATGTCTGGCGGTCTGGAGTATGTGGGCGGTGTCGGGCCGGGTTCAAGGTCTGGTTGCTGTGGAGGGTGATGCCGCCGCCTTATGGAAGATCACGAACAGGAGGCGGCGTCGGGCTCAACCGCCTGATCGACGGCCAAGATCAGCGGACAGCGCCGCGTAGATGTACTCGCTGCCCCAGCGATCCCCGTCGAGGTCGTTCTCGACCAGGTGTGCCTCCCGACGCATCCCAAGACGCTCACAGACCCGCACAGATCCGGTGTTCTCCACGTCCAGCCGTGCGTAGAGCCGGTGCACGCCCAGCGTGTCGAAGGCAAACCCGGCCAGCGCTGCGGCCGCCTCGGTCGCGTAGCCGTGTCCCTGGTGACCTGGGTCGAGAGTCCAGCCGATCTCGGCCTGGGCCGCGCGGGCATCAGCCAGGGTGAGGCTCACCTCGCCAAGGAGGCCGGGCTCATCGCGTCGGCAGACAGCGAGCGCCAGCTTGTCCCCGTCGGCGCGCCAGACCGTCTGCGCCGCGCGCTCGGCGGCAACCTGCCCGCTGCGCTCACGCGTGTGCGCCGGCCGGTACAAGTAGCGTGCCACGCTCGACAGGCTCTGGTAGGCGTACAGGTCATCGGCATCGTCAGGAGTGAACAGACGCAGCGACAACCGGGACGTGGTCAACGGCAGCAGCGGGACGATGTCCAACCGGACCTCCGGAGGCGGATGTGGATCAAGTTGCGGCCTGATTTTCGCATCACGGCTGCCCGGCAGCCACGCCTTTTCAAGAGCAGCGCTAGGGCAGCCGCACTTCACCCCGAGGCTCGGCATTCCAGGAGTTGCTTACTGACCCACGCTCCTCGATCTTGCGTGAGGGTCCGCCGACGGAGTCGGCGGACCGTTTTTCATGATTTCTGGACGAGCAGAACCGAACCGGCCTGTGAGACGACCTGACGGCCGTCGCCCTGGACACGGACATGCGGGTACGACCCGATTGGCTCCCTCGCCTGGAAAGTGCTGTCTTCGTTGCAGCCAACAGGACCCTCAGCAAGTCCTATCGTTGCAGGTCATGGGTACTTCCTGTGTTTCTGATCAGCGCTTGGACAGCCCACCTCGTGAAAGCGCGAGGCTAGGGGGCCGGTGAAGAGGCGGTCGCTCCTGCTGCCGGTGGTGAGGAAATGGGTGAACATCGCGGCCCGTAGGAGGGGGCGTGCCCAGTCCGGCACGGAGTGGGTCATGCAGCCCTGGCGGGTGTTCCTGCGGTCGTGGAGCATCAGCGTGCTGGCGTCCAGTGCGGCATCAGTGACGCGGGCAGTGTCCAGCTGGGTCATCGAGGCGGCCGTGACGCAGGCCGTGGCCAGTTCGGCCGCGAGGTGCGGGTGCGCGGTGGCGGCGTGGAGGCGGCGGGCGATCTGGCTCTCGGCGAGAGGGGTCAGCGCGGGAGGGGTGAAGCCGCGCTCGCTGGCTGTCGGTGCCCGGCAGGAGCAGCGGTCGCTGTCGTCGATGGACTGCAGTGTGGTGAGGGCCGGCAGGTTGATCCAGCGCCGTGACAGTGCGGCTGGCGGGCTGTCCTCGCTCTCGCCGGCGGCTTCCCCGTAGGACAGGACCGCGTCCGCGTCCGCGAGCTGGTGGTCCGTACGGCTCAGGGCCCGCTCCAGGGCAGCAGGCGTCTTCCGGTGATGGCACACCAAGGCAAGGCGCAGCCCCGTCCTGGCGCGCAGGGCCATCAGCTCGCCCAGACAGCGGGGGTCGAGTAGGTGGGCGCGCAGAACAGTCAGGCAGGTGATGGGGGGGCGAGGATCCAGGCGGCGCACAGGGTCCAGGCGGGGCGGGGATCAGAGGCGGGGTAGCCGGTCAGGGGTACGGGTTTGCCGAGGGCGGCGAGGATGTCGTAGGCGAGGGTGAGGGTGGAGTCGGTTCCTGGGGTCGGGTGGATGGTGACGCGGCCCTCGGAGGGGTTGTGGGCAGCCAAAGCTGCCCGGGTGTGAGCGACGTCGTCACGCGGGTCCATGACGAGCGTGACCGCGGGTGGGTTCGGGCAGGTCAGCATGGGTCAGGCCGCCTGGCGGGTGCGGAGTTTGCTGTAGGCCCAGCGGAGAAGGTCTTCGTCCACGGTTTTGCGGCCGGTCTCCTTCAGGCCGACGGTGAGGTGGTGGGTGATCTTCGCCCAGGCGCGGAAGTTCCCGTGCGCGGCCTCCTGGTCGCAGATAGCGATCAGTTCAGAGTCCGCGTCGGCCCATACAGGGTGGAAGGCGGGAATGACGGTGAGAACCTCGTCCAGGGGCATGCCACCGATCTCCTGCCAGGCGTAGACGCGGGACTCCAGCATCGGCTCGCTCTGCAGCATCTCGAAGCAGCCGTTCCCGCCGGTGAAGACGATCGTCAGGTCCGAGTCGGTGTCGTCCCACAGATAGCGCAGGTACTCGAAGCACAGCTTCGATAGCCACTGCGCCTCGTCACACACCAGCACCCGTGGTTCCTCCAGAGCGCCGCGCAGCATCCGGTCGAACTCGACCGCGTGCGAGGGCGGGCGGCCGGCCAGGTCCAGGGCGTGGAAGAGCTCGTGACGAAGGTCGCGAGTGGAGGGCCGGGCCCGGAACTGGATCCGGCGGGTCAGCGTCGGCGCGAGCTCGCGCAGCGAGGCGTTGACCGCGAAGGACTTACCGTTGCCTGCCTGCCCGTAGATACAGATCATCGCCTTTGCCTCGATCGCGGCCCGGATGTTCTCCCGAGCCGTGAGCAGCGCCCGCGTGGAGACGATCTGGGCACCGGGCAGGCGCATGAAGTGGTCCTCCCGCTCCTTGGGCAGGCGCCCCCTGCGTTCAGCGGTAGCCATCTTGCGTCACTCCTTACTGTCCGAGGCTGGCTCGGTGCCGGTTGCGTTGTCTGCCGCGGGGTTGTCAGGCGTAATCCCCGGACGCGGCCGGGCGGTAGGGGCGGGACGTGGGCGGGCCCAGCCTGCGGGCGGGTCCCGGGGCGGGATCAGGTCCGGAAGCGCGCGGGCCGCCAGATCTGTCGCCTTCGCACGGGCGATCTCCGCCTGGGCTTGCTGCCTGGTGACCGTGCGCCGCGGACGAGGAGTACCCGGTGTGGTCGTGGCCGTGTAGCGGGTCCGGCGCAGCTTCTCTGCCGCCTTCAAGTCGGCTTTCAGCGCGCGGGCTTTCTTCTCCCTGACCGAGCTGAGCGCCCTGCGCTGTTCGAGCGTCGCTTCCTCAGCCAGGTAGGCGGTCCCGAGATGGCGGCCCCGTCCCTCGGAGGCGAAGACCTCGATCTGCCCGTCGTAGTGCGGCAGGTACCGCAGCCGGACCCGTGTGCCAACGTGGCCGACCATCCACGGCGCGATGTAGAAGCGGCGCCGCCACCTGATTCCGCTCGTCGAGATCTTCCGTGGTCTGCCGTCGTCCTCCAGCGCGAAGAACGCCAGCCGTTCCTCGTCCGCGTCCGCTACGGGGCTCGGATCCGCCTCCCACGCCGCCATCGGGGTGAGCCCCGGCTGAAGGCCGGAGGGCTGGTGTTCGGTGTTCCACCACCGCACCCAGCCCAACAGCGCGTCGACGAAGTCCGCGAAGGACAGGAGATCGGCCACCTCGTCGGGACGGTGAGCACCCACCGGGCGGGCCCGGTGGGTGCAGCCCGGAAGGGAGACCAGGAACATCTCCTCCACCGCGCTGTTCAAAGCCTCGACCGTGCCCTTGCGGTATGGCTTGTAGGCTGGCAGGTCATCTACCGAGACCGCGAAGGCGCCCAACGCCCGCGACACTGTCTGGCACAGGAACTCCTTGCCGCGGTCCACCCGCACCACGGTGGGCAGACCACCGCACGGCCCGTAGGGGGCGGCGCGGCTGATCCCCGTCCGCAGCGCCGCCAGCACGGCGTCGCGGGCCGGCTCATGCGGGGTGACAGCCACCCCCACGATCACCTTCGTCGCGACATCGATGAACCACGTCACCCACGGACACACCGCCTGCCCCTCGACCTCCACCCGCACCGGAATCCGCTTGTGATCGCCCTCCCAGCACGCGTTGCGATGCGTCGGCGGGCGCTTCCCATACACGTCGTAACGTCGGCGGCCTGTCTCACCAGACCGCAGCCCTGCCCGCTCCCCCGCGGAAAGGTCCTGGCGGACAGCACGCTGCAGGGTACGCAGGGAAGGCACGACGCTCACATCTGCAGCGGCGGCTGCCTCAGCGACCAGTTCCCGGTGGACGGCAGCCACGTTCCCGCCCCACACCGCCAGACGGGCACGGAGATCAGGAGTCACCGAAACCCTTGAGGGGCGGTGGGGCGACAGGCGCCCTTCCCCTCGGGCGGCAGCGACCCAGTTCCACACCGTCCGCAGTGACACACCCATCGCCGAAGCGACCAGCTGGGCATGGACAGTGGTCAGTTCGCCCTTGGCATCCAGTGCCAGCAGCCGTGCTACCGCCCCCTCACGGCCCGGTGGCTTTGTCGGTGGAACCTGACACCACTTGTCGCTCAGGGCCGAGAACGCCCTGTTTGGCCGGAGGGCGATGTCTGTGAGTTCTGGCAACGCTGGAGGGGTTGCGGTGGGAGCATGGACGTGCTCTGCGGGATGAGGCTGCGATGGCGCCACCGAAGTCCAAGGTCGACTTGTACGCGGCGATCCGCCGTGATGCCCGGGCAGGGATGTCGTACCGGGCCTTGATGCGTGAGTACGGAGTCGGATTCCGCACAGTGAAGGCCGCGTTGGAGTCGGTCTGGCCGGAGCCGCGGAAGAAGCCGCGGCCGCGCGGGACCCGCCTGGATGCCTACAAGCCGTTGATCGACCAGATGCTCCGGGCGGATCTGGATGCTCCGCGCAAGCAGCGTCACACCGTCAAGCGGATCTTCGACCGGCTCATCGACGAGCACGGGGCGGAGTTGGGATTGCTGTTGAGGCCGGCCGCGGGGTGGTGCACGCGTTCATCCCGCAGTCCCACCGGCCGGGAGCCGAGGCGGAGGTGGACTTCGGCGACGTGAAGGTAAGCCTGGCCGGCGAGCTGGTCACCTGCTTCGTGTTCGCGATGCGCCTGCCGTACTCGGGCAAGGCCGTGCACCGCGTGTTCGCCTCCTGCGGCCAGGAGGCGTTCCTCGAAGGCCACGTCCATGCTCTCAGCGTGCTGGGCGGC
This sequence comes from Streptomyces sp. NPDC052064, assembly GCF_055585925.1. Classification (NCBI taxonomy): domain Bacteria; kingdom Bacillati; phylum Actinomycetota; class Actinomycetes; order Kitasatosporales; family Streptomycetaceae; genus Streptomyces; species Streptomyces sp. NPDC052064. Next base: position 99,235 of record NZ_JBVJJE010000021.1, read on the forward strand.
GTCCCGACCGGCAAGGTCCGCTACGACAACCTCCGCTCCGCGGTCTCCCGGGTGCTGAGCTCGCGGTCCCGCACGGAGCACGAGCGATGGACCGCGTTCCGGTCGCACTACGGCATCGATGCCGCGTATTGCCTGCCGGGCATCGAGGGCGCCCACGAGAAGGGCGGGGTCGAAGGTCAGATCGGCTGGTTCCGCCGCAATCACATGGTCCCCGTCCCCGAGGTCGCCTCCCTCGCCGAGCTGAACGCGATGATCGAGCAATGGGATGAGGAGGACGAACAGCGCCGGATCGGCACCCGGCCACGGCCGGTGAGCGAGTACTTCGCCGTCGAACGGCCGCTGCTGCAGCCATTACCGGACGAACCCTTTGAGACGGGACGGCTGTTCAGCCTGCGGGTGGACCGCTTCAGCCAGATCAGCGTCCGCACCAACCGCTACTCGGTGCCGGTGCGGCTGATCGGCCGGACGGTCCGGGCGGTGCTGCACGCGTCCGAGCTGGTGGTCTACGACGGCCAGCAGGAGGTCGTCCGCCATGAACGGCTGATCGCCAAGGGGCAGGCCCGGCTGGATCTGGACCACTATCTGGAAGCCCTGGTCCGCAAGCCCGGCGCGTTCCCCGGTGCCACCGCGCTCGAACAGGCCCGTTCCGCAGGGAAGTTCACGCCGTTCCACGACGCCTGGTGGGAGGCGGCGAAGGCTGCCCACGGCGAGCGGGACGGCACCCGGGCCCTGATCGAGGTCCTGCTGATGGGCCGCCACGTCTCCCACGAACACCTGGTCGCGGGGCTTGCCTCCGCGCTCAGGGCCGGCGCCCTGACCGCGGACGCGGTCGCCCTGGAGGCGCGGAAGGCGGCCGAAGCCGACGAGGTCGCGGCTCCGGTTGTTCCTGCGGAGCCGGACCGGACGAACGTGACCTCGCTGACCGAACGGCGGCTTGCCCAGCTGCCGCCCGACACCCGGCCGCTGCCCTCGGTCGCGGCCTACGACCAGCTGCTGCGAGCACGGCGGCCGGCTGGCCGCCCCGCCATCCAGGGAGAGATGCCGTGACACTCAAACGACACCGAGGGCTGACCGAACAGGCCGCCGACGCCGCCGTCGATCAGGCATGCCGCATGCTCCGGCTGCCCACCATCCGGGCCCAGTTCCCCGAACTGGCCGAAGCCGCCGCCCGTGACCAGATGTCGAATCGCGGGTTCCTCGCCGAGCTGCTGATGGCCGAGTGTGACGACCGGGCCCGGCGACGCTCCGAACGGCGGATCAAGGCGGCGCAGTTCCCGCGGGAGAAGTCGCTGCGGGCCTTCGACTTCGAAGCCAACGGGAACGTCGACGCAGCCGTCATTCACACCCTGGCGACCTGCGAGTGGGTCAAGAAGGGACTGCCGCTCTGCCTGATCGGCGACTCGGGCACTGGCAAGCCCCACCTGTTGATCGCGCTCGGCACCGAGGCCGCCATGGCCGGCTTCCGGGCCCGCTACACACTCGCCACCAAGCTGGTCAACGAGTTGGTCGAGGCGGCGGACGAGACGGTCCTGACCAAGACCATCGCCCGCTACGGACGCGTCGATCTGCTCTGCATAGACGAACTTGGCTACATGGAGCTGGACCGCAGGGGCGCTGAGCTGCTGTTCCAGGTGCTGACAGAGCGGGAGGAGAAGAACAGCGTCGCCATCGCCTCCAACGAGTCGTTTGGAGGGTGGACAAAGACATTCACCGATCCGCGGCTTTGCGCGGCCATCGTCGACCGCCTCACCTTCGGCGGGAACATCATCGAGACCGGCACCGACTCCTACCAGCTCGCCAGCACCCGGGCCACCCGGGCGCAGAGCGCAGTCTCAGGCTGACCCGTCCGAGCCTCAAAAACCGGCTACCCGTGCCACGACCGAGTGCGCGTGCGCTGAACACGCTAAGACGTCATCTCATTTGGGTCGGTAGGCTGTCGGTCGTGGTCTCGATCGTTGAGCGGCTGGTGCCGGATGAGCTGTGGGAACTGTTCCAAC
>NZ_JBVJJE010000022.1:0-29002 GCF_055585925.1 Streptomyces sp. NPDC052064
CAGTCCAGCTCGCCCCGAGCGCCGAGTTCGTCGAGGATCACCCGGTGCAGCCTGGCCCACACCCGATCCCGGCTCCACTGAGCGAAGCGCCGGTAGACCGTGGGCCAAGCCGGCCCGAACACCGGCGGCAACTGCCGCCACGTGCAGCCCGAGGTGGCCACGAAGACGATCGCCGCCAGGCATTCGCGGTCCCCGGCCCGCCGTCGGCCGCCGCCCTGCGGGCGTATGACCTCCGTCGGCGGGACCACCCGCCGGAACAGCGTCCACAACTCGTCCGGCACCAACCGCTCGATCAGATCCGTCATGCACGGCTCAACGAGCAATCACGCCATCAGAAACGATGTCTAAGCGTGTGCCACGGAACATTGAGTGAGCTGTCAGGGCAGGCCAATGAAGTGTTCGCAGTCCGGACAGCGCCTCTTGGCGCTCAGTGCGGTGTTACCTGCCGTGGCCTGTGCAGGCTCAAGTTCACTGATCCTTGCCCACCGTCCTGGGGCTGGGTTGGGGATCCATCCCCATGCCGCGTCTTCGGGCGACTCCACATAGTGGACGCACGCACCCGGGATATGTGCGTAACCCCGTGGCGAGACCAGGATCCTGTCGAGGACGAAGCCCTTTGGGGCGCGCGGGGCGGCAGTCGCCCCGTCTGCCTCTCGAGGACTGCTTCCGTCTGCAGGGCAGTCGCAGCCTTCCCCAATGATCAGTTCGCACCTGTCGCATCGTCGTGAGCCCATGGCTCCAATGGTCGCGCAGGCTTCGATGGCACACGCTCAAGGTCCCGTGTCATAGGACACCGACCATGGCCGCACAGGCCCTGGCTATGACCCCGACCACGCTGCCGCGCGCCCCGTCCATGGCAGGTCAGGGCGTTCCTCGCCGTGCACGCGGGCCGGTAGCGTGCCCGCCGTGATGGTGGGCACCGAAGAAACCAGGCTGGTCGTGCTGCGCGGCAACAGCGCCTCGGGCAAGTCGTCCATCGCGGCCGGCATCCGTGAGAAGTTCGGCCGCGGCCTGGCCCTGGTCGGCCAGGACAACCTGCGCCGCATCGTCCTGCGCGAGCGGGACCGGCCCGGCGCGGCCAACATCGGCCTGATCGACCTGACCGCCCGCTACGCCCTTAACGCCGGGTTCCACGTCGTGGTGGAGGGCATCCTGTACGCCGACCGCTACGGCGACATGCTCGCCCAGCTGCGCGCCGACCACCGCGGCCCGACCCACAGCTACTACCTGGACGTGCCGTTCGAGGAAACCCTCGCCCGGCACGCCACCAAGCCGATCGCCGACGACGTCAGCGAGGCGCAGCTGCGGGACTGGTACCGGTCGCGCGATCTGCTGCCCGGCGGAGTCGAGACCGTCGTCGGCGCCGACAGCACTCTCGCCGTGACCGTCGACCGCATCATGCTCGACACCGGCCTGGCCGGCCTCCCGGCCGTGGATCGCTGACACCGCCCGGCGAGCACATCTTTCGGTTGCGGTGGATGTTGCGCTAAGCGTTGCGCTAGATGTTGCGGTAGACGTTGCGCGCACCCTCACCGCGTCCCGGAGTCTGCGCAGGTCACCACGGGCCTACGGCGTGGTCGGGCCGCTGACATCCCCGTTGCGGCCCCCTTCGCCCATGCCTGGCTGGAGTTGAGGATGAGGGAGGGGCGGGATAGGCGGCGCGGACGCAGCCGGGGATCGGGGCGCGCTCACGGTGTTGCGCGTCGGCGGGGCCGCCGCGCCCGCGCCACCGTCAGTGCGGCGGCGACGACCAGAGCGGGGCGTCGGCGGGGGAGAGGTCAGGGCGGGCACGGTGCAGGCGTGCGGGGTGGCGCCACCGACCGGAGGCACCGCGGATCGGGCTCCGAGATCGGCAGAGCGGAAAGTGGTGAGTCACCGACGCTTCGATGAAGCGGGAGGTTCGCCCCGATCCGGGTCACCGGGTGTGCCGAAGAAGTGGGCGTCCCATGCGATCAGTTTGTCTCGCAGGCGTGCAAACTCGTTGGCCAGGTCCCAGACGTCCTCGCTGGACACCAGGCCGATCTCTGGACGACTCAGTCCCTTGGTCCCTTTTACAGTCCGCCACCCATGGACTTCCTCGTCGTACACCCAGCAGCTATGGATGTACCGGTTGCGCTGCTCGAAGCCAGAGGTGCACAGGTCCAGGTCGTGCAGCAGCGCGGAACGGTCGTGAGCTGGGATCCGCTCCTCGGGGAGTGCGGCCAGCCGGGTCTTGGCCTTGGTGATGAAGTGCTTCACCGTTTCATGAGGCTTGTCCGTGTAGGGGCGCTCGACGCCGCCAAGATGGGCGTACAGGCCGTGCAGGATGTACTCGACTTCCGCAGCACGCTGCACGAGCACCCCCAGGCCGACAGTCAGTGCAACCTGCTCCTCGCTCATCCCCTCAAGTAGTTCCGTTGCGCCGGGAGGGACCTGCGGCGCCTCGGGCTGAGGAATGTCGGCGGGAGACGGGAAGGTCATGTCGGATCTTTCATCTTTCGCGCTGGCGATCGAGGGCGGATAGTCCGACTGACGTCATCACCAAACGGTTGTAGCGATATGCCAGAGACCACTGGGAGGCTGTTACGGGGCGTTGATGCGGGATGGACAATCCGTTCCATGCTGCTGAAGGATGCGCTGTTATGGCGGATCACGTACTTCTGGAAGCCGGAGATGACCTGGTGCGGCAGCTCTCGCATGAGCGAGAGGCCGTCAAGGCCGTCTTAGCTTGTTCTTTATCTACCAAGATCTTCCGGGCTTGCCGATGGCCTTGAGGGTCTCGGGGCGTTTGACGGTCTAGCCGACGTCGTAGCGGGGTGCCCGGTGTTTGTTCTTGACGCCGGGTGGCCGTCCAGGGCCGGCGCCTCGAGGTTTGGGGAACACGGGTCGGGCAGGCCAGGTGAGCGCGGATGTTCCTGAACCCTCGGCGGACCCGGGCGGGGGTGAGCCGGCCGGAGGCAGCTGGCTTCTCCCAGGGTCGGCGGAGGTCCTTGGCGAGGGGCCGGGCAAGCCGGAGCTGGGTGTGAGCGACGATCAGGATCCAGGTCCAGCGGTCCGCCGCCTCGGGACTACGGAGTTTCGGGGTGGTCCAGCCGAGGGTCTGCTTCGCGAAGCGGAAGGTGTGCTCCAGGTCGAAGCGGCGGAGAAATGCCTGCCAGAAACGGTCCACGTCGTCCGGAGTGACGCCGGTCTTGGAGGACCATAACCACACCGGCGGGGCATCACGGTCCTTCGACAGATGCTCGACCTTCAACCGGATCAACGTGCCCTCAACCAGGGGAAGTTCACCGTCATGGTCGAGCCATGAGGAGCGGTGGGTGAGCCTTGGGTGGACCCGGTCCCATGCCTGCGTCTCGGCCTTGTCGTAGTTGGTAGTTGCGGTGACCGTGGTGATCGCGGGCTCGGGCCAGGTCTCCGGCTTGGCGAAGCGGAATTCCGGGCCGTGCTTAGGCGGCCGGCCGCCCTTCGGGTCGTAGACACGAGGCGGCTTCGGCAGTCGCATGACGCGGTCGGAGCGGACCCGGCCGACGAGCTCGACCGGCAGATCGCGCAGGACCCAGGCCAGGCGGGTGACGTCGTAGCCAGCATCGCTGACGATCACGATGTCCGGGTCCCCGGCCCGCCACTGACCCGCGGCGATGAGCCGTTCAACGACTCCCCGCAGCTGGGCGGCGGTGACCGCGGTGGCGTCGTCCACCGGTCCGAGCCGGACCGCGTCCAGGATCGCGGTCCAAGAGGTGGCGCCCGGCTCCAGGACGGCGACGAAGGAGTAGGGCCAGCCCGGGATGAACTGCGACGCCGTCTTCGCCCGGCCATAGACATGGCAGAACAGCCGCTCGGCCGAGCATGGCGCGTCCGAACGAAGCCATGGCGACACATCGACGGCCAGGACCAGACGCCCGCCGTCGAACCGCGGCAGCGACAGCCCGGCCAGCACCGTCCGCACCTGCTCGACATCGATCCGGCCGTGGTTCAGGCCTCCGTACATCGCTCCGTGCCCACGCCGATGCTCGGTCAGCAGCGTCAGGTCCACCGGGGACTTCACCGCACCGTCCGCACACAGCACCGCATCCGTCAGCTCGAACAACTCGTCGCGCCGAGCGGTCAGACACTCGTAGAACTCGCCCCGGAAGCGTGACGCTTCCGCGAACGCATCCCTCCGCACAACATCAGGCAGCAGACTCACCCTCACGGCCTTCGTCTCGGTCACGTGCACCTTGGTCGGAGCACAGGATCAGACGAAGGCCGCCTCCACGTCCGGCAAACCCCCAGGTGAGCGACTCAGTACGAGACACCGTTCGAGGCCGGAAGAAAAAGAACAAGGTTAGAGCTGGTGTGGAACTCCCTCGACGCCGACGCTACTCAGGTCGACGTGGTCATCGAGCGAGCCGGCACCACGGGGGTAGACAAGATCGTCGTTACTGACGACGGCGACGGCATCACTCCGGAGAAGGCGCGCATTGCCTTTAAGCAGGTCGGCAACTCGGATAAGCGTGTAGGCGGCACCACCGACCGGCTACAGCGTCCGCTGCACGGGAAGGCTGGCCGCGGACGTCTGCGGGCCTTCGCCCTGGGCGACTCGACGCGTTGGACGAGCACGGCCCGCGCAGTCGACGGTGCCATGATGCGCACCACGATCGAGTCGGACATCCGCCGACGGACGACGTGGCGCATCGACACACAGCCAGCACCCGCAACAGACCGACCCAGCACCAAGGTTGAACTCTGGGGGAAGCAGGCCAGCCACCTCAACAAACTCCTGGAACCCAAAGCCGCCACCCAGATCACGGCAGCGCTCGCGCCCTATCTGCTGACCTGGACCGACGTCAGGGTCACCTACGACGGCCAGCGCATCGATCCGCAGACCCAGATCCAGGCCGAGGAATTCGAGGACCTCAGCTTCGACTACGACGGCCAGACGCATCCCTTCCACATCCGGCTGATCCACTGGCGCACGGGCGCAGAGCGCACCATCGCCCTGTGCGACGCCGCCAGCGCCCCGGTGGAGAGCCTCGACGTCTCCGCCGAACACGCTGACTTCTCCTACCCCTGGCCCCTGGACTGGCAACGCCACGGCTCTCGGCCGGCCTGTTTTGAGGCGCCCCGACGGACGAGTGCCGCAGCAGCGCGTCTTTGAGTTGCGGCTGGCACCACTCGTCGGCGAGGCCGTCGCCGGAAGGGCTGTCAGGGGTGTCCGCCGCAGCCGCAGCCCGTCATGGTCGCTCCCTCCTGGGGCGGCGGGGTCTGCGCGGCGTCCTTTTCCACCGCCGCGAGCAGCCGGCGCCGTTCCTCCGGCGGGATCCACCTGCCGTCGACGACCACCCCGTGGATGCGGCGGGTGTTGCGGACGTCACGCAGCGGGTCGGCGTCGAGTACGAGCAGATCGGCAGCCTGTCCGCGGGCCACGGTGCCGACGGCAGGCAGGCCGAGGGCGCGGGCGGCGTCCCGGGTGGCCGCGCACAGGGCATCAGCGGGGGTGAGGCCGGCCGCCACGAGCAGCGCCAGCTCGTCGTGGAGGGCGAAGCCCGGGACGAGGTATCCCGTGCCGGTGTCGGTGCCCGCCGCCAGCCGCACACCCTCTCCGTGCAGTTCGCTCACCAGCCGGAGCCGGTGCTCGAAGATCCGCCGGATCTGCCGGGCCTGCTCGGGGGTGCGCCCTCCGGTCAGGGCCGCCAGCTGGTCCGGCCAGCTCTCCGTCTGCCAGGCGGGCAGGTACTTCCACTCCTCGGCCCGGGACGGAACGTCGTCGGGCAGCTCCAGCGTGTGGTGCACGCTGAGCGTGGGGACGACGGCGGTCCCGTCGGCCGCCAGGCTCCGGAAGAGTGCGTCCGCCCGGTCCCGGTCGTAGCCCTGCACCGCCCGCCATTCCAGGGGATGTACCTGCTGGAACCAGCTGTGGTAGCGGGACAGGCTGCTGGGGTCGTGCGGGTCGATGCGTACGGCGGCCAGGCGGCGCCGTATCTCTTTCTCGTGCCGTGAGGTCGCCAGGAGCAGCGCGTGCAGGTGCTCGATGGTGCGGTGGCCGGTGGCGCTCGCCTCCGCGATCCGTACGGTGTCGGGGCAGTGCCCGAGGTGGGGGATGCCCTGGCGCTGTGCCTCGTCCGCGATGGCGAAGTAGGCCTCGCGGGAGAGGCGGGAGTACACCTTGACGAAGTCCGCCCCCTCGCGCTTGATCCGCCGTACGGCGCGCCGGGCCTCGGCCGCGTCGCGTACCTCGATGGTCGGGCCCACGTCGGCCGCCCACAGTGAGGGCGTGCCGTCGACGATGGGGCTGCCGACCACCCAGCGGGGGCCGAGCAGTGCACCGCTGCGGATCTTCTCGCGCCACTCGTGGTGGACCGGCCGGCCCCACATCTCCCGGACCGTGGTGACGCCGGCGAGGGCGTACAGCGCCGGGATCACTGTCTCCGGGCCGTCGCTGTGGGTGTGCGCCTCGACCAGTCCCGGGATCAGGTACTTGCCGCTCAGGTCGACCGTGCGGGTGCCCGGGCGGAGCCGGGTGCGTGCGCTCGGGGCGAGTTGGGTGATGCGGCCGCCCTCGACGACGACCGTCATGCCGGGGGCCGGGGGTGCTCCCGATCCGTCGATCACGGTGACGTGAGTGAGCGCCAACGGGTCGGTTCCGGCGCCGTTTCCGGCCCTCGCCCCGGCCGCGCGTGCCGTGCTCGTCAGTGCCGTACCCGTGATGGCGGCGGCCCCGGCCAGGAACCCTCGTCGTGCCATGCCGCGATGTGCCCCAACTGTCGCTTCGGACATGCTGTTTCCCCTCCCGCTCGTGAATCCGTCGGCCGTTGTCCGCCGACCCCCACGACTCTGGCGGACACGGGGCGATAGGGCAGTGCGGCCAGACGGTGCGTTCGGGGGTGTTGCTGGGACCACCGGGGGCTTCCCCGGCGTTGGGGTTGCCCCGCGCCTCGGGGGAATCACAATCACGTCCTCAGGAGACCGTCGCTTGGTGCGTCGCCTCCGGGAGCGGGTCGGCGCGGCGGGCCAGTTCGAGGAGGGCGCGTAGGGGACGTTCACCGGCCTCCAGCTCGCTGACGGACAGCCTGCGGTCGGCGTCGGAGACGTCTCAGGTCGAGTCGGGGGAGCGGTCGTAGAGTCCGGTCTGGTGACGGTGTGCGCGGAGCGCAGCGTGGTGCAGTCGGTGCCGAGCGCGGCCAACTGGGCATGCAGCGGCTCCGAGCTCCAGGCAGTGGAGGATTCGTAGCGGTCCAGAGCCTGAGAGCGGCGCTGTCACGTTGGTGGGTGGGTAGGTGTCTGATGGTGCGTCGTGGCGTGGTGGAGCCCGGTTCCGGAGTGTGCTCAGGCCGTGGTGGAGAGGCTGGCGACTCCGGTGATCTGTTCCCAGATTGCGAAGCGGACGGTCATCTCGGCTCGGTAGTCGTGTGTGGACAGCCGGTGGCGTCGGGGCCGGAAGTGGGGTGAGATGCCGCTGAACGCGGACAGGAACCGCTGCGCCCCTCCAGCGGAGCGGAAGCCCTTCATTGCGCGTTCGCGCTGCCTCGTTGGCTGGTGGCTGTTCTCGGCCCGGTTGTTCAGGTATTTCGACTGTCGGTGCTCGACGCAGGGCATGACCTCGCGGTGGGCCGCGCCGTAGGAGCGGAGCTTGTCGGTGACGAGCACCCTCGGCACCGCACCCGTCTTCTTGAGGAGGCGACGGAATAAGCGCCTGGCCGCGGCCTTGTCCCGCCGGTTCTGCACCAGGATGTCCAGCACCATGCCGTCCTGGTCGACCGCCCGCCACAGGTACTGCAACCGCCCGTTGACCTTGATGAAGACCTCGTCCAGGTGCCACTTGTCACCGGGCCGCGGCTGCCTGCGGCGCAGCGCGTTGGCATAGGCCTGCCCGAACTTGGCGCACGAGCGGCGGATCGTTTCGTGGGAGACGACGATCCCGCGCTCGAGCATGAGCTCCTCGACCTCGCGGAACGACAGCGGAAAGCGGTGATACAGCCACACGCAGTGGGAGAGGACTTCGACTGGGTACCGATGACCCTTGTAAGACGGCGACACGGCCCCCACGGACAGCCCCCTCCAGCACGATCAACCAAAAGATCATCCCACCCGCTCAGCCAACGTGACAGCGCCGTTTTCGAGGATGGCGACCAGGTTGTCGCCGGAGACTTCGTGAGTCGGCCGTCAGTCGAACCATCCAAGCCGCGCGGCGCTGGCTGCTGCCGCGAAGCGGGTGCGGACACCGAGTTCGTCCATGGCGTCGGCCACACGTTGGCGAACCGTCCGCACGGACATGCCCAGGCGGCGGGCCACCGCTTCATCGGACAGGCCTTGGGCGAGAAGGCGGAGAACGCTGCGCTGATCACGTGCGCCCGTCGATGGAGCGGCTGTGGGGACGGCCCTGCGCCAGAGTTCCTCGAACAGGCCCCGAAGTGCGGAGACCAGGGCCGGCGCCTGCACGAGGTGGTGGGCCATCCCGTCGTGCGAGGGGTCCTGACCCCACACGAACGGGATCCCGGCATAGTGCGGCCCTAGGATGTGGAACCAGCTGGGCAGATCTGGCGCGGAACGAAACTGCCCCCCGGCTTTGCTCAGCAGGTCCATGGCCGACCCCACGACGGGTACCTCCGGCAATTCCGGCGACACGATGCACCGCAGGGTGACGGCACCGGCCCGGAGGAGCTCGGCAAAGCGCGCGACGTACTCGGGGGTCAGCAACTCGAATGTTCCGGGATCCGGGTTGACCGAGAGGCTCTCTACGTTTGCATGAGCGGCGGCGGTGGCTGAGGCCCGTTGCCAGTGATCGGATATGTCCTGGACCGTCACGAGTGGGTCTCCGGCGGCCGTGCTCGAAGCGTCGAGGTCGGTGAACCGCTCGATGGCATTGAGCAGTTCGGTTGTTCGAGCCGTCTGTGCGGCAGCCTGCATCAGCCGGTCACGCACGAGGCGGGCCATTGCGGTCGCCGGGCGGCCGGCTCGTACACGGCCTGCCTCGCAATGCACCAGGCCGAGGCTCGCCAAGAGGTCCAGCGCCGCGCCTGTGCGGGTAGGCGACAAACCGACCTCGGAGGCGAGGTCAGCCGGGTAGCGGTCAGGCCTTGCAAGAGCGGCCTCGTAGACCGCGAGGGCCTTGTGGTCGATGCCCCATGGTTCCAGCGGGTTGGTCGTCACCGTCTGAACATCCCAGCCGCATGCAGCTGCAAAACGTGTCGAGGCGTCTGCATTTTGCTGCAGTTGCATCCTTTGTCGCTGGTTGGCAGCCACTGAGGTCGCGGACGATGGTCAACGGGCCCGACTCGTCGGCCTCAGGCCGTCCGATGCCGGGCGGCCGCACCGCCGACCCTGGTGGTGCCCAGGTAGATTCGCCGGGGGGAATCCGTGGCAGCTCAAGGCTGGTCGGTCACACTTCGTCTCGACAGTGAGGGGCAAACCCGGAACCTGGCCCTGCCGGTGACGAATCCCTTCGGTATTGGCCATGCCTGGATCACCCTGACAGCCCCCGGCGGACGGCACATCGAATTCGGCTACTTCCCGAGCGAGACGACCTGGGCCACGGGGTATGGCTTCCAGGCACCCGGAGAGCTCCGGGTGCGTGATGAGAGCCACCTGGCAGCCCAGGACGCGGCGTTCACCTTTCCCATCACCGTTGCCCAGGCGGCGAGGATCCTGCAGACGGCGGAACAGACGCGGCGTGAGCCAGGCACTTATGAGGCGCTCACCCACAACTGCCTTACGGTGGCGCATCACATCCTCACCAGCGCCCACGTGCCGCTGCCGGACCTGTACGGCCCTCTGCAGCAGACGCGGTGGCCGGTGGACTGATGTCAGGGATCACCGATCTGCCCGTCGGCCCGCTGTGCATGGACGACCCTGCCGGATTCATCTGGATGCTGCGGCTCAGCGAGGCCGGTCGCGAGGCCGAGCAGCGCAACCGGCAGGAAGCGCCGAGTGGCGATCACGGCATGCCCACGTTTGACGCGTTCCGCGAGGCGGCTGCAGCCGGTCTCCCGGAGCCCGTGGCGTCAGGACCGGCTGCACCCGAGGAGGGGCATATGGCGAAGGTGTCCAGTGACCAGCACGCCATCGAGGTGTACTGGCAGACCCCGCAAGGCTGGCATCACGCGGTGCTAGAGCCAAAAGCGAGCACGGGCATGGATCTCAAGCGGCAATCCGGGGACTTCGTGCACGACGGCCAGCTGGTCGTCTACCTGGACGGTGCGGGGCGATGGCACCCGGCCCAGGTCGAGCACAAGTACCTGCGTGACGGAGAGTTCCGGGCCCTGCAACTGCACACGGTGGGCCCCCACCAGCATCTGCTTCATCCGCTGTCCGACGCTCCCCGCAGCGACACCCCCGTGCCCGGCAGCGGGCATCCGACTGCCGCGCAGATCGATGCAATGCACCACCACGCTGACGGGCCGCATTCCTCACTTCCACAGCCCGGCGACGACGTGCTGGGTGCGATCGCGGCGTTGACCCCGCAGCCGCCCTTCCATCTGCATGAGCCCGAGCCCTCCGTGGCTTCTCCCACGGGCCCCGATCCCGAGGTCGGGACGGATATTGCCACAATCATCGCAGACCTGCCGGCGGATCTGCCGTACGGGCAGCAGCCTTCCGGCGGCTCCGATGCCTTGTCCGCGCGGATCCTGGACGCCCTCGCCGAACAGCAGCCGGCCCCCGAGGCGAATCAGGCTTCCGTCGATGAGCCGGGCACGAGTGAGTCCAGGACCGAGGACGACACCGCCTACAACTCAGGCCCCTACGAATCGGCTTCAGGCTGACCACCGTCTGACCTCGACAGGAACAGCGAGTCACACGGGACGAGCACGACGTGCAGTGCGACGGGGGGAATCTCATGACCACTTCCGCAGACGCCGGGGACCGGCTCCGGCAGGCCGACGCCCTCGGCGAGCAGGGCCGTGCCCAGGAGGCCGCGCGGATCTACCTGACGCTGATCGGCGACCCTCTGCTGTCCGGCCGTGCCTGCCTGGGCATCGGCAGGCTGCTGCACCGGGCCGGAAAATACGAGGAAGCCGAGCAGATGCTGCGCCGGGCGCTGTCCGACCCGGCATGCGAGCCGGAGGTGCTGGTACTACTCGCCCGGATCGACCTGGCTCAGGGCGGGGCCGAGGACGCCGCCGTCCACTACCGGCGCTGTCTGCGGATCACCGAGGCATCATCTCCATGGCACATCGCCGCAGAGCGTGAGCTGGCGCAGGCCCGTCCCGCGGCCATCACACCATCGGCCAACTCGCCCACAGTGACCTCCACAGCCCCGACACTCCCTCATACGGCTGCCGCGGCGAGCCCCGCACCGCCCAACGGGCGCCGTTCCGTTGCGGAGGCCGAGGTCAGCAGGCAGTACCGCCGGAGCATCGTCGGCACGGTCACCGACAAGAGCAGCCACCAAGAGAACTATCTCGGAATGATGAACGCAGTCGCCGTCCACGACCTCACTCTGGAGACTCCCGACGGCGAGATCGTCACGGTCACGCTCTCGGGCACCGCCATCAGCGGCCCCGTACCCAAGGAGCACGAGGTCGTCGAGATCGATCTCGGCGCCTCGAAGAAGCGCGGAGCCGGACAGGCGTACCTGACGAGACGCCTGTTCAATCACTCGCGCAACGCACCCGTCGAGACCAGGACGAGCGCGTCAGGCGCAAGAGGAGCAGGCCGCTATCTGTACTGGCTATTCGGCGCAGCGGTCGTCGGCTTCATGATCTACGTCTTCGGAACCCTGTTCGGCCTCTGGAGCGGGCCGGGGCCAGATCTGCCGCAGGCTGGTTTGACCACCCACACCCTCACAGTGCCCGCTCTCAACGGCGTCGAATCGACCACCGTGGACGCCACACTGTCTCGAACCGGTTTCCAGCCGGGCGAGTACGCCGTCGAACACCTCCGCAACAGTGCCCCAGCGGGGTCCGTGATCGCGACCGACCCGGCCGCAGGCGCCACCGTCACAGTCATACGCACGCCAGGGGCCACACCCCAGGTCGTACTCACCGTCAGTCTTTCCTCTGGACCCCAGGGCAGAGATCTCCCGCCCCAGACCACCACGACCAAAACACCAGCATCCGGCGCCGACTCCAAGCCGAAAGGAAGCAGCACCGGAAGCAGCGACAGCAGCAGTGACGGCGGAAAGACCGACATGGGCAAAGTCGCAGTCCCGGCCGTCGCCGGCCAGACTTTAGACACGGCGCGGCACGCACTGGAGCAGACAGGCTTCGCCGTTCAGGTGGCGTACGACGCCCAAAGCGGGGCGCGCCCGCTGACCGCAGTGCGCACCTCACCGGCCGCAGGCACGACCCAAGAGCGGGGACGCACCATCACCCTGTACCTTTCGCTGGCGGAAATGCCCGTGCTGGCGAACGGTTCCATGCCCCTGGCAGAGGCGCGCCGCGTGCTGGAGAAGGCCGGCATCACCGGACCGCTACAGTTCGACTGTGACTCCTCGGAGCACGCGATCGTCACCGGTCAGTCCCCCTCCAGCGGCGACCGAGTGAACCCCACAGCTCCGGTGAGTCTTTGTGCCCCGGCCGACGAGCGGGTTTCCGTTCCCCCAACCACCGGGCCGCCCCCAGGTGCGTAAGAACTCCTAACGAAATGATCTTCGAGGTGGTTGGATCGCTCCGGGACCGTTGATCCGGGGGTGCGGGATGGCCCGGCCGAAGCCGTGGGTTGTCGATGACGAGTTGTGGGCCCTTCGCACCGGCGACGACACCGTTCAGCACGCCCGCAGGGGTGACGAACGGGATGACGTTCGACTTCTGGGGTCGTGCTGATGAATGCGGCGACCGGCGCGGACGTCAGCACGCCAACCGCGACCTCGATGCCTTCGCACAGCAAGGACCCGAGCACCACGAACGGCTCGGACCGGAGATGCGCACGCAAGCCAAGACGGCGAGCTGTGTGTTCGATTGCCCAGGCGCCCACAGTTGCCCGGCTTGACGAGTTAGGCGCCTGAGGTGTCTATGCGGTCAGAGCACGGCCCTGACGGCGCACTCATCTACGTGATCACGGACAACCTGTCCGCCCACAAGGTGAGTACGCGGACACTTGCCCATACCGTGCGCCTCGCAGCGAAGATCGCGCGTGACGGTGCGTCAGGCTGCGGCGGGAGTGACGTTGGCGTTCCGGTGGAAGACGTTCTCCGGGTCGTACTTGGACTTGATCCGGGCCAGCCGCTGGTACTTCTCCGGCCCGTACGACGCCCGGACGCGGTCCTCTTCGATCTCTGTCATGAAGTTGACGTAGCCACCGGACCCGACCGCGTGCGGCAGCAGCTCGGTCCACAGCGCCCTGACCCAGGCGGTGTCGGCCACCAGCTCCTCCGGGTCGAAGGTGAGGGCGGTGAGGGCCATCATGTAGCCAGGTTCCCGCGGGCTTCCGTAGGCCGTGGCGTCATCGTCGACCTCGCTGAAGGCGCCGTCCAGCCGGAAGGTCGGGCAGAAGGTCAGCGGCGAGGTCTTGCGCCGCAGGTAGTCGTTCAGCAGCGCGATCATGTCGTCGGTCAACTCCGTCACGGGGAGGCCCTTCTCGTAGTCGAGGATCCCGTACGGCGAGGAGTCGTCGAGCATGCTCTGCAGGTGGGTGTAGGGCAGCGGGGTCCGCATCTCGAAGAGCCTCGGTGGCCCACCGTCCAGCAGGGCGGCCGCGGCGGCATGCTCCTCCGCGCTGCCGAACCCTGCGATGATCAGCGCGTGGCCGAGCTTGCCGTGGTGCTCGACCGGTACGAAGGGCTCCGGCGGGGCGCTCAACCCGATGCCGACCAGCACACTGTGCCTCGGCGGCAGCGCCGGCACCACCTCGCGGATCAACTCCATCGCCTCGCGGCCCACCGACATGTCCCAGAAGAAGACACCGACGTGCACCTCGGGCCCCACCGCGTGCAGCCCGAAATCGAAGGCCGTGACCACCCCGAAGTTCCCACCGCCTCCGCGCAGCGCCCAGAACAGGTCCGGGTTCTCCTTCGCCGACGCGTGCACCAGGGTGCCGTTGGCCAGCACCACTTCGGCGCCCAGCAGATTGTCGACGGTCAGTCCGTGGTGGCGGGTGAGCCAGCCCATGCCACCACCGAGGGTCAGGCCGCCGACGCCCGTGTGGCTGATGGTGCCGGACGGCACGGCGAGACCGTGCGCCTGGGTGGCGGCGTCGAGCTGGGCGAGGGTGACTCCGCCGCCGCAGCGGGCGGTGCGGGCCTCGGGGTCGACCGTGACGGCGTGCATCGCCGTCAGGTCGACGACCAACCCGTCGGGGCAGACGGCGGCACCCGCCGGGTTGTGCCCCCCACCGCGTACCGACACCTCGAGGTGCTCGTCACGGGCGAAGGACAGCGCGGCGGCTACATCCGCGGGTTCGACGCAGCGGACCAGCAGGGCGGGGCGGTGGTCGATGGCTCCGTTGGCCACGGAGCGGGCGGCGTCGTACTCAGGATGCTCGGGCCCGAGGACATCTCCCCTGATCCGGCCCTTGAGCGAGCCGACGGCACGATCGGTGAGCTGGGTCACGACAGCCTCCGCGGAGCAGACGAGGCCTACCCCTGCCACGCTAGCCCCCGTCCCGCAGAATCACAATTCACGCAAACCGGGTAAGGGATCCTGCCAGAGCACCCCGGCGACGGGATGCGGTTCGACCTCAACTCGGCCAAGATTGCCGGTTAGAGCACTAGCGCCGCGGCGCACCGCGGTGGGATAGCCGAGCAGCCTGGCGGCCGCCTCGGCAGATGGCTGAGCGTTCAACCAGGTAGGACGGCACGTGCGGGCGCAGCCCTGTGGGACCCACAAGAGCTGGACCAGATCAACTGAGACGGCATCCGGCATCCCCCGGCCAGGAGAGCACAACCGAAGCTTGGCCGGAACCTCCACTCGCTGGCACCGAGGCAGCAGCCATCCTCGGCGCCCTCGAACGCCAGCGGGCCACCCTGGCCTGGAAGTGCTCCGGCCTGGACGCCTCCGGCCGCGCCGAGTTCCGCGCGCAGGGGCGCTGTCACGTTGTTGGGTGGGTGGTGTCTGATGGTGCGTCGCGGCGTGGTGGAGCCCGGTTCCGGGCGGTGCTCAGGCCGCGGTGGCGAGGCCGGCGACGCCGGTGAGATGCTCCCAGATTGCGAAGCGGACGGTCATCTCGGCGCGGTAGTCGTGTGCGGGCATCAGATGGCGGCGGGGCCGGAAGTGGGGCGAGATACCGCTGAACGCGGACAGGAACCGCTGGGCTGCGCCGGTGCTCCGGAAGCCCTTCATCGCGCGTTCGCGCTGTCTAGTGGGCTGGTGGCTGTTCTCGGCCCGGTTGTTCAGGTATTTCGACTGCCGGTGCTCGACGCAGGGCATGACCTCGCGGTGAGCGGCGCCGTAGGAGCGCAGCTTGTCCGTGACGACCACCCGCGGCACCGCGCCTGTCTTGAGGAGTCGGCGGAAGAATCGCTTCGCCGCGGTCTTGTCCCGCCGGTTCTGCACCAGGATATCCAGCACCATGCCGTCCTGGTCGACAGCCCGCCAGAGGTACTTGCGCTCGCCGTTGATCTTGATGAAGACCTCGTCCAGGTGCCACTTGTCACCAGGCCGGGGCTGGCGGCGGCGCAGCGAATTGGCGTACTGCTGCCCGAACTTCATGCACCAGCGGCGGGTGGTCTCGTAGGAGACGATCACGCCGCGCTGAAGCATTAGCTCCTCGACCTCACGGAAGCTGAGCGGGAACCGGAAGTACAGCCACACGCAGTGGGAGATCACCTCGACCGGGTACCGGTGACCCCTGTGCGACGGCGACACGCTCCCCACGGACGATCCCCCTCCACCATGATCAACCCGGAGATCATCCCACCCGCTCAGCCAACGTGACAGCACCATCCGAACTGCTCGGCGTCGCCGCGCAGCAGGCGGGCGAGGGCGCTGGTGTCGATCAGGTATTGCGCGGCGTTCACCGGCGGTGGTTCGTCGGCGGTGGGCGAGGTGGCCTTCTGGGCCGGCCGGGCGTGGTCGTCGACCACCTGGAAGACGATCGGCTTCAAGATCAAGCGGTGTTGATTCTCGTGCACGTGTTGAACGTAGTCGAAAATGCGTGTTCACCTGCACTGACTGTCCTGTGATAGGCGCGATGTCACCGCCCGACCAGCAACCAATAAGTGACAGATTATTGACGTCCGTTTTTCATTTGACACATACTCCCCTGACTCGCCAGTGGCGTGGCATACAGGAACCGCACAGGGTGGTGGTGGCAATGAAGCCGGAAGACGTCCGTCCCGGAAGGCGCAGAAGTCGCAGTGAACTCACAGTCCTCGGGCTGTGTTTCGCGGTGATCTTGTTCGACGGTTACGACCTCATCGTCTACGGGGCCGTGGTGCCGGCCCTGCTGCAGTACAAGGCGTGGGGCGTGACCCCCACCGAAGCCGGGATGATCGGCAGCTACGCGCTGATCGGGATGCTGATCGGGGCGCTGGTCGCGGGGGCGGTGACCGATCTCGTCGGCCGGCGGAAGGTGCTGCTGGTCAGCGTGACCTGGTTCTCGCTGACCATGGTGGGCTGCGCGCTGGCCCCGAGCGCCGAGATCTTCGGCCTGTTCCGTCTGCTCGGCGGGCTCGGCCTCGGCGGTGTGATGCCCACCGCGATCGCCCTGACCGCCGAGTACTCGGCCGCGCACCGGAGGAGTCTCAACAACGCGCTGATGTTCTCCGGCTACCCGGTCGGCGGGATCCTGTCCGCCGTGCTGGCCCTGTGGCTGCTGCCGGAGTTCGGCTTCCGGATCATGTTCTGGATCGGCGCGCTCCCGCTCGTGACCGTCGTGCCCCTGCTGTGGCGGTACCTGCCCGAGTCCGTGAGCTACCTCGCCGCCAAGGGACGTACGGAGGAAGCGGCGCGGGAGGCCGCCCGATCGGGTGTGCCGGTGCCGGATGTGTCACGGACATCCGCCGGGCCGGAGGCGAAGAGCGGAGTCGCCGGCCTGTTCACCCGGCGCCACCTCGTGCCGGCGGTGCTGTTCGCGGTGACCAGCTTCTTCGGGCTGCTGCTCGTCTACGGACTCAATACCTGGCTCCCGCAGATCATGAAGGCGGCAGGCTATCCGCTGTCCAGCTCCCTGCTGTTCCTGGTGATGATGAACGTGGGTGCCGCCGCCGGTTCCATCCTGGTGGCACCGATCGGCGACCGGCTCGGCATGAAGCCGGTGACCGTCGTCACCTTCGTCTCGGCCGCCCTCTCCATCTACCTGCTGAGCTCGCCCACGGCCGCCTGGGTGATGTACACGCTGGTGGCGGTCGCCGGGTTCGGCACCATCGGCACCCAGATCATGGTCAACGCGTACGTGGCCCAGCACTTCCCGCCCGAGGTCAGGGCGACCGCGCTGGGCTGGACGCTGGGCATCGGGCGACTCGGCGCGGTGATCGGGCCGACCTTCGGCGGCTTCCTGCTCGCCTCCGACCTGGCCACGGAGTGGAACTTCTACGCCTTCGCCATCCCGGCGGCCGCCGGGGCGCTCATGGTCTTCCTCCTCCCGAAGAACGGCCGGGAAGCATCCGCCCCGTCCTCGTCCGACGCCGTGGCGGTACGGCCCGCCTGAAAGGAGGCCTGGCCGCGGAGCCCTGCGCGGCTTCGGGTGACCGAGACCGCTGACCCGAACCGCCCCGGCTGCGACGGACGCAGCCGGGGCGGTTCTGAGTGGCGGGCGGGGGGCGGCAGACCC
Source organism: Streptomyces sp. NPDC052064 (assembly GCF_055585925.1). Lineage (NCBI taxonomy): Bacteria > Bacillati > Actinomycetota > Actinomycetes > Kitasatosporales > Streptomycetaceae > Streptomyces > Streptomyces sp. NPDC052064. Next base: position 17,605 of record NZ_JBVJJE010000022.1, read on the forward strand.
CGAAGGGGCGCGGGGCCGCGACGATATACGGCTCCGCCGCGTGGGCTCGACCAGCCACGACGGTGCCGCAGCCGCTGGACGGCATAGCGCGGCACCCCCAGCGGAGCGCTTGGCGCTTACGCCTTGAGCAGCGCGGCCGTCAGCTCGTCGGGGCGGGTGAACTGGGCCTCGTGGGTGCCGTCGTGCTCGACGACGGGAGTGCCGGGACCGAGGCGCTGCGGGAAGTGGGGGGGGCCAGCCGTGCTCGCCCGGCGGCAGGGCGAGGTCCTGGGTGCCCACCACGTAGGAGGCGGGGACGACGAGCGCGGCCGGGTCGACGGGGGTGACGGTCTCGGTGAAGTAGCGCAGGGGCTGCGGTACCAGCAGACCGTGGACGAGGCGCTGGGCGCTCTCCTCGCCGTTCTGCATAAGGCGGCCGTGAACACCTCGTAGGTGAAGACGATGCTGTCGTTGCCGGAAGCGGCGGCGAGCTGCCGGAACATGTCCGCGTAGTGCGGCGGGACCTCGTCCATCAGGGACCGCCCCTCGGCCGGGACGAACGCGCTCCCGTAGACGAGTTTGCGCAGGCGCGGCGCGAGGCGGGGGGGCGCCGCGGTGAGCGGGTAGCCGCCCCAGCTGTGCCCGACGAGAGTGACGTCCCGCAGGTCGTGCCGCTCGACGAGGTCGACCACGAAGTCGCCGACGTCCGCCAGGCCGTACTTCTGGGGGTCGTCGCCGTCGGCGAGGCCGGGCAGGTCCGGGGCGAGGACGCGGTGACCGGCGCGCGCAGCCGCTCGGCGACCAGACGCCAGGTCCAGCCGCTGTGGCAGGCGCCGGAGATGAGGACGTAGGTCTCTGCCATGCCGTCTCCTTCGACGGAGGGAGCCCGGCTTGAACGGAAGGGGCCCGGGCTCCAGAAGGGTGCCGTCCGGAAGACGGCCGTCGCATGGGTGAAATATCGATCGGCTGTGAGACGATCGTCAAGTGGTTGACGCACATAGGGGCGGGGTCCGACGGGCCCCAGGGAGGTGCTTGTGAAGCCGCGGTCACTGGTCTTCGACCTGTTCGGCGACTATCTGCGCTACCGGGGCGGCGAGGTCCGGCTGCGCGGCCTGGTCGCGCTGATGGACTGCTTCGACGTGCCCGAGAGCACGGTGCGGGTGGTCGCCGCCCGGATGCGCAAGGAGGGCTGGCTGGACGCCCGCCGTGAGGGTCGGGAGACCGTCTACGCCCTCACCGACGCCTCCTGGCGGCTGCTCGACGAGGGCCGGGAGCGGATCTTCGGGCGCGCCCCCGGGCCGTGGGACGGGCAGTGGCACATGGTCATCTACTCGGTGCCCGAGGCCGACCGGGCCCTGCGCGAGCAACTCCGCAAGAGGCTGTCCTGGCTGGGCTTCGGTCTGCTGTCCGCGTCGGTCTGGATCAGCCCGCACGACCGCGTCGCCGAGGTCAGGGAGAGCTTCGCGGACCAGCCCTCGGTGCGGATCGACGCGCTGCACGCCCGCTCCGAGGGTGCCGCGGCCGACCGGGACATGGCTGCCCGGTCCTGGGACCTGGCCGCCCTGGACAAGGAGTACGGCGAACTCCTCGACCGCTACCGGCCCCGCCTCGCCCGCTACCGCGCGGGTGAGCCGCGCGGCCGGGACGCGCTGGCCGAGCGCATGCGCCTGGTGCACGACTACCGTCTGCTGCCCTTCCGGGACCCCGACCTGCCGCCCGAGCTGCTGCCCGAGGGCTGGGCCGGACGCCACGCCCACGACGTGTTCCTTGAGGGCCACGGCCTGCTGCGGGCTCAGGCGGAGGGCTGGGTCGACGAAGTGATCGCGGGCGCCGAGGGCTGACGAGGCAGTTCAAAGGGGTGGGTGGGGCGCCCTGGGAAAAAAGCATTTCATAATCTAGACGACCGTCGACATGATGTCGTACGTTGGATTCAGGCCATCCCGAAGGAGTGAGTCCAACGTGACGATCACCGACGAACGCGCCGCGCTGGAGAGGCTGTACGCCGACTTCGAGGCCGCGCACCTGACACCGCTGTGGACCCAGCGTGAGGGTCTGATGACCCAAGTGCCGCAACCGGACGCCGTACCCGCCCTGTGGCGCTGGTCGGTGCTGCACCCGCTCGCCGAGCGCAGCGGCACCCTCGTCCCGGTCGGCCGGGGCGGCGAGCGCCGCGCCATCGCGCTGGCCAACCCGGGCCTGCCCGGCACCGCGTACGCCACCCCCACCCTGTGGGCCGCGATCCAGTACCTCGGCCCCGGCGAGGAGGCGCCCGCGCACCGGCACACGCAGACCGCATTCCGCTTCGTCGTCGAGGGCGAGGGCGTGTGGACGAACGTGGAGGGCGACCCGGTGGCCATGCGCCGGGGCGACCTGCTGCTCACCCCCGGCATGCACTTCCACGAGCACCACAACACCACCGACCAGCCGATGGCCTGGATCGACGGCCTGGACATCCCGCTCGTGCGCCAGCTGGACGCCGGCTTCTTCGAGTTCGGCCCCGACAGGCTCGCCACCCGCGCGACCCCCACCGCCTCCCGCAACGAACGTCTGTGGGGCCACCCGGGCCTGCGCCCGGTCGGTGCCCCCGCCACCCCGTCCTCGCCGCTGATGGCCTACCGGTGGGAGCACACCGACGCCGCGCTCACCGCCCAGCTGGAGCTGGAGGACGAGGGCTTCCCCGGCGTCCTGGAGCCCGGTCACGCGGTCGTACGGTTCACCGACCCGGCCACCGCCCGGGACGCCCTGTCCAGCATCCGCACCGAGATGCACCGGCTGCGCGCCGGCGCCCGTACCGCGACCACCCGTGTGGTCGGCTCCGCCGTCTGGCAGGTCTTCGACGGCACCGGCACCGTCCAGGTCGGCGACGAGCGGTACGAGGTCAGCAAGGGCGACCTGTTCGCCGTCCCGTCTTGGGCCCCGCTGACCATCACCGCGGACACCGGCACCGGCCTGGACGCCTTCCGTTTCTCCGACGACCCCGTCTACGAGGCCATCGGGCTGGCCCGCACGCACCGAGAGGAGCCTTCCGCATGAGGCTCGCCACCATCCGTACGACGGAGGGCACCCGTGCCGTCCGTATCGACGACGACACGGCCGTCGAGCTCGGGCACGCCGACCTGGGCGCGCTGCTGTCCCGCTCCGACTGGCGGCGGGAGGCCGCGGCCGCCGACGGCCCACGCCACGACCTCGCCGGCCTGGACTACGCGCCGCCGGTGCCGTCCCCCGAGAAGATCGTGTGCGTCGGCCTCAACTACCGCAACCACATCCTGGAGATGGGTCGCGAGCTGCCCGAACACCCCACGCTCTTCGCGAAGTTCGCCCGCGCCCAGGTCGGCGCGTACGACCCGGTGGTGCTTCCCGCCGGATCGGTGGCGGTCGACTGGGAGGCCGAACTGGGCGTGGTCATCGGAGCCGAGGTCCGGCACGCGACCCCCTCCGAGGCCCGAGCCGCGATCGCCGGGTACACGGTCGTCAACGACGTCACCGGCCGCGACTTCCAGTACCGCACCCCGCAGTGGCTGCAGGGCAAGACTTTCGAGGCCAGCACCCCGGTCGGCCCGTGGCTGGTGACCGCCGAGCCGGTCGACGCCCCCCTGTCGGCCGAGCTGAGCTGCACGGTCGACGGCGAGCTGATGCAGAAGGCCGACACCGGCGACCTGGTCTTCGACCCGGCGGCCCTGGTGGCGTACATCTCGACCATCGTCACCCTCGTCCCCGGCGACCTGATCGCCACCGGCACCCCCGGCGGCGTCGGTCACGCCCGCAAGCCCCCGCGCTATCTCACCGAGGGCAGCGAGCTGGTGACCCGTGTCGAGGGCATCGGCGAATGCCGCAACACCCTGCTTCGCGACCCCCGGGTGAGGGGCTGACCATGCGTATCGCTGTCGTCGGCGGCGGCCCCGGAGGGCTGTTCTTCGCCGCGCTCGTCCGGCAGGCCGACCCGTCGGCCGAGGTGACGGTCTTCGAACGCAACCGGGCCGACGACGCGTTCGGCTTCGGTGTCGTCTTCTCCGACCGCACGCTCGCCGGCATCCACGAGGCCGACCCCGTGCTCCGTGAGGCGCTGGACGCGCACGGCCGGCACTGGGACGAGATCGAGGTCCGGCTGAAGGGCGAACGGATCCGCTGCGGCGGCAACGGCATGGCCGCGATCGTGCGCCGTACGCTGCTCGGCCTGCTCCAGGAGCGGGCCCGCGCCGTGGGCGCGGACCTGCGGTTCCAGACCGAGGTGGACCTGGACGACCTGGACGGGTACGACCTCGTGATCGCCGCCGACGGCACCGGCTCCCGACTCCGCACCGCGCTGGAGGACCGGCTGCAGCCCTCCGTGGAGACGGCGACGGCCAAGTTCATCTGGTTCGGCACGGACTACATGTTCGACGGCCTGACCTTCGTCCACGAGCGCGGCCCGCACGGCGTCTTCGCCGTGCACGGCTACCCCATCGGCGACCGCCTGAGCACCTTCATCGTCGAGACCGACGAGACGGCGTGGCGGGCCGCCGGACTGGACGCCTTCGACGTCACCCGGCCGCCGGGCCCGAGCGACCTGGCCACCAAGGCGTACCTGGAGGAGCTGTTCGCCGACCAGATCGACGGCCACCGGCTCCTGGTCAACAACTCCCGCTGGGGCAACTTCCGCACCCGCCGCACCCGCCACTGGTACGTCACCGAGCCGCGCCCGGTCGCGCTGCTCGGCGACGCCGCGCACACCGCGCACTTCTCGGTGGGCTCCGGCACCAAGATGGCCATGGAGGACGCGATCGCCCTCGCCGCCGCGCTCACCAAGCACGCCGACGACCTCCCGGCCGCCCTCGCCGCGTACGAAGCCGCCGCCCGCCCCTCGGTCGAGGCGATCCAGAACGCGGCCCGGCCGAGTCTGGGCTGGTGGGAGCACTTCGGCGAGTACCACGACGCCTTCGAGCCGTGGCAGTTCGCGTACCACTTCCTCTCCCGCAGCATCACCGACGCCCGCCTGGCCCGCCGGGCACCGGACTTCGTGCGGGCGAGCCACGACCAGTGGCGGGCACGGCACGGAGCCGAGCCGTTGGACACCCCCTTCGACCTCGGCGCCCTGCGACTGCCCAGCCGGGTCATGCTGGTCGAGCCCGGCGCCACGGCGGCGGTGGGCGGCACCGGGGACCCGCTGCCCCTGCACACGTCCGCGCCGTCCGCGCCGGACACCGAGCAGGAGCCCTGGGGCGCCCTGATCACGGCACCGGAGGACGAGCCCGGCCTGGCCGCCGCGCACAAACGCCTCGCGGATCTCGCGGCGGCGGGCCCGCTCCTCGTCGCCGTCCGCGGCGGCACGGCCCACACCCGGTCCCTGCTCACCGAACGGGCCCGCCTGCACCACGCTCTCCCCGCCCTCCTGCTCGACGACCAGCTGGACCGCGACCGCGCCCTCACGGCCGTCCTGTCAGGCCGGGCTGACCTGGTCGGCGCCTCCGCCGACACGGTTTCGTCCTGGGAGGTGACCCAGTGACGGGCACGGAAGAAGGACCTATGGAACCGCAGGCGGGGCGGGCCACGACCACGACCACGACCACGACCACGACCACGGCCGTGGCACCTGGCGCGGACGCCGCCGGGGCGCGTGCCGGGACCGGGCAGGACGCGCCCACCAAAGCCGCCGGCAGGCTCGACGCGCTGTTCGCGCCGCGCGGCATCGTCGTGATCGGTGCCTCTCGCGATCCCGCGAAGCTGGGCGCGGCGCTGGCCCGGTCGGTGGCCGCCTTCCCCGGGCACGTGGCGCTGGTCAACACGCGTGACCCCGACCCGGCCTCCGGTGTCTACGCCTCGGTCGCCGAGGCCGCCGAGCACGGTCCGGTGGACCTCGCGCTGATCTGCGTCCCGGCCCCGGTGTGCGCCGCTGCGCTCGCCGAGGCCGCCGAGGCCGGGGCGCGGGCCGCCGTGATCTACGGCGGCGGCTTCGCCGAGGCCGGGCCCGACGGCCAGCGGTACCAGCGCGAGCTGGCCGACGTGGTCGCCCTCACCGGCGTACGGCTGCTGGGGCCGAACACCTCCGGATTCCTGACGCCCGGCCGGGAGCTCACCGCGAGCTTCGTGCCCGGCGCGGCCGACGTACCGGCCGGCCGGATCGCCGTCGTCGCGGCCAGCGGCGGAGTCAACCACGCGCTGGCGTTCCTGCTCGCCGAAGCCGGGCACGGCGTGAGCGTCGCCGTGGGGCTGGGCAACGGCGTGGACCTCACCGCCGAGGACGTCCTCGACCACCTCGCGGACGACCCGCACACCACCGCCGTCGCCCTGCACATCGAGTCGGTCGCCGACGGCCGTCGCCTGACGGACGCGGTCGCCCGCCTCACCCGCACCCGCCCGGTCGTCGCCCTGGTCGTCGGCCGCCACGACATCGGCGCCTTCGCCGCCTCCCACACCGGCGCCCTCGCCACCTCCTGGCGCACCACGCGCGCAGCCCTCGCCCAGGCCGGCGCCGTCCTGGTGGACGACGAACGCGAACTCATCGACGCGGCCTGCGCCCTGTCCCTGCGGCGGCTGCCCGCGAGCGCCGACCCGGGGGTGGGTGTGGTGACCGCGCAGGCCGGACCGGGGCTGCTGCTCCTGGACGAGCTGCGCGGGCGGGGCGCCGCCGTGCCCGAGCTGGCGAAGGACACGCGGGACGCCCTGTCCGCCGTACTTCCCCCGCTGACATACCAGGCCAACCCGGTGGACACCGGCCGTCCCGGCCCCGGTTTCCCGGCCGTCCTCGACGCGGTCTCCGCCGACCCGGCGGTGCACCTGGTCGCCGGATACGCGCTGCACGAGCCTGGCGCCTTCGACCTGGTGGCCGCGGTGGACGCGGCCGGGGGCGGAGTGCCGTTGCTGCTCGGAGTTGGCGGAGCGGGCGAGGACGTACGGCGAGTGCGCAGCGCCCTGCTCGAACGGGGCGTTCCGGTGGCCGCCGACCCGCACGGGCTCGCCGCCATGACCGGCGCGCTGCTGGCCGACGCCCGCGCGAGGAGCCGTACGGCAGCCGACGCGGCCCCCGTGTCCCGACCGGCTGTGGAAACGGGGCCGGGCCCGTGGGACGAGGACCAGGCCAAGGCACTGCTCGGACGGATCGGCGTGGCGACCATGCCCCGCCGGGCCTGCACGGACCGCGCGGCGGCTCATCGGGCGCTGGCCGAGCTGCCCGGACCGGTGGCGGTCAAGCTGCTGGACGCCGCTGTGCTGCACAAGACCGAGATCGGCGGGGTCCGGCTCGGCGTGCGCACACCGGACGAGCTGGACACCGCCCTCGACGCGATCGAGGAGGCCGCCGCCCGCGCCACCGGGGCGGCTCCCGGACACGTCACCGGGGCGGCCACTGCCCGCGCCACCGGGGCGGCTCCCGGAGGCGCCCCCGGGCAAGTCTCCGAAGACGCCCCCGGCGCCGCTCGGTTCCTGGTCGAGTCGATGGCCCCGGCCGGTGTCGACCTCGTGGTCGGCGCCCGCCGTGACCCGGTGTTTGGCCCCGTCGTCCTGGTCGGCCTGGGCGGCACCACTGCCGAGGCGCTCGCCGACGTGGCTCTGCGGCTCGCCCCGCTGAGCCCCGGCGCCGCCGCCGGAATGCACGCCGAGCTGGCGGGACGCGCCCTTCTCGACGGCTGGCGGGGCGGCCCCGTACTGGACCCCGCCGCACTCGGCGAGGTGGCGGCGGCCCTCGGCGACCTGCTCGCCGCCCGCCCCGAACTCGCCGAGATCGAAATAAATCCGCTGCGGCTCACCGCACAGGGCCTCGTGGCGCTGGATGCTGTGTGTATCGCCGTATCGCCGCTGGAATCAGCGGCACCCGGAGGTGGTGACTGATGGCCGCACCCATCAGCGAGGGCACGGTGCCCTGGCCACAGGCCGAAGCCGACCGTTACACGGCCGTCGGCTACTGGTCCGGCCGCCCGCTCGGTGACCTGCTGCGCGAGACCGCCGACCGCACACCCGAGGCGACCGCGCTGGTCGACGGCCCGGTACGCCTGACCTACGCCGAGCTCGCCGACCGAGCCGACGCTCTGGCCGTACGACTGCTCGACCTGGGTCTCACGCCCGGCGAACGGATCCTGGTCCAGCTCGCCAACGGTTGGGAGTTCACGGTCCTGACCTGGGCCTGCCTGCGCGCGGGCATCGTCCCGGTGATGGCCCTGCCCGCCCACCGCCGTGTCGAACTGGCCTACCTGTCCGCCCACTCCGAGGCCGCCGCCATCGCCGTCCCCGACCGGCTGCGCGACTTCGACCACCAGGCACTCGCGCACGAGCTCGGCAAGGAGGCCGGGGGAGCGTGGCACGTCCTGGTCGCCGGGGACGAGGTGGACGCCGGAAGCGTGGACCTGCGGGCGCTGTGCGCTCCGGCCGGGGACCAGGCGGCGAACCGGGCGAACCGGGCCCGCCTGGACGCGGCCGCCCCCGGCAGCCGCGACGTCGCGGTGTTCCTGCTGTCCGGCGGCACCACCGGTCTGCCCAAGCTGATCGCCCGCACCCACGACGACTACGCCTACAACGCCCGCGCCAGTGCCGAGGTCAGCGCGGTCGACGCCGACACCGTCTACCTGGTGAGCCTTCCCGCCGGCCACAACTTCCCTCTGGCCTGCCCCGGCATCCTCGGCACCCTGCTGGCAGGCGGCAAGGTCGTCATGCTGCCCTCCCCGGAGCCGGTCCGCGCCTTCGCGACCGTCGCCGAGGAAGGGGTGACCCACACCGCGGTCGTCCCGGCGGTCGCGGGCCGCTGGCTGGAACACGCCGAGCGGCACGGGGCAGAGCCGCTGGCGTCGTTGCGTGTCCTCCAGGTCGGCGGCTCCCGCCTGGCCGACGAACTGGCCCGCCGGATACGTCCGCAGCTGGGCGCCACCCTCCAACAGGTGTTCGGCATGGCGGAGGGCCTGCTGAACTACACCCGCCTCGACGACCCCGAGGACGTCATCTGCACCACCCAGGGCCGCCCGATGTGCCCGGACGACGAGGTGCGCCTCGTCGACCCGCTCGACCAGGACGTCCCCGACGGCGAGCCGGGCTCCCTCCTCACCCGCGGCCCCTACACCCCGCGCGGCTACTATCGCGCCCCCGAGCACAACCAGCGGGCCTTCACCGCCGACGGCTGGTACCGCAGCGGCGACATTTGTCGTCGTACGGCCGAGGGCAACCTGGTCGTCGAGGGCCGGGACAAGGACATGATCAACCGGGGCGGTGAGAAGGTCTCCGCGGAGGAGGTGGAGAACCTCGTCTACGAGCTGACCGGCGTCAGCCAGGTCGCGGCCGTGGCGATGCCCGACCCCGTCCTCGGCGAACGCGTCTGCCTCTACGTCGTCCCCAGACCCGGCCACGAGGCCCCGTCCCTGGAGACGATCCGGGCCGCCATGGAGCAGATGGGCGTCGCCCGTTTCAAACTCCCCGAACACCTGGTGGTCGTGGAGGAGTTGACGGCCACCAAGGTTGGCAAGATCGACAAGAAGGCACTACGAGCCGACATCGCGACCCGCCTGGGAAGCACTGCGGGCAGCGCTACCGGCAGTCCTGCCGAGAGCCCTGCCGAAAGGCCTTCCGGAGGCACGTCATGACCGCACCCGACATGACCGCACACGACCGGCACGACCTGGCCGCGACTCTGCCCTGGATGCGTCAGGGCACGGCCGTGCTGCTGGCAGCGGCCGGCCGTCTGACCGACGACGAGCTGCGAGCCCCCAGCACCCTGCCCGACTGGACCAGGGCCCACGTCCTCGGCCACGTCGCCCGCAACGCGGAGGCCCTCACCCGCCTCGCGACCTGGGCCGGGACCGGCGTCCCGACTCCGATGTACGCCGACCGGGAGCAGCGCGCGAGGGAGATCGAGTCGTCGTCGGCGCTCCCGCCCACGCATCTGCGCCAGGAGCTGAAGTCCACGGCCGCGGCACTGGACGAGAACCTGTCCGCCCTGGACGAGGCGGCCTGGCAGGCCCGGGTGCGCAGCGCCCTCGGCCGCGACATACCGGCGGCCGAGATCCCCTGGATGCGCGTACGGGAGGTGTGGCTGCACGCGGTCGACCTCGCGGCGGGTACGACCTTCGCCGACCTGCCCGCCGACCTCGTCGACACCTTGCTCGACGACGTCACCGGCACCCTCTCCACCCGCCCCGGCTGCCCGCCGGTCCGCCTCGCGCCGACCGACCGCGAGACCACCTGGCACCTCGGCCCCACGACGGCAGGGGCCTTGACTGTGGCCAAGGCCCCTGCCGTGGAGATCCTGGCCTGGGTGACCGGCAGGGCAACCCGCCCCCAGCCGCCGCTGCCGCCCTGGCTGTGACGACCCTCCCGCTCTGACGCAGGGCCCCTCGGCAGTCAAGTACCCGCGCCCACAGAGGCTTGTGCACTGCCCCCACGAAGCACGTGCAGGGACGGTATCGCCCTCCCCCGGGATCTTCCCGTGTGACACTGCTCGCCGGTCCCTTGCGAGCGGAACGGTCGTTGAGTAGTCATGGAGTTGTCGGCGCAGGCCGGGCCCGGGGTGGAGAAGGCAGCCGAGCAGACGGCCGAGAGCGCGTGCCATCTCGCGGACCTCGCAGGCCCGACGGGCTGGAGCACGGTGGCCGCTAAGGACGTCCTCGACGCGATCGACACCCTCACCGAGACCCTTGGCTGCGCCGACGAGGAACTCGCGCAGGCACTCGCCGCGGTGACGGCCGCTACCGCCCAGGCGCGCCGACGCCTGGGCATCGCTGTGAACGACCCGCCGCCCGGGCGAGACGGAGCGGCGGCGGTGCCCGTAGCCTGGGCGGCCCGGGGCGCAGGCCGCCCAGGCGTCGCGGGCTCGGTCCGGGCTTCAGGGGTATCCCTACGGACTGTTGAAGGTGCTCGTCAGGCGCGCGTGTTGATGTACCGCACGCCCGGGCCCCACTTCTCCATGGCCGGCGCCATGCACCACTGACACAGAGGATTCTCTGGGCGAAGCCGTGTGGCGCGAGGCGGTGAGGAAGGTGTCCGTGCAGCTCAGCGCCGATACCGCTGACCGTATCGGATGCAACAAGTGTGGTGCCATCACCGAATCGAGCGATTGGCTCGCGAGACCCGGTTTCACGACCCCGACCTGATCACCCGCATCCTCCACCAGCTTCCCACCGGCTACGTCCTGCTGTTCGGCCGCGCCGAACACTCACACCCGCCGCGTAGCCGGCGACGTGCGGGCGGACGCGACTGCCGCGACGCTGTCCGCCGCGTCACTATCGACCTGACGCGGTGGAAACGGCGGGCGGCCCTCCAGCGGGCCAAGGAGATCGCCGTCACCCCCGTCCGGCGGTTCCTCTAGCAGGAAACCAGGAGAGCGTCGTGCTGTAGCCGTCCAAGGAGCGGCGCGGTTGACCTAAGAGGTTCTAACAAAGGCGTTGGACGTGGCGGTGGGTGATGAGGCAGGTGGCGAGGCCGAGGAAGGCTTCGTGGATGTCGTCGCGTCTCTCCCAGCGGATCC
>NZ_JBVJJE010000023.1:0-15084 GCF_055585925.1 Streptomyces sp. NPDC052064
CGTTGGAACAGTTCCCACAGCTCATCCGGCACCAGCCGCTCAACGATCGAGACCACGACCGACAGCCTACCGACCCAAATGAGATGACGTCTTAGGAGATCGCTGCCATCCCACGGCATCCTCACCCGTCGGCCCCCTGCGAAGGTGCGTTCGGCGGATTATGAACGCCTCGGCCTCAGGGATGTGGCCGACGTTCTGTCGACGGTGATGGGCTCTCAGCTGACAAGGGCAGGCTGCACAGTCTTCAATGGCGTCGTGGCCACGCCCATCGCCGTCCTCGACGGGACCGGAACGCGCGGCAGGCAGCATGATCATTCCGGCTTCGGTGGCCACGTCCCGGGCGATGGTGCTGCGGCGGCTGTAAGGGGTGGCCCGCCACAACATCTGGTCGAAGACGAGGGACTGGCTGACCCGGACCGGGACGATGGCAGCCGCCTTCGTCGCGGTGAAGCGGCCCTTCTCGGTCAGGCGCAGCCGCGGAACGGGCGCTGTGCCGGGCACGGGAGCAGTCCAGCGCAGGTCGTCGGAGCCGAAAAGGACCGCCTTGACCCGGCGGAATGAAAACCCTTGCCCTTCGTAAGGCATCGAAGCGGCACGCCGCAGCGCCATGACAGCTCACGCACCCCGCACCGCGCCCCACGCCCCAGCACCTCACGCACCCGGGTTCCCGCATGCCCAGACGCACCCTCGCCCCTGTCCTCCTCATACTCGGCTCGCTCGCCCTGACAGCCGCCTGCTCCACCGGCTCGACACCGGCGGACTCCGCGCCCTCCCCGGACATCCCGTCCCGGACCGGAGGGAACGACACCGGCACCCATGTCGACCTGACCAAGCTCAAGAGCGTGAACATCGTCAGCGACAGCAGCACCGACCGCTCCTGCCCCTGGGCCACGAGCTACCCGGACGTGCCCGGCGCCGACGCGATGACGGCCGCGATGAAGAAGCACGTGGAGGGACGCTTGGTCAGTCTGCGGTGACATATGAGGGTCGCGGGGTGACGGAATGTCATGGCTGGCTGAGGGTGAAACGGGCGCGAAGCAGGTCGGCGGCGCGTGAGCTGTGGCCGACGAGCAGGTCGAACGCTCCGGGCTCGACGATCCGGCGCCCTTCGGCGTCGACCAGGGAGCATGCCGCGGCGGGGATCTCCAGCCGGACCCGCACGCTGTCACCGGGTGGGACCGTGACCTGCCGCCACGCCTTGAGTTCCCGCTCCGCCCACGTGACGCTCGTGACCACGTCGCTGATGTAGGCCTGCACGGTCTCCAGTACCGGCCGAGCGCCGGTGTTGGAGACGGTGACCTCGGCGCGAACCACGCCGTCCCATGCCACGACTTCATCGAGGATGGCCAGGTCGGTGTACTCGATCGTGCTGTAGGACAGACCCTCCCCGAAGACGAAGAGTGGTTCCTGGGTCAGGTCGGCGTAACGGTCACCATGCTGGCCGCGCACCTGGTTGTAGTAGACAGGCTGCTGCCCGACATGGCGTGGCACGGACAGGGGCAGGCGTCCCGACGGCTCGATGAGACCGAGTACGAGCTCGGCCACCGCCTGGCCGCCTCGCATGCCTGGGTTGAACGCCTCGATCAGCGCTGCCGCCGCCAGCGCGGCGTCGGGGAGTACCGAGGGCTTGCCGTGGAGCAGCACCACGACGACGGGTGTGCCGGTGGCGACGAGCGCCTCGAGGAGGGCGACCTGTCCGCCCTGCAGTTCCAGGGTCGCGGTCGAGCAGGTTTCACCGGTCAGCGCGACGGTGTCTCCGACGACGGCGACGACGTAATCCGCCGCGCGCGCGAGGCTCACCGCCTCCGCGATCTGAGCCTCGTCGACGGGCGCGGGCGCGAACAGGGGCGGACGTGGCTGTCCGTCGGGGTACACCGGGCCTTGCGGGTCCGGCACGAGGCGCCCGATGTCGGCGCCGCGGGCGTAGGTGACCGTCCACCCGTCGGGAACGGCTGCGCGGAAACCGTCGAGCACCGTGGTGACGGTCTCACGCGGGTGCCCGTCCGGCATCCAGTCCACCTGACCGGAAGCGCCGGCCCAGTCGCCGAGCATGGCCTGCGGGTCGTCGCCGTTGGGACCGATCACGGCAATCGTGCGAGGGCCCGCAGGGGTCACGGTGTGCCCCTGACCGTCTACCGTCGATCCGCCCTCCAAGGGCAAGGTGCCGTCGTTGCGCAGCAGCACCAGTGACCTTCGGGCGAGTTCGAGGTTGAGGGCGGTGTGCTCGGCGCAGCCGATCACGTCGGCCTGGCGTGTCCGGTCCGGCGCGCGGGGGTCCTCGAACAGGCCCAGTTCCAGTTTGAGTTTCAGGATCCGCCGGACCGCCTCGTCGATCTCCTCCTCTCGCAGCCGCCCCTGCGCGACTGCTTCCTGAGCGCCCTCGAAGAAGTCCGGTGTGGTCATCACCAGGTCGTTTCCGGCCCGCACCGCGACCGTTGCGGCCTCCACGGCATCTGCGCAGACTTTCTGCTCCCACACCATCCGGCCCACGTTGTCCCAGTCGGTCACGAGCGTGCCGGTGAACTCCCATTCGCCCTTGAGGACGTCGTTCAGGAGCCACTTGTTCGCCGTGATCGGGACCCCGTCCATCGCCTGGTAGCCGAGCATGAACGTGCGGCAGCCTTCGCGAGCGACCCTCTCGAACGGCGGCAGGAACCATGAGCGCAGCTTGCGCCGGCTCAGGTCCGCCTCGCTCGCGTCGCGTCCGCCTTGCGTCTCCGAGTAGCCCGCGAAGTGCTTGGCGCAGGCCAGAATCGCTGTCGGGTCGTCCAGTCCCGCTCCCTGATACCCGCGGACCATCGCGGCGCCCAGCTCCCCGATGAGCAGTGGGTCCTCCCCGAAGGTCTCGTTCACACGGCCCCATCGCAGGTCGCGGGTGATGCACAGCACCGGCGAGAAGGTCCAGTGGATGCCCGTCGCGGCGACTTCCACCGCGGTGGCCCTGGCCATGCGCTCGACGAGCTCGGTGTCCCAGGTGCAGGCCATCCCCAACTGCGTGGGGAAGATCGTGGCACCCGGCCAGAACGAGTGGCCGTGGATACAGTCGTCAGCGACGAGCAGCGGGATGCCCAGCCTGGTGGCTGCCGCCAGCTCGATGGCAGCCTGCATGCGCTCGGGCGAGGCATGCAGGATCGACCCGGCCAGCTTCGTGGCCACGACGTCCTCCAGGTCGCCCCGGGCGTCCAGCTGGAGCATCTGTCCGACCTTTTCCGGCAGCGTCATGCGGGCGAGCAGATCCTCGAGGCGTTCCTCGAGCGGTCTCGAAGGGTCCCGGTAGGCCGGCGAGGTCATGGTCACTGGGCCCGCGGGGCGCTCGGGGCGAGAGGAGGACTCCGATCCCACGCCATGGCACGCAGTTGCCGGGTCCCGGTGTGCTTGTGAACTCATGAGTTCGATCTCCTGGGAAACTGTCGAGACGGTGCATCAGACGCCGTTGCCTGCGGGGGTTCGCCTGCAAGCGCGATGGCCTTGGCCACGTTGCCGTACCGGTGGAGGCTGGGTTCGGGCTGCGGACGAAGGTGTCGCAGGCGGCACCGCTTCGCTCAGGGATCCGCGGGCCCCCTTCGCGTCCGCGGGCCACCAGTCGCAGTTGATTGTTGCCCTGGGCCTGATGCGCCGCCACTAGGGCTCCGGTGATGACCGGCTTGCGGCGGGCAGTAACGGCGTCGTGGATGGTCAGGCGGTGGCCGGATTGCCTGTCGCGGCGCTGATGGACGCGGAGAGGGACCGCGAGCTTGCGGTCACGCTCTCCGCGACGCGCCGGCGAGGTCACTGGTGGGCAGCACGTCGGGCCGGCGGGTTGGCAGGATCAGCGGTGCGCCCTGACGCAGTGGGTGTGTCGCGCCCGCGACCTCGACTGTCGTCGGGAGACCTCCGGTCAGCGTGATCGTGGTGTGCTCCGGGCCGATCTCGACGTCGAACTCGCGTCCCTGCCACAGCATCCGGCGCAGGGTGATGCCGTCCAACTGAGGTGGCAAGGTCGGGTCGAGGCTGAGTCGGTCCTCACGCCAGCGCATCCCGCTGAAGCCGTAGAGGAACACCTGAAGGAAACCGCCCTGTCCGGTGGTGAACGTGAACGCGCCTCCGTGACGTCCCTCGGCGAACTGGTTGAACGGTCCGCGTATGAACGGGTCCACGCTGCGCCGCATGAAGTCGTAGGCTGCGGAGCCGGGCGTACCCAGTGCGGCGTGGGCGATGGAGTGGATGGAGTCGGTCATGGACGGCCCGTCAGGGTCGGTGCGCGGCACGTAGTAGTCGAGATCGTTCCGCGCGACCTCGGCGGGCATGGGGTGCTCCCAGGGGTACTGCAGCATCACCACGTCGGCCTGCTTGATGGTTTCGCCGTCGTAGCCGTCGTACTGCGGATGGATGCCCAGATCCTCGTCGTACGGGATCCGCAGGCCGTCGGCGACCCGGTCCCACTCGGGGGCCGGGGCCACGCCCACGACCTGTGCCGCCCGGGTGGCGATCCGCAGGGTCTTAGCGGCCGCGACGTTGGTGTACACGCTGTTGTCGACCGGGAAGTGGTATTCGTCCGGCCCCATCACCTGCTTGATGTCGTAGCCGCCAGCATCATTGGGAACGGCGGAGCTCACCCAGAACTCGGCGGCACCCTTCAGCACCGGCCAGGCCTTCTCGGCGAGCCAGCCGCGATCGCCGGTGGCGAGGTAGTACTGCCAGTGGGCGAGTGCGACGTCAGCGGTGATGTGGTGCTCGAGGTCACCCATTTCCCAGCCGGGTGGGGTCTGTTCGTCTCCGTGCAGCGCGCTCTCCCAGGGGAACCTCGCACCCGCGAACCCCGTCCGGGCCGCGTACGCCTGGGCCGCGGCCAGACGCTGCTGTCGATAGGTGTTCATACCCGCCGCGATGTCCGGGTGCTGGGCCAGCAGCGCTGGATACATCCAGGTCTCGGTGTCCCAGAAGACGTGCCCGTTGTAACCGTCGCCGGACAGGCCGCACGGGGACAGGCTCCAGTTCACCCCGGCGCGGGTGCTTGCCAGCAGGTAGAACATGCTCGCGCGGACCTGCAGCTGCAGCACCGGATCCCCCAGGACCTCGATGTCGGCCCGCCACAGGTCGTCCCACGCCACCTTGTGCTCGGCAAGCAGGTCACCGTACCCGGTGTCCGCCGCGGCCGCCGCGGCGGCGCGAGCAGCCGGCAACGGGTCTTCGCAGTCCTGGGAACTGGCCACGCCGACGTACTTGGTGACCGTGTACATGCTGCCGGCCTCCACATCGAAGGTCGCCTGCACACCAACCGACTGGACCTCGTCGGTCTCGAACTCGGCGACGTGTGCCGCCACCCCGGTGGGCAGTACCAGTCGCGACGCGAGCGCTGCGGTGATACCCGTGCCGAGCGTGGTCACCGTCTCGTACGACTCGGCCGCCGTACCGTCGTAGCCCTTGATCGACTGTTCGGTCAGCCTTGCGCTGGTCCCGTCGAAGACCCCGGACACGCGCGCGCTGCCACTCCAGTGCGGGGTGAAGGTGAGCTGGACCGCGGCCACACGATGCCGGGCCCGGTGGACCAGTACCTGGTAAGTGAGATCGGTGCGGCGGCCCGCCGGTGAGGTCCACGTCGCCTGGGTGGTCAGCAACCCGGCCCGCAGGTCCAGTGTCTGCCGGTAGTCGCTGACCGCTCCCTGCTCCGGGTCATCCTGTTCACCTGCCCGCGCCGCCTGGGGCAGCCGGCCGTAGGTGCCCGACTCGTCGGAGAACGCCAGCGTGGACCAGGTCGGGATGTTCGCGTACTTCTCAATCGGGCCGTCCTGGGCGAAGAACCCGGCCAGGTGCGCCTGGGTTTCGATCGGCGTCGTCGCGTATCCCGTCCCCGCCGCGGGGATCCGGCCACCGAAATAGCCGTTGGCGAGGAAGGTCGGCGCGTAGTCGTCGTCGGTTTCGGTGGTGCTGAGCGTCCACCCGGTGTCGGGCCGGGACTTTTCTGTAGCGGTGGTGGTGTGGTCGTCGTGACCGGGAGGAGCGTGCTCGGACCGCGTAGGTGCCGGGTCGTGGGTGGAGTTGTCCTGGTCGGAGGGGTCTCCGTGGGGGGTCATGCGTGCCCTTCTCTGATAGGTCTTGTTGTGGGGTGCGTGGGCTGGGAGCGCTGGCCGGCCTCGGCGTAGCCCGGAGTTCGAGAACCGGCCTTCTGAATGTGCGTGGCTCAGGACTTGGAGCCGGACAGGGCGATGCCTTCGACGATCTGGCGTTGCGCGAACGCGAACACGATCAACATCGGCGCCGCCAGCAATGTCGTGGCGGCCATCAGAGCGGGCCAGTCAGAGACGTACTGGCCCTTGAACTGGTTGACCAGCAGCGGCAGCGTGAACTTCTCGGAGCTGTTGAGGAAGATCAGCGGGAAGAAGAAGTTGTTCCACTGGCCGAGGAAGGTAAAGATCCCCAACGCCGTGAGAGGGGTGCGCAGCAGCGGCAGGATGATCGTCACGAACCGGCGCACCCGCCCGGCGCCGTCGATCTGGGCGGCTTCCTCCAACTCCACGGGGATGCCTCTGATGTACTGACGCAGCAGGAAGACGCCGAAGGCGTTGAACAGTGCGGGCGGCACGATGATCGCGGCATGGGTGTCCACCCAGCCCAGCCAGCCCATGATGATGTACAGCGGGATGATCGTGAGCTGGCCGGGCACCATCATGGTCGCGAGGAAGACAATGAACAGCGGGCGGCGGCCCCAGAAGTCGATCCGCGCGAACGCGTAGGCGGCCATCGCCGAGGTGAGCAGGGAGACCGCGGTGACCGTCAGGGCGATGTAGGTGCTGTTCCAGAACCCGCGGACGAAGTCGGCCCCGCCCAGAGCGGTGCGGTAGCCCTGCTCGGTCCAGTCCTGAGGCAAGAGCTTGGGCGGCTGTACGAAGATCTCACTCAAGGGTTTGAACGAGGAGAACAGCATCCAGGCGAACGGCAGCGCCATGCCGATGGCGCAGACGACGAGGACCGCGTGCAGCAGCAGTTTGCGACGGGCGGGCCGGCCGGAGCCGGAAGCGCCCTTGGCGGTCGTGACCTCGCGGCTGAGGGTGTCGGAGAAAGTACTCATTCTGTGTAGTGCACCCACTTCTTCTGGGCTGCGAGCTGGCAGCCGGTGACTACGAGCAGGGCCAGGAACAGGAGGAAGGCGAGAGCCGATGCCGCCCCGAAGTTGAACTCACCGAAGGCGATCCGGACCACCTCGTAGACGATGGTGCGGGCGGAGTCCGGAGCCCTGTCGTCGAAGAAGACGTAGATGTAGTCGAACACCTGGAACGAGCCGATGATCGAGGTGATGGAGAGGAACAGGATGGTCGGGGACAGCAGCGGGATGGTGACGTGCCGCAGCTTCTGCCACTCCGAACAGCCGTCCAGCACGGCGGCCTCCAGGAACGAGCGGTCGATGCTCTGCAGCCCGGCCATGAACATGATCAGCTGGTAGCCCAGGCCCTGCCAGATCCCGACGATCGCGAAGGCCGGGATGACGAACCGGGCGTCCTGCAGCCAGTTCGGCGCGGGCAGCCCCATCCCGCGTAGCGCGTTGTTGACCGGGCTGATGTCGGGGTTGAAGAGCCACAGCCAGATCGCCGCGACCGCAACCGAAGAGGTGATCACCGGGGCGAAGAACGCCAGCCGGTACACCGGGGTCAGCTTGCCGGCACGCTGCATCAGCAGGGCGAAGAACAATCCCGTGAGCATCAGTCCCGGCACCTGCAACACCGTGAACCAGACGGTGTTGACCGCCGAGCGCTGGATGCGCGGGTCGGACACGACCTCCGTGAAGTTGGACAGGCCGGCGAAGGATCGGGTGCCGAACCCGTCCCAGTGGTAGAACGCCAGCACCAGGGCGAACAGCAGCGGGCCGACCATGAACACCACCAGCCCCAGCAACTGGGGCGCCAGGAACAGGTATCCCGCGGCCGTGTCCCCGCCTCGCCAACGCCGGCTCCGGCGGTCCGGGTGGACGTCCGGGGCCGCGGACGTCAGCCGCGCCCGAGCCTGGGAACCGGTGCTGCTGACGGCCATCAGGCGCCCCCGTTGATCAGCTTGACCACCTTGCCGCTGAACGAACGCGGCGTCTCGTTGCCCGCCTTGAGCATCTTGTCCACCAGCACCGGGAGCTCTTGGGCGACCTTCGCGTTGCCGGCGATCGCGCTGGGGACGGCGTAGCCCTTGGCCGCGACGTCGTTGAACAGGCTGCCGTGCGCGGGCACGTGGCCCTCGGTGACGATGTCGTCCAGACCCTTGATCGACGGCACCGCGTTGCCGCCGCCGGACAGGCGGAACCTCTGCCCGTCGGCGTTCAGGAAGTTGCCGAGGAACTCCAGCGCCTTGGCCTGGTTCTTGGACTTGGCGTTGACCGACAGCGCCGCCGTGTTGACCGGTACCGGCATGACGTCCTTACCGGACGGGGAGGGCAAGGGGGCGATGTCGAAGCCGAACTTGGCCTTCTTGACGTTCGGCAGGATGACGCGGGAATAGGTCAAGCAGGCCAGCTGGCCGGCGTAGAACAGCACGTCAGCGCCCTGTCCCTGCGGGAGGGCACCGGAGTAGGTGATGTTTCCCGACTTCAACTGCTCGAACAGCCACGCCAGCGCCTCCTGGGACTTGGGGTCGGCGTCGAACACCGCCTTACCGGACTCGTCGAAGAGCGTCCCGCCGAAGGTGGACATCCAGCCGAACCAGTCGAACCAGTTGCTGCCATTGAGCACCAGACCCCTCTTCTTGGTGGCGCGGATCTTGTCGAGCAGGTCGGTCAGCGCGTCCTGGGTCCAGGTGCCCGCCTCGAACCGGGCGGCCGGGTCGGTGCTGACGCCCGCCTCGGCCAGGAGGTCCTTGTTGAACCAGAACACCAACGGACTGCAGTCCACCGGCAGTCCGAACAGCCCGGGGCTGCCGTCCGCGGGCCTGCACCACCGGTACAGCCCCTCGTGGAAGTCATCGAGCTTGACCGCGGCGTGGCCACTGTCCAGGTAGTCGGTGAGGTCGAGCACCTGCTTGGTCTCGATCAGCTTGGCCATGTAGATGTCACCGACGTAGAAGGCGTCGGGAGCGGCGCCGGCCGACAGTTGCGGCAGCAGCTTGGAGAGGTAGTCACCCACGACCTGTTGGTAAGTGACCTTCACGCCCAGTTTCTCGGTCATCTTCTCGGAGAACCGACGGAACACTTCGGACTGGGGCGGCCCGTCCCAACCCGCCCACTTCAGTCCAGGTCCACTCCCCGCGGAGCCACCGCCGCATGCCGCAAGCGCGGGCGCGGCGGCCAGACCGAGACCGGCGAACATGCCCGCCTTGAGGAGGTTGCGGCGGTCAACAGTCGAGGCGGCAGCCGCCTCCTTGATCACATTCCTGCTTCTGAACACAGTCGTCCCTTCCGCTGACGGTACGTCGCCGTAGAGCAGCCCTTGATCGTTTCGCCGCGTCACGGCGCCTGGTTCGAGCTTGTGGGCGCAGGTTCGCGGGCCCTCGGTGTCATCGATATAACTTCTGTGTTACCGATAAAACGGGGACCGTAGGGGCGTTTGCCGCAGCAAGTCAAGAGGTCTGCACGCACGAGACGGCGACCGTCGCAGCGGCGCCCGCACTGGGGCGCCATCGGGAGGGGCCCGGCATACCCCCTGACCACTTCGCGGATCTTCCACCAGGTCACGGGTGTCCTCTGCGGCGTGAGGCGTGCGCATGACACACCCGGGAACGCTCGACGACAGCCCTCAGCGATCCTGCGGCCCTGATCGGCGCGACAGTACGGGCGGGCGGGTCGAACATGCTTGACTGTCGCGCTTCCTGCCCACCAGAATGAGCGGATGGGTTTTACCGATCAACCATCGGTTCCGCGGCGCGGTCGCAAGCCGGCCGCTGAGGGAACGTCCGCGTCGTCAAGGCCGACCATGGCCATGGTGGCGGCGCGGGTGGGAGTCTCCAAGCAGACCGTTCACTACGCCTTGAACTCCCCGGACCGTCTCAGCCCAACTACGTTGCGGCGGGTCCTCAAAGCAGTCGACGAGTTGGGTTACCGACCCAACCAGGCTGCGCGTTCACTGCGCACGCAGTCTCCGCGGGCCGTGGGCTTTCGGCTGTTGCCGACCACCGAAGGCCAGTCGGGCGGGGTATGGGCGAGCTTTCTCTACGAACTCTCGGTAGCGGCACACCGAGCCGACCATGCGGTCTACTGCCACCCCGCCGCCACCGACGAGGAAGAGATCCAGGTCATCCAGGAGATCTTCAGCACGAACACCGTCGACTGCTTCGTGATCACTTTCACCCAGGACCACGACCCTCGTATCACCTTCCTGCGCGAACGCGGCATTCCCTTCGTCTCCTTCGGGCGCCCCTGGGGTCATCCCATGTCGGACACGTGGTGGGTCGACGTCGACGGCGCCGCCGGTATGGAGCAGGCCGTGGACCATCTCGCCGAACGCGGTCACCGGCGCATTGCCTACTTGGGCTTGGACGGGCGCAACGGGTTCGGGGACGACCGGGAGTCCGGCTGGCGCCGCGCCATGCGTGCACACGGCTTCTCGACCCGTGATCTCGCGGTCCGCGGGTCCGACGAGATCAGCACGGGCCGGGAGCTCGCTGTTCGACTCCTCGACAGGAAGACGCCGCCGACAGGCTTCGTGTGCGTCAGCGACACGATCGCGATCGGTGCGCTCCAGGCGTGCCGGGAGCGGGGACTGGCCGTCGGCCGTGACGTCGGCGTCGTGGGATTCGACGACAGCGTCGGCGCACACTTCGTCGACCCGGGATTGACCAGCCTCGCCCAGCCACTGGAACTGGTCGCACGACACACCATGCGCCTCCTCCTCGACCGGCTCAAGGACCCGGACGCCAAGGCCGAACAGGTCCTTCTCCGGCCCACCCTCGTGGTCCGAGAAAGCACCGTGCCCCGGTGAGTCCCAGCCAGGCTTCGCGGCTGCAGCGCGCTCCCGCCTCGACGCGCACAGAGCGGGTGGAGGCGCTCAGGTCGGTCGGCCCGAGAGCTAATGCCACCGCGTCATGCTCGACGCCGTGTTCTACGTGGTCGACAACGGCGTCAAGTGGCGGGCGTTGCCGGTGGACTTCCCCGTCTGGGCCCATGACCTGCTGTCCTGTGCCACCGAACCTTGGTCTTTGCCATCGTCGGTTGATAATCGGTGAGTTCATGCCATCGAAGTTTGAGGGGCACGGAGTGTTGGGCGTCACAAACGGCGGATCACCGTCCGACTACCGTTGCTCCGCATGACCCACACCGAGATCGAGATCACTGCTGAGTTGGTCCGGGACCTGCTGCGTGACCAGCACTCTGACCTGGCCGAGCACCCCCTGAAGCTCGGCGCGCGTGGTTGGGCCAACCAGCTGTGGCGGCTCGGCGACGACCTCGCCGTCCGGTTGCCCTGGGCGACACAGTCCGCGGACGCGCTACTGCGCAAGGAGCACGCCTGGCTACCCACTCTCGCCCCGCACCTTCCGCTGCCGATCCCCGTCCCGCAGCGCCTCGGTGAGCCATCCGAACGGTTTCCGCGGCCCTGGATCGTCACCACCTGGGTACCGGGCGAACCCGCCGACCGCGCCCCCGCCACCCACGCTGCGGAGGCGGCCGATACCTTGGCCACATTCCTGACAGCTCTGCACCAACCCGCCCCCGAGCGGGCACCCGCCGACGACGAGTACGGCCGCGGAGGGCCACTGGCCGACCGCGCCGAGCAGTTCGAGAGGCAACTCGCCTCGGCCACCGAGCTGGGGCTGATCCCCGACTCGGACGCCGTCCGCGCAGTCTGGGAAGACGCCATCGCCGCCCCCGCCTGGGAGGGCCCCGCGCTGTGGCTCCACGGCGACCTGCATCCGGCCAATGTCCTCACCGAAGGCGGCACCTTCTGCGGCGTGATCGATTTCGGAGACCTCTGCACGGGCGATCCGGCCATCGACCTCGCTGCTCCTTGGATACTGCTGCCGGACGGCGCCGCCGACCGCTTTTACGAGGCCTACCGGCCGGCCGCGGACGCCGCAACCCTGCGCCGCGCCCGCGGCTGGGCGGTGCTGCGCGCCCTCAGCGGCATCTGCATCGGAGAGGCCGGCGTCCACGGCCGCCCTGGGGGCAAGGCCACCTGGGGCCCACCTGCTCACACCTCACTGCGACGCCTGATCGCAGCGTCCCGCTGAAGGACCGGGCCGAGCAGGCTCCCGCGAAGCGAAGCGGCGCGCAAGTCGTCGTCACCTTCCCAGCTTCGTGCTTCCCGGCCAACTCGCGGGATGTCGCACAGCTCAGCTCAACACGCTGAACCCTCCAGCAGCCGGCCATTCGACGGTGCGCTGGACGTGTTGAAGGATGTTGACGGAGCCCGCGAGCGACAGCATGATGACTGACTGCGTGGCCTACGCCGAACCTCCCGCGACCGTCCCCGGTACGGTCTCCCATCGGAGGCAAAGGGACCAGCGTCTCAGGTCGTTGTTGCAGCCCGATCGCCTCGGGCGAGGTTGCTGGGGAGCTGTCGCTCAAGGCGTGGAAGGCCGCGATGACAGCCCTTAGGAACTTCAAGCGCCAGGTGCGTGCCCGCGCCGCCAAGACCGGCGAGTCCTACACGTCCGCCCTCCGGCACTTCCTTCCGGCAAACGACTCTGCGAACGCTGCACGCTCTCTGACCGGCTCACCGCCCTCCTCGACGACGGCACCGGCCGGGTCCGTCCCGAGCTGGTCCCGCTGTTCGACCTGCTGGTGGCGATGGACAAGCCCAGCAGCGGACTGGCCTGGCTGGCCCTGCGCCACGACCAGCCGGGAAATACCTCGCAGAGACTGCGGCAGCTCGGCCTCGGCCAGATCCCGCTGACCGGCGGGACATGGAACCGATACGCCGGTGGTGATCACGGACGGGCACCAACAGGTTGGGCGGCTCGGGGAACCGACGACAGTTGATACGAGAGTCCACCGGCAACCAGTACCGAGGGCCTCTTCGAACTGGTGCGCTTCAGTCCGAAATCGAACGAAGCGGGGGCTGAAGATCCTCGAGCCAGGGATGCCCCGGATGGGCGCGGGCGAGTAGCTCGGCCAAGGTCTCGCGCTGACGCGAGGACATATGCGGGACAGTCGCGTCGAAGTCTGCTTGATCCTTCCGGCGTGCGTGCTTGGCCTTGAACAGCAGGACCAGTTCGGGCGCCAGATACGGGATGCCTTCCTGGGTGCGGTGGATGATGTCGCTGTAGGGAAACCGGATCCTCTCATCGCGTCGGCAGATCCAGGTGTCGCCGTCGTGCGGTTCGCGGAACACGTCGAGCAGGTAGTTGCCGGTGGCCGGATCGCGCAGCCATGTCTGATGTACGGCGGCCAGCACCTCCGGTGTGGCGTCCTCCCAGATCCGGCCGCTGCCTGCCGCGTCGAACACGTATCCGGGGAAGCGGTTGCGGACCTCGGGAAAGCTCGCGGCCGGAATCGCGATCTCGATGTCCCCGTGCGAGCGCGTCTGCCTGCCGCGGAACAGGTCCAGCGCCCAGCCCGCGGCCACGTACCAGGGAGTGCTGATCCCGGCCAACTGCTGCGCGACCTCACTCGGGGTCCAGCAGGATGACCACCTGGCGTGGAGGGCTTCGATCTCGTCAGGTGACAGCTCGATGCCGCCGCTGGGCAGTTGCTCGCTCACCGCAGGAATCTATCAGCGGACTCGAAGGCCCTGGCTTTGGTCAATGAAGGAGATCGGCGGGGCCTGAAGCCGCACGCCGCTGGCGATCACATAAGGTCACCAGCCGGTTGGGCTCCTCGGAGAACTGGCGACAGTTGATTACGAGAGCCCACCAGTACCGGGGCCTGACCGCACCGCTACGCGAGTTCATCGCCGCGAACGCCGACTGGCTCACCGTGTTCCAGCTGCCCACCTACGCGCCGGACCTGAACCCGCAGGAAGGCGTGTGGTCCCTGGTCAAGCGCGACCTCGGTAACCTCGCCGCCGCCGACCTGGGCCAGATCACCCAGGCCGTCAAGCGCAAGCTCAAGATGCTGCAGTACCAGCCCCACGTCATTGACGGCTGCCTCACCAGCACCGGTCCGGACCTCTACCGCTGACCCGGGCCGGGCCACCGGCAATTCCGTCGCCGAGCTGCGACCAAACCCCAGGAAGACCGTGCCGCATGTGTCAGAAGAAATGCAGGAGTTCCGTCAGGGAGGTAATGGAGGGCACGTCCGAGACGGCCGAGTCCCGGCAAAGCGCACGTCCTACATAGCCGAGTCGGATAGCCGCGGCGACCAGATCCGGATCGTCATCGACGAACAGACACTGCGCAGGAGCGAGGTCCAGCGCGGCGCTGGCGTGGTGGTACATGCGCGGGTCCGGCTTGTTGCAGCCCAGGACGGCGGAGATTGCATACGCCTCGAAGAACCGGCCGATCCCGAGTCCGGCGTGCAGGTCGGGCAAACCGGGCCAGGCATCCGACACCACGGCCATCCGCACCCCCCGCCGGCTCAGCTCCTCCAGGGTCTCCTCGACGTCCGGGTACGTCTCCAGGAACACGGTCGGGGGGACCTCGCGGCTCAAGTCGGCGAGGAGTTGCGAGGTCGGCTCCACGCCGAGGTGGTGGAGCATCACCCGGTGGTAATCGTCGTAGTGGGGCGTCGACGACGAGGTGGCGAAGAAGCGGTCGCCCGCGCTGATGGCCGCCGCGAACTGTTCCGGTGTGATCGACGGGGCGTGGGCGAGGACGGTCTGCTCGAAGTCCGCTCGCGGGTTCCAACGGCCACCGATCGGCTGCATCAGCACGCCGCCTGAGTCGAAGAGAACAGCACGGAGATTGTCGGGAGAGGCTGGTGGTGTCGTCACCCGCCCAGTCTGGTGAACGGAGGCCCGCTGGTCGACCCCCTTCGAGCCGGACACCAGCACCACACTCGGCACCTGTCAGACCGACATCACGAATTCAAGTTCAGTAGCGCATCGGCGCTGTAATTCGAGAGCGTCGACTGTGCGGCGCGAGTACCGTCCGACGAATGGACGAGCAATTTCCAAATGTGGTGCTCGCGAACATCCCCGGTCGGCCAGGTGCGCGTCTTCTAAGAGGTCGTTTCACTTGGTGAGTCGGCGGTAGCTGATGAGGGCTGCGGCTATGCCGACGAAGGCGAGGAAGTGTTCGGCCTTACGTTCGTATCGG
>NZ_JBVJJE010000024.1:0-14943 GCF_055585925.1 Streptomyces sp. NPDC052064
CTGCGCCGCCGGCAGCCCCGGCCGGGGGACAAGTGGCACCTGGACGAGGTCTTCATCAAGATCAACGGCGTGCAGAGGTACCTGTGGCGGGCCGTTGACCAGGACGGCAACGTGCTGGACATCCTGGTGCAGAACCGGCGGGACAAGGCCGCGGCCAGGCGTTTCTTCCGCAGACTTTTGAAGAGGACCGGTGTGGTGCCGCGGGTGGTCGTCACTGACAAGCTCCGCTCATACGGCGCGGCCCTCCGCGAGGTCATGCCCCGCGTCGAGCACCGGCAGTCGAAGTACCTGAACAACCGGGCGGAGAACAGCCACCAGCCAACGAGGCAGCGCGCATACGGGCGCTGTGTGCGGGCCTCATGCCAGGCCCCAACTCGGTCGAGTGAAGACGGCGTAATCGGGAAACCCTGGCGGCCGCTCACGCGTAGTGCTGGGCATGAAGCCGATCAACGAAGCGCACGTGGCAGAGCCGGGCCTGGCCGTGGTGGAAATCGCGGCCGCCGACGACAAGACCGCCTTCGCCGTCCAGGAGCTGCTCGCCGCGCGGTACGCGATCGCACCAGCGGACCGTACAACCCGAGAGCCCGGCGTACGGCTGCGCTGCTTCCTGGACCTGCGCCAACAGCCCGACTCGTAGCGCTGCGGGCGGCCGGCCAAGCTCCACGGCCCGGGAGGATGCCGACGAGGGCCGTCTCCGCCTCACCCAGAGCTTGTTGGGTTCTTACTCACTCGGAGTGCGGCTGAGACGAGCCGTTGGGCAGGAGCAGGTCATTCGATCCTGTTGGTTCCGTGGAACGGGAAGGTATGGCTGCCTGCACCGTCGCCGTCCTGGTCGTAGACGGCCTTGCCGTCGGTGCTCCAATCGAAGTTGCGGTTGTGCGAAACGGCGAGCGCGCAGGGGTAAGCGTCCTCCTCCGATACATACCGGACGGTGTTGATCAGGCCACGGTAGTCGCATGTCTCCGTGTCGACGATCTGGTCGCTCTCCTGGTACTGCTCCAGCCGTACGGTGAGCTTGAAGCTGTCCAGGATCCGGTCTCCGTTGGTGTCGCCGCCACCACCGTAGGACCACCAGATGAAGGCCGACGAGTAGTAGACACCGCCGCTGTACGACACGCACAACTTGACATTGATTTGGGTCCAGAAACCCGACCCATCTATGCCCGCGTGCCTGACGGCGATCGTGTTCTGAACCCTGCAGGACGGACCGTCGTCCGCGGCTTGAGCCGGCGATACGGCCACCGTGATCAGGGCGATGAGAGCCAAGCAGGTGGCGAGCAACGGACCGACGCGCCTCCGCCCTTGCAGCTCGAAGGGACCCGTGCTGCGGCCAACACCGTGATGTCCTCGTCGGCAGGCCATCAGAACTCGCCCTTGGCGTCGTTGGCTCCTGCAGCGACGATCCCGCCCGCGTTCGGCCAACCGTTGCCGAGCGGCGCTACTTCGCCCTCGTTCGGCCAGGAAGTGGCCGGCTACCCCACCGCTGCTCGGCCAGTCGTTCGCGGCGGTGGCGGGGGCCGAGGCCAGGGCGGACAGGCCGCCGGCGAGCAGACCGAGCGCGGCCAGGCGCACCCTCAGGTGCCTTCCATGCTGCATGAGCGCAACTCCCTTTCCCAGAACGAGGCCGGGGGCAGCGTCTGCGTGTGGATCCGCCCGGCCTGTACGGACCTTCCAACGGTCCACAGCCAGCCAGCCGCAGGGCAAGCCTTTGCATCAGGACGCAAAGCCACGGCGCGTACCGCCATCTCAGTCCTCACATGGCAGGTGCGCCACCACTTCAGGTCCAAAGAGTGCGCGCCGGGATGTGGGGCGTCAGCGGTGCACGAGACCGATGGCCGAAACGAGTTGCGGGCGGGTCGCAGGGATCTGGGAGGGAAACCGATTTCTGCTGTACCGCGTCCCACAACCATCAGGGCACGCATCCGGGGGACGCATGCTTCGCATTCATTTCACTGCCGAGGATCTGGGACGAGTGCGGCTGGCACCGCGGGCGGACGCGCTGTGGGAGACAGTACTGAGCCTGCATCAACTGGCCCGGCCGGGCTTCTATTTCGCGGCGTGGTCACGCCGCACCCGCCGCCAGGTGACCCTGTCCGGTGTAGGCGCGGACGTACGGCTGCTGTCCTCACTGGTCCCGCCCGCCGGATACTTCCCGGACTTCCTCACCCCGACCACCACCGGATCGTGCGCCGACCTGGAAGCGGGGATCGACGCAGTGCTCTCGACCGGCAAGCAGCGGCTGCGCACCGACATCACCGTCCTGGCCGACGAGATCCCTTCGCCTGCCGGCTGGCTGGACGACCTTGCCTGCGGTCGCCCGCCTGCGCTGCGGCGTCTGGGCACGGCGCTGCGCCGCTACCACCAGGCCGTCCTTACCTCGCACACCGCAGCGTCCGCCGCCCAGGTCGGGACGGACCGCGAAAAGCAGGCGCAGCGCCTGCTCGCCCACGGCAGCGAAGCCCTGCTCGCCCACCTCGGCCCCACCCTACGGTGGAGACCGCCCGTACTCGAGGCCCACTACCCAGTCGACCGCGACGTCCACCTGGGCGGCCGGGGCCTGACCATCACTCCCAGCCTCTACGCCCACCACTTACCCGTCACCCTCGCCGACCCCAACCTGCGGCCCGTCCTGGTCTACCCCGTAGAACGCGGCCCGCTCTGGCTGCCGGATACCCCCGATGCCCCGATGGCGAGCGCACTGGACGACCTTCTCGGCCCCACCCGCGCGGCCGCCCTACGTCATCTCGATGCCGCCCACACCACCACTGCTCTCGCCACCCGCCTGGGCACGTCTGCTTCCACCGCCAGCCGCCATGCCGCCGTCCTGCGCCGGGCCGGCCTGGTCGTCACGCAGCGGATAGGCACCAGCGTCCTGCACACCCGCACCCTGCTGGGCACCGCCCTGGTCCACGGCAACTGACCGACCCCCTGATGACGTTCTGTCCGGCTGAATTCACGGCCTTGACCAGCGCATACAGCCGCACCGGACCGCGTCGTGGAGTACACCGTGCGCAGGGCGGTGCGCACCCGATGCGGCGCACTGCCCGGCGATGCGGGGCCCCCAGCCCGGCGATGCACACTGCTCACTGGGGCGTCAACCGGCGCCGCAAGGGCTTCGCTCCCAGTTGGTCCGCGCTCATCGATCCGCGAAGCCCGCCCGGACGGCGCCCCGCTCTACGTGATCCTGGACAACCTCTCCGCCCCACGAGAACTGGCGGATCCGCCGCTGGGCGGCCCAGAACAAGGTCGAGCTGTGCTTCACCCCGACCAACGCGTCCAGGGCGAACCCGATCGAGGCGCACCTCGGACCGCTGCGGCAGTTCACCCGCGCCAACTCAAATCATCCCAACCACACCGTCCAGACACGGCAGTTGCACCGATACCTGCGCTGGCGCAACCAGAACGCGCGGCACCCCGACGTCCTGGCCGCCCAACGGCGCGAACGCGCCCGCGCCCGCAGCGAGAAAGGCATCCGCTGGGGCGGCAGGCCCTGGTCAGCGCCAGCCTGATGGCGGCTGAGGGCTACGGTCCGCAGGTCGACAGCATGTGCGAGAGCTCGATAACGAGTCCCGTGTCCTTGACCTCTGCCACAGTTGAGGTTGAAGACTGTCACCATGACCAATGATCTTGAGCTCAGCGCAGCTGCCCTGCCCGATCCAACCCGTCCGGACGCGGGTCTTGTTCTTATCTCCGAATGGCACACCCAGGGCCCCCAAGAGCAGGAAAGAGTCATGAGCGGTGTCATCGACGCCTGGGAGAACACCCGGCTTCCCACCGCCTATCTCTCGCGCTACTGCCTCGAAGGGGTCGATGGCCAAACGATCCTCAACTATGCCCAGTGGACCCACACCGCCGCCCACCGAGCGTTCGCCGCCGACCCCCAGAACCAGCAGACCCTCGGCAACGCGATCCAGGACGTGATCACGGCCGGCCCGCCCGGCCGCTACACGCTCTACCGCTCCACCGCCCTGCGCGGGACCGCCGTTCGATACTTCACCACGGCGTCTTACGACACTGAAGATTTCGCAACCGCCCGCGAACTCGCTGACAAGTTGGCCGCTCGGAACGCTGCCGCCGCACCACCCGCGCTGATCGCTGAGCACTTCCACATCAGCGAAGACGGGCAGCGACTCTACGTCCTCAGCGCACACGAGGCCGAGCCAGTGGAAACCACTCCGCGCTTCCGCCCCTACCGTGGCCTGGCCCGGCGGTCGCCCGTCGCGAGCTGAAAGGCTCACGCCCGCAAATGCTTCATTCCCTCACGCCCACCGTCCACCCCGGTGAACCTTTCCGGTCACGGCACTAGCGTTACGGGAGCTGCGCGGGACGGCGTCGGTGAGCTTGCGGGCGGCCGACGCTGAGATCCGCTCGCCGGCGGCGGAGACGATGTCCGGCTCGGCGTGGCGCCGGCGCCGGACGGCCGTGGCGCGTCCGGGCCCAGCGGCGACGAGTTCGCTCGACGTCGTGACGCGGACTCCTCGGTCGCGCTGCGGATGGGTGCCGAAGCAGAGGTCGTTTGACGGGTGGTCATAGAGAACTGAGGCGGTTGAGGAGACGTCCGGGCAGCGACACCAGCGCACCGCGCGTCGTGAGGTTCCGTGTGTAGACGCCCTCAAGGACGAGAGCGAGACTGATGTCGAGGGCATCCGCCTCGCCCATGGCCGTCCCGGAGAGGGTGCGTGGACTGCTCCAGCTCGAACGCCTCATGTGCACGGCGGCGCCTGCGCGCACCAGTTCATGGCTGCGTTTGCCGCCGCGTTCGGCGTAGGTGTACTCACGCCCCTTGACCGAGATCCGCAGGGCACGCCCCCTGCGGCCTGGCCACCACACGTTCCTGGTGAGCTCCGCCGGGTCCCAGTCGACCCGTAGCTCCCCACTGGCAAGCAGGGGGCGGCGGAGATAGCGCAGCCCGAGATAGGTGGTGAGCGGCAAGCTCTGCCCGCTCGCCGCCACCTCGCAGTATTCCGACGGGTAGTCGCTGTACTCGGTAGGGAAGGCCAACTCGATACGCCCGAGTCCCTCCACGTGCCCCACCCATGAGTAGGTGTCGCCATGCGGCCCCTTGCCGGATGAGGCAGCACGGTGCAGTTCGAAGGAGACCCCGCCGCTCATATGCTGGACGCGTTCGTACTGCGGGGACGCTGCGAGGTGTGCTCGGACAGCCGGAGCGCCGGGTCGACGGGGGCGAACCCATGACGCCGGTAGAAAGCCTCCAGCCGGGTCCGGTCGGCGCCGAACTCGTCGGTGGGTGTGCACGCCAGGGCCAGGCCGCGGGCGTCGGCCTCCGCGCAGAACCGCGTAAGCACGCGGGTAGCGTGGCCGCCGCCGCGGCGCCCAGAGACCCGCATGTAGCGCGGCTCCAGCAGGTCATCGTCGGGGGCCAGGTCAAGGCCCAGCAGCCCGTCGGAGGAAACACCGACGGGCTGGACATGACGGGCCACGCCGTCGCCCACGATGGGATGCCACCACTCGGCGGCCCGATCGAGCCAGTTCGGGCGTTCCAGGTCCACAGGTGTGATCTCCCATCGTTCAGGACCGCAACTGGTGCATGGGCTGGGAATCCTACGGACTCACCTGCCGCTACAACCGCAGCAACCTCGGCTACGCGGCTTCCACCGCCACCGCACCCATGGCCGGAAGGGCGATGGCCACTTGCTGGCGGGCAGCTTGCAACTCACCGAGGCGCTGACGGAGTAGGAGCTGGGCAGTACGTCGGCCGGCAGGGTCCGCAGCCTGCTCGGCAGCCCCTTCAGCGCTGCGGCCGCGCCGCCGGAGACACGCCTCGTACGCGGCGTCGGCTTCCGCCAGCGCGTTGTGCGAGCGCAGCAGTCGGCGCAGCGCTGCGTCACGCCGCTCGTTCCGGATCCGCTGTGCCACCTCGGGCCCAGTGAAAGCGACCCAACTCGGATCGGCGTCCGGGCCGCAGGCCCGTTCGCACACCGACGTCAGCAGGGCGCGGGTGTCCCTCTCGCACTGCGGGTGAGCTCGGCGACCGCGGCCGCGTCCGGGAGGTCCGCCCGTACGGCGACGGCCAGGTCGACGGCCTCCCGCACCAGCGCCTCGGTACGCCGCCGGTGCGAGCAGCCCGGGCACAGGCCCGCGCACTCGGGCAACCCGCAGTCCGCACAGGGCGCCTGCCGACGGGCCAGCTCGGCATCCTTCTCGAGGGCGCGGCGCCGCGCCACCGCTGCTCGGCCTCACGAGCTACCCGAGTCCGTCGGGCTTGCGCCCGCACCCCGTGAGCAGGGGCCTTTCACCTGTCCTGTCAGATCCGACCGGCCTGGCTGTCGAGTTCATCCACCGCGAACTCGACAGCGACGTCGCCGCCCCCTGTACAGTTCACGCCTCACCAGCCAGGGCGGGTCCCAGTACCCCGTCCCGATGCCTGGCTTTTGCTCGGCCCAGGTGGCCCACGATGGCTTAGCCGGGATGGTTACCAGATCACGCACATCGCGGATGAGCTTGTCAGAAGTGGCTTCGGGGACTCGCTGTCGGTTCCGGACCCGGGACTGCGAAAAGCTGCGGTCGCATGAGACGCGGTCGCGCTTGGCGCCTCCGTCGCCGCCCGCGATGGATCTCGAGACGTTCCACTCTGGACGTCATACGACGGCGCGACTCGGCGACCCGCTGCACGTAGACGTCCGGCTCCGGCTCGGACTTCAGCAGCCGCCGCATCTCCACTTCCAAGCGAGCCGCTGGCGCTGTCACGTTGTTGGGTGGGTAGACGGCCATCAGGCTGATCTCGGTACTGGCGAACGGGAAGTAGTCGATGCCGGCGAACTGGCCGCCGAAGAACCGCTCCCGGCGCGGATCGGTCCCATCGTGGAAGGCGTCCGGACTCGGGAAGAGCAGCTCCAGCTCGTCCGCCGCCGGTTTCAGTTCCTCGGGCGAGATGAACCCGGGAAGGATCACGAACCCGTCCTCGCGCCATGCCCGTGCTGCTTCGGTCAACTCCATGCCGGAAGGCTCGACGAGACTGATCCAACGCGCAACGGATTTACGCTCTCGACCAAGGGCGAGGGCGGCATCTCTGGCTCCGTGAACCCAGCAGGTGATCATTTGTCAGACAAGCCCTAGTGGAAGTAGGCGCTGGCCCCCTCAGTTCCCAGCAGGACGATGACGAGGAGCGAGCCCAGGGTCGCCAAGAGAAAGCGGAACAGGACCAAGAGGCGTACCCAGGCGGGAAATCCGGCGTTCGCGGCGGCGAGCACGGCACGTGCGTCGATGTCTTGGACGGTCGGGTCACTGGACTTCTTGAAGGCGGCTTCCGCATACCGGGTGGCGAAGACCTGGCTGGCGGTGACGGAGCCAACGCCGAGCAGTATGACCGGCTCGATGACCCACGACGCGATCCGGCCGGTAGCGTTCGCGGCGAGGTTGAGCGAAGCAAGGATCATCAGGCATGCGGCGATGGCGAGCGCGAGCGTGAACTCCCAGACATTCTCCTTGAACCTGATCCGGTGCCGCGCGAGGACCTCGGCCGGATAACCCTGCCTGCTTACCTCTGCTTCGGCGGCGCGCTGGGCTGTGCCTCCGGTGACCCAGACGGTGATCGGAATGACCAAGAAGGTGGCTGCGAGCAGGAGTTGCAGGGTGATGGCGATGGCGACAGGGACCGGCACGGATAACCTCCGGAGGGCAGTGAAGTGCCTCGACTTGAACTAAGTACAAGGCGAAGCTAGGGCGCCACCTGAACTAAGTGCAAGTCGTGCCTTGAACTTTGTGCAAGTCGGGGTCGAGTGCCTATCGTGTGGGCATGGCGCGCGACACGCTGACCAAAGACCAGATCGTCCGGACCGCGATCGAACTGCTCGACGGCGAGGGCCTGGAAGGCCTCAATATGCGCAGTCTGGGCAAGCGGCTCGGCACCGTGGCGACCGCCGTCTACTGGCACGTCAAGAACAAAGACGACCTGGTGGTACTCGTCGGCGACCACGTGTGGAACGAGATCGAACTACCCGATCTCGACGCAGTCGACTGGCGCACAGCTGCCACCGAGATGGCCGTCGGTATGCATGCGATGCTCACCAGGCACCCGTGGCTCGTCCAGGCCTTCGGGTCCTACCTCTTCTACGGCCCGGGCAAGGCGCGCTACGACGACCACTCCCTCGCCGTCTATGAAGCGGCCGGCTTCACCGGCACAGACGCGGACCGCGCAGCGGCTACCGTCTTCACGTTCGTGCTCGGCAGCGTCCTCGGTTCATCCGCCACCGCATCGCTGACCAGGCGGCTCAGCCGCAACGGCGGGAACGCCGAGGAGCTGATCCAGGACGCCACGGCGAAGGCGGCCGAAGTCGCCCTGCAATTCCCGCTCCTGCGTAGCCGCCTCGAAACCCCAGCGGCCCACTACAACGCGACACCCGAGCAAACCTTCGAATACGGTCTTGAGGCGCTACTCAGCGGTCTTGAGGCTGCACTTTCAACACCTTCCGCTGCCTGAGCCGACAGACCGCAACGCGTCGAGGTGGCCAAGCAGTCACCCACGAGCCCGCCGGAACCCAGCGGTCGCGACTTCCCTGATGATTGGGTGTGTTCAAGCGTCAGGGGAGGCGTCAGTTGGACGAGTGGTGCCTGGTGTGGGTGCCCGATCCGGGGCAGTGGGGATCGCTGCCGCCTGAGGGGGTTTTGGGGGTACAGGACCTGCCGACCGAGGTCGCCCTGATCGGTCTGCGGCCGGGAGATCCGGTGTTCGTTGCGCCGGACGGAACGGTGGACCAGGGGCTGCTGGATTTTGTCCGATCCGTCGAATTCCGGGATCTGGAGCGGGAGACCAAGCGGAATTACGCGACGGATATCCGACCGTTGTTGACTTTCCTGTCCTCGCGCGGAGTTCCGATGAGGCGAGCGGCGAGGCAGGACTTGGCGGACTACCGGCACTGGAGATGTCGGGCTCCGCAGAACCCGCTCCGGATCAGCCCGGTCCCCGCGCCGCACGATGTCCACCGGCAGTGGGGACACCTTCGCCCACCGGAACAACTTGGTGAACGCAGCCGCCTCACGGTTCCACTTCGTCCCGTTGGCGGACTCGGTGAGCTCGCGGGGGCGTTGTCACGTTGTTGGGTGTGGGGGTGTCTGACGGTGTGCCGGGGCGTGGTGGAGTCGGCTTCCGGCTGTGTGCTCACGGCGCGGTGGGCAGGCTGGCGACGCCGGTGATCTGCTCCCAGATCGCAAAGCGGACGGTCATCTCGGCTCGGTAGTCGGATGCGGGGATCAGATGGCGGCGGGGCCGGAAGTGGGGCGAGATCCCGCTGAACGCGGACAGAAACCGCTGTGCTCCGCCCACTGAGCGGAAGCCTTTCATCGCCCGTTCGCGCTGCTGGTCGGCTGGTGGCTGTTCTCCGCCCGGTTGTTCAGGTACTTCGACTGCCGGTGCTCGACGGAGGACATGACCTCGCGGTGGGCCGCGCTGTAGGAACGCAACTTGTCGGTGACGATCACCCGCGGCACCACACCGGTGCTCTTCAAAAGTCTGCGGAAGAAACGCCTGGCCGCGGCCTTGTCCCGCCGGTTCTGCACCAGGATGTCCAGCACGTTGCCGTCCTGGTCGACGGCCCGCCACAGGTACCTCTGCACGCCGTTGATCTTGATGAAGACTTCGTCCAGATGCCACTTGTCCCCCGGCCGGGGCTGCCGGCGGCGCAGCGCGTTGGCGTACTGCTGCCCGAACTTGGCGCACCAGCGGCGCACCGTCTCGTAGGAGACGGTCACGCCGCGCTCGAGCATGAGCTCCTCGACCTCGCGGAATGACAGTGGGAAGCGGTGGTACAGCCACACGCAGTGGGAGATGACCTCGACCGGGTACCGGTGCCCCTTGTACAACGGCGACACGGCCCCACGGACAGCCTCCTCCAGCACGATCAACCAGAAGATCATCCCACCCGGTCAGCCAACGTGACAGCGCCGTACGAAGAGTAGAAGGCCGTCCACCGCCGCCGCGAGGGCGGCGTGTTGGGGCCGATCCAGGCGACATTCGTGTCCGTCAGAAGGTGAACCCGGTCCGAGGTCCGGCACGGACTGAGTGTTCGGGCGCGCCAAGGCAGTGATGCTCCGCCGGGCCCGTCCCCGCCGCTGGGCATGGCAGTTGGCTGCGCCGGGGGCCGCCTGGTGTGCGGTTGCTGCCTCAAGGGATCGGCAGGGTCACGCAGTTCGGGTTTCACCCGCGCGCCTGGTTGACGGTGACCACGCCTGGCGGCTTCCATGGCGGGCGGGCCTGTGAACGCCCGGCCGCGCGACGGACGAAGCCCCCAAGCCCTCCGTCGCCGAGGACCGGCCAGAAGCGTCACCGCTCCATCCGCACGACTGTCTGCTTCTTCACACAGCGCGCACCGCCGGGGGCCGGTCCCGCGCGGAAGAGACGTTTCATGCATCCTCCGGCCGCCTTGTTTCTGACCGCCGACCGTCGGCGCAGCACCGGCGAATCCCACCAGGCCCTGTGTGCCCTGCTGCCCGGGTCCGGTAGGCCGTTGTCCATTCCGGCCGCGCGCCATGTCGAGCAGGCCCGGCTGGAGGCCGCGGTCTTTCAGCGGGTGTGCGCGATGGGCGGGCTGAGCGAGCATCCGCTGGGGATCGTCCGGGTCCGCCCGCAGGAGGGCCGGCTCACCCTCCAGCTCGTCGACGAGCCGTCCGTCATCAGCCACTGGATCGACTTCCTGTACCCCAGGGTCAGTGAGGAGGCGGGCGACGACACGCGTGACCGGGTGTCCGGCGTGCCGGGGCTGCGCAGTGCCCGCGAGGCGGGAGATATTCGCCTGTACCGGCCGGGCATGGCGGCGGCGATCACTCTGTCCGGGTTCAACCCGCGCTGGTGGGAGCGGATCGTCAGCCGGTGCGAAAAGACCTACGGTCCGTTGCTGCGGCACACGGGCTGGACGGCCGTCGAGCGGGCGGCCTACGACGCCCACGCGGCCTGCCCGAGCGAGGCCTCCCCGCTCCTGTCGCCGCTGCTGCGCCGGATCCGCGTGACCGCCGGCCCCGGCACGGTCAACAGCACCGATACCTGGACCACCGGCAACGGCGTCCGTCTGGAGACGACGGACGGCCCGCCCTGCCCCGACCTCATCCGGCTCTGACCGACGGGCCCTGCGGACTGGGCTGGGAGGTCGAGAACAAGGTGTGCACCTGCCTGTGCGATCACAGCCACGCCTCGCTCGGATGCACCGTCGACTTCCGCGACCCGGCCACCGGACGGCCGGTGTGGTACTCCAACCTGAAATGGGGCCGCACCCTCGACAACCGCCGCAGGGAGACCGTGACCCGGTTGAGCAGCGCCGCGTGGCGGGGGACGGCAGCCCAGGGCTAGGACGCGGGGTCTCCTCATACGCCGCACCCCTAGCGTGTATATCGCGTACCAGCTGCGCACAGAAGGCGTGCCTATCGCCCGCCATAGGGCGTGCGCCGGGCAGGGCGCGGGCTCCTGACCGGCGCACGCTCAGCGTGCCTGGGCCCGGGCGTGGTAGCGCTCCTGCAGCTGGCGCAGCATGGTGCGGCAGTGCTCGGCCAGGGGCCGGTGCTGGTCCTCGTCGATGACCAGAGCGACGGTGTGGACGCCGTCGGCTCCCGGTATCGCGGCGCGGGGCTGGGAGGCGCGCAGGTTGGGCCAGTAGCGGCCGTGCGCGAACCCGGAGGCCGCCCGCCAGGCGGCGCCCACCTCGACCGCGGTGAGGCCTGCCACGGGGGCGGCGGCGAGCAGGATCTGGTGGGTCCTGGGCGCGGTGAGCGGGGCCAGGGCGAGGTGGTCGGCGATGACGCGGATCTCTGCCCGGCGCTGCGCTCCGCTCAGGCCGCCGCCGGTGGGGAGGTGGCCGGTGTCCTGTTCGTGCTGGTGGCGGTTGCGCATGTCCTCGTCCCACAGCGACAGCGCGCGGCGCCGTCGTTCGGCCCGTCCGGTGCCGTCCAGGAGCCACAGACCGGTGGCGAAGTTCTCCAGGGCGCCGCGCAGCAGGGTCCAGGGGCTGGTGGGGTCGACCTCGCCGGCCGCCGTCAGGCGGCGTAGCGCGTCGGCGTGGGCCAGGCCTGCGGTGTATGAGGCGCGGATCAGGTGAGCGGCCGCGTAGGCGCCAAGTGGTGCGTCGTCGGTGGCCAGGCTGCTGGCCGGGGCGGGGGCGGGCAGCTGCCGGTAGGCGCCGTCTGTACGGGCCTGCTCGACCTCGCGGAAGAGGGGCAGGAGGTAGGCGCCATTGAAGTCGCGCGTGCTCATGACCGGCCACGGTAGAAGCCAAGGAGCAGAAGAGGTAGCGGATTTGTGTGCTGCCCAGGCCGGGGCGTATCGGCACCTGAGTCTGTGTCGGCTCCCCGTGTCTCGCGGTGGGCCGCTCGCCCCGGGCCCGCGTTGCTCCGGGGCGGAGCGGGTGCAGGAGGGGCTACGGGGTGGTGTCCTTGGCGGTGACGCGGTCGTCGAGGTAGATGACGGCCGTCGGCCCGTCCGCGCCGTTGGAGGGGATGACGCTGTCCAGGGCCTGGGAGATCGCGGCGCCGACCCGGCGTCCGATCGAGCGGTCCAGTTCGGTCCAGGGGCTACTCAGAGTGTCCGGCTGGATGTTGCGGCACCAGCTGAGCACGGCGGCGAGGGTGGTACCGGACAGCGGCACCGTGACCATCGCGTCCTCCTCGGTGGTGACCTCCTCCTGCGCTGGCGGCCGGAACGCGCTGCTCTGCTCCCGTTGGTGACCGGTGAAGGTCGTCTCGCTGTCCTTGGGGACGTTCTCCAGCAGGTAGGCCCAGGTGTTGCGGTGGCAGCGGATGCGTGCCACCCCTACGCCTGCGGCCTTGGCCATGTCACCACGGAAACGGTCGTAGCTCGCGGGCCAGTCGCTGTAGGACGGCTTGCCTAACAGCTTGGCGATGAATCCCAAAAGTGCTCCTTCTTTGACGGTGCACGGGCTTCAGGCACCGGTGATCAGTCTGAACGTCAGGGAAGCCTGCCACCACGCGCCCGGGTTCATCCCACCGGTTCCGGGCAGGAAGAATCGTCGGAGCGCGGGGGTGCAAAGGGCGGTCGCGGCGAGCCGCAGTCGCTCCACTCCCCCGGCGCCGGTGGCGGGGGCTGCCAGGAGCGCGGCGCCGTTGGCGCCCCTCCTTCGCATCATCGGCTCCCTAGCGGGGGCGTGGTCCGGCATCGTGGTGGGGGTGGTCTGTGGCCTGTCGCTGGCTGAGATCGTGCGCGCTGGGCGGGGCGGAAGCGAGCGTGTCGCGGTCTTGGAGGGGGGCTGCGAGGGCCTGTGCTGACTGCTCCTGGCGGGCGTGGGACTGATCCACCAGTG
The DNA here is from genome assembly GCF_055585925.1 of Streptomyces sp. NPDC052064. Classification (NCBI taxonomy): domain Bacteria; kingdom Bacillati; phylum Actinomycetota; class Actinomycetes; order Kitasatosporales; family Streptomycetaceae; genus Streptomyces; species Streptomyces sp. NPDC052064. Next base: position 13,260 of record NZ_JBVJJE010000024.1, read on the forward strand.
GTGCCAGCCTCTCCCGGATGGCGCGTACGAGGGAGTCTTCCTGTGCCGTGTGCGGGTGCGTTCGGTCTGTGGCCGTGCCGGCTTGGGGGTCTTGTGCCGTGCCGGTGGGCTTGGCCTCGAGAAGGGCAGCGAGGAACTGCCGTTTGGGTTCCAGGGCTGCCCAGATGTCCGGGTGGGCTGCCGATCCGTCCTGGGTCACCCAGAAGATTCCGTCGGAGTCCGGCTGGGAGGGGAGGGAGCCGGGATCGGGCGCGTCCGGCTGCGTCCGGCGCAGCTGGCGCCATGCCGCCTGGTAGGACCGTCCGCGGGCAAGCACCTCCTCGCTGAGACCTCTCGGCTCGGCCGTGAACGACTCCCCCGCTGCAGCCCACTCTTGCACGAGGGTTTCTGCCTGGTGGTCCCTCTCGCGCGGTATCCAGGTCGGCTCCCAGATCTGCTGGGCTTGCCAGTCGGGAGACTGCACCCGCCTGGCGACCGGACCCGGCAGGTCCGGGCCGTTGCCGTCCGCTGCCGCGAGCGCCGGCATGAAATCCGCCGCCGTGATCTGGCGGAACTGGGTGGTGCAGGTGTCGAGGCTGTCGCTGCCGTAGGAGTGGCGGGCGACGACGAGATGCCCGTGGAGGCTGGCGTCCCGGGCCGCGGCGTACAGCGGCTCCACCATGTCCTGGTTGCGCAGGACATCCCCCGTGGACAGCAAGCACTCCGTCTGGGTCGAATCCTGTCGGCCAACTCGCGGCCTGCGCGGGAGACAGGAAGGTGTGCTCGGCCAGGCCAAGCTGCGTGGCCAGGCGAGTGGTTGCCTCCCTGAGGAATTCGGCGTCGACGATCGTCGGTGTCTTGCCGCTGGCGGCCGCGATCCCCACGGCCGCAGCAACGAGTGCCTCCCGGCCCCCCAGGCCCTGCCCGTAGACGACCAGTCCGCCCTGGCCGTCGACGAGCGCGTCGACGCAGTCGCGGATCACGGGGTGCTTCAACAGACCGGCGTCCAGCATGTGCCTCTCCCCCACTTTTCGGCCCGTGTTGGCTATAGGCCCGCCAGCATTGCAGGTGGTCGGACGTGCGGGTGCCGAGCAGATCACATGTCCCGCGGGATGGGACGCAATCGCCGAAACGGATCCGCTTGGAGGGCCGACCGGGGTTGCAGCGAGGTGCAACTGACCGGCTTCGTGCGCCGCTCGCCGCGCGCCGACGTCGTCCGCGACTGCACCACGGGCGGGCTGAGCCCCGCGGGGCGCCCATGGAAGCGGCGTCGTTTCAGACCCCGTCAGCCCCAACTCTGGGGGCGGCACGTTGGGGCCACTCCAGGCGACATTCGTGTACGTATCGAAGGGCGGTCGACGACCACGATCTCCGAGGCCTCGGACTACTGTGATGCGGATCACAGGAAGATTCCAGGGGTGCGTTGTCGGATCGGGTCCGTGCCGGGACCGAGAGGAGAAGGATTTTTCCCCGACAAGGAGGCCCCCATGGCCACCGAGGACCCGACGCCCAGTTTCACCATGGTTGAGGATGGCGCTGTCACGTTGGCTGACCGGTGGGATGATCTTCGGGTCGATCAGGCTGGGAGGGGTCGTCCGTGGGGAGCGCGTCGCTGTCGTACAAGGGGCACCGGTATCCGGTCGAGGTGATCTCCCACTGTGTGTGGCTGTACTTCCGCTTCCCACTGTCGTTCCGCGAGGTCGAA
>NZ_JBVJJE010000025.1:0-12459 GCF_055585925.1 Streptomyces sp. NPDC052064
CCGCGGACCCCGCCGCCGACGTCCGGCCAAGCTCCATGCCGACAAGGGCTACGACTACGACCACCTGCGGAAATGGCTTCGCGAGCGCCGCATCCACCACCGCATCGCCCGCAAGGGCATCGAGTCGTCTACGCGGCTCGGCCGACACCGCTGGGTCGTCGAGAGAACGGTCTCCTGGCTGGCCGGCTGCCGTCGGCTGCACCGCCGATACGAACGCAAGGCCGAACACTTCCTCGCCTTCGTCGGCATAGCCGCAGCCCTCATCAGCTACCGCCGACTCATCAAGTGAAACGACCTCTTAACCTCGCTGTTTCGCTTCGGGTGGTTGAGCTGGCCCGATCGCGGCGTACTGGTGATCTCGTTTACCGGTCGCCGGGTGGGTATGGCTGGGGCCTGACGCTCGGGTCGGGTGCTCCAAGGTTGTTCGGGTCGTGGGCGGGCAGGGGCGGTGCCACGGGTCAGGTCGACAGCCGTGGCAGGGCCGTGAGGTGGGCGAATGCGCTGGTCAGCTCGTGTCGCAAGGGCCAGATCGCGGAGATCCGCAGGCGCAGGCGGCGTCCGCTGCGGGTGATGCGGGCAGCGACGCGCAGGACGCGGTAGCGGAGCTTCTTAGGTTCGGCGGTGGCCAACTCGCCGTCCAGCAGCAGGAGGCGTGTCCAGGCCAGCAGGTCGATTGCGGTCAGGGACAGCTCGAGCCAGGCGGCGTTGATGGCGAAGTGCCGGGAGGGGAAGGGGCCGCCCGTGCGGATGTGGCCCTCGACGGTGGCGTGTCCGCGGTGGCGGACCTCCAGGACCTGGGCGGAACCGCCTTCCGTGAAGGGCGTGTCGGTGAGGAACACCTGGTGGCGAAGGCCCTCGTCCTGGTCGAACAGGGACAGTTGGGCGCCGGCGTGGGGTCGTTCGCGTCGCACGATGATGCGGGTGCCGGCCGGGTAGTCGGCAAGGTCGACCATGCCGGTCAGCTCTGCGACGTCGGCGCCGTTGCGCAGGGTCCCGTTCTGGTCCAGGGCGGGGTGCCAGAGTCTGTCGGGGAGGGCCCGGATCGCGCACTGGTTCGGTGACCGGGTATCCGCCAGCGCAGCAGGTAGCCGCGGAAGAGGCGTGCAGGGTCGGACAGAGCGCCTGGGCGTACGCCGCAGGCGCGGGGCGCTGCCCGCACGCCGCTGACAAGCAGCCTGAGCGGCTGGTAGCGTCGCGGAGAGTTGCCACCGAATGGGCGGCCTCCCAGCCGCTGCGAATCCCATAGCCCGGTGCGGGGCCAGGGGGCGGGAAACATGACTCTAAAGGATCTGCCGTACGAGAAGCGGAAGCTGCTTGCCGTCGAACAATACGGCCCGAGATCGAGCAATCAGACAACCGCACAGGTGGCCACGGCTCAGGTCCGCAGTCAACACGGGCTCAATCCACTGGAGACAATCGTATTCGGCGGATTCTCGATGGCCGCCGCCGCTCTGGCTGACAGCAGGAGGCGGGGTCAACTTCGAGACCTGGGACTCACGCCCACTACCGTGCTGGATGCTGGTGTGTTCAACTTTCCTGATGGCCACCCCGCCGTGGGCAGGGTCTATGCGGCCCATCCCTACGATCGCGCTACCTATTATCCACTCTCGGATGTTCATGGCTACCTCCTTCGTTCCTGGGTACGGGAATTAATGGCTCTCTTTCGGTCTGCGGGGGCCGGGTTCGTTGACGTCCAGGCTGCAGATTCGGCGAGCGAGCGTGAGCTACGGATGGCACTGGGCCTGCCGTTGGTGACGGATTCAGGGATTGTTCTCGGACAGGCTGATACTGAAGCCTCGATAAAATCCCAGGCGAACGATCATGTCTCCTTGCAGTGGAGGGGAGCCATCCGGGCCAAGCCGAAACGTGCGACTGAAGCTCTGCGGCACCCTTTCATAGCTACGGAGCCCGTAATCCGGGACATAGTAGAGACGCTGGTCGACGGAACAATGGACACCGCGACCGCAACGGTCTCGTCGAGTAGGGATTTCAACTTCACGCCCGAGTTGGTAGCGAGAGTTGAAAAGATGGGTTTCAAACTGGGGGGATCATTCCACCGGCACACATCGAGTAAGCTCACCGTCCGAGTGGCTCGTGACCCGCGAGGGTTCAAATAGGGCCGCTCTCGTCATGGGCACCCGCTTCGGCGAGGCCAGGCCGTTCGGCTCGTACGGCGGTGATGCCGCCGGCGACGTCGACGGCACGACCAGGCGCACGCTGAGCTGGGCAACGGCGGTACGGACCGCCAAGCCGGTGTCAAGATTCCTTACATGAGCCGATCGGGCCGCGGGGCACAGCAGGGTATGGAGGATTTCGCAGCCCAGACGCGCTCGCTGAAGGGTGAGGCTGCCCGGCTGTGCGCCGGGTTGGAGATGCTCCGCCCGCACGGCGGCTGCACGCGGTGCCGAAGCGACCTGAGAGCGGCGGAGTACGCGGCGGTCAGCCTGGTGGCATCAGCGAGTTGCAACCGTGCCCCGGCATGCCCGACCACCCCCGAACCATGGGCACTGAAACCCGGATCTTGTACGCAACCCGATTGCCTGCACGTAGAAAGTGCCCTCCGCTTGGGCCGACAGAATCCCTCAGCAGGTTCATCGTTCCAGGTCAGGAAGGCACTTTCGTATTTCCGCCCCAGCGTCAGCCTCTCCAAGTGAAACGGCGAGGTTAAGCTCCGCGAGCGCTGGCCTTCCCTCGTGCCGTGCCCGGGAGCGCCTCATAGGCTGGAGGTGCTCGGGGCGGGAGGTGTGTCATGCCCGCGAGTGTGTGGAACGGTGCCATCTCGTTCGGGCTGGTCAGCGTCCCCGTAGCCGTACAGGCCGCCACCGAGGATCACGGCGTCCGCTTCCGCCGGATCCACCCTCGCTGACTACGGCCTGGTGCACAACCGCTACTGGCGCGAGATCGAGGACCGCCCGGCCTCCTAGGGGAGATCGGACAGGGATACGAGATGTCCGATGGGCGCGTTATTCCGATCACCGACGAAGAGCTGCGGCGGCTGCCGCTGCCCACGGCGCGTGCGATCGAGTTGGTGGGCTTCCTCCCGGCCGCTGCCGTGGACCCGGTCCGGATAGGCCCGGCTACTACCTCCAGCCACAGGGCGCCGTCGCCGCGAAGCCCTACGTACTGCTGCGCCATGCTCTCCAGCGCGCCTCGAAGGTCGCGGTCGCCCGCTACGCGTGGCACGGCCGTGAACGGCTTGGTCTGCTCCGGGTGCGCGGGGAAGTGATCGCGATGCACGGGCTGCTGTGGCCGGACGAAATCCGTGACCCTGCCCAGGTGGCCCCCGCCCCGGTTCAGCTGGAACAGGGCGAGATCGACGAAGCCGTGGCCCTGATCGAGGTCATGTCCCGTGACCGCGTCGAAGGGCCGGAGTTCACCGACCACTACACCCAGGCACTGCGCGAGGTCATCGACGCCAAGCAGGAACACCGCCAGCTTCCGCAGGCTCCGCAGCCGGCCGTCCGGCCGGGCCAGCTGGTGGACCTGATGGCCGCGCTGCAGCAGTCCGTGAGCAAGGCACGGGCCGCACGCGGCGAACCGGACGTCCACGAACCGCCGGGCACGTCCGCGAAGAAGACCCCGGCCCGCAGGACCGTGAAGAAGCCGCCCGCGCGCCGCTGACCAGTCGTGGCCGGGGCTGGGTACGGCACGGCCGACCCCATGGTCGCCCCCGACCACGAGCCGACCACCGTGGCGGCATGGCGTGCTGCGTCGGGCGTCCGGGCGGGTGATTTTCCCTCGCGTACGCGGGCGCAGTCCTAGCGGTGCGCGTCCAACTTGCCTGCTTCCAGGAGGTATTGACAGCTTTTCATTTGTTCTATCATGTTTTGTCCGCCAGTTCGAGGCGAACGAGCGAGAGGTGATCTCATGCGACGAACCGAGTACGACGAGGGCCAGGCCGCCAAGCGCCTGAAGGTGTCCGCAGCTGCCTTCCGGTGGGCGCGGCACACCGGCCTCATCCCCGACCCGGACGCGTCGTCCTACCAGTGGTCCCGGGAGGCTGTGAAGGCGCTGGACGCCGACGCCATCCGGGCCGCGATGCCCTCCTCACCGATCTCCGGCGGCGCGGCGGCGGACCGGATCGCCGAAGCCCTGGGCACTCCGAACGTGATCGGTGAGAAGGCGAACGTGACGGCGTTCGTGGTCCGGCGGTTCGTCGACCGGGGACTACTGGTCGACCTGAGCGCGAACCCCGACGGGACGCTGCACCATCCCGGTCAGGTCGCGGAGGTCTGCCAGCGTGAGGACCTGGCGGACCTGGTCGCCGCCGACACCCCGCTGGGACCGGAGCAGGCCGCCGCGCGACTCGGTGTGCGCAGGGTTGAGTTCGACTGGATGGTGCGGCTCGGTTGGATCCGCTCGCCGCAGTCGATCGAGGTCCGCTTCGGCACGAGCCGGGCCGGGGCCGTCGACGTCGCGCTCTACACCACGGCGTCGGTCGACGCGATCCCCGCCGCGCACCCCGAGGTCGACTTCGAGCAGCTGCGCTCGGTGGAGAAAGGCCGGCGCTCCCCGCTCGCGGTGCTGGCGAGGCAGGCCGCCGTGGCGTGACGTCGACGGGCCCCGTTCGTTGAACGGGTCTGCGGAGCAAGCGACAAGCCTCCGAGGCCGGTTGGGCCTCGGAGGCTTGGTCGTTCTGGAGAGGTTGGCGGACTCAGCGGCGGCGGAGTTCCTCGGACCAGTCCCGGAGCTGGTTTTCGAGGGTGAGGTTGTCACCCCGGGCCACGGTCTGCAGCAGCTGGGCGCACACGGTCGCTTCGGCGGCGAGGCCGGCCGGGCTGCCCAGGATGGGGAAGGCGTCGCGGACGCGGGTGGCGACGTCCGGCTGGAGCAGCGAGTAGGCGTAGAGCATGGCGGCGTCGAACCCCGACGGGGCCTGCCCCCAGCCTTCCCAGTCCAGAAGCCGCAGAGGCTCGGTGAGGTTGGCCCAGTGCAGGTCGGCGTGGGCAGTGGTCCAGCAGGTAACGGCGGGGGCCGGGATGCCGACGAACTCGGGGATCGCCCGGTCCATGTACTGCTGACGTACGGCGACACGGTCAGTGACAGTTGCCGACACTTTCTCCAGCGTCTTGATCAGGTCGGCCCACCAGGAGCCGGGCAGCTGGATGTCGTGCTGGAGGATCGGGTCGTCGGACAGGACGGGCTGGTCGACGCGGGCTGACAGCTCCGCCCGGTAGGCGGTGCCGTCGTCGACGGCGTCGTGCACGGCCAGGAGCTCGGGGCGGTGCCCATCGAGGTAGCCGAAAGCGTGCTGTGCGTCCAGGGCGCCGTCCCACAGCTTCCCTGACGCCTTGGCCTCCGGGGCGGACACCAGCCGCAGCCACGCCGGGGCGCCGGCGGCGGTGCGGGCCGGGGCGCCCAGGGTGCGCCCGGCCCACCCCCAGAACTCGCCGCCCGGCTCGGTCTGGACGTCCAGGGCCTCCGCGGCGCGGGCGTGGTGGGTGCGCATGCGCTGTTCAGTGTCCGGGTCAGGGGGAGGCGAGTACATGAGTGATCTCCCGCAACTTGGCGGCGGTCAGGGAGGGTTGGGCTACGGCTTCGGCCGCGTCCCTCCAGTGTGGCGTACTGGAGGCCGCGTTGAGGACGTCCGTCACTCCTGGGCATGACGCGACGGTGAGGAGGCACGCCTGTGCGGGGGTCAGGCCGGGCCGGATGAGGTCGGCGAGCTCCTGGTCGACCATGCCGGGGAGCTCGCCGCCGTGCAGCGGCGCGGAGGCCATCACCCGCAGGCCCGCACCGGCGGCGGCCGGGAGCGGGCCGCGGCCGTCCAGGGCTTGGACGATCGGCGTCGTCATCACCAGGCTGACCGGCAGCTGGACCGCGACCAGGTGGTGGAGCTGCCCGCCGACGGCTTCGGCGGCCAGGGCGAGCAGCTCCCCCACCGTGAAACCCCGTCATGGGGCCCCCATGGTGGGTATGGTCGTCAGGCTGACGCAGCGTCATTCCACGAGCTTTCAGGGGGACTTGTGGACGACTTACCGCCGTCACCCGCCCAGATGCCGCACCGTCTGCTGGCCGACCCCACGTTCGTGAGGGCCCTGCGCGAGCGCGACTTCACCACCGTGTTCGCCATGGCGCACAACGAGGGGATCTCCTACAACCGGATCGCGGAGGCATGCGCGCTCAAGTCCGAGCGAGTCAGCCAGATCGCCCGGGGCACCGCAGCTGTCACCGCGCTGGCAACTGTCGAGCGAATCTCCGGCGGTCTGCGCATTCCCGGTGCCCTCCTGGGGCTCGCTGCGCAACCCTGGGAGGACACCGCCGCCCTCGGCACGGAGTCCGACCATGGAGATGACCCGATGAAGCGCCGCAACATGCTGCGTGGCGCGCTCGCCGCCGGCCTCACCGCCCCGGCACTCGCCGCCCTCACCGCCGCCCGGACCGACGTCGACCAGACCCTCTCCCCCGACACGCCCCAGGACCTGGCCGACCTCGAGGCCGCAGCCGAGAGCTACGGGTACGGCTACCACGGCCAAGCCCCCACCCGTGTCCTGGCCGATCTGGTCTCGGACTTCGCCGGTCTGCGCCCGCTGCTCACCATCCCGCAGCCCGCACCGGTCCGGGCCAGGTTGTGCCGGACGGCCGGGCAGATGGCCGGGATGACCGCGATCGTCTTACACGACCTGGGCAGCCGGAAGGAGTCCCGCGCGTGGTTCGCCACCGCCGCCCGGGCCGCCGCCGAATCCGGCGACCAGCAGCTGCACGCCTGGGTCCTCGCCCGTGAAGCGATGGTGCCGTTCAACTACGGCGCTCCGATGGCAGCGGCCAGCCTCGCCGAACAGGCCCGCCGCATCGCCGGCACCCGGCCGACCGCTGCGGCGACGCTGGCGGCCGCGGTCGCCGCCCGCGCCTACGCCCTCAACCACCAGAGCGAGCAGGCCCGCCAGGCGCTCGCCGACGCCGACGCCCTCATGGAACGGCTCCCCGAGGGCGAGCGGTCGGACACCTGGCTGACGTACGGCGAGCAGAAACACCACGTCCACCTCAGCCACGCCTTCACCACACTCGCAGACACCCGCCGCGCGAACGAGAGTCAGCAGCGCGCCCTGGAACTGTCCGCGCCGACCAGCACCATGACCCGCACCCTGCTGACCATCGACGCCGCCGCCTGCTCCCATCACGACGGCGACACCGAGCAGGCATGCCGCCGCACCGTCGCTGCCCTGACAGCACTGCCCGCGGACTACCGCACCGGCCTGGTCCGCCGCCGCGCCCTGGACCTGTACGAGGCGATCCCCGCACAGCACCACCGCGAACGCGCCGTACGCGACTTGCGGGACGCCCTGGCTGCCTGACCCGTGACCACACGTCGAGGGACCACTGTGCGTGGCACCTCTTGGATACAGTGCGCCATGCGCGACTACGACCAGCTCCCCAACATCGTCGTCCCTGTGGTGAAGACCAGCCTCCAGCCCGGCGGCGGCGTACGCAACGAGGGCTTCGCTGGCACCGCCTTCCTGCTCCAGCACGGCCAGGGTCTGGCCATGACCGCACGCCACGTCGCCGACGAACTGACCTCCGGTGAGGCGGCGGTCCTCTTCCGTGGCACGGACGGCGCCTGGCAGCCCGCCGCGGTCCAGGGCATCGAGCCTCACCCCACCCAAGACGTGGCACTGCTACGCCTCGAGCCGGGCACGTACGTCTCTCCGTGCGTGCTGAGCCGCCGCCAGGAGTACGCGTCCATGTCGTACATGCTCTGGGGCTACCCGGAAGCGGTGCTGTACGAGTCCGTCGTCGATGGCATCGCTCTGCAGCGTCCCGACCTGATCTATTCGGAAGGTCATGTCCGCCGACGCATCAGCGACTCCGTACCTGGGATCCATGGATCCCGCTTCTTCGAGCTGAGCACACCCGCTGGACCCGGCTGCTCCGGGGCTCCGCTCATCGCTCGCACTCCCGGTCGGCCGGGAGGCCCCGACTGGAGCGTCGTGGGCGTATATGTCGGGGAGCGGCACTCTCACCCCGGGGACTTTTTCGTCGGCTACGGAGTACGGATCGCCGACATCGACCAGGACGCCGAGGGCTGGTCCGCGCTCTTCACCTGACCCGTTAGCCCTCCCGCACAGCAAGGTGGTGGGGAACGTCCCCGACCACGAGCGCTGTACGGTCGCCGTCGGTCAGGTGCTCAGAGCCGAACCCGGCGGGCGGTCGCGGCGCTCCCTTGGCGAGGGACACCGAGTACACAGGCGGCAGTTCGTTGCCTAGCTGTGATCAGTCACCGCCCCGGGGCGAAACCTCCCAGCCCTCGGGAGTCGGATGCTGGGAAGGGACGACGGTGGTCGTGGCCGCCAGGACGTTGTCGTCTTGGTCGTACTGAATGGCCTGGTAGACCACGACTGGAAGCATGGCGTACCTGGGCAAGCCGAGGGCTTCGAGTTCGTCCGCAGACGCGCCGCGTGCTGTGATCTGTCGTTCGACGCGCGTGCATCCGGGAATCACTGGTGCCGGGGAGCCCTCTCCTCCGCTGGTGACGGCGGGGTTGATGCGGGGCTTCTGTGCGGTCACCGGGGTCTCCTGGGTTGAGGGCATGGCGGGCGATCCGAGCGTACGCGCGGACACCAACATCCCGGCCCGGTTTGGACAGCAGGGAGGCCCGGGCGCCGGGCGTGTTCGACCCTGACCGGGCTGCCCGGCGACTACCGCACCGGCCTGGCCCGCCACCGCGCACAGGACGGCGCTCCCCCACGGCTGTTGTGGGAGGGAGCGTCGTCGTCTCCGGTGGGCCTGCTCCGTCCCTCAGCGGCCTACGGGCTTTAGGTAGCGCCGGCGGCGTCGGTCCCGGTCGTCGACGCCGATCCCGTACCACGGCTCGCCTCGCTGGAGCCGGGGCAGAGTGTTCACCCAGACCGCGACGGCGATGCCCTTCACGTCGTCGGCGAGCACCTGGAGGCGGTTGTCGAGCAGGTGCTCCTCCTTGCCCGCCAGGACGACGTGCAGCCGCGGGAAGGTCTGGGAGCGGGTGTAGCGGTGACGCTGCCAGAACGGGAACGTGCGGCCGTTGGTGCCGCGGGCGCCTTCCCAGACGCGGTGCCCGGCATAGCGCTCGTAGTCCCAGACCTCCTTGGCGAGCCGGGCCTGGGACATGGTGCCGTTGTCGAGCTCGAAGAGGCGCACCTCGCTGGTCTTGGTCGGCAGCGCGAGGACGGCGTCGGTGTTGAAGCTGAGGCCGGTCTCCTTGATGGCGTGGTTGACCTCCACCTGCCAGTCGGTCAGGTGCTTGCGGCCTCCGTAGGCGAGGATCATGTCCGTCACCGCGACGCCGTGCGGACCGAACCCGGCCTTCACCGCCTTCGCTCCGGTGCCGGCCTTCGGTCGGGGAGGCAGCTCGTTGCCGTCGGCCAGAGCCTTCTGTCCCGCCGGAGTCAGGTTCCAGATCGGGTGCTTGCCCGCCTTGCCGTTCGTCTCCGCCAGCCCGAGCTCCGCCAGTTCCTTCATCGCCCTGCGCACGTACGACCGGCCGTCCGACTCATCCTTCGTGATCACCTGAGCTATCTGCCGCACCGTGGCTATCCGCACGCACCCGAGCATCCGCAGCGCATCGGCCCGCACCTTCCCTGCCGTGGGAGTGGACCTTTTCCCCTTCGCCGACGTCTCAGGGGAAGGGAGAGAGGTGTCAGCGTGCCGGGAGGTCCCGTGGCGGGCGGTGTGAGCTGCGGTGATGGGTACGACGTTGGATTCGTTCGCGGTACCGTTCACGGCACTGGATTCCGGGCCGCCCGGAGGGCGTTCAGCACCCCTTGTCCAGGTCGGGTGCGGCTCCGGTTCGGGCTGCCGGGCGCTGCTGGTGTACGTCATGACGAAGCTCCTCACACAGGTGGCGCGGGACTCCGGCCAGAATCCCGCCGTCGCCTGGTAGAGGTGTGGCGAAAGTCGACGGTGTGACACTCCACTGAGTGCCGTTACCGAGCCGTGATCATCAGGCGGGCGCTGTTGTCCTGTGACAGTGAAGTTGGATCATTTGCCACCGAAGTTGGACGGGCTGATCGCCGACCGGGGAGGTCCGTGTGGCGATCAGGAGTCGTTCCGGTACCAGGGTGCGTCGGGTCGGGTGGGGACGGCGTCGGGGGCGAGCCGCAGCGCGTACACCGGTCGGTCGCCGGGGACGGGGCCGAGGTATTCGTGCCCGGTCATGTGGCACCACGCTGGGAGGTCGAGGGGCGCGGCCGGGTCGGTGGCGAGGACGTGGATGACCGTCCCGGGCCCGGCGGTGGCGATGCGGGCGCGCAGGCGGAGCAGGAGGGTCACGCAGAGCAGGCCGGTGCCGTCGACGGTGATGTCCGCGGCCGGTATCGGTCCGGGGTTCACCGGGGCAGGGTCTGGGTGACGCGCCACAGGCGGCGGGGCAGGTCGCCCTCCTCGAAGGCGTGGACCTCGTCGAGGGTCCAGCCGTCGGAGAGGGCGTCGACCAGGTCGCGGTCGAAGAAGTGGACGGCGAAGCCGCCGTGCTCGTAGATGTCGTCGCCGTGCGCCGTGCCCGCGCCGTAGTGGGCGTCGCCCGTGTGCCGGACGGTGTAGACGAGCACGCCGCCAGGCCGCAGGACACGGCGGATCTCGTCCACCGCCGAGTGGATCTCCTGGGTGGACAGCGCCATGCACAGCAGCATGTGCGCGAACACGGCGTCCACGGACTTGTCCGGCAGCGGCAGCGCCTCACGGACGTCGTGGACGGCGGTGGTGACCCGCCCCGCGACGTCCCGGGCGCGGGCGGCCTCCTGCAGCTGCTCCAGGCCGACGGGGCTGAAGTCGGTGGCCCGCACGGTGAAGCCCTCGCGAGCGAAGTACAGGGCGTCCCGGCCGTGTCCGGCACCGAGCTCCAGCACGTCGCGCGCGCCGGCGGCCCTGAACACCCCGGCGGCATGGACCGCGGGCGCGGAGGGCTGCTCGCCGTACATGCCCGGGTGGGCGGCGTAGGTGCCCTGCCAGTGCTCGCGCTGCGCGCCCGCCAAATCCTTCTCAGTGTTCGCCACGCCGCAGCGCCTTCCTGCTTCCGTCCCACAGCCAATGCCGTGATCAGCTTAGATCCCACCGACACAGTGGAACGGTGGTCCAACTTCACTGACAAACGGTCCAGGTTCGCTGTCACAGGACACTCCGGTTGATCACGATGCGGTCACGGCGGAGAGGTTCTTCAAGGCCGGCGTCACACGAGAGCCGAAAACCGAACCTGTAGAAGGTGACCGGCGGGATAGGCCCGCCCCACCTTTCAGGAGCGCCCCGTGGCGAGCACCGCAGACGAGCCCGAGCGGCCCCTTGACCCGGGGGGGGAGCAGCCCCCCTCCGTGGACCCCTCCATCACCCCCTCCGCGCCCCGTCATCACGGGCCGGACGTTTTTGCAGGTCAGCCCCGGCGGACAGGGGGGCGGCGCAGGTCCGACAACCCTCTTGCCTCAAGGCGTCCTACTCACAGGAAGAACTCGACGGGGCCCAGGCGGAGGGAGCTGCTGCAGGCGCTGGGGATTCTCCAGAGGGCGACGCCCGATCAGTTGTGGAAGCTGACCCGGCCGGACAACCAGCACGACAAGCTCGTACGGGACACCCTTCTGGATCTGGAGGACCACCACCTGGTGAGGATCGAGTTGGTACGGGAGGACCAGCGGCAGGTGTGGGTGCTGACCAAGCGCGGACACGGCGAGGCGAAGAAGCTGCTGGAGCCGAAGGGCATACGGGTCTCGGCGCTGCGTGAGGAGAAGTACGACCCGGACACCGGGGAGCTGCTCGGCGCCAGCTACGACGACCACTCCGCGGCGGTCACTACGACGGCCGCCGAACTCCACAGTGCCGGGATCGGGCATCGGCTCGCCTTCGCCACTGAGATTCCGCACCGGCTCGCGGACGGGTACGTCCAGCGGGCGGACCTGGTGGTGCGGGCGCCGACGGCCGGGGTGCCGGTGATGCTGCTGGAGATCGACCTCCGTACCGAGGACGCCGACGACCTGGTGCACAAGCTGCACCGGTACTGGGAGTGGGGCCGGCTGCTGGCACCGGACGCGGACAAGCACACCGTGAACCTGGTCCGCTCCCAGCCGGACGCGATCGAGGATGTCGGCCACGAGAAGCGGTTGTGGCGGCGGGTCTACCCGCAGACCGGCCGGGAGGTCCTGGTGCCACTCGCGTTCGTGTTCGCCGACACCACCGAGGCGAAGGTCGACAACACCGTGAAGGTCCTCGAGGGCGCGGACGCGGCAGTGTGGCGGCGCCGCTGGGTGCGTAGGTGTCTGATGGTGCGTCGTGGCGTGGTGGAGCCCGGTTCCGGGCGGTGCTCAGGCCGCGGTGGCGAGGCCGGCGACGCCGGTGAGCTGCTCCCAGATTGCGAAGCGGACGGTCATCTCGGCGCGGTAGTCGTGTGCGGGCATCAGGTGGCGGAGGGGCCGGAAGTGGGGCGAGATGCCGCTGAACGCGGAGAGGAACCGCTGGGCCCCGCCCACGGAGCGGAAGCCTTTCATCGCCCGTTCACGCTGC
>NZ_JBVJJE010000026.1:0-12026 GCF_055585925.1 Streptomyces sp. NPDC052064
GTACGACAGCGACGCGCTCCCCACGGACGACCCTTCCCAGGTTGATCAACCAGAAGATCATCCCACCGGTCAGCCAACGTGACAGTGCCTCCGCAGCGCATGACCTCAAAGGAGGAAGATCTTGCGTCTGTTCAAGGAACTCGGAGTAGCCGTAGCTGCGACTGCGGCAGTGTTCGCGACCATTTCGCCCACGCCAGCATCCGCTCAGCAGGCGAGTGAGGAAGCCACTGCCTGTGGTGTCACTGGCGCCAACCGTGACTCCAGGCCTTACGGGCAGTACTTCAACCGAGACGTGAACCTTCGCAACGGTCCGGCGTGGTCATGCCCGATCACCAACACCGCCAGCGTGACAAACCAGGTCGACTACTGGTGCACGACCGACGGGTTCACCTACGTCCGTACGGCGTCAACCAAGTATGGCTGGGTTTCAAACTCATATCTGGATCACGACGACATCACTCCCTGCTGACCACGCAAATTCTGCGACGACAGGGGCTGGAGCCCGCGCACACCCGCTGGAGCTTCTTCACCTCCGCCAGCAGGCTGTCCAGCCCCAGCACGCCCGGGTCCGCCTTCAGTTCGGTGAAGAAGGTGCCCCCGCCGGCCGCGCTCTCCTCGTCCGCGTTGGTGTCCTCGGCGATCAGGTCGTCCAGCCGGGACCTGGTCGCCGTGCTATTCCTACCGCAACCGCGTCGAAGAGACGAAAGCACTGAGCCCCGGTGGCTCCCGGCGCCCCACTGACGGGGGCCGCAGCAGCCCCAGGTCAGCTGCCCCTTCGTGCCGCTGCCAGGACAACCATCGAGGAGGTATCAGACATTCCTTCCTCGGAGTCTTGCTGAAGTGGCGCACCCCAATCATGATCGTGTCCATGCCAGATTTCTGCGAGGGGGCATCCAGCTCACATGCTAGTTGTCGCTCTTGCCAGGGGTCTCGTTCAGAGGTGAGGAGATTCGACGTGCGTAAGTTACGTGGTGTTTTGGCAGTTGCTGGGGCAGTCGGCCTCATGCTCGGCGCAATGGCGCCGGTGGCAGCGGCCAGCGGCCAGCAGGGTGCCTCATATGAGTGCAGTGCGGGGTACTTCTGTATGTATACCGAAAGGGATGGTGAGGGGCTCCGCTGTCAGTTCCGAGACCGGACCGCCGATACGGCTGTGAGATGCTCCTGGGCTGCGAGCACCAACGTCAAGTCGGTCTATAACAACAGCACCTTTGGGAATGTGACGTTCTACAGGACCGTCAATTTCAATAACCGTGTCGGCAGTACCGCGCCCCTCTCCGGTGGAAACCTCACTGGGACATACAAGATCCGGTCGCTCACCTGGTAAGACCGGCCCGCACAGAAGGGCCCCTTGCCGGAGGGGCTTGTGCCCCGACCCCGTACAGCGCCGCTACCACCGGCTCCGCCACCACCTTCACCCGGCGCACGGCCGCTGGGAGGTCCGCGGCGGCCTGGTCAAGCTGTGGGAGCGGATCGAAGCCGTGCCCCGCTGGGCCCGGATCCTGCCGGGCGGGCTGCTTGCGGCCGCTGCTGAGCGCGTACGACGAGGCGGGCCGACCCGGGACGTTCACCCTGCACGTCTACGGCGGCGGGCAGCACCTGCGGCACCCAGCAGATGCCCGGCCTCCCGCTACCGACGTCCTGACGGGGCCGGTAGGACTCCAGGCGCCCGGGCGGGGAACGTGACGGCCTCCGCCCGGGTGCCTGGCCGTGTTCACCGCACCCACTCGTACTCGTCGTCCGCGTCCCATCCGGCGTCGCGGTCGTCGTCGAGTAGATCGTTGGTCTCGTCCTCGGTGAGGACGTCGCGCGCATCGTCCATGAACATCATGATGCTGACTGGTCCCTGGCCGGTCAGGCGGCTGTGCTGAAGCCGGCCGCGGCCGGGTCCGTCTCACGCAGCGGGGTGAAGTCCACGTCGTCCTATGACGATCAACCCTTACTCAGCGTGACTGCACCACAGAAGCTGAGCCAGAACCCGTTCTCGTGTACAGAGCCACACGCCCGACGCGCGGAAGACCAGCGCACCGAGCGGGGGACTGAGAGCAGGGTGCCCTACTACCGGCTGTTGAACATCTCCTGTCCGGTGTGCCACACCAAGAGAGACAACCCGCCGGATCCGTTTTCCACCAGGAGTTCGGGCTGGACAACGACTGCGACTCAGAGGACTGGGCTGGCCCGGCAGGAACGGCGGGGAGGCGGGTGATCTCTTCGTCGTCGTACGGATCGAGGGTGAAACGCAGTCGGCCTGACAGCCCAGGCCGCTTCAACAGCGATGACGTCGACCGCTCGTTGCGGTGATCCCCGGCCTGATGGCCGTCCCAACGTCATGGGCCATAACCAGACTCGCGGTCGTGGCCGACACGAACACCCCTGATCTCGCTTCCGAGGACACTCCGGACGCGCAAGTGTCCCGCGGGGATACCGGCGGAGCAACCTGCCGTCACCGCTGGCGACCAAGGGGCGTTGCTGCTGCTCAGGTCGAGCGGGCTAGGGTGCTGGCCATGACTCTGGACCGAGACGGCGTGATGCTGCCGCGACTGCGGCCGACGGACGTTGCGCGGCGAGGGGTGGCCTTCGGCCTGCTGGGCGTGGTGCCGCTCATGGTGGTGACTTTGAGTATCAGCGGCCACAGCGACCGGGAAGAGTTCCTGTCCGTCGTCGGTGCGATTGCCGGACTCTTCGGTGTGAGCCTGGTTGTGGTCGGTGCTGGCTTCTGGTGGGCCAGTGCGGGGGACATCCGACGCGTGGGGGACTGGCGCACTCTCACGAGCCAGGCCGCCTCGGTCACCGTCGTGGGTCCGGCGTTCCTGCGCTCGGGACTGTTCCTGAGCGTCCTCGGAGCTGCTGCTCTCGGGCTGTACCAGCTCGTGGACACTGTGCCTTACGGCAGTTGGTTGCACGGCTAGCATTTGCCCTGGACGGGCAAGCGGTGTCGGTTCACGTCGTCTCGTGATTCCAGGCGCTCGGCACGAGGCCGGGCAAGCGGTGGGTGATCTGGTGCTGGCCCTTGGTGCAGCCCTGGAACCGGGCCCATAGGTGCACGCATTTCCGACTTCGCTCGGATCGAACCTGCTGCTCGGTAGCTTCGAGTGTGAGTGCAACGGCATCGGCCCGCGGAACAAGTGGCCCATGCCCGGACCGGGCGAGGGCGGCCTCATGGTCTATCCGGACCACAAGGACCCGGCCTCGCGGTGTCCCATCAGAACCACTTCCATCTGGCTTGAGCCAGGAGCCGAGACCACCCTTGCGAACACCCACCAGCACGGCGCCGCGATCACTCCCGGGGCCACCCTTCGCGTCGTCGGCACCGGCCGCGTCGACCCTGACAGCCAGCGCACCCGCCGGCTGTCGGCTGGGGAACGCCCCCTCGGCATCTCCGTGCTGTGACTGTGATGTGCGGGGAACTGGCGAGCGGGTAAGGGGAGTTGGGGATACAGGGACATACGGACGCATGAGCGGCGGGAGCGGTACGGCCGCGGCTGCCGGGGGAGGGGCGGGGGTGCGTTTCACACTCGGCGTACAGGCGGCGAGCGGCGACCACGCGGGGGCCACGGACGAGTTGTACGACTGGCTGTGCCAGGATTTTGAACTGCGCGGCCTGGTGCGGCGCGACCTCGCGGACAGCGCGCCCGCGGGAGCGATGGGCGGTGTCTGGAGCGAGCTGCTGACCCTGCTGCTCGCCCCCGGCGGGCCCACCGCGGCGGCGGGCGCCGCTCTCGTCGTCTGGCTGCAGAACCGGCGGAGCAATGTGACCGTCACCATCAACCGGCCGGACGGCACCCAGCTGGTGGTCGCCTCCGAGAAGGTCCGGCCGCTGACCGCGGAGGGCACCGGCGAACTGGCCCAGCGGGTGGCGGAGGCTCTGCGGGAGCCCTCGGCTCGGGAGACGAACGAGCGGGAACCGGCCAGAGAGGACCCGACCGGAGAGGATCCGGCCGGCGGAGACGGCTCCCGCCGGGCCGAGGGGGCACGCTGACCATGCCGTTGGGGGGAGGGTCCACGCCGTCAGGAGGAGGGCCGGACCTGACGGGGCCCGGCTGTCACGCGGTCGTGGTCGGCACAGGCCGCCACCCTGGAGACCGACTGCACGATCTCCCTGCGGCCGTGCCATCCGCCGAGGCGCTGGCCGAGACGTTACGCATCCACTGCGGCATGGGCGACCGGGTCCGCGTGCTGACGAACCCCGCGTCGCCGAGCGACGTGCTGGAGGCACTGGCGGAGGCCGCCGACCGGGCGGCGCCCACCGAGGAGCGGCCCGTGAGCGGCATCGTCGTCTTCTGCTTCGTCGGCCACGGTTTGCGCGGGCCCGGCGGGCGGCTGTATCTGGCGACGGCAGCGACGAAGTCCCTCACGGACACTGCCCACTCGGTGCCGTACGCGGAGATCGAGCGCTATCTCGGCGACGCCGCCGCGGACCCGGTGCTGATCCTCGACTGCTGCTTCGCCGGGAACGCCCGGGAACCCGGCCGCGTCCCCGCCCCGGACCCGTTCGGCGCGTCCCGCCCCCAGGGCAGCTATCTGCTCGG
The DNA here is from genome assembly GCF_055585925.1 of Streptomyces sp. NPDC052064. Taxonomy (NCBI): domain Bacteria; kingdom Bacillati; phylum Actinomycetota; class Actinomycetes; order Kitasatosporales; family Streptomycetaceae; genus Streptomyces; species Streptomyces sp. NPDC052064. Next base: position 4,527 of record NZ_JBVJJE010000026.1, read on the forward strand.
ATCCGCCCAGCGCAACACCCTGGCCTACGCCCCGAAGGGTGCCGAGTACACACTGTTCACGGGGCATCTGCTGAAGCTGTTGCGGGACGGCGACGCGGGCGCCGCCCGCCTGATGACGCTCGGCGGAGTCTACCGCCTGCTCGACCAGCGGCTCCAGGGCGAGGCGGCCCGCCCCTACGGCGGCGGCACCGCCCGCATGGCCGAGCTGGTCCTCACCGTCAACCGCCGCTATCCAGCGCAGCCCGCCGCGGACGGCCCGGCAGCGCCGGACGACGACGCAGACGCCGTGTGCCCGTACCCGGGCCTGCGGCCGTTCCTGCCCGAACAGCACTACCTCTTCTTCGGCCGCGAGGAGATGACGGAGCGTCTGCTGGCCAGGGTCGCCGGCATCCGGCCGGGGGAGCCGCTGGTCCTCATCGGCAACTCCGGCGTCGGCAAGTCGTCGCTGCTGCGGGCCGGGCTGAGCGTGGCGGCCCAGCGCGCCGGACTGGGACCGGTGTGCCTGGTGCCCGCACCGGGCGCGCGGCCGTTCCGGCGGCTCGCCGAGGCGTGGGCGCAGGCGGTGGGCCGCCCGCTCGCGGAGGTCGTACGCGATCTGGAACAGGGACGGTTCCCCCGCCCCGAGCCCTCCGGGGCGGGCGGCGGGTCGGTGCCGGGGGTGCTGGTCGTCGACCAGTTGGAGCAGTACTTCACGCACGGTGCGGACGAGGCCGAGCGCGCCCGGTTCGCCGCCGCGCTCACCGCGACCGACGGCCCGCGCGTCGTGCTGGCGCTGCGCGCCGATTACCACGGCGACGTCCTCGGCGACCCGGACCTCGCCCCGTTCGCGGAAGGCGACCACTTCGTCGTACCCGCCCTGAACGACGCCGAGATCGAGGCGGCCATCGTGGAGCCCGCCCGGTACGCCGGACTGGAGTGGGAGGCGGGCGTCACGCGCATCCTGCTGCGCGAGGTGAACGAGGAACGGCGCGGCGGACGCACCGGCGACGCGGCGGCCCTGCCGTATCTGGCCTACGTCCTTCAGGAGATCTGGCTGCGGCGGCGCGGCACCACGCTCACCTACGCCGCGTACCAGGAGGCGGGCGGCATCCGTGACGCGGTCGCCCGCGCCGCCGACCGGATCCATGACGGCCTCGACGAGGACGGCCGGCAGCGGCTGCGCGCCCTGATGCTCGCCATGGTGCAGGTCGCCGACGGCGAGGGGCGGCTGATGCGGCGCAGGGTGCCGCGCGAGGAACTGGTCGGCGAACGGGACCTGTTGCGGCTGCTCGCAGACGCCCATCTGGTCGTGGTGGACGAGGACGGCGGGGCGCAGCTCGGCCACGACTCGCTGCTGCACGCCTGGGGGCGGCTGACCGGCTGGATCGAGGAGGCCCGCGGCGATCTGCTGCGGCTTCGGCGGCTGACCGCCGCGGCGGAGGGCTGGGACGAGGGCGGACGCGGGCCCAGCGGCCTGTGGCGGGGCTTCGACCTGCGGGAGGCGCGCGAGCTGGCCGTCAGCCGGACGGCCGGGGCGGCGCCCGTCAGGCAGGTGGTCCGCGACTTCGTCACCGCCAGCGAGACCGCCGAGCGGCGCCGGCGCCGCGCCGTCCGGGCGTGGGTCTCCGTACTGTCGGTACTGACCCTGGTGGCGGCCTCCCTGGCGGGCTGGGCGTTCTACGAGAACGGGCAGGCGGCGAGCCGGGAGCGGGCCCTGATCGCCCGCGAGCTGGCGGGCCGCGCGGACCGCATCCGCGATCGCGACCCGGGCACGGCGCTGCGGCTCAGCCTGGCCGCGTACCGCACGGCCGAGACCCCGGAGACCCGCTCCAGCCTGTACTCGTCGGCGATCACCCTGACCCCGGTCCACCTCACCCCCGAAAAGCCGCACCGCGAGCCCGTCTTGAACCTCGCCTACCGCTCGGACGGCAAGGCGCTGGCCGCGAGCCACCGGGACGGCCGGGTGCAGCTGTGGGACCTGGCTGATCCCGGGCGCCCGGCCGAGGGGGGCCGCTTCCGGCTGAAGGGCCCGTCCGCCCTCGCCCACCACCCCCGTGAGCCGCTGCTGGCCGCGCAGATGGGTACGGAACTGACCCTGTGGAACACGACCGACCCCGACCGGCCCAAGCGGCTCGCGCGTCTGCCGGTCAAGGGGAGCGAGGCGACGTTCAGCGTGGCGTTCAGCGGGGACGGCCGGACCCTGGCGTCCGGCAGTGACAAGGGCCGGCTGCGGTTGTGGGACGTCTCCGACCCGGCGCGCCCGGCGCTGCGCGCCCAGCGCACGGTGGCCGACGCGGACCTGATCTCCCTGGCGTTCACCCGCGACGGACACCACCTGATCACCGGAAACGGCAACGAGCCGGGCTCGGACGGGCGCTCCGCCCAGGTACGGCTGTGGGACCTGACCGACCCCGCCCGGCCCGTCCTGCGGGACACCGAGCGGGCCGACTCGGTCATGTCCGTCGCCGCCCACCCGCGCCGCGATCTGGTCGTCTCGAACGGTGGCGGCGGGAAGACGGCCTGGTGGAAGGTGGTGGACGGGAGGGAACTGCGGCGAGTCCCCGCCGGGGACGGCCTGGACAGCTGGGGCGGCTATGACGGTATGCCGCAGCTCGCGTTCAGCCCGGACGGCAGGTTCCTCGCGGGGGCGGACGGCGACGACGGCGTACGGCGGCTCAACGCGACGGCCAAGGCGGCCGAGCTGGCCCAGATAAAGCCGGAACTCGGTGGGCTGTCCTCGGGGCAGCCGGTCCATTCGGTCGCCTACAGCCCCGACGGCCGCTATCTGGCCGCGGGCGAGGCGGGCGGCGAGATCCGGCTGTGGACCGAGCATGCCTGGGCGCCCGCGCTGCCCGGCTATCTGCCGCCTCACGAGATGGGGGGCACGAGCCCCGTCAGTGCCGACGGCAGGCTGCTCATCACCAAGGAGGAGGGGCCGGACTCCTCCGCGACCACCCGGATCTGGACCATCGGCGACAACGGCTCGGCGAAGCCGCGCTACACCCTGCCGGAGGACTGGGAGGCGAACTGGTTCCTGACCGGCCGGGACGGCGACCCGGTCCTGCTGGCCCACCACTGGGCGGGAGGGCTGGACCACACCCTCCAGTTCTGGCGGTTCGGCGCCGAGGGCCCGCCCCGCAGAAGCACGAGCATCCGGTACACCGCCAGCGTCCCGCATTTCGCCGTCAGCCCCGACAACCGGCTGCTGACCGTGGGCTCGTCGGAGGAACCGGCCATCGCCCTGTGGGACATCAGCGACCCCGCGAAGCCCGTACACCGGGCCGACATCCCCGCGCAGGCGGACGGCGGGATCTTGGAGACGGGAAGCCTGTGGTTCGCGGGCCCGCACACGGTCGTGACCGTCGAGGACGGATGGCACCTTCGGCTCTGGGACGTCTCCGACCCCAACCGTCCCCGCAAGGGCGGCATGATCGAGGACGCGGCGCTGAGCCAGGGCGCCCTCTACGACGACGTGTCCGAGCTGCTCATCACCGAGGAGACCGGCGACACGATCCGGCTGTACGACCTCTCCGAGCCCGCCCGTCCGGAAGAGGGAGCCCGGATCCCGGCCGCTCCCGGGAGCTACTTCCCCGCTGGGAAGGACCAGCTCGCGTCCGCGGTCTCCGACGGCACGATCGAGTTCTGGGACGTGTCCGACCCACGCAAGCCGACGAAGGAGGACGAGACCGTACGCCTCGACCGCGCCATCACGTCCCTCGACCTCACCCCTGACGGCCGCCACGCCATCACCGGCCACCCCTACCGCATCTGGTCTCTGGGCCGCGACGGCCGCTGGGTGACCCCGGAGTTCGCCACCCTGGAGGGTGCGGAGTCCGTCCGGCTGCCCTCGGGCGGGAGCTGGCTGGCCGTCACCTCCAAGACCGGCGCGTCAGGACTGACCAACGGGAAGAACACCTACATCCTCGACTACGACACCGACCGCCTCTACGAGGCCATGTGCCGCTCACAGCCCGTCAGTCTGTCGAAGGTCCGCTGGAATGCGCTATTCCCGCACCTGGAGCACCGCGTCTCCTGCGCCGAAGGGGAGTGATCACCTACGCGCCTCCTGGCCGCGCTTGATGCAGGGACCTCTGAACGGCGTTCGGTGAAATTCGACTCCGCTGCTCCCTGACTGTCATCCGGTGGCGGCCGTGCAGTCCGGTCCGCTGATCCCGGAGCAACGAACACAGCCGCAGGGCGGCGGAACGGCCAACACCCCTGATGAGACACTGTTCGCAGCCATCATCTACGTGCTGATCAGGGGTGCGCCTGGCGGCTCTGCCGCCGTGCTTCGGCGTCTCGAAGTCGACCGCACACCGTCGTTTCTGATCTGCTCCAGAGCCGGAGTGTGGGGGCCGCCTGCACGAAGCCGTGCTGCACCGACTGGACGACGCCAGCCCTCGTTTGCGAGATCACATCCGCCGCTAGGGCTGAACTTGGGCGCGCTGCGACTGGAATAAGTCTGTGCACCTGCCGGTACAGCCGGAAGTCTGAAGGACGGCAATCCGGCCATGTGCACATCAATCAGGGAGATACGCGTGACTGGTCTTCGCAGACTCGCCGCCACCCTCGCCGCATGCGGCGCCTTCACCCTTGTTGCACCCACAGCCCAGGCCGCCCCCGCCCCGCAGCCGCAGGTGCCCTTCCGTACCGCCCCCGCCGCCCCCGCTGGGGCTTACCAGGCTAGCGCCCCCGCCGCCACCTCGCCCTACACCTCGCCCAACGCCTCCGCTGGGCACGTCTCCCCCGGGCAGAGCTACACCTGCGCCGTCGGCAACCTGTGCGACCTCGTCTGGGATCCCACGGTCGCTAAGTGGGAACTGTTCCGGATGTACACCTGCAACCGCTACTACGTGTACTACTGGAACGGCGATGGCTACTTCTGGAACAACCAGACGTCCGGAACGGTCGCCCGCTTCTATGACCAGAACGGCAACACGCTGAGGACGGACACGGCACCGACGGGCCAGACGCTCATCAACTGGAACCCGGTGTACTCAATCCGCAACTGTTGAGAATCCCAGACCCCCCGCCTCCTGCCCCGCCTGCACGTTTCCCCAAGGGACCGCACTCCTCACTGATGGGACGCTGTTGGCTGATTCGGGCTTGCTGCGGCGTGATGTCGGCCTTCAAGACCTGCTTGTGGTCTTGAAGGCCGGCGTTGTCGCCCCCCTCCTTTCCAGGTGGGCACGCTCATCTGTGTCACTGTTCAGCTGATCTGCGTCATCGCCAGCGGGCGGGAATCAGGACCTAGCTGAACCCATCAACTCCGGGTCCCGGGACCGGTGTTTTCCCTGGTGACAGAGAGCGCGCTGGGACTGGGGCCACCTGGGTCCCTGGGGCGCGCACTCTCGTGCGGCCAAGTTCGCCCGGTGTGGCCCCCAGGACCGGGGGCGGCCGATACCGTTGAGGGAGACGCCAGTTCTGCCTTCTGGAGCCCTCGATGAGCGAACAGCCCGCCGCCTCCGCCGACCATGCCCGGCAGCAGCTGGAGCCTGCAGCCGCCGACGGATTGCGCGCGTACGCGGCCAAGACTCGCGCCAGTGCCGACCAGTTCGCGGCCGTCCTGGAGGACATCGCGGAGAACGGGCTGCCCTCGACGGAGGACTGCACGCCGTGGGAGGAGCTGCGCGAGGCCCACCTCGCCCGGCTCGCTGCCCAGCGCCCGGCCGTCGCCTGATGGCCCAGCCCCACGGCCCTCGTCGCGCCCGTATCGCCTTCTCCGGCGTTGTCACGTTGTTGAGTTTGCAGGCTCCTGACGGTGTGTCGGGGCATGGTGGGCGTGCGGTTGGGTTCTGTGTTCAGGCCGTGGCGGGCTGGCCGGCGGCGCCAGTGATCTGGTCCCAGATGGCGAAACCGGATGGTCATCTCGGCTCGGTAGCCGTGGGCGGTCATCAGGTGGCGGTGGGGCCGGAAGTGAGGTGAGATGCCGCTGAACGCGGACAGGAACCGCTGCGCGGCGCCGACCGATCGGAAGCCCTTCATCGCGCGTTCCCGCTGCCGCGTGGGCTGGTGGCTGTTCTCCGCCCGGTTGTTCAGGCCCTGGTGACAGCGGTGCTCCACCGAGGGCATGACCTCTCGGTCGGCCGCACCGTAGGAGCGCAGCTTGTCCGTGACGACCACCCGCGGCACCGTACGGGTCTTCTTCAGCAGCCGACGGAAAAACCGCCGGGCCGCGGCGGTGTCCCGCCGGCCCTGCACGAGGATGTCCAGCACCATCCCATCCTGGTCGACGGCCCGCCACAGGTACTTCAACTCGCCGTTGATCTTGATGAAGACCTCGTCCAGGTGCCACTTGTCTCCCGGCCGGGGCCGACGAAGGCGCAGCGCGCCGGCGTAGGCCTGCCCGAACTTGTCGCACCACCGCCGGACCGTCTCATAGGAGACGATCACTCCGCGCTCGAGCATGAGTTCCTCGACTTCACGGAAGCTCAGCGGGAAGCGGAAGTACAGCCACACGCAGTGGGAGATCACCTCGACCGGGTACCGGTGCCCTTTGTAAGACGGCGGCGCGCTGTCCACGGACGACCCCTCCTGGCCTGATCCACCCGAAGAACATCTCACCCGATCAGCCAACGTGACAGCGCCGTTCTGATCCTTCACCACATCTCGACCTGAGGTTGGAAAAGGCTCAATGAAAGCGGCCGGTGCCCAATCCGCAGAGCGGGTGGCAAGGACACCGGCCAACCAAAGACCCACCCGAAGGTGAACTCCTCCTTCAGGATATCGGCTCCACCGCATCCGTCCGGTCCCTATGGCCACGGGGGCGATGTCAGTGCCGTACGCCACCATCACCTCGTGCCCACTCTGGACGATTTGCCTCCGCACCGCCGAGCCAAGCTTTTGTGGAGCTGGGCCCACCAGGGCTTGCCGTTCGTCGAGCAACTGGTCATCGACGCCGCAGACGAACCGTGCCGGCTGCCTCACCCTTGCTCTGGCCTGGCGGGCACGACCCTCGCCTTCCCCGGCAGCGACGGCCGCCATCACCTCGCCCGCGTCGGCCACCTGTTGTGCGGCGAGGCCGCAGGCGCCGGCGGCTGGGCGCACCGCAAGCACTGCGAATGGATCGAGGCCGTTGACGGGCCGGCGGAGTGGAAGGGCGGCCTGGTCGACGGTGTCATCGTCTGGGGCGCGGCGGAGGCCACCTGGACTGTGGATCCGGCCGGCCCGGGAATCGACCCTGGCCTTGTGCCCAAGCGGGAGCGGTGTCTGGCAGGACCTTACGAACTGCTGCATAGCTGGCCGCCGCCACCGGCCCGCACTGCCTCGGTGCGGCGTATGCGCGCCGCGACGGATGCTCCAGCACGAGGAGCCGTACACCCTCCGGCCCCGTACAACCTGAGGCCGCGTGTCGTTCGAACGCCGATAGCGGGGGCCCACTCTATAGCTACGGCAGACGGACATGTAGCACTGCGCACGCGGGATAAGACATCGTTTCTGATGGCGTGATTGCTCGTTGAGCCGTGCATGACGGATCTGATCGAGCGGTTGGTGCCGGACGAGTTGTGGACGCTGTTCCGG
>NZ_JBVJJE010000027.1:0-11282 GCF_055585925.1 Streptomyces sp. NPDC052064
GAGCCGTCAACCGAGCCTCATGCTGCTCGTGCCACAACGGCCCCACCTCAGCGACGAGTTCAGCGATCACATCCGGCGACAGCCCAGTGACCCGGTACTCCGCCACGATCAACTCACGCGCCCCAGCCCCCATCATGCGCAGTTCAACGGGCCCACCTGAGCGCCGAGCCACGGCCAACCATGCACGAGGTCGCAAGTTCACCGGAACCCACCTTTTGCCGATTCCGCCATCGGCAGAAAATCACCTCGACCTGCCCTTTCGAAGCCGACCTGCCCCGTCCCTGTGTCGCCCGCTCCTTCGGGCGAGAAGCTCAGCACTTGGTCCCTTGTGCGCGACCCCGCTCCCGCAGCAGCGCGGCCAGAGTCGCGGTCGCCCCGTCGATTTCCTGCCCGCAGGCCAGCAGTACGTCATGCGGGGCTCCGCAGGGATCGGCGATCCCGTCCGCGGCCCGCGAGACCGGTGCCAGACTGCCGCGGGCGGCCGCGGCCCGGGCGATCACTTCCCGGGGCGGTGCCGCCTCCCTGTGGGGGGACTGCGAGCTCCACACCGATTCCCCGACCGCCCTGGCCAGCCGCAGGAACTCCCAGACCGTGAAGCACTTGCGCAGAGCAACCGGCCACAGCCGTACGGCCGCCTCCCGGTGCTCCCGGTCAAGACCCAGTACAAGATCTGCCTCCGCCACCAGTTCCGGCGCCAGCCTCCGGGACGTGAACCCCGCACCGCTTCCGCCCAGTTCTTCCAGCACTGAACGGGTCGCCGGGTGCATGCCCGTAATGTGCTGGGCCACGGTGCCCGCACTGCCGACCCGTGCTTCCGGGAGCCTGGCCGCCAGCAGTCGCTCAGCCAGCGGGGAGCGGTGCACATTGCCAGTGCAGATGAAGAGGATGGTCAGCCGAGCCGCGACGTCAGCCATACGTAGGTCTCTTCGATTCCCTCGCGCAGTCCGGTTTTCGGTTTCCAGCCCAGGGAATTGATCAGGGTGGTGTCGAGCAGTTTGCGCGGGGTGCCGTCCGGCTTGGAACTGTCCCAGTCGATCGTTCCGCGATAGCCGACCACCTCAGCCACCAGCCGGGCCAGTTCACTCAGCTCCAGGTCCTCGCCAGTGCCGACGTTGACGGGCTGGTCACCGTCGTACTCCTCCAGCAGGAACAGACAGGCGCGGGCCAGGTCGTCGGTGTGCAGGAACTCCCGGCGCGGGGTGCCGGTCCCCCAGTGTGTGAGCCGGCGCTCGTCGCGTACGTGTGCCTCGTGCGTACGGCGCAGCATGGCCGGCAAGACGTGGCAGGTGCGCGGGTCGATGTTGTCGCCCGGCCCGTACAGGTTGGTGGGCATCGCCGAGATGTACGGGAGCCCGTACTGCCTGCGCAGCGCCTGGACGTGAATGATCCCGGCGATCTTGGCGATGGCATAGGCGTCATTGGTGGGTTCCAGAGGGCCGGCGAGTAGGGCGCTCTCGGGGATCGGCTGCGGGGCGTGCTTGGGATAGATGCAACTGGAGCCGAGTAGCAGCAGCCGTTCGACGCCGTACTCGCGGGCCGCGTCGAGGACATTGAGCTGGATCCGGAGGTTGTCGGAGAGGAACTCCACCGGCTGGGCCGCGTTGGCTGCGATGCCGCCGACGCGGGCGGCGGCCAGGACGACGATGTGCGGACGCTCGGCGGCGTACAGGGCGCGTACCGCCTCCCGGTCGCGCAGGTCGAGCTCGCGGGAGCTGCGTACGAGGAGATCGGTGAAGCCCTCGGCGGCCAGATGCCGTACGACGGCGGAGCCGACAAGGCCCTGGTGCCCGGCCACGTGGACCCTGGCGGAGCGGTCGAGGCGTGTCATTTGGCCCCACCGCGCAGCAGTGCCGCCCCGCGGGACAGTACCGACCCGGTGCGCGGACGCGGCGGCGCGGGAGCCGGGGTCTGCCCCGCGGCCGACGGGGCTCTGTAGCCGTATTCATATGCTGCGTACTTCGGCATCGGGCTCATACTGAAGACCGTGCCGAGGGTCCGCACTCCCAGCGTGTGCAGGGCTTCAGCGGCCGCCCTGACCCGGTCTCGCGGAGTCTTTCCGGCCCGCACGACCAGGAGTGAGCCGTGGGCGAAGGTGGCGAGCCCCGCCGTGTCGGCGACGGGCAGCAGCGGGGCGGTGTCGACGATCACGGCCTCGTAGCCGGCGGCGAGGTCGCGCAGCAACTCCGCCATCCGCTCGGAGGCGAGCAGCTCGGTGGGGTTGGGCGGCAGGGAGCCGCTGGTCAGGACGGACAGCCCGCCCGCGGTCTGCATCACGTCCTCGATCCGCGCCTGGCCGATCAGCACGTTGGTCAGTCCGGCGTCCTGGACGAGCCCGAAGGTGTGGGCCACGGCGGGGCGGCGCAGATCGGCGTCGACGAGGCAGGTGGAGACGCCACTCTCGGTGAGCGAGAGGGCGAGGTTGACCGCAGTGGTGGTCTTGCCCTCGCCCGGCAGTGAACTGGTGACGACGATGATCCGGGGCCGGTCGCCGATCTGGGCGAACTGCAGGTTCGTCCGCAGATGGCGGTAGGCCTCGGCCCGCGCCGAGTGCGCCGCGGCACCGGAGGCCAGCGACTGCTGTGGACTCTCCTTGTCGAACGGAATGGAACTGAGTACGGGCAGGCTGGTGAGGGCGGTCACGGCGTCCGCGGTCTTGAGGGTTGTATCGAGGGTCTCTCGGAGGACGGCGGCGCCTGCGCCCAGCAGCAGCCCGGCGAGCAGGCCTGCGGCGAGGTTGAGAACGGGGCGCGGGCTGGCCGGGGTCGAGGGGGCCGAGGCGGTCTGGGTGACGCTCAGCTTCACCGGGGACGTGGCCACATAGTCGGGGGGCACGGGATCGAGGCTCTCCAAGCGCTCAACGACGTCGCTGAAGCGGTAGGCAACCGCGTTGGCGATGTCCACCGCGCGACGCCGCTCGGTGTCGCTGACCGTGATGTTGACCAGCACGGTACCGAGCGGGGCTTCCGCGGTGATCCGGCCGGCGAGTTCGTCCGGCTTGGTGCCGAGGCTGAGAGAGGAGACGACGTGCCGGGTGACCTGACGACTGGTCACGATCGATGCGTACGACTGGACCCTGGCCAGCGTGAAGTTGTTGCCCTGCTGGAGCTCCATGGTGTCGCCACCGGACTGCGCGGAGACGAACAGCTGGGCGCGCGCCTGGTAGACGGGAGTCGACAGGGTGGTGGCACCCCAGCCGGCCGCGACGCCCAGCAGGATGCAGGCGAGGACGACGGGCCAACTCCGGGTAAGCGCTTTCAGGATGCTGCGGAGTTCCAAGCTGTACACCTCATCCGGTCGTTCAGGGCAGTGCCCGGCCAGATTAGACGCGTTTGTGCCGTTTTTTTCGCCAATGATGTGTGTCTGATCGGAGAGTCCTGCGTGTCGCCTCGTGGACGCAGGCAGCCCCGACGGTACCCCGAGGCGGTCCGCGCGGGACCTTCGAGCCGAGGTGGTGACGGTCGGCATCGACGCCTGCTCAGGCCACGGCTTCACTGCGCATAAGCGGCCGTGGGCGCCGCTGCTGATGTGCCGTAGGCAGCGCGGGGCGGTCACGACCTCGTGATGAAAGCGCCCTTCTCTCAGAAGTCCGGCACCTTCTCAGCGACGGTTCCGAGCCAGGATCCCAAAGGTGTTCGGCGGGCCGAACCTGTCGCCGACTGCTTGCAGCAGCCCGGACTGAGTAGACCAGTAGCGCTGCAGCTCCACCTTCTCGAAGGCGGGCTCCAGCATCGCGCACAGTGCCTGTTCGTCGAGCCCTTGGCGTACGACGTGGTACTCGACCATGTCGGCCTCATTGGTCTCGTCGTAGACGCCGCGCAGCCGACGCATCCGGGTGGCCAGGCCGCGGCGGTATCCACCTTGGCCGAGTCTCCAGAGCAAATATGCATTGCGGTCCAGACTCATAGACGTCCGAGACCGCCGTGGATACCAGAGCGGGTCCTGAATGCTGAAGAACCCGCCACCGGGCTGGATGCGCTCTACGAGCCGCTTTACCGTCTCAAGATAGTCCGGAATATGGTGCAGTACGGAGATGCACACAGCCGCGCCGAGCGGACCCCCCTCGCGATCCGCTTGCCCGTCGTGGTCGAAGGTCACGGTGACCTTCGGATTGTTTCGGAAGCGGCTCCGGAGGACCATCGCACTTGGCATGCTCATCTCCGTCACCTCGACGTCGGCGCCGGCCGCCACCACGTGATCGGTAAAGGTGCCGTGCCCGGCGCCGAGCTCCAGAACGTGGCACGCGCCGTTCCGCTCGATGACATCACCTACCACGGCGTGCACGCCCGCGATCACACGCTCGCGGACACTGTGGTGACGGATGTGCGGTGAACCCTTCGCGTAGTCGTGGCCGGCATCATGCCCCTGCTCTTGGAGCGTCCCCATGGAGGGGTTCGCTGGAATGACTGTCATGCGGGGAAGGTATGCGTCTCACGTTCCGTCTTCCGGAATTCGCGGGGGGATCGCTGGGAGTTCATGCGTTCGGCCTCCGCGCACCTGCGACTGATGATCGCCGACCCCACCTCTATGGGAGCTCGTCCTGGGTCTTGTCGTACGCGTTGTACAGGCGCTTCGGAAGCGGCTTGTCCTCACGCAGAGCCTTGAAGAGTTTCTTCGCCTGGTCCTCGACCATCATGCAGCCACCCCTGTAGCCGGGGGTGGGGATACAGGGAATCGTGACCAGCGACGTCCGCTTCGCGGGGATGTCACGGGCCCCTTCCACCAAGCCGTACAGCTCACCGAGCGAGTCGAGCCCGCGGTCGGCGACCAGCGAGGACGTGACCGCGTTCAGCACCGGATAGAGGAGCGTCGGGCTGGCGAGCGTGCCGCTGCCGCGCAGCTCCCGCAACAGATCGTCGATGAACTCCTTCTGGCGCTCGATGCGCTGCAGATCGCTGCCGTCACCGACGCCCGTTCGCGCGCGTACGAACACGAGCGCCTGGTCGCCGCGGAGCAGTTGTCTGCCCGGGCTGAGCTCAACGGTGGAGTCCGGCACGCTCATGGGTTCGTGGACCTCGACCTCCACGCCTCCGACCGCGTCCACGACCTTCTCGAAGCCGGTGAAGTCGACGACGAGATGGTGGTCGACGCGGACGCCGGTGAGCTTCTCGAAGGTGCGGATCGCACAGGCGGCCCCGCCGAACTGGAAGGCCCAGTTGAACTTCGCGTACTGCGCCCGGCTGCGCGTCCCGTCGGGCCGCAGGCAGCTGGGGATGCCGACCATCATGTCGCGCGGCACGCTCACCAGTGAGGCGCTGCGGCGGTCTGCAGAGAGATGGAGCAGGATCGTTGTGTCGCTGCGCTCGCTGCCGTAGTTGCCCTCCCGGTCGGAGCCGAGAAGCAGGATGTTCTCGGCTCCGTGCGCAGCGGCCCGGGGACGGGAGCCGTGGTCGGTCGCGAGCGCGCGGGCGGTCTTCTCGTCCGTACGGATATTGCCGTCGAGGCGTTGGTAGAGGACCCAGCCGACGCCGCCTGTGACAGCCAGGAAAAGGGCCGTGCCGAGGCCGACGACGCAGAGGAAAGGTTTGAAGCGTAGATCACGTACTGCCATGGAAGAGCTCTTCCACTCCACGGGCCAACCTGGCGGCCATTCCCTCGACCGTGTAACGCATTGCGTCCGTACGGCAGGAGCCCCGCAGGCCGGCCGACCAGCTCGGCTGAGCGAGGTCCGGTCAGTCCGAACCGCTCGCGCACCCCTGCCAGTTCGGCGCCCGAGACCGCGTCCCGGCTGCGGCCGGCGCGGCAGCGGTCCGTTCGCTCAGGTAGGCCGCGCGGTGGCGGCCGAGCATGGGCTGGACGGAGATGCTGGCACCGGCGTTGCCCTCGACGTTCATGACGGTGGTACCGGAGTAGTCGCCGAGCACCTACGGCAGGACCGTCCAGGCCGGGTCGATGCTCAGGCGCTGCAGGGCGCTGCGCGCGCGGTGAAGGAGGTCACCGTCGTGCTCCTATGTATACAGCCCAGAGGAAGCGGGGGTGCCCCCACAGCACCCGGCGCCACAGCCGGCGCGGTTCGCTGCAGAGTCGGAAGAGCCATTCCAGGCCGTGCCGCTGCATCCACAGCGGGGCCTGCGGCTTGTTGCCGGAAACGAAGTCGAAGGCGGCGCCGACGGCGGCGAACACCGCGGGGTGCGCGGTGGCCAGCCGGGCGGCCTCGTAGTCCTGTTTAGGGGTGCCGAGGCCGAGCCAGACGATCTGGGCGCCGCTGGCTCGGATCCGTTCCAGCTGCGACTGTCGCTCTGCGTCGGTCGGTTCGCGGAACGGCGGTGACTCGATGCCTACGATCAGGGCGCGCGGGAAGCGGGCCCGCAGTTCGGCGGCCAGCCGTTCCAGTACCGCCGGGGTGGAGCCGAGGAGGTAATGGCGTAGGCCCACGTCCTGGCCGTTACGGAAGACGTCCAGAAAGAGGTCGGGGCCGTACACCCGCGTCGGCGGCACGGAGCGGCTCCGGTGGACGATCCGGTTGGCCCAGACCACCCCTTGCCCGTCGGGGAGGTTGAGGGTCGCCGTCCGCAGTGCCTGCGCCAGTCGCGCATCCCGGTCGGCGAGGGCGAGGGTGTACGCGTTGCAGAGGTGGACGTCGGCCGCCACGCCTTCGGCGGCGAGACGGACCACCGCGGCGGCCGCGGCGTCCGGAGTCGCAGCAGCCACGGGAACTCCGGCGCACAGGACGGTGGACAGGCCGGTGGACACATCCGTGCGCGTCGTGGCAGGCAGGCGCGCGTCCCTGCCCGTCATCCGCGTACCGCATCGGCAACACTGGCCGCACGGGGGCTGTCAACAGTCCGGCGGTCCCGGCGCTTGGGTCGGCCGACCCGGCCGGGTCCGTACACAGGCATCTTGAGCATGCTGCCGCAGGCCAGCACCGCGGCGCCCGCCACCGGCAGCACGGCGGCGGGCGGCAGCCAGGCGTGGTGGATCAGCAGCCCGATGAGCGTCCCGACGAAAGCGACGATGCCCAGTACCACAGCCGTCCCGGGCGCCGTCAGCCCGAGCCGTCGCAGCCGGTGCGCGATGTGGTCGGTGCCGCCGAGCAGCAGCGGGCGGCCCTGCCGGTGACGGGAGACGAGGACGAGCGTGGTGTCGGCGGTGACGACGAGGGTGAAGGCGAGCAGTGTGCCCGTGGTACGGGCCGGGGTGTGACCGGTGTGCAGCAGTACAGCGGCGGAGGACAGCACGAAACCGGTGAACAGCGAGCCGCAGTCGCCGAGGAAGATCCGGGCGGGATGCCAGTTGTGCAACAGGAAGCCGGTGAGGGCGGCGGTCAGGACACAGAGCAGGAGAGCGAGGCCGGTACGGCCCTCGTTGATCGCGCAGATGGCGAGCCCCAGCGCGGTGAGGGCCGCGACTGTCCCCATCGCACCGTCCGAGTTGTCCAGCAGGTTGAAGGCATTGGTGACGAAGACGATCCACAGCACGGCGAGGGCTCCGGTCACCAGCCCCAGTCCGCTGCCGTACGCGACGGTCCCTGCGGCACCCGTCTCGACGACGAGTCGCGCCCAGGGTCCCAGCGGCCGCAAGTCGTCGATCAGCCCGAGCACGGCGACGGCGGCTCCTGCCATGAGCAGCGTGCCGACCTCCCGGCCCAGCAGCACCTGCCCGGTCCACGGCCCCGAGGAGACCGCGCCGAGGGTCCCCACGACCACTGCGACTCCGCCGAGGTGGGGGGTGGGGCGAGTGTGCGCCTTGTGGGCGGCGGGACGGTCGAGGAGACCGGCACAGGTGTGTCGCCACCGCAGCGCCACGGCACGCAGGAGTCCGGTCAGTACGGCGGTGAGCAGAAGGGCGGCCGCTGCGGCCGCTAGCGTGTAGGGCACGGTGAAGGTCCTCTCAGACCAGAGTCAGGCAGGCACCGCTACGCGCTCGACGCGCGCCTCGGCAATGGTCGCGTCGAGGATGTCGTCGAGGTTGCGCTGCGGTCGCCAGCCGGTGAGGGCACGGATCCGCTCGGTGTCGGGCAGTCGGCGCTCCATGTCCTCGAAACCCTCGCCGTACGCCTGGTGGTAGGGGACCAGCCGGATCTCGGAATCGCTGGCGCTGCGTGCGATGACACGGGCGGCCAGCCCGGCAATGGTGGTCTCTTCGTTCGTACCGATGTTGAAGACCTTGCCGACCGCGTCCGGATGAGGGAGAAGCCGCAGCAGGGCGTCGACGACGTCGGCGACGTGCGCGAAGCAGCGCCGCTGCTTGCCGTCGCCGTGCACGGTGAGCGGTTCACCGTGCACGGCCTGGCGTACCAGCCGGGGCACGACCATCCCGTACGCAGGGCTCTGCCGGGGTCCGACCGTATTGAACAGCCGCACCACGATGGTGGGCAGGTTCAGTTCGCGGTGGTAGGCGAAGGCGAGGATCTCGTCGACGGCCTTTGCAGTGGAGTACGACCAGCGCGCCACGCTCGTACTGCCCAGGATCCGTTCGGAGTTCTCCGTGAGCGGTCCCGAGGAGTTCCTGCCGTAGATCTCCGAGGTGGAGGCGACGAGCACCCTGCGGCGGTAGCGGTGAGCCGCCTCGATGACCGTCTCGGTGCCGCGGATGTTGGTGGTGAAGGACTGCAGCGGCCGCTCCACGATCAGCCGTACGCCGACGGCTGCGGCGAGATGGACCACCGTGTCGCACTGGCGGACCAGTTCGTCCACGAGCAACTGGTCGAGCACGGAGCCGTGGACGAAGCGGAAGCGTGGATTCTGTCGGGCTTGGTCCAGGTTCTCCTCACGGCCGGTGGCGAGGTTGTCAAGGACGACGACTGTATGGCCCTGTGCGAGCAGGGCGTCGGTGAGATGTGAGCCGATGAAACCGGCACCGCCAGTGATCAAATACGTCGTGGAATTCATACGCCGCCCTGTCCGGTTGCGGTATCCGAGTGACGCCAAAGCGGCATCGGGTATATGACCCAGACAAAATAGCCCGTTTTATACGAATGTGGAGCGGACAACACGGCTCATATCGCGCATCGATATCGGAGACTCACACATGGGATCAACAGCGGCCTCGGCACCGCAGAGCGTCGTCCTGGTGCTCGGGTTGGGGTACGTCGGTCTGCCGTTGGCGGTGCGCGCAGCGGAGGCGGGCTTCCGGGTGACCGGCCTGGACAGCGACGAGCAGCGCGTCAAACGGCTGGAAGCCGCCGACTCGTACATCGAGGACATCCCGAACGAACGACTACTACCGCTGCTCGCCTCCGGACAGTTGAGCGTCACCACCGATTACGCGGACGCGGTCGGCTTCGACGTCTGCGTGATCAGCGTGCCCACCCCGCTGCGCGACGGCACCCCGGACCTGCGGTGCGTCGAGAGCGCGGGCCGGTCGATCGCCCCGCTGATGCGTCCCGGCGCCGTGGTGGTGCTGGAGTCGACGACGTACCCCGGCACCACCGAGGAGATTCTCCTGCCGATCCTGGAGGCGGGCAGCGGACTGCGGGCCGGCAAAGGATTCCGGCTCGGGTACAGCCCGGAACGTATCGACCCGGGCAACACTTGTTGGCATCTGGAGAACACCCCCAAAGTCGTCTCCGGCATCGACGACGACTCCCTCGAAGCCATCACGGAGTTCTACGACCGGATTGTGACCCGGACCGTGCCGGTCTCCTCCCCGCGCACCGCCGAGTTGACCAAGCTGCTGGAGAACACCTTCCGGCAGGTGAACATCGCGCTCGTCAACGAACTCGCGATGTGCGCCCGGCCCCTCGGTGTCGACATCTGGGAGGCGGTGGACGCGGCCGCCACCAAGCCCTTCGGCTACATGCCCTTCACCCCGGGGCCCGGGGTGGGCGGTCACTGCCTGCCGGTGGATCCCTCGTATCTCTCCTGGCAGGTACGACAGAAGCTCCAGCATGACGTGCGCTTCGTCTCCCTCGCCCACGAGATCAACGAGCACATGCCCGAGCACGTGGTGCGGCGCATCGAAGGCGGCCTGGCCGGACTCGGACGGCCGCTGGCCGGCGCACAGGTGCTGGTGTTGGGGCTCGCGTACAAGAAGAACACCGGGGACGTACGGGAGTCTCCCGCCGCCACCGTCGCCGAACTGCTGATGGCGCGCGGCGCGCGGGTCCGGGCCGTGGAGCCGCACGCCGATCCACAGTTGCTGCCGCCCGGGGTGCTGTGCGTCGATCTGACCGAGGCGGAGATCACGAACACGGACGCGGTCGTAGTCCTGACCGACCACGATGACCTCGACTACGGTCTGGTGGAGCGCCATGCGACGTATGTCTTCGACGCCCGCAACCGCTGCCGGGGAGACCGGATCGACCGCCTGTAACCGGCGGCGGCATGAGAGGTCCGGGGGGGCTGCGTCTCGTTTCGATCTGGCCGAGGCCATCAGAATGATCTTCGATGTGCTGGGTGACCTGCTGGTTTCTGGGTCACCCGGCAAGGACGAGGTTGTGCAGGCGGGCGATGCCGAGCATGGCGTGATGAACGCCGTAGCCTTTCAGTCGGGTGTTGTGTTCCTCCTTCCAGGCCGGGAGTTCGGTCTGACCGCGTTCGCGGCGGTGCGGGATGACCAGGCCGGTGCCCGGTAGCCGCCGTCCGCGATGACCGTGGTGTTGCCGACGGCGTCTTTCGCGCCGGACAGCTCCCATGCCTTGCAGTCGTTGCGGTTGCCGGGCAGCGGCCGGCCGACGGCGACGACGAGCCGGGTGTCGGCGTCGATGACGGCCTGGTGGTTGGTGGAGTACCGGTAGTTCTTGGACTGCTCGGCGATGGTGTGGTCGCGGGTGGGGACCAGGGTGCCGTCCAAGATCAGCACGGCGTCGCGGCGGAACCGCTTGCGCTGCTGGAGCGCGAGCCCGACGTGGTCGATGATGCGGTCAGCGGCCGACTTGGACACCCCGAACAGCGGAGCCAGTTGGCGCAGCGTCAGGTTCGTCCGCCAGTACGCGGCGACCAGGAGCACGCGGTCCTCCAGCGGCAGGCTCCAGGGCCGGCCCTTGCGCACCGGGTCCGCACCTTCACGCCGCAGAGCGGTGATCAGCTTGCCGAACCGGCGCGGGCTCAGCCCGGTGAACGGGGCTGCCCAGGAGGGCTCCGACGCCGTGATCACACCAGACACAGCAAGATCATCTCACCCGTGACCAGCAGTTACGGGACAGCCCTTACGACCTCGTGCATGGTTGGCCGTGGCTCGGCGCTCAGGTGGGCTCGTTGAACTGCGCATGATGGGGGCTGGGGCGCGTGAGTTGATCGTGGCGGAGTGCCGGGTCACTGGGCTGTCGCCGGATGTGATCGCTGAACTCGTCGCTGAGGTGGGGCCGTTGTGGCACGAGCAGCATGAGGCTCGGTTGACGGCTC
>NZ_JBVJJE010000028.1:0-8429 GCF_055585925.1 Streptomyces sp. NPDC052064
GCCCCGCCGCCACGGCCTGACCACCGCCCGGAACCGGGCTCCACCACGCCACGACGCACCATCAGACACCACCCACCCAACAACGTGACAGCGCCGTGGAAGTTGATGTAGCCGTTGCCGTCGGGGTCGTCGTCACGGTTGGTGTAGGCGTGGACGTCGGCGCGGCTGCCTGAGGGCTTGTACAGGTAGATGGTGTCCTTGTCGTTGTTCCACAGGAAGTGGGTCCTGCAGAAGATGGACGGCGGCCGCGGGCCCGACCGGGGCGTCATCCACGCCGTCGACTGCGAGGAAGCACCCGCCGGGGCACTTGCCGACGAGGTCCTCGAACCGGGGCCCGGCGCACCTTCAGTGCGGCGGCCAGGGTGAAGACGCCTGTCCCGTCTCCACCCAGGCGCTCCCCCACTCCTCGCGATCACTCCTCGCGGTCCTTGTCCTCGTCGGCGGCGTTGCCGCGGCCTCCGCCACCCGCGAAGTGCCACGCGTTGGCCGTCGAGGCGCTTCTCGTGCGGGGGTCGCCTGTCAGTGCGGGGGTGCAAGGAACCCGTCGACCACGCAGCGAACCTTTGAGGACGCGTCACTTTCGCCCAGGCGCAGTGCGGTGTTTGCGGCGTTGAGTACAGCGTCGATCTGAAAGGCCGTGAGGTCCACGTCCAGTTGGGCGATCTCCCCGGTGTTCACGGCGCAGTCGAGTTCGCCGGCGAGAAGAGCGAGCCAGGTGCGGCGGTGGAGCAGCAGGGTGTCACGGACCTTCCCGGGCCGGCTGTCGAAGTCGGGGAGGCAGGCCGCCCAGAAGCAGCCTCCGGCGAACAACGGTGCCTCGATGTAGGAGATCCAGCGTTCCGTCAGTGCGCGGAGCCGGGCGGTGCCCGGCTGAGCGGTCTGTGCGGGGCGGATGACCGCTTCGGTGAACTCTTCGCGCGCCGACTCCGCGACCGCGAGCTGCAGGTTCTCCTTGGTCTTGAAGAGCGTCTGGATGCCGCTCTTGCTCAGCCCCAGGTCGGTGGCCAGACGGCCGATGCTGAGCCCGTTGAGCCCTTCCAGGGAGGCGACGTCGACGCCGTGGCGCGTGATCTTGTGCCGGGTCCGGGCACCGCGGACGAGGCGCTGGTCCGTCACGGTCGCGCCTGCTGCTTCCGTTGAAGACACGGCCACTTGTCGCCCTCGGCTCCCTGAGTGCTCGTTCATCGACTCCATCCTGTCATGCGCTTGCCTCAAGCATACGACCGATCGTACGTTTACTTTGCAGGCACGTTGAAGGAGGCACCTATGCATGAACAACGCAGGTTCGAACTGGCGCACGCGCTCGCCGTTGCCAAGAGCCGACAGGACGTTCCAGCCGCCCTGCGGCTCTTCCACCCAGACATGGTCCTCGAGACCCCGGCCTTCGGTACAACGACTCGGGGCCTGGCCGAGAACGAGAAAGCGTTACGGCGGTTCTTCGCTTCGTTCCCCGACTACGACGTCGTCCTGCACGGCCACGCGAACAACGGCGACACGCTCGTGTGCTGGGGTACAGCGCGGCTGACCATGACGGGCAACCGGTTCGGTGTCCCTAACGGCGAACGTGCTGAGATACCGGTGTTCATCCAGTTCACCTTCAAAGACGACCTGATCGCAGGAGAACGCTTCTTCTTCGACCTGGCGACGCTGTGCGCCCAGTCGGGAGTCTCGACGGACGCGGTCCGACAGAGGCTGTTCCCCGCGATCGCAGGAGGCGACGCGGCATGACGGCAGACCCGCGTGTGAAGGACGTCGGCGAGATCCGGACAGCGCACCTCTTCGACATGGTCGTCGACCTGAACCCCCACCTGCCCATCGGCAGCGGCCCGTTCGGCCGGCGCGTCCTCTTCGGTGCGGCAGGCGGCACGTTCCACGGCACCAGACTGAGCGGCGACGTCCTCCCCGGCGGGGGAGACTGGGCGCTGTTCGCCCCCGACGGAGCGATGACCCTGGACGTACGCCTGACACTGCGCACCCACGACGACGCCCTCCTGCACATGACCTACGGCGGCCGCTGGGTCACCCCGCCCGAGGTGCGCGACGCCCTGGACGACCCCGACGAGCGGTACCGGATCGACCCCGCCCACTACTACTTCCGGACCAACCCGCTTTTCGAGACGGGGGCCGAGCCTTACGCATGGCTCAACGACACAGTCTGCGTCGGGTCGGGATACCTCGTCGAAGGCGGTATCGCCTACAAGGTCTTTCAGATCCTGTAAAGAAACGCCATGGCGGGGATACGTCGGGGCGCGAGGGCCCTCCGTGTGCAAGGATCTGCGCCGCGCCCACGCACCGCCCCTCAACGTCGTGCACACCGCCGACGCTGCCCCCAACGCCATCGGTGGTCCTGCCCGAACTCCTGAGTCAAGGGCGTCTACGCCCCGTCCGCCGCGGGGCCGCGCAAGAAAAGCTGTCCCAACCCCCACACCGCCCAACCGACCTGGTCCTCCTGGTCGAGGGCGGGCGACCGGAGACGATGAGGACATGAACGGACGCCCAAGAGACGAACTGCTGGCTGAAGCCATGGCACCCGGCTCCAGCACGGCGACAAAGGAGTACGGCCAGCCCGGGATGAACTGCGATGCCGTCTTCGCCCGGCCGTAGACGTGGCAGAACAGCCGCTCCGCCGAGCACGGCGCGTCCGAGCGAAGCCACGGCGACACATCGACCGCCAGGACCAGTCGCCCGCCACCGAACCGCGGCAGCGACAGTTCGCCCAGCACAGTCCGTAACCGACCGGAATCGATCCGGCCATGGTTCGGACCGCCGTACATCGCTCCGTGCTCACGTCGATGTTCGGGCAGCAGCGTCAGGTCCACCGGGGACTTCACCGCACCGTCCGCACACAGCACCGCGTCCACCAGCTCGAACAACTCGTCGCGTCGTGCGGTCAGGCACTCGTAGAACTCTCCCCGGAAGCGTGACGCTTCCGCGAACGCTTCCCTCCGGACTGCATCAGGCAACAGACTCACCATCACGGCCTTCGTCTTGGTCATGTGCACCTTGGTCGGAGCACATGATCAGACGAAGGCCGCCCCCGCGTCTGGCGAACCCCCTGGTGAGCGACCCAGTTCGAGACGTCGTTCGGGGCCGGAAGAAAAAGAACAAGCTTAGTACTCCAGTTGCGCTTCTCCATTTTCCCTGGTCAGCACGCCTGTTTCGAGTCTAGTGAGCTGACGCCGCATCAGGGCGATGGTGGTTCGTGACCCACCCGATCGAGGTGCGTTGAGCCTGCCATGGAGCCGGATAGCGAAGCAGGGCTGTGGGCCACCGAGTTGGAGTCGTTGCTGTTGCGGGTGGGCCAGCGGTTCGGCCGCATCGAGCCGCGGCGTCGGATGCAGGACTATGTGCGTGGGCTGCTCGGCCCGGTGGGCCGGAAGAACAGCTGGCAGCTCGCCGAGCACGCAGGCCATGCCACCCCGTACGGCTTGCAGCGGCTGCTGTCGTGGTGCCAGTGGGATCCAGACGAGATCCGTGATGACCTGCAGGAATACGTCGCCGATCGGCTCGGCCGGCCTGACGGTGTCCTGATCGTGGACGACACCGGCTTCCTGAAGAAAGGCACGGTCTCAGCCGGAGTGCAGCGCCAATACTCGGGGACAGCCGGCCGCACAGAGAACTGCCAGATCGGCGTGTTCGCCGCCTATGCCTCGGCGAGGGGGCGGGCTCTGGTGGACCGGGAGCTGTATCTGCCCAGGTCCTGGACCGATGACCCGGATCGGTGCCGCACGGCGAGAATTCCTGAGGACAGGTCCTTTGCGACGAAGCCCGAACTGGCGCGGGCAATGGTGCTGAGGGCACTCGACTCCGCGCTGCCGATCGCCTGGGTGACCGCCGATGCGGCCTACGGGCAGGAGTGGCACTTCCGGCGGATGCTGGAGGAGGCCGGTGTCGGTTACGTCCTGGCGGTGCCCAAGTCGCAGCAGGTCAAGTCCCCTGTGGGGAGCTGGCGCATCGACCACGTACTGACCGGCGCTCCGGCCGATGCCTGGGAGCGGATCTCCTGCGGGGACGGCGCGAAGGGGCCGAGGGTCTACGACTGGGCCGCAGCCAGGCTCCCTGCCGCCGACGACGCGAACGGCGGGGCACCCGCGCATCACCGCTGGGTGCTGGCCCGCCGTAGCCTGGCCCGCCCCGAGGAGATCGCCTACTACCTTGCCTTCGCCCCCGCGGAGGCGACCGTTTCCGAACTGGTCCGCGGGGCCGGCTCCAGATGGGCCATCGAGGAGTGCTTCCAGGCCGCGAAGAACGAGTGCGGCCTGGACCAGTACGAAGTCCGCCGCTATGTGGGCTGGTACCGCCACATCACGCTGGCCATGCTCGCGCACACCTTCCTGGCCGCGATGGCCGCCCACGCCCTCGAAAAGGGGGCCGAAGAAACGGTCCGAGCAGCCTCGTTCCCCTCCCCGTGGCAGAAGTGCGACGGCTCCTGGATCTTGCCCATTCCCCCGCAACCTGGCTACCGAGGCCCCGGCACCGGCTCCGCTGGTCGCACTGGCGCCGACGCCATCAAGCCGTCGCCCGCCACTGCCACTACCAGCGCCGCACGCACCTCGATCGGGTGGGTCACGAACCACCATCGCCCTGATGCGGCGTCAGCTCACTAGACTCGAAACAGGCGTGCTGACCAGGGAAAATGGAGAAGCGCAACTGGAGTACTAAGCGGTTGGCCTCAACCGTCCCTGGCACCTCGGCGTGAGGGGAAGGAACGCACTGCGGTGTGGCTGAGCCAGCCCGCTGCCGCCCCGACCGTGTACCAGAACAGGTCCGGTGGATTGAAGGTGGAACCGAGCATGAGGCGGACGAGGGTGCTGCGCTGGGAGAGTTCTGCGGGTACCTGGCTGAGCTGTAGAAACTCGACTGCCCAACTGACGGTCAGCGCGCTTGCGGCGGCCCGCAGGGGCGTGACCCGTGGCGTCACCAGAACGACAAGAGTGAGCAGCAAGATGGTGTACAGCGCGTCTCCGCCGTACTTGGCCACGTTCCCTGCCGCCACGGCCCTGAGCCCCAACCCCACGCCGACGGTCATCACCGCGGCCCCGGCCGCTGCCAGTCGGATCCGAAGTGGGTCTGTGGCGCCGTCATACGTTTTGGGGATCAGGGTCACAATGTCATACTGCCGGACGGCGGGAGCTCGCAGTGGAGCACACCACATGCCGAATGCAGCGAGCGGAACTTTTTCGCAGTCTGCGCGTCCAGGACGTTGGCCATCCTGGTCGACGCTCTCAAAGCAAGTACACGAAGCGGTACACCGAGGAGTTCAAGCGGGACGCGATCGCGCTCGTCGATTCCTCGGGCAAGACGGTCACCGCCGTCGCCCGGGAACTCGGCATCAGTTCCGAGTCCCTGCGCGGCTGGTACCGCCGGGCGAAGGCAGACCGAGCGCGAGGAGCTCAAGCGGCTGCGCAAGGAGGTCCGCGAACAGCAGCAGACCATCGGGCGCTGTCACGTTGGCTGACCGGTGGGATGATCTTCGGGTCGACAGGCTGGGAGGGGTCGTCCGTGGGGAGCGCGGCGCTGTCGTACAAGGGGCACCGGTATCCGGTCGAGGTGATCTCCCACTGTGTGTGGCTGTACTTCCGCTTCCCACTGTCGTTCCGCGAGGTCGAAGAGCTGATGCTCGAGCGCGGGATCGTCGTCTCCTACGAGACGATCCGCCGCTGGTGCGCGAAGTTCGGGCAGACCTACGCAGGCGCGCTGCGTCGCCGGCAGCCTCGGCCTGGGGACAAGTGGCACCTGGACGAGGTCTTCATCAAGATCAACGGGCGGTTGCAGTACCTGTGGCGGGCCGTCGACCAGGACGGCAACGTGCTGGACGTTTTGCTGCAGAGCCGGCGGGACAAGGCCGCGGCCAGGCGTTTCTTCCGCAGGCTGATGAAGAGGACCGGTGTGGTGCCGCGGGTGGTCGTCACCGACAAGCTCCGCTCATACGGCCCTCCGCGAGGTCATGCCGTGCGTCGAGCACCGGCAGTCGAAGTACCTGAACAACCGGGCGGAGAACTGCCACCAGCTGACCAGGCAGCGTGAACGGGCGATGAAGGGCTTCCGCTCCGTGGGCGGGGCCCAGCGGTTCCTCTCCGCGTTCAGCGGCATCTCGCCCCACTTCCGGCCCCGCCGCCACCTGATGCCCGCACACGACTACCGAGCCGAGATGACCGTCCGCTTCGCAATCTGGGAGCAGCTCACCGGCGTCGCCGGCCTCGCCAGCGCGGCCTGAGCACCGCCCGGAACCGGGCTCCACCACGCCACGACGCACCATCAGACACCACCCACCCAACAACGTGACAGCGCCCCCGTCCACGTTTCGATGAAGCCAGCTGCGCCGCTCTCGGCTCCGGGGATCTGGAAGAGGCCCGGCGTGACGCTCGTAGGATGCCTACATGCCCAAGCCGTTACGGATGAGCCGCCGCACGTGGGTTGCCGCGTGGGCGGTGCTGTGCGTGGCCGGTATCGCTGCCACCGCCGCACTGAACGCTTTGCCGGCGCCTGACCCGCAGCCCGAGAAGCCCGTCAGCGCCGAGTGCGCCGAGTACATCGCGGACATCGAGACGCAGTTGGCCAAGGCCAAGAGGGAAGGCAACGACGACGGCGTGCTGGCCTTCACGCGAACCCGGGTCGGCGCGGACGACTGCAGCGATGAAATTCTCGACCACTTCAGCGGCGACCGGTGAGCCGCCGTACAGGGCTCGCCGTGACAGCGGGGCTGATCTGCGCTGGCGCCGTGGCGATTATCGCCGTGAGCGAGGCGATGGAACCACAGCCGCAGTCCACTCCGCCGCGGGTGTACTCCTCCTGCCTGGCGGCCGACACCAAGCCGATGCCTGTGGGCGACGACCCGTGCGACGGCCGTTGAAGAACCACTGAGTGACTGTCCCCCCGCAGGACGGCGACTGAGGCCCCTGCCTGCCCGCGCCCCTTTCGGCCAGCGCCCGCAGCCGGGAGGCCACCAGCGCCGCCCCGGGCCCCCGAGCCAGAGCGCCGCCCGGGAACAGGCAGCGTGGGCGCGCCTCGCCGAAGTCGAGGCGCCCGCCGCCGAGGCGGCGGGCACGAAAGCTCAGCACAAGCAGGAGCCGGCCGAGCACTACGTGGCCCGGGCCCAGCGCCGAGAGTGCCAGGCCCAGGGTGCGCCAGGGCTCGGGGTGGGCGCACGCACCTTGGCCCGGGAGGGACCTCGTTGCCGTGCGGCAGCGTGGTCAGCCGTCGCGGCGACGCAGGGCACGGAGCCCGACGTCGTACGCCATCGTGCCGAGGGCGAGGACCACGAGCGGCCACACGAGCGGGGATGCTGCCGGGATGGCGCCGTGGACCAGGGCCGCGCCGACGCTGCCGGTGCCGAGTACCGCGGTGCAGGCCGGAATCCCCGGCAGAGCGATCCGCAACACCACCTCCCGGCGCCGGGCCGGGCGGGCTGCGACAGGGGCAGGGGCGCTCATCGGCCGCTCACCGTGGCCGCCTCGGCCGCGGTAGAGGGGTCGGTGATGCGCCCAGCAAGCCGCTTCACCTTCCGGCGGACCCTCTCGCCCTGCCTCTCCGGCTCCGCAGCACCAGCGGCCATGGCCGCTTCGGCCCAGGTGGTGACCCCACGGGCACCGAGAGCGAGAGTTACCGCTCGCTCGGCCGAGGAGAGGGCCTTCAGAATCTCGATCAGGCGCGAGTCCTCGAAGCCGGTCTCGAAGCCGGGGTCGACGGCGGCCTGTCCGCAAACCAGGTCGTACAGGGTCAGCCCGTCGCCGAGCGGGGTGTCGAGCAGCAGCAGCCGCGACTGGTCGACCTTGCGGCGCCAGACCGGGGTGAGTTGCCGGTGGATGACACTGGCCTCTGACCTCAGCTTGTCCAAGGCCTCAGGGGTCAGGCGGCCTTGGTCGTAGAGAGGGTCCGCCCAGTTGTCGAGCAAGGCGGTGGAGACCGGCTCGTTCCATCCGCTCCACCTCCCCAGCACCTCCGATGTGAAGGAGTGAATCGTGGGTCCGTCGCCGGCGAGCGCGGCCTCGCGGGCGCTCAGCGCCTGGATCACCTCGGGGACCGGAATGTTCAGAGCCCGGAACCCGGACTCGATGGTCTGGTTGGCCGGGTGGTCGGCCTTGAGTACCGCCATACCGGTCGTGGTGGTGATCAGCGTGGGAGGGGCGACACGGTCGAACGGCTCCGGCAGTCCGAACACGCCGTCCATGTCGAGGGCGATGCTCCCGTCCCCCCGGAGAGTCACGGTATCGCCGGCGCTCCCGCTCCAATGGGCCGGGAACAAGGCCATGACCGCCGCGCCGGTATTGGACTCGTAGTTGAACTGGCTGATCCGCTCCGCCAGATCGTTCTGGACGGAGCAGTCATCCTCAAGGCGCTGTCACGTTGTTGGGTGGGTGGTGTCTGATGGTGCGTCGTGGCGTGGTGGAGCCCGGTTCCGGGCGGTGGTCAGGCCGTGGCGGCGGGGC
>NZ_JBVJJE010000029.1:0-7862 GCF_055585925.1 Streptomyces sp. NPDC052064
GATACGAACGTAAGGCCGAACACTTCCTCGCCTTCGTCGGCATAGCCGCAGCCCTCATCAGCTACCGCCGACTCACCAAGTGAAACGACCTCTAAAGCGGTGCGTTCTTACCGGAAGCCATTCGGGGAGCCGATCCGCTCCCCGAACCCTTGCCTGTTTGTATGCACTTCTTTGGGCTCCACTGCACGTAGCTGTTTTGGCTCCATGCGCCGGCCGGATGTCCCGTCGCCGATGATCTGGTCCGCGGCTGCGACTCTGACGTCTGGTCTAGCGAAGGCGGATTGGATCGGGTGCAGGTCGCCAGTGTGACCTGGACGGAAAATCACGCGAGAATCATCGGCTGCACCCTGAAGGATGGCCCCAACGCGAGGGCGATCCGCTTCTACCAGCGGTACGGATTCAGGACCACTGGTGAACGTGAGCTCTGGCGAGGCAAGCTGCCCAACGTGCGCATGACCCGTGAGTCCGAGCTGGGCGACAAGATCACCTAAGATAGCGCGCGAATCGGACCGGTTCATCTGAGATAGAGACCAGGTCGGCTGAGCCCGACAGGACGCCCAGACCGGCATTGGCCAGCTGCGCACCCACCCCGTCATGAGAAAGGTCCATCATCCCGTGACGACATCCACTCTCCCGTCTGTGCCGTCCCTGCTCGGCGTCTTCGCACACCCGGACGACGAAAGTCTTCTCGCGGGCGGAGTCCTCGCCCAACACGCCGCCCACGGCGCGCGCACCGCCGTCGTCACCGCTACCTGGGCTCCGGACAGTCACAGGGCGGCGGAGCTCGCTGAAGCCCTGGAAGTCCTCGGCGCTGGCCCACCTCGGATGCTCGGCTACGGCGACGCCCGCAACGACTCGTCAGCACCTGGCCGCCCCCGGTTCTGCGACGTGTCCCTCGATGAGGCGATCGCCCAGCTGGTCGCGCAGGTGCGGGAGTTCCGTCCCGACATCGTGGTCACCCATGACGCCGTCGGCCAGCTGACCGGCCACCCCGACCACCGCCACACCCACCGGGTGACCCTGCTCGCGGTGGAGGCTGCCGGGCTCGCGCACCTCTACCCGGATGCCGGTGAGCCCTGGCAGACGCGTGCCCTCTACTCCGCCACCCACCCGCACTCCGGGGTCGGCGACCTGGGATCGCTGCTGACCGGCGTCGGTAAATCCATCCTGTCCGTCGCGGACGAGTACGTGACCGCAACGGTCGATGTGACGCCCTGGGTGGAGCAGAAATGGCGCGCGATCACCGCACACCGTGGCGAAGTCGCCCGCGAACGCCCCCTGCCCGGCCTCCTGGCTCGCCTGCCCGAGGACACCCGCCTCAGAATCATCTCCACCGAGTACTTCACGCGCCTCGCGCCCACACCGGTCCCAGGCGATCCGCATCAGCTGACGCCCTGACCACTCAAGCCGCCCATCACTCGCCAAGGCCGCCACCTGGCAGACACCCGCGGGAGTTATCGTCAAGACCTGTGGATCAGATCTCTGATTGGCTGCGTGGTCAGCGATGACGTGGGGTTGCCCATCCAGCACTTCACGGCGCCTGAGACACAACGAACTCTACGTATTCGTTGGGAGGCTGCACGCCTCGTTACAGCATCCATTACACCCGGCTTGCGCCGGTCAGCGCGAGGGTCACCCGATAGCCGAGTTCCACAACGGGTTTGTCGAATCTGCCGTTCAGGCCGGCCAAGTAGGGGCCGAGGAGATCTCTGCATGTGCTGAGGGCGAGGCTTGCCAGATCGGCACCGACGTGGGCCTGTGCCGAGTGTGGCCCAGTCCAGGGCGACGGTCGTCAGGTTGTCCAAAGCGAGCAGATTTCCTGCAGAGAAGTCACCGTGGACGAGGACGTGTGGGACGCGCGAGAGCTCATCAAGTAGTTCGCCACGCTGTTGCCACAGGGCCACCATGCGGGGGTCGGCAGTGACCAGGCTCCAGTCGAGGTGGCTGGCAGTGATCCGCTGGACGAGCTGATGCCCAGAAAGCCAGTTGACGTCCGGCACCGCTGCGGTTGCCTGCCACGCCCCGAGCCGACGTGCCGCGACCTCAGCGGACTCCGCGCTTCCGGACACGTCGGCCAGATACACGACGTCATCAACGACGCCGTAGCAGCGCGGTGCCGCCAAGCCGGGTCCGATCGGCAGTACGCCGCTGGCGTAGGCCAGCGGTTCGCGACGCCAGTACGCCCAGTGCCCCGGATCGCCCGCGTACGGCGCATGGCGACCGGAAAGCACCGGCTGAAATCCCTGACGCACGATACGAAATGGCAGGTCCGCGGTGCCCAATCTCGCTACCCCGAACAGTCGGCTGACCTCACCTGTCGCAGTACCACTGCTACCGGTGATCGGATCATGCCGGCAGCTTAGTGCTCTGTCTGGAAAGGTTCACCGGCTTGGTTGGCACGTCTAGCGTGCTCCCGTGAACGATCACGGTGTTGCTCACGGTTTCACGTCGGTGGACACGCGGCCCCGGCCCGCTGAGTGGGTTCAGGTCCTGGACCGGCTGAGTGCGGAGCCGTTTTACGCCGCTTACAAGCAGCGGTTGCAAGAGTTCCTGCGTGCCGAGCCCGGCGGGCTGTTCCTTGAGGTTGGAGCAGGTACCGGGGACGCCGCCGTGGCCCTGCGCCCGCGCAGTGGGGCCGAGGTCGTCGCGGTCGACAGCTCCTTGACGATGATCGCGCAGGCCCGGCACCGAGGACTGCCACGCTCCACTGTGGCGGACGGGCACCGGCTGAGGAGGGACAGTGCTGGGAGGGCGCACACGAAGTCGGTCGCCGTCTTGACCGGATAGAGACCCAGCACCGCCAGGACACCGCCCGGAGCGAGGGCCTTCCGCAATGTCAGCGCCGTATGGAACGGCATGTGGTGGAGGCTGGCGATGCATGAGATGAAGTCGTAGTGTCAGTCGGGTAGTTGCTCGTCGCGCACGTCGGCCTGACGGTATCGAGGACCGCCCCTGGCCGCTCGCGCCGCCTCGATGACCTCCCCATTGGCGTCTGTCCCCTCGACGTCCAGCCCGCGCCCCGCGAGCAACCGCGCGAACCGTCCCGTCCCGCAACCGACGTCCAGCGCCGTCCGCGCCCCGTCCGGCACCTGCTTCAGCAGCAGCGGGTAGTAGTGATCGTTGAAGTTGAAGGCCATGCGGACGGACCCTACCTGCGGGTGCTCAGGGATGCTGGCGTTCCTGACTCTCCGCTGTCCCCCGACTCGGTCTGGCGCGGTTGTTGTGCACCGGGCGGGGGCGCGCTTCGCTTGCCTGGTGCCCCCGGCGTTGCTACTTCCGGGAAGGGCCCTCCTGCAGGCTGCCCATGCGTCAGGATGCTCAGTGTGCTCATGAATCTGTTGCCCGGTCCGTAGCGGCCGCATGGGTTTGGCCGCCTTGGAGCATACGGATTCACGGCCTGGCTATGCTCTGGGCCATGATTCTTTGGTTGAACGGAACCTTCGGAGCTGGTAAGACGACCACCTCGAAGGAACTTGTCTCCCTGATTCCAGAGGCGAGGATCTTCGACGCGGAGTACGTCGGCTACATGCTGCGCGATGCCGTCACTGACATGCCGAGGACGAGGGCTGGCGGCTTCCAAAGCTGGCAGCCATGGCGTGCTCTTGTCGTGGAGACGGCTGCTCAGCTCCTCAACTACGTTGGCGGTCGGCTGATCGTGGTCCAAACAGTCCTCGAAGAGCAGTACTGGACCGAGATCCGTGACGGTTTCCAGAAGGCCGATATTCCATTGCATCACGTCGTGCTGCACACCGATCCCGACACCCTCACCCAACGGATCGAGGCAGATACCGAGCACAGTCGCGACTGGCGCCTTAACCACCTCGTCGCCTATCGCGAGGCCGTTCCCTGGCTGCATCGCGAAGCCGAGGTTATCGATACGACGCACCGTACGCCGCAAGAAGCTGCGCAGTTGATCGCGGCGGGAATCAGCTCATCCTGGAACCTTCCCACCGAAGATCTTCCGAAGCAGACCTGATCTCGGACCATGCCTGGTGTGCTGACCCTGGAGCGTGAGGTCGGTGTAGCAGCTTTGGACTGGAGTTTCAATGACCGAGTCAAGGTCGTTGGCGTCCTTCACCAGTGCGGCCGATAGGGCATCTCGGAGATCGTCTGTGCCTCGGCCGACGAAAGTCAGCCCTGATGGCGGGCACGCCGTCCGGTCAGGCGCGTGTGTGCCTCACTGGGCCCCCACCGGCCTCAACCACGATGCCTTCTCTGTGACATCGAGCTGAGTCAAGCAGCCGTGGTGGGCGGGGACGGGGTGAAGGCTCGATTGTCGCGCATGAGGGCCCAGAGCACGCTGGTGCGGCGTCGTGCGAGGACGATGACGGCCTGGACGTGCTGGCAGCCCTCGCCGCGCTTCTTGAGGTAGTACTCCCGGTTGGGGCCGTCGCGGATGATGCTGGTCTGCGCGGAGAGGTAGAAGACTTGCGCAGGCGGCGGCTGTAGCGCTTGGGGCGGTGCAGGTTGCCGGTGCGACGGCCGGAATCGCGGGGGACGGGGACCAGTCCGGCGGCTGACGCGACGTGGCCGGCGTCGGCGTAGGTGGTCATATCGCCTGCTGCGACGACGAACTCGGCTCCGGGTCCTGCAGCACGTCGTTGAACCGGCCCGGGTGCTGGAGGAGTTGCTGCGGGTGGTCCGCCCCGGCGGCCGGGTCGCCTTGGCGGACCCGGACTACGACACCCAGGTACTCGACATTGACGACCAGGAGCTCGCCCGCCGGGTGCTGCGCTTCAGGGCCGACGTGGGCCTGCGCAACGGCTCGCTGGGCCACCGGCACGCCGGATTGCTTGCGGCCCGCGGCATCCACGACATCATGGTGGAAGCCCGGACTCTGGTCGTGCGCGACCCGTCGGCGGCCGACAATGTCATGGGCCTGCGCACCTGGGCGCACACAGCCGCAGCCCGGGGCTACCTCGACCCCGTGGACGCGGACCGGTTCGTGGCCCAGTTCGACGATAGGGCGCTATGCCGCGCATCAGGCCGCGGTGGCGAGGGGGCGTCCGCCCCAGCGGATGCCCCGTCACGGAAGCCGCGTGACGATCCGTTTCCCGGCCCTCAGCCCTGATCGAGCGGATTGGTAACAGTCCGTTCCGCCCACTCTCCCGCTACCAACTGCGCCGCCGCGCACCCCGGCTTACGCTCTGCCTGGTCCTGGAACAGGCGCACGAAGGACTTGGCGCAGCCCAGCCGGGGGTATGCCCCAACGAGTGTGTCCGTGAAAGACGGGTCGAAGGCTTCCAGGCCCGCCCCGGATACATCCGCGCTCGTCCCCACCTGCAACAGTCGGCTCTCCACGTCTACTTCCGGCGCAACGTCGTCCCGCATATGGAGCACGATCAACTCAGCCGCCCGGTCGCGTCGCTCAGTCGGCCAGCCGAGACCGGCCGTGAAGACCCGGGCCAGGTGGCCACCAGCCTCTTCAAACGAGAGCGTGTGACTGTCGAAGGGCGGAACGAGCCCCAAGTCATGCAGCAACGCCGAGACGAAGAACAACTCACGGTCGAAGTCGAGGCCACGCGCCTCCGCCCAGGCCGCGCCGAAGAAGTATGACCGCACAGAGTGGTGGTACAGCGCCTCGTCAGCGTATTCCTCACAGACCAGCCGCGCCGCCTCTGTCGCCCGCCCCACAGGTACGCGCACCCCTGCAACCTCGATCAGCATCCGCCCAACCCCCTTACAACCGAACATCATTCCGCTACGCGCACCTTAGCCAGGACTGGACTCCCAACCCGGTGAACGTTCGCGGCCACAGCACTAGCTGCTCAAGTAGCCGTCGGGGCGGTTCGCGCTCGCTCCACCACCCACCGGCGCGGCAGCACCACGAACCCTTCACGTCGTCGCTGCGCTTGACGACCGTGACGACCAGGTGCAGCACGGCCAGCGCCCAGGAGACGAGCACACCGGTGTAGCCGAATCGGCTCACAGCTTGGTGATGGCGGGGAACTGCTTGTGCAGGGCGGGCAGCATCTCGGCGGCGGCCTCGGTCGGTGACATCGGCGGCTGTCACCTGGATCGCCAGCAGCAGTCCGATCGTGTCGCAGATCAGGTGCCGACGCCGACCATTGATCTTCTTGCCGCCGTCGTAGCCCCGGCTGCCGGCGCCCACGACCGCGTCGCCCGTGACCGACTGCGAGTCGATCGCTGCGGCGGTCGGCTCCGGATCGCGCCCGGCCGCCTCGCGGACCTTCCCGCGCAGCCGATCGTGGAGCTCGTCGATCAGCCCGCTCTCCCGCCAGCGCCGGAAGAAGGCATAGACCCGGTCCCAGACGGGGAAGTCCACCGGCAACGCCCGCCTTATGTGGAATCGAACAGGGCTAGCCTGTCGTTATGGCCCCCATCCTGTGGGGCAAGTTCCCCACTCTCGCTGAGCATCAACTGGCCGGTCGGTTACTCCAGTTCATGGCGAACGTCGGTCGGGCTCCCAATACGATCGACGCGTACGGGCGAGCGGTCGAAGACCACCTGCGATTCTGTGCAGTGGACGGCACAGATCCCGCACTGGCCGGTGCGGACATGGTTGTCGCCTGGATCGGGGACATGCTCGACCGGCCCCACCAGCGAACAGCGAAGGCGCCTCTGCTGCCGGAGACCGGTGTGGCGAACGCGACTGTCCAGCAACGCCTGGTGGCCGTGCGGTCCTTCTACGAGTACCTGGTGGAAGATGGACTGCGTGAGCGGAAGCCGGTACGGCGGGGGCAGTCGAGCCCACATGGCCGACGGCCCCGCCAGGGTGCGAAGCCCTCGAAGGCGACCACGAAGCGGTCACGCCCTCGCCGAACGCCTCGCAGACACACCCACCCCAGCCGGCCCAACCCCCAGAAATCTGGGCGCCGCCGACCGCTTCATTCCCCTGACCCAGCCCAAGAACACGATCACTCCTCGCGGAGACAACAGCGGCCAATAACCACGCTCATCCCAGGTGCGGATCGAGGAGAAACCAGTAGTTCACTGTGGGGCCCTGCGCAGCAAGCCCACCTCCGAGGGATTCGTACAGGGACCGGGCCGCCAGGTTCGCTTCACCGGTGGTCAAGAACATCTTCGTGGCCCCGGCCTTCGCCCCCGCCTCCATGAAGGCGCGAAGAAGATCCCGTCCGACGCCCCGGCGGCGATGGGATTCCGCCACCTCAAGTTGGTGGACATAGAGCATCGATGACGAGTCCGGACGCGCCAGGTGGTGCCCCCAGCACCACCCAAAGAGCTCTGCCTCATCGGACGCTACGAAGGCGAGTGCGCTGGGCGTGTCACCAAACGCCCGAACCACATCGGCCTCCTGGACGCCACGGAAGTGGCGGACCGCCCGCTCAAGCAGTGACAGTTCGTCTCGCGAAATCTGTGTGATCACGGCCTCATACTGCCTCGCCCGCGCAGGCGGTGGGAGCGGCCGACAACAGGCCGTCGCCGCACCTAGCACATCCCCTGGTATTTAACCTTTGGCAGAGCCTCAGTGAGACCGATAGGTTCTCCGCGGTGACCTTGATGGAGACGCAGGGCCTCGTGTCGATGACGGACGAGGCTCAGTTGCGCTGGATGGCGCTGGGAGACACCACTCGGCTGCTGCCGTAGTCATGCTGCATGGCGGTCCGGGTCTGCCGGACTACCTGGACGATGTCGCCGCCATGGTCGCGGACCTTGCACCCGTGTACCGCTACGACCAGCGTGGCACGGGCCGGTCCCCGTGGCGGGGGCGGCATTCCCTCGCCCGGCAGTCGACGATCTCGCCGAGCTGCTCGATGCATGGGACATGTCCAAGGCTGTGCTGATTGAGATCGTTTCATCTTGAACTCGCAGGTCGGGTCTCTGGCGTGGGTGGAGATTGACTCGCTCGTGCTGGTCTAGGACGTGATCATTAGCAGGTG
>NZ_JBVJJE010000030.1:0-5338 GCF_055585925.1 Streptomyces sp. NPDC052064
CGAACGCAAAGCCGAGCACTTCCTCGCCTTCACCAGCATCGCCTGCACCCTCATCTGCTACCGCCGACTCACCAAATGAGATGGTGTCTTAGGCGTGGTGGCGTTAGGCAACGGCAACGCATCGGCGGGGAGCGGAGGTGAGGTTCCGCGGCCGCAGTCGACGGTGCAGTATCCGATCCGGTTCGACAACGCCCCGCCGCCGCAGATTCAGCAGCCGCGGCCCACAGTGTCGTACCCGGTCCGGTTCCCGTCGCCGGAGGGGAACCGATGACGCGTCGGCGACCGCCGGCGCGTCGGCGGTCGCGGCGCCCGAGCAGGCGGAAGCAGCAGCGGGATGCTCAGCTGATCGTCTTTGCTGTGGTGGCGGCCGCGATCATCGGCCTGGTGGTGATGGTGGTCAACTGGCTGCTGGCCCACTGGTGGGTGCTCCTCATAGCCCTGGTGCTCGCCGTGCTGGCGGGCGCCGGGTGGCTCTACAACCGGCAGCAGCAGGCCCGCTGGGAGGCTGTCCGCGCGCAGGCCCTGCGCTACGGGCTGGAGCAGTTGGACGCGCTGCATTACGCCAAGTTCGAGGAGGCGGTCAGGGACCTGATGCGCCGGGACGGTTGCCGGGACGCGCAGCGGGTCGGCGGGGGAGGTGATCTGGGCGCGGACGTGAAGGCCACAGACCCGCTCGGGCGGCGCTGGGTGATCCAGTGCAAGCACCGCCGCCACGGCGCCCGCGGCTCTGCGGTGGGCACCCCGGATCTGCAGGTGCTCAACGGGACGGCCCGGCCGGTGCACGGGGCCGACGTGGCGGTGATCGTGACGAACGGCAGGGTGACCGCGCCGGCCGTGGACTTCGCCAGGCAGCAGCGGCTGCATGTGGTGGACCGCCAGACGCTGGCTGTCTGGGCGTCGGGCTCACGGCCGCTGTGGGAGCTGCTGCGGGCCGTCCCGCCTCCCAGGCGGCCAACGTCTCTGAGCTGAAAACGGCGGCTTGTTGGCCTCGGTGGCGGGCCTGCGGCCTGTGATTGCCGCTCGACCGCCGGGCCTTGGCCCACCAGCGTCATCAGCGTCCGGCCGCCGGCGGGCAGGGTGAGGTGAAAACGCTCGGGGTCATCCACTCAGCTCGTCTGCCAGCCGTCCTCGTCGGTGTGGAGGACCGCGCGCAGGCCCACTTCGGCCGCTGCTTCCCGGATGTCGGTGACGGCCTGGCTGAGCGGCCGGCGCAGGATCGGCGGGGTGGCGAGGGAGCAGTTCCGGCATCGGTCCAACCAGCGGGGCCCATGGTCCGCATCGTGGATCACGCCGCTGGTGCGGGACGGCTGGTCGCAGGCGGAGCATGGCGGCTCCTGCTGCATTCGTGCCCAGACTTCGGCGAACCGGGGGTCGAGTGGGGCGGGGGTGAGGGAGGCCGGGTCGACGCCGAGCTTGAGCGCGGCCTCCTCGTGGTTCATGCCTGCTCCTGGTGTCCTGTGACAGCGAACCTTGAGCGTGTGCCATCGAAGTTCGAGCGACTTCGCATCCAAGCCGTGTAGTGAGCGTGTCTGCCGCCGCTCCGAGTGGGCAGACACGCTTCCGGTGCCATCGCTACCTCATTCGGTCGAACTGGTCCCGAGCCCGTTGCGACCAAGACTTTCTGGGTGTCCGCCCAACGGCCTCCTTGACCTTCTCGTCCAGCTCCCTTCGTGTCTCGCTGCTGTACCGCTCGCGGTAGTCCTGCGACTCGCGCGACGTCAGGAAGCGCCAGCTACTGATTTGGACATGCGCCAGTGCCTCGAACAACAAGACTAGAATCGCCGCACCCGTGATCAGATATGCCAGACGAGCTAGCCCAGGATCCGGGTTCAGCTCCGGGTGCGCCCCCGCCATCGCGGCCCACCTCAACACTTTGATCTGCACCGTCACCACCGAACTAACCAGTGCCCCCCATGCCAGAAACGCTAGGGACAGCAGCAGGGTGTCTGGCGACATAAGTGGGCGCTGCCTCACCGCGAAAAGTTCAGCGTCGTCTGGCTCCTCTCCCCGTTGCAGCGCCTCGATCAGCCGCCCCTTACGCTCGAACCGTTCGCGGCTCATAGAGAGCTGATGTTCATACAACCTCTTGTGGATGCTCACGAACTGAGCCGTTCCGATCACAAGGATGGCCCCGTCGAGTGTCGTCAGGATGGCTGCGTAGTCGTTGCTCATGGCCCAAGCCACGGAATCCCCCGGGTGACCCTTTCGAAGCGCTGACCAGAGCAGCGCACACGTCGGCAGTAGCTTGTCGGATGCTAGCTGTCGTCATGGGATCTGCAGGCGGCAAGCACTCGTCGCCGCAGCTGGTTCAGGGCCGCCCCTTCAGTGATCCGCACCACTCAAACATGGATGGCACGTCCTCAAGGTTCGATGACACAGGACACCTGGGGGCGGGGTGGGCTGTGTGGTGCCACGATCATAGAATCGAGCGTATGAACGATCCAGGGGTGTCGCGACTCTCGCTGCTCCGTTTCCTGGAGCGCGTGCAGGAGCGCGACCTGGCCCGCACCCGCAGTTGGATCGCCGACGAGGAGCGCCGCGAGGCTGAGCGGCGCGTCGGGGAAGCGCGGCGCCCGCCGGCCCCCGAGTGGCTGATCGAGCGCGGCCTGGATCGCAGCAACATCGTCGCTGTCCACACGGGGGAGTGCTGGGACCCGGGCAAGCGGGTGAGGCCTGCGACCAGGGCGCAGGCGATCGAGGCACCACGTCATCAGGTGCCGGCGTGCTCGAAGTGCAGGCCGGACACGGCGCTCGGCATCGTGGACTAGGCGCTGCGCGGCCGGCGCCCGGACGTTTTCTTCGCCGCGGCCTTCTTCGCCGTCTTCTTCGGCAGTTCGTGCACGTCGGCGTCCTCGCCGCGCGAGGCCCTGGCCTGCTGCACGGACTCATTCAGGGCGGCCATCAGGTCGACGATCTGCCCCGGCTCCGACTCCGGCTCCTGAAGCTTCGGCGGCTCGCGGTGCTCCCGCTTGGCCTCGATGATCTGTGAGAGGGCTTCGGTGTAGGTGTCCTGGAAGTCCTCGCCCTCAAGGTCCTCCCGGGTCATGGTGTCCATGAGTGCTAGCGCGCCGTCGATCTCCTCGTCGCTCAGCTCGACTGGCGGCGGCAGCAGTTCCTCCGGCGACCTGATCTCATCCGGCCAGCGCATCGCGTGCAGAACGATGACGTCCTCGCGGACCCGGAGGAGCCCGAGGCGCTCGAGGCCGGACCAGGCGTACTTCGCGACGGCCACCTTGCTGCTCCGGTCCAGGGCCATGCGCAGCAGCTTGTACGGCTTCGCGGCGACCTGCCCACTCGGCGCCAGGTAGTAACCCTCGCCAATCTTCAGGGGATCGACGGACTCCAGCGGCACGAACGCCACGATCTCGATCGCCTTCGCCGTCGGCAAGGGCAGGTCCCGCAGCTCCTCGTCGCTGATCGGGATGACCTGCTCCTTGGTCAGCTGGTAGCCCTTGCCGATCTCACCCTGGTCGACCTCACGGTCCTCGATCTCGCAGTACTTGCGCACCCGCACCCGGCCCATGTCCTCCAGGTGGTACTGGTGAACCTGATCGAGTGGTCCTCGGTAGCGCTGGCAACGGTGATCGGCACGGTGACCAATCCGAAGCTGATCGCGCCGCTCCAGATGTTTCGGGGCATGGCACAAGGGTCTGCACGTGGCTCGCTGCACGGTCGAGCGGCTGATGGCCGAGCTGGGCCTGGAGGGCGTCAGCCGCGGCCAGCGGCGCCGCACCACCATGGTGGAGCCGTCGGCGCCCAGGCCGCCGGACCTAGTCGACCGTGATTTCACCGCGAGCCGGCCCGACCAGCTCTGGGTGGCCGATATGACCTATGTCCGCACCTGGACGGGCTGGGTGTATGTGGCGTTCGTCCTGGACGTCTTCTCCCGGACGATCGTCGGCTGGCAGGTCGCGAACCACATGCGGACCGAACTTCCGCTGGACGCGCTGGAGATGGCGCTGTGGAGACGCCGGATCAAGAAGGACTCCGGCCTGATCCATCACAGCGACCGCGGCTCGCAATACGTATCCATCCGGTACACCGACCGGCTCGCCGACATCGGCGCCGCGGCCTCGGTCGGTTCCGTCGCGGACAGCTACGACAACGCGATGGCCGAGGCGCTCAACGGCACTTTCAAGGCCGAGCTGATCGAGATGCAGGGGCCATGGCGGGACTTCGACCAGGTCGAGCGGGCGATCTTCCAGTGGGTCGCTTGGTACAACGAGGAACGGCTCCACTCCGCCCTCGACTACGTACCGCCCGCCGAGTACGAACGCAACTGGTGGCGACAGCAGGAGGCCACCCCGCAGTCCGCCTGAAACAAGATCACCGGACTCCACGAAACTCGGGACAGCTCACGAGGGCTGCAGGAACTGACGGTGGCTTGGTGAACAAAGCCAGGTCGAGCATGCAGACGACCGTTGGGGTCTTCGATCGCCGCCGCGCAGGACGGGGCCGTCCACGGTGCCTGCTCGACAGGCCAGGAGAGCCGGGCTGGTCTGCCTGGTCTCCCGATGGTGCCACCGAGGTTCCATGCGTAGGACTTGAGCCGGCCGCCATCTGCCCTGCACGTTCCTGCAAGTTTCCGATGAGTAGAGTAAACGGCTGATTGAAGATCGTAAGAGAAGGGAGCGTGGGGTGCGCCGGTTACTTGGCGTAGCAATTGTCCTTGCGACGATGGGTCTCGCGTTCTGGCTGGTTCTGGGTCCTCCATCCGATTGGGAGGGGGTTGCGAGGTTCGTACGCTTCGGTGTCTTGGTGAGTTGCTGCGTAGCGATTGGCCTTGCCGTGCAACTGATCTACCCCGACAAACCCACGGACGAGACGACCGAAGCCGCCGGATAATCAGTACTGCTCACTCACGGGTCGTGGGTTGGTGGATGTGTGCCAGACGCCGGCCTTTTTGAGGGCTGGCCGAGCGGGTGCGGCGCGGACCGACTATCCCGGGAGTGAGTCCCGATCATCTCGATGGCAAACCGGCCAGGGTTTATGCCCAGGTGGGTGACGTCCTGGCCGGAGTTTGTGATCATAAGAATGAGCAGGACCTGATCGCTGGCGTGGCGTCGTCGGCCGGCGCGAGGTACACGGCTGGCGGGCGCCGAAGCCCACCTGGCGCAGGCGTCACCACCGCGGCGACGTGCCGATTTTTGTAGTCCGTGAAGCCTTCGGCCCGCCAGTCCGGCTTACATGCCGTCAGTGGGCGCTGTCACGTTGGCTGACCGGTGGGATGATCTTCGGGTCGACAGGCTGGGAGGGGTCGTCCGTGGGGAGCGCGTCGCTGTCGTACAAGGGGCACCGGTATCCGGTCGAGGTGATCTCCCACTGTGTGTGGCTGTAC
>NZ_JBVJJE010000031.1:0-3276 GCF_055585925.1 Streptomyces sp. NPDC052064
AACACAGTGGACGCGAGCAACTGAGGACAAGCCCTCGGCCTATTAGTACCGGTCAACTCCACACGTTACCGTGCTTCCATATCCGGCCTATCAACCCAGTCGTCTACTGGGAGCCTTACCCTCTCAAGGAGGTGGGAATACTCATCTCGAAGCAGGCTTCCCGCTTAGATGCTTTCAGCGGTTATCCCTCCCGAACGTAGCCAACCAGCCATGCCCTTGGCAGAACAACTGGCACACCAGAGGTTCGTCCGTCCCGGTCCTCTCGTACTAGGGACAGCCCTTCTCAATATTCCTACGCGCACAGCGGATAGGGACCGAACTGTCTCACGACGTTCTAAACCCAGCTCGCGTACCGCTTTAATGGGCGAACAGCCCAACCCTTGGGACCGACTCCAGCCCCAGGATGCGACGAGCCGACATCGAGGTGCCAAACCATCCCGTCGATATGGACTCTTGGGGAAGATCAGCCTGTTATCCCCGGGGTACCTTTTATCCGTTGAGCGACGGCGCTTCCACAAGCCACCGCCGGATCACTAGTCCCGACTTTCGTCCCTGCTCGACCCGTCGGTCTCACAGTCAAGCTCCCTTGTGCACTTACACTCAACACCTGATTGCCAACCAGGCTGAGGGAACCTTTGGGCGCCTCCGTTACTCTTTAGGAGGCAACCGCCCCAGTTAAACTACCCATCAGACACTGTCCCTGATCCGGATCACGGACCCAGGTTAGACATCCAGCACGACCAGACTGGTATTTCAACGACGACTCCCCCTGAACTGGCGTCCAGAGTTCAAAGTCTCCCAGCTATCCTACACAAGCCGAACCGAACACCAATATCAAACTGTAGTAAAGGTCCCGGGGTCTTTCCGTCCTGCTGCGCGAAACGAGCATCTTTACTCGTAGTGCAATTTCACCGGGCCTATGGTTGAGACAGTCGAGAAGTCGTTACGCCATTCGTGCAGGTCGGAACTTACCCGACAAGGAATTTCGCTACCTTAGGATGGTTATAGTTACCACCGCCGTTTACTGGCGCTTAAGTTCTCAGCTTCGCCCCACCGAAATGGAGCTAACCGGTCCCCTTAACGTTCCAGCACCGGGCAGGCGTCAGTCCGTATACATCGCCTTACGGCTTCGCACGGACCTGTGTTTTTAGTAAACAGTCGCTTCTCGCTGGTCTCTGCGGCCACCCCCAGCTCACCGTGTAAAACGGATCACCAAGCGTGGCCCCCCTTCTCCCGAAGTTACGGGGGCATTTTGCCGAGTTCCTTAACCATAGTTCACCCGAACGCCTCGGTATTCTCTACCTGACCACCTGAGTCGGTTTAGGGTACGGGCCGCCATGAAACTCGCTAGAGGCTTTTCTCGACAGCATAGGATCATCCACTTCACCACAATCGGCTCGGCATCAGGTCTCACCCTCATGTCATCCGGATTTACCTAGACAACGGGCTACACCCTTACCCCGGGACAACCACCGCCCGGGCTGGACTACCTTCCTGCGTCACCCCATCACTCACCTACTAACCGCTTGGTTCGGCGGCTCCACCACTTTCCTTTCCCCGAAGGGTCCGGAACGGCTTCACGGCCTTAGCATCACGATGCTCGATGTTTGACGCTTCACAGCGGGTACCGGAATATCAACCGGTTATCCATCGACTACGCCTGTCGGCCTCGCCTTAGGTCCCGACTTACCCTGGGCAGATCAGCTTGACCCAGGAACCCTTAGTCAATCGGCGCACACGTTTCTCACGTGTGAATCGCTACTCATGCCTGCATTCTCACTCGTGAACCGTCCACAACTACCTTCCGGTGCTGCTTCACCCGGCACACGACGCTCCCCTACCCATCCGTACACCCGTTGGGGCTGTTATACGAATGACACGACTTCGGCGGTACGCTTGAGCCCCGCTACATTGTCGGCGCGGAATCACTAGACCAGTGAGCTATTACGCACTCTTTCAAGGGTGGCTGCTTCTAAGCCAACCTCCTGGTTGTCTCTGCGACTCCACATCCTTTCCCACTTAGCGTACGCTTAGGGGCCTTAGTCGATGCTCTGGGCTGTTTCCCTCTCGACCATGGAGCTTATCCCCCACAGTCTCACTGCCGCGCTCTCACTTACCGGCATTCGGAGTTTGGCTAAGGTCAGTAACCCGGTAGGGCCCATCGCCTATCCAGTGCTCTACCTCCGGCAAGAAACACACGACGCTGCACCTAAATGCATTTCGGGGAGAACCAGCTATCACGGAGTTTGATTGGCCTTTCACCCCTAACCACAGGTCATCCCCCAGGTTTTCAACCCTGGTGGGTTCGGTCCTCCACGAAGTCTTACCTCCGCTTCAACCTGCCCATGGCTAGATCACTCCGCTTCGGGTCTTGAGCGTGCTACTCCACCGCCCTATTCGGACTCGCTTTCGCTACGGCTTCCCCACTCGGGTTAACCTCGCAACACACCGCAAACTCGCAGGCTCATTCTTCAAAAGGCACGCAGTCACGAGATGGAAGCAAGCTTCCATCCGACGCTCCCACGGCTTGTAGGCACACGGTTTCAGGTACTATTTCACTCCGCTCCCGCGGTACTTTTCACCATTCCCTCACGGTACTATCCGCTATCGGTCACCAGGGAATATTTAGGCTTAGCGGGTGGTCCCGCCAGATTCACACGGGATTTCTCGGGCCCCGTGCTACTTGGGTGTCTCTCAAACGAGCCGCTGACGTTTCGACTACGGGGGTCTTACCCTCTACGCCGGACCTTTCGCATGTCCTTCGCCTACATCAACGGTTTCTGACTCGTCTCATGGCCGGCAGACCACAAAAGAGAGATCCCACAACCCCGTATACGCAACCCCTGCCGGGTCTCACACGCATACGGTTTGGCCTCATCCGGTTTCGCTCGCCACTACTCCCGGAATCACGGTTGTTTTCTCTTCCTGCGGGTACTGAGATGTTTCACTTCCCCGCGTTCCCTCCACACTGCCTATGTGTTCAGCAGCGGGTGACAGCCCATGACGACTGCCGGGTTTCCCCATTCGGAAACCCCCGGATCAAAGCCTGGTTGACGACTCCCCGGGGACTATCGTGGCCTCCCACGTCCTTCATCGGTTCCTGGTGCCAAGGCATCCACCGTGCGCCCTTAAAAACTTGGCCACAGATGCTCGCGTCCACTG
Organism: Streptomyces sp. NPDC052064; assembly: GCF_055585925.1. NCBI lineage: Bacteria > Bacillati > Actinomycetota > Actinomycetes > Kitasatosporales > Streptomycetaceae > Streptomyces > Streptomyces sp. NPDC052064. The sequence goes on from NZ_JBVJJE010000031.1 coordinate 3,163, forward strand.
TGCAGTTCTCAAACAACGACCAGCCACCCATCACCCCACCCTTACAGGCGAGTTCACTGGGGCCGGCGACTGAGGAAAAATCCATTCCCTCAGACACCCAACAGCGTGCCCGGC
>NZ_JBVJJE010000032.1:0-4193 GCF_055585925.1 Streptomyces sp. NPDC052064
GTCACAGGTCACCTCACTGTCCCTATGCCTCGAGCGTCCTGGCGGTGCTGGTCACGGGCCATGTCCGGCACATTGCATACAGTCGACGGATACTGTATGAAGATTGTTATCCCGCATGCCGTGGGTGATGTCCAGGGGTCGCGCAGCACTTTTCAGTCGTGCGGCCCTTTTGAGACGGGAGCCAGATCATGGACCTGTACGAGCACCAGGCCCGAGGGCTCTTCGAAGAACACGGCATCCCGGTACCGAGGGCGGACGTCACGTCCTCGGCCGAGGAGGCGCGTGAGATCGCCCGTGGGCTCGGTGGCCGCGTCGTGGTGAAGGCGCAGGTCAAAACCGGTGGCCGGGGCAAGGCGGGCGGTGTGAGACTCGCAGCCGACCCGGCCGCCGCGGAACTCGCGGCACGTCAGATCCTCGGCATGGACATCAAGGGGCACACGGTCGGCAAGGTCATGCTCGCCCAACCCGTCGACATCGAGGCCGAGTTCTACGTCGCCTACGTCCTCGACCGCGCGGCGGGCCGGTTCCTCGCCGTGGCCTCGGCGGAGGGCGGCACGGAGATCGAGGAGGTCGCCGCCCGTCGCCCGGAGGCCGTCGCGCGCATTCCCATCGACCCGGCCGAGGGCGTCCACTCGGCGAAGGCGGGCGAGATCGCCGCGGCGGCCGGGCTTCCGCCGCAGACCGTCGACGTCCTCGAACGGCTGTGGGAGGTGCTGGTCCGGGAGGACGCCGTCCTCGTTGAGGTGAACCCGCTCGTCCGTACAGAGAAAGGCCAGATTCTCGCTCTCGACGGCAAGGTCACTCTTGACGACAATGCCCGCTTCCGGCAGAACCGTTGGGATACCGAGGGCGCGGTGCACGACGACCCGCTGGAGGCGGCGGCCGCCGCGAAGGGCCTCAACTACGTCAAGCTCGACGGCGAGGTCGGCATCATCGGCAACGGCGCCGGCCTCGTCATGTCGACCCTCGACGTGGTCGCCGGCTGCGGTGCCCGCCCCGCCAACTTCCTCGACATCGGCGGCGGGGCATCGGCCCGGATCATGGCCGACGGGCTGTCCGTCATCCTGTCGGACCCGGACGTGAAGTCGGTGTTCGTCAACGTCTTCGGCGGCATCACCGCCTGCGACGCGGTCGCCGACGGCATCGTCCGGGCCCTGGACGACGTGCGGTTGACCAAGCCGCTCGTCGTGCGCCTCGACGGCAACAACGCCGTCCGCGGCCGCGCCATCCTCGACGAGCGTGCCCACCCCCTGGTCCAGCAGGCCACCACCATGGACGGTGCCGCCCGCCGTGCCGCCCAACTCGCCCACACCAGCTGAAGGAGCGGTGGATGGCTGTCTTCCTCACCAAGGAGTCCAGGGTCCTCGTACAGGGCATGACCGGCGGCGAGGGCATGAAGCACACCCGGCGCATGCTCGCGGCCGGTACGAACGTCGTCGGCGGCGTCAACCCGCGCAAGGCAGGTCGTACCGTCGACTTCGACGACCGTGCCGTACCCGTCTTCGGGTCGGTGGCCGACGGCATGCGGTCGACCGGAGCCGACGTCACCGTCGTCTTCGTACCGCCCGCCTTCGCCAAGGCGGCGGTCGTCGAGGCCGCCGACGCCGGGATCGGCCTCGTGGTCGTCATCACCGAGGGCATCCCGGTCCACGACTCCGTCTCCTTCACCGCGTACGCGAAGGAGAAGGGCACACGGATCGTCGGCCCCAACTGCCCCGGGCTGATCACACCCGGCCAGTCCAACGCCGGCATCATCCCGGCGGACATCACCAAGCCGGGCCGCATCGGCCTGGTGTCCAAGTCGGGCACGCTCACCTACCAACTCATGTACGAGCTGCGCGACATCGGCTTCTCCACCTGTGTCGGCATCGGCGGCGACCCCGTCGTCGGCACCACCCACATCGACTGCCTCGCCGCCTTCCAGGACGACCCCGACACCGAACTGATCGTCCTCATCGGGGAGATCGGCGGGGACGCCGAGGAACGGGCGGCCGCGTACATCCGCGAGCACGTCACCAAGCCGGTCGTCGGCTACATCGCCGGCTTCACCGCGCCCGAGGGCAGGACCATGGGCCACGCGGGCGCCATCGTGTCCGGATCGTCGGGCACGGCGCAGGCGAAGAAGGAAGCCCTGGAGGCGGTCGGCGTCAAGGTCGGCACCACCCCCACCGACACGGCCCGCCTCGTGCTCGCCCTGCTGGACGCCGACCGTGACACCACGGGCGCCGACCATGACACCGCCGACGCCGACCGCGACACACCGCTCGCGGCTGACACGGACTGACCGCCGGGAACGAGGGAGTGTCCGCCGTAGACATGCGGCGCCTCCGCGTTCCCCCCTCCTACCCGCGACCAATGGTCGCGCGGCCACGCATGCCGCCTCCGGGCAGCTGCCCGGCCTCCCGCCCCCGACTGTGCACCGAGAGCGGAGACACCCAATGACCACCACCCTCAGCTCCACCCAGCTCGTGGTGAAGTCCGGCACGTCCTGGGAAGACGCCTGGCGACGCTGCCTCGCGGTCGCCCCGGAAGCGTTTCAGGACGACCGCGTCCTCAACCTCTGGAACTCCGCCTGGCAGGCGGACGGCCGGGCACTGCCCGCCACCAGCCCCGTCGACGGCAGCCCGATCGCCGGCCCGCCGCGCCTGGACGGAGTCACCGCCCAGCAGGCGGTGCGCGCCTCGCTCGACCAGCACCGCGCCTGGCGGCACGTCCCCCTCGACGAGCGTCGCGCCCGTGTCGCGGCCACCCTCGACGCCCTCACCCAGCACCGCGAACTCCTCGCCCTTCTGCTCGTCTGGGAGATCGGCAAGCCATGGCGGCTCGCGCAGGCGGACGTCGACCGGGCCATCGACGGAGTGCGCTGGTACGTCGACGGCATCGAGCCGATGGTCGAGGGCCGGGCCCCGCTGGACGGCCCGGTGTCCAACATCGCGAGCTGGAACTACCCGATGAGTGTGCTCGTTCACGCCCTGCTGGTCCAGGCACTGGCAGGCAACGCGGTCATCGCCAAGACCCCGACCGACGGCGGTGTCGCCTGTCTGACCCTGGCCTGTGCGCTCGCCGCCCGCGAGGGGATTCCCGTCACCCTCGTCAGCGGCAGCGGGGGAGAGCTGTCCGAGGCGCTGGTGCGGGCGCCCGAGATCGGCTGCGTCTCCTTCGTCGGCGGTCGCGACACCGGCGCCGCGGTGGCCACCGCCGTCGCCGACCTCGGCAAGCGCCATGTTCTCGAACAGGAGGGACTCAACACCTGGGGCATCTGGAACTACACGGACTGGGACGCGCTCACGGCCGTCGTCCCCAAGCTCTTCGACTACGGCAAGCAGCGCTGCACGGCGTACCCGCGCTTCGTCGTCCAGCGGGAGCTGTTCGACGAGTTCCTGGCGGCGTACCTCCCGGCCGTGCGCACGCTGCGGGTCGGGCACCCGCTCGCGGTGGAGCACCCCGACGACCCCTACCCGGCACTGGACTTCGGGCCGGTGATCAACGCGGCCAAGGCGAAGGACCTGCGCGACCAGGTCGCCGAGGCCATCGCCCGCGGTGCCGTCCCCGTGCATCGCGCCAGTGTGGCGGACGCCCGCTTCCTGCCCGGTCAGGACACCTCGGCATACGTCCAGCCGGTCACGCTCCTGAATCCGCCCCCGTCCTCCCCCCTGCACCACGCCGAGCCGTTCGGCCCCGTCGACACGATCGTCCTGGTCGACACCGAGTCGGAGCTGCTGGCCGCGATGAACGCCTCGAACGGCGCGCTGGTGGCCACGCTGTCCACGGACGACCGGGCGACCTTCGACCGGCTCGCGCCGCAGATCCGCGCGTTCAAGGTCGGTCACGGCAAGCCGCGTTCGCGAGGCGACCGGGAGGAGCTGTTCGGCGGGTTCGGCGCGTCCTGGCGCGGTGCCTTCGTCGGCGGTGAGCTGCTGGTGCGCGCGGTCACCCAGGGCCCGGCGGGCGAGCGCCTGCCCGGCAACTTCCCGGAGTACCAGCTGATGCCGTGACCGGCGGCCGGGCGGTGCCCGCGTCAGAGCGCAGTCCGGTGACCGGCTGGACCCAGCCCACTCCACGCCCCGCGGCCTTCGCGGAGGCGGCGTCCGAGCCTGCTCTCCGCCGGACGGTGGATCGAGCGGGGGAGGCGCAATCCTCACGGCGCCCCTGGCGCCGTACACACCAAGACGGACCAGTGAGGTGGCGATCAT
>NZ_JBVJJE010000033.1:0-2693 GCF_055585925.1 Streptomyces sp. NPDC052064
GAACAGCGTCCACAACTCGTCCGGCACCAACCGCTCGATCAGATCCGTCATGCACGGCTCAACGAGCAATCACGCCATCAGAAACGATGTCTAAGTGCTCTGACCGGGAAGGTTCGCCGGGTGGCGATTCCGGCGGTTGGATGTGGGGTGACATCCGTTCCGACCGCTGGAGGCGCGGTGGCTGAGTCTGTCCGTGTGCGCAGACTGACCGACCAGGAGGGGCAGAAGCTGCAGCAGATTGTGCGCCGGGGCAGCACGAGTTCAGTGCGCCACCGGCGCGCGATGATGCTGCTGGCCTCGGTCGGCGGGAACCGAGTACCGGTGATCGCGCAGCTGGTGCAGGCCGACGAGGACACCGTGCGCGATGTGATCCACCGGTTCAACGAGATCGGCCTGGCCTGTCTGGACCCTCAGTGGGCGGGAGGCCGTCCCCGCCTGCTCTGCACTGACGACGAGGACTTCGTCGTGCGGACGGCCACAACCCGCCCGACCAAGCTTGGGCAGCCCTTCACCCGCTGGTCCATCCGCAAACTCGCCGCCTACCTGCGGAAAGTGCACGGCCATGTCATCCGGATCGGCCGTGAGGCGTTACGGTGCCTACTCGCCCGCCGCGGCATCACCTTCCAGCGGACCAAGACCTGGAAGGAATCGCCCGACCCCGAGCGCGACGCCAAGCTGGACCGCATCGAGGAGGTGCTGGAGCGTTTCCCGTATCGGGTGTTCGCGTTCGATGAGTTCGGGCCGCTCGGGATCCGGCCCACCGCCGGGTCGTGCTGGGCCGAGCAGGGCCGGCCCGAGCGGCATCCCGCGACCTACCACCGCACCCACGGGGTGCGCTACTTCCACGGCTGCTACTCGATCGGGGACGACGCCCTCTGGGGCGTCAACCGCCGCAGGAAGGGCGCCGCGAACACCCTGGTCGCGCTGAAGTCGATCCGGGCGCCCGCCCGGACGGCGCTCCGATCTACGTGATCCTGGACAACCTGTCCGCCCACAAAGGCGCCGACATCCGTCGCTGGGCGAAGAAGAACAAGGTCAGCCTGTGCTTCACCCCGACCTACGCGTCCTGGGCGAACCCGATCGAGGCCCACTTCGGACCACTGCGGCAGTTCACAGTCGCCAACTCCAAACACCATAACCACACCGCCCAGACGCGGGCCCTGCACGCCTACCTGCGCTGGCGCAACGCCAACGCCCGCCGTCCCGACGTCCTCGCCGCTCAACGCCGTGAACGTGCAGGGATCCGCAGCGAGAAGGGCATCCGGTGGGGCGGGCGACCGCTTGCTGCTGCGGCCTGAACCACAACGCGGCTTGCGACGCCGCCCCGATCTGGACTCGTCGTTCCACAGACCATCCGGAATGATCTCCACGCCGCTACGCGGTCAGGCCAGGCCGAACCATGGCAGGCACTCCGGCAGACCTTCCATCTTCACGGGGACCAGCTGGTGTTGTTGCCACTGTTCAGCAGTGAGGCGGAGCCTGCGCAGCACGGCGGGCTTGGCGCGTACGGCATGACGCTCAATGCCGTCCTCGCGGTAGCCAAGCTTGCGCGAAACCTCCAGCGAGGCTGCGTTATCCGCATAGGCCCCAGAAACAGCGTGCTGCGCATCGAGTCCAGCGAAGGCCAGGTGGAGGACAGCCGCGCGCATCTCAGTCCCCAGGCCCTGGCCGTGATAGGCCCTGCCCAGCCAGGAACCAGTGCCTACTTCACGTCGGACCGAAAAATCCCGGGCACCGATGCCCTGCGTACCTACGATGATCCCGTCTCGCACGACCACCAGGTTCAGCTCCCAGTTCTCCGGCTGCCACTCCCCCCAGCAGCGCCAGTGGTACTGCATGACACTCCGAGCACGCTGTTCGGGCTCGACATCGGTCCATGCCACGGTGAACGGCTGAACCGCCGGGTCATGCACACCTTCGGCGGCCAATGAAGCCAACGCGGCAAGATCATCCAGGTTCGGCAACCGCAGCTCCAGGCGCGGCGTAGTCAACCGAAGGCCCGCAAGCGGCCAATGGGTTAGCAGGGTCATGACCAGGGATTCTTCTCGCCCCCAGCCAACGTGACCAGTGGATATTCGAGGGGAGGCATGTTGCGGATTCCTGCGCTCCCAACCCGGTGGACCTATTCGGTCACGGCACTAGCATGGCCGCCTCAGGAACAGGCACTTACCGGGGCCGGACGGTATGCGGATCCGGTACGCGGTGCCGGAGGAGGCCGACGCGGTGACCGCGTTGCTGAAGACAGCCGCCGACGACTTGGAAACCGGCCATCGCGAAGCGCTCGCCGACGGGCAGTGCGGGACGTGGCTGCTGGACGGGCTCGCGAGCGCCGACCTGATCGAGCCGCTCGTGCGGGCGGCATCGGCAGGAAGCCTCCAGCCGGCGGCGGCGGCGCCGCCCCTGCCCCAGGTCGCCCAGGACCGGGACGGACAGATGATCGGGGCGCTGCTGGGCGTCCCGTCCGGCACGGTCATCTCCCCAGTCGCTCAACTGCCCGGTTACCAGCAACACGCACTGCTGTCGATGGTGAAATACGCGAAGATCAAAGCGGTTGCGGTGCGGGACGACGCCGCGGCCGCGGAATCGGGACCGCGCTGCTAAGACATCGTTTCTGATGGCGTGATTGCTCGTTGAGCCGTGCATGACGGATCTGATCGAGCGGTTGGTGCCGGACGAGTTGTGGACGCTGTTCC
>NZ_JBVJJE010000034.1:0-2317 GCF_055585925.1 Streptomyces sp. NPDC052064
ATCAGCGGATCATGGAGATCGTGGCCGGGGCCGACGGTCCGGTGATGGCCAAGGACGTCGCGATGGCACTGGGCCGGGAACTCACACCGGGCAAGGTCGGGCCGGTCCGCGGTCAGCTGCGCAAACTCGCCGACCGGGGCTGACTGAAGCGGACCGGATCGGGGCGCTACCTGCCGCGCTGACCGGCGAGGGAGGCAGCGGACCGGCCGGTTCCCGCCGTAACGCGAGGGCCCCCGGCGGGAGTTGGTTCGCGCGTGAAGACTCACCGCCCCGTCGAGGGCACTCGCGATGCTGTCTACCAGGTTCGGCTCCCCGTGTCGAAGCGGACCGTCGAACTCGTCGCCGGCCTGATACGCGGGCGGCGCAAACAGCTCGGCACCCGCTGGCGCAAGGTCACCCCGGGGACCAGGCGATCATCGTGCTCGCCGTGCTCCGTCACGACCAGCGGCTTCTCGACATGGCCGGTGGCAACGACGTCTCCGCCTCCACCGTGCGCCGCTGGGTCCTGGAAGTCCTCGGCCTGCTCGCTGCCCGGGCCCCGCGTCTGGACCGTGCCCTGAAGAAGATCGCCCGTCGGGGCGGTGCGGTGGTCCTGCTGGACGGCACCCTCGTGCGCACCCGCCGCCGCACCGGGACGGACAACCGCAAGAACTACAGCGGGAAACACAAGGCCCATGGCCTGCTCTTCCTCGCGCTGACCGACGAGAAGGGAAACCTGATCTGGATCTCTCTTCCGCACGCCCCGGCCGGGCCAGCGAGATCACCGCCGCCCGCCACGACCACATCACCAGGCATCTACGCGAGGCCGGCCTCGGCGCCCTGGCCGACCTCGGCTTCGTCGGCCTCGACGACGACCCCGACGATGCTCCGGTCACCATCACCGGCCGCAAGGCGACCCGCTCCCACCGCCTCACCGACGCCGAGAAGGAGGCGAACCGGCTGGTCAGCCGCGAACGCGCCGCCGTCGAGCACGGCTTCGCGAACCTGAAGACCTGGCGCATTCTGACCAAGGTCCGCATGAACGTGCATCACGCCACCACGCAGACGTTCACCCGACGGCAATCACTCCGCCTGCCAGCACGAGGACCGCATCACGGACTCACACCAGTACCACGACCTGCGAGTTCACGATGAAACGATCTCATTGGCGAACTCGTCCTCGAATGCCCTCCGTCGCTGGTTGCCGATGCCCTCGGGTACAGCCACCAAGTCACGTTCCTGCATGCCGAGAAGGCTGCAGAACCCTGGGCGCGCTACGCGGGCCGCCGTGTCCGCTCGCCGTAATGCACGCAGCATGACTCCTCGTCCGAGGCGTAGCGTTGACCGCCTGAACCCGCACCGATGAGAGGGCGCAAGCGTCCTGCGAGCAACCGCGCGGTCCTGCCAGGGACTGAGAGCCCGGTGTCTATACCTTGCTCGCGACCACCATGTAGTTCTCGGCCTCAAGATCGAACGTGCTCACTTCCGTCCGGAGTCCGACCCGGTGCAGCTCGACTTCGAGTTCCTCGTACCGGTAGGGCCAGCAGGACAGCGGTTCCGAGCGGACAAGAACCAGCCCAGTCGCATCAACTTGGGCGATCGCAATCTCGATGTGGTGCTCATCCTCCCAATGCGGCGCAATCTCCCAGCGGTAGACCACGACGGCATCGCGACCGTTTCGTCGGACGAGTCGGTCCCTGATGTCCAGCCGGGAACCTCTGGCCCTCACGAGTTCCCAGGTGCGGGATGTGAGTACCAAGCGCCCGCCAGGGCGCAGAAGCCGTGACATCGACTCCAGAGCAGCACCCCTGCCTGTCGCGCCCGCGGCATGGTGAAGCGAGTTGCCGACGCAGAACACCATGTCGAACGTGTCGTCCTCGAAATGATCGGGCAACTCTTCCCAGTTCGCCCGCACGGCCCGGACGGAGGCCCCGAACTCCTCAGACAGCTCTGCAGTCCGGCGAACCATCGCTTCGCTGGCGTCAGTTGCGACAACCTGCATGCCACGACCGGCGAGGCCAACCGCCAACTGTCCGGTTCCGCACGAACAGTCGAGGACGTGAGCGTTCGACGGCAGGAGACTGAGGACGTCATCGAACGACGCAGCGAACTCGGCGGGAGGCAACTTTGCATCCGAGATGAGCCATTCGTACACCTCGGCAAGCACGTCATATTCCGTCACAGCCACTACCTCCGTCACACAGCAGACTCACGGCGGGACGTCAGCCCATCAGAGGAGCAAGCCGGGCACCAATGGTTTTCGCAAGGACAACCCGTCCGCCCATGCCGCGGACAGCGCGAGCTGATCCGCTCGGTCATTCGCCGTGTTCGGCGCTTG
>NZ_JBVJJE010000035.1:0-1781 GCF_055585925.1 Streptomyces sp. NPDC052064
CAGCTCCAGGCCCGCCGCTACGACTACCTGCCGCTGACCCGCATCCAGGCCCTGAGCGAACTCGACGCCGACCAACGCCTGTTCGACAGCCTCGTTGTCTTCGAGAACTACCCCCTCGACACGGAGGCGGCAGCCGAGCGGGGCCTGGCCGTCAGCGACATCAGCGCCGTGGAGGCCACCAACTACGCGCTCAACCTGGTGGCCTACGACGGCGACCGGATCGACCTCATCCTCGCCTACGATCCGGAGGCCTTCGACGAGGACACGGTGCGGGCGCTGCGCGACGACCTGCTGCTGCACGCCACCGCCGTCGCCCAGGCCGGCCCCGAGCACACCCTCGGCAAGCTGCCCCTGGTCGACACCGACCGCCGCCGGAGCCTCCTCGACGACTGGGGCCGCGGCGCCCCCGCGGACACGGCTCCGCGGCACGAGACCCTCGGCAGCATCCTCCGGGCCCAGCTGACCCGCACCCCGGACCTGCCCGCCGCGGTCGCCTGCGACGACTCCGTCACATACGCCGAACTGCACGGCGCCGCAGCCCGCCTGGCCCACCACCTGATCGCCACCGGGGTCCGTCCGGGCGACCGGGTGGGCGTCGCCCTGGAGCGGGGCATCCCGTGGCTGACCGCGATGCTGGCGGCCGTGCACTCGGGCGCCGTGTACGTGCCGCTCGACCCCCACTACCCCGCCGACCGCCTGGAGCACATGATCTCCGACTCCGGCGTGACGGCGATCGTGACCGAGACGCGCTTCCAGGCCGGGCTCCCGGCGGGCGAGTCGGTCCGGACGGTGTCCCTGGACAGCCTTGGCACTGTCCTGGAGGCCCTGCCCACGACCCTGCCCGGCGTGCCCGACGACCCGAGCCGGCCCGCCTACGTCATCTACACCTCAGGCTCCACCGGACTGCCCAAGGGGGTCGTGGTGCCGCACACGGGACTGAGCGGGCTGCTCACGGTCCCCTCCGACAACTTCGGCGTCCGGCCGGGCGACCGGGTCCTGCAGTTCGCCTCCCCCAGCTTCGACGCCTCCGTCCTGGAGGTGCTGATGGCGCTCGGCCTGGGCGGCACCGTCGTCCTGTCGCCCCCCGGCACCCTGTCCGCCGAGGAACTGACCGACCTCCTGGAGCGCCACGAGGTCAACCACGCCCTCATCCTGCCCGCCATGCTGGCCACCCTGCCGCGACGGGAACTGCCGCACCTGCGCACCCTTCTGGTCGGCGCCGAGCCCGTCCAGGCCGACCTCGTCGCCCGCTGGGCCCACGGCCGGCGCATGATCAACGGCTACGGCCCCACCGAGGCCACCATCGGCGCGACCTTCAGCGGCGCATTGTCGCCCGATCGGGCCGGCGACCCGCCCATCGGCCGGCCCTATGCCGGGGTGCGCACCTACGTCCTCGACGGCTGGCTGCGCCCGGTGGCGCCCGGCACCGTCGGCGAGCTGTACATCGGCGGCGCGGGAGTCGCTCACGGCTACGTGAACCGGCCCGCCGAGACCGCGGTCCGATTCCTGGCCGACCCGTTCGGCGAGCCTGGCAGCCGTATGTACCGCTCGGGCGACCTGGTGCGCTGGACCGGTGACGGCCAGCTGGTCTTCGCCGGCCGCGCCGATACCCAGATCAAGGTCCGCGGCCACCGCGTGGAGCTGGGCGAGGTGGAGACGGCGCTCGGCCGGCACCCCGCCGTCGGACAGGCCGTGGTGACGGCCGCGGCCGGTCCTGGCTCCGCCAGGCGGCTGGTGGCTTATGTGGTTCCGCGGTCCGGCGGGAGTGGTGTGGATGTCGG
>NZ_JBVJJE010000036.1:0-1199 GCF_055585925.1 Streptomyces sp. NPDC052064
GCAGCTCTTCGTGGTCGAGGCCGAGTTCGCCGATGAGGATTTCTTCGGTGTGCTGGCCGAGGAGGGGTGGGGTGGTGATGTGCACGGGGGAGTCGGAGAGTTTCAGCGGGTTGCCCACGGTGGTGAAGGTGCCGCGTTCGGGGTGGTCGACCTCGACGATCATGTCGTTGGCGGCCAGTGAGGCGTCTTCGATGATCTCGCGGGTGGAGAGGATGGGTCCGCAGGGGATGTTGTGGCTGTTGAGTCGTTCGAGGACCTCCCATTTGGGCAGGGTTGAGGTCCATTCCTCGATCAGCTGGAACATCTTGGCGAGTTTGGGCAGCCGGGCTTCTGGGGTGGCCCACTCGGGGTCCGCGGCGAGTTCGGGCCGGCCGATGAGGGCGGTGAGCGGGGGCCAGCCGACGGGCTGGACGATGACGTAGACGTAGTCGTTGGGCCCGCCCGGCGCGCACCTGACCGCCCAGCCGGGCTGGCCGCCGCCGGAGGCGTTGCCCGAACGCGGGACCTCGTCGGTGAAGTCGTCGTTGGGGTATTCCGCCAGCGGGCCGTGGGCCAGGCGCTGCTGGTCGCGCAGCTTGACCCGGCACAGGTTGAGCACCGCGTGCTGCATGGCCACGTTCACTCGCTGGCCGCGCCCGGTGCGCTCCCGCTGGAAGAGGGCGGCGAGGATCCCGGCGACGGCGTGGACGCCGGTGCCGGAGTCGCCGATCTGCGCGCCGGTCGCCATCGGCGGCCCGTCCTGGAACCCGGTGGTCGCCATCGACCCGCCCATCGCCTGCGCCACCACCTCGTAGGCCTTGAAGCCGGTGTACGGGCCTTCACCGAAACCCTTGATGGAGGCGTACACGATCCGCGGGTTGATCTGCCTGATCCGCTCCCAGGTGAAACCCATCCGGTCCACCGCACCCGGCGCGAAGTTCTCCACCAGCACATCCGACCGCTCGATCAACGCGGTCAGGATCTCCTTGCCCCGCTCGGTCTTGGTGTTCAGCGTGACACTGCGCTTGTTGCAGTTGAGCATCGTGAAGTACAGCGAGTCCACATCCGGCACATCCCGCAACTGCCCGCGCGTGATGTCCCCGCCCGGAGCCTCCACCTTCACCACATCCGCCCCCAGCCACGCCAGCAACTGCGTCGCCGACGGACCCGACTGCACATGCGTCATATCCAGCACACGGATCCCCTCAAGAGCCTTCGTC
>NZ_JBVJJE010000037.1:0-1010 GCF_055585925.1 Streptomyces sp. NPDC052064
CCGATACGAACGCAAGGCCGAACACTTCCTCGCCTTCGTCGGCATAGCCGCAGCCCTCATCAGCTACCGCCGACTCATCAAGTGAAACGACCTCTAAAGCGCTGGTGTGGCGCGACCTGCTGATATGCCGACTGCCGCCTCGCGAGACCGATGGCCGCGCCCGACCACGTCGGGAACGTTTCCGCAGTACGAGGGGCGCGCCCGCACCGTGTAGCGATCTTCTTGTGCGGGAACCTCCCTGGCAGAGCGAGGGGGATCAGCCGATGGCGTCTCGACGTGAGTTGCTGTGTCATATTTGCGATGCCGTTACTGACCACACAGAGTCAAGCCGCGCAGAGCTAGCCGCAATCAAGAGTCCTGTTCTCGGCGCTCTGGGTATGGTGGAAGACGCCCAGGAGGAGATACAGGGCCGGCTGGCTGGCGTCTTCATCCCTGGCATTAAGGGTGACAAGGGCTTACTGAGTCTGGTCGACGGTGGAGTCTGGCTTTGCACCCACTGCTTCCATCTTCGGTACGGCAATGTGGCCTGTGCCAAACTCAGCTGGGTTTGGCGCTACGGCGGGCACTGCAACAAGGATCCACGTTATAACCGCTGACTGAAGGCCAGACGGATGGCGTTATGCCGATATCAGTGACGCACCATGCGGGTCAGCTACCAGGCGGGAGGCAGGCTCAGCCCCGCGGGCAGAGGCGACCCGCTAGGCGGCAGGCCATCCGGGGCCACACCTGAAGAACCTGAGAAGTCGACCGCGCCACCGTCGAACGCCGCGTGGAAGTCGACCACGTCGCTAGTGAACCCCGCTCCGTTGAAGCGGACCGTGCCGCTGGCGAACGCGGCGGCGATAAAGGCGACCCTGCCGCTGGTGAACTTCACGCGGTTGAAGCCGACCGTGCTGCCAGCGAACTGCGCGGTGATAAGACACCATCTCATTTGGTGAGTCGGCGGTAGCAGATGAGGGTGCAGGCGATGCTGGTGAAGGCGAGGAAGTGCTCGGCTTTGCGTTCGTAGC